>NZ_FRFF01000065.1 GCF_900143625.1 Nocardiopsis sp. JB363
GGCATCGTTTGGTTTTGAAAACAGGCAGGGTGCGGGGAGGTGCTCGGGTGCGTGACTATTCGGTAGTTCGGTACTTCTTGTCAAGTGTCATGACATGACGGGAACACGAGAGTAGGCGACCGCGCAGATCAGGGCGGTCGGTGGGGTCGTGGTCGAAATGCTCTCGGTCATCGTTTACCCGAGGAGGTGGTGGTCGAACACGACGGTCCACAGGCTGTGGACGACCGGCCCGTGGCTCGAACCGCGGCTCGGCCCGTGGCTCGGACCGCGGCTCCGCCCGTGACTCGGCCCGAGTGCTAGCCCGCGAGCAGCTTGTTCACGGAGTCGGGTGAAAGGACCTCCTCGGTGACCATGGCCGCGCACCCGCGCACCCCGGCGTCGTCCCACAGAGTGCTCGGCACGATGCGCAGCCGGCGGGTGGACAGCGCGGTGCACTGTTGGAAGACCACCTCGCGCACCCCCGCGACCAGGTGGTCGTAGGCCTCGGAGAGGTCGCCACCGAGTACGATCACCTCCGGGTTCAACAGGTTGACGGCCCCCGCGAGGGCCCCGCCCAGCCGTCGCCCCGCGTCGCGCACCAGGGTGACGGCCACCGGGTCGCCCTCCCGAGCCAGCGTCACCAGTTCCTGTAGACCCGAGACCTCCTGCCCCTCCTCCGCCGCGAGCGTCAACAGACGCCGACCGCCGGCCACCGCTTCCAAACAGTCGGTGTTGCCGCAGCGGCACGGCAAGCCGCCGCCGTCGCGCACGGGGATGTGCCCGATCTCTCCGGCGGCCCCGAGTGCCCCGCGCAGGAGGTTGCCGCCGGAGACCAGACCCGCGCCGATCCCCGTGGAGACCTTGACGAACACCATGTCGTCGGTCCGGCCGTGGCCGCCCGAGATGTGTTCGCCCAGGGCCATCACGTTCACGTCGTTGTCCACCATGACCGGGACCGGGAAGTGTTCGGCCACGAGCGGGGCCAGGGCCACTCCGGCCCACTTGCTCAGGACGGGTCGGTCATCGGCCCGGCCGGCGTGGAACTCCACGGTGCCGGGCAGCCCGATCCCCACACCGCGGACGTCGTCGGGCGACCGTTCGAGAGACGCGATCTGTTCGCTCCAGGTGTCCAGCAGCCAGGGCACGGTGCTGTCAGGGCCTCGTTCCATGTCGGGGGACCCGGGGGTGCGGATCAGTACCCGCCCGGCGAGATCGCACACGGCGGCCTGGCTGCGGGCCATGCCCAGGGCCCCGGTGAGCACGAGGCCGTGAGAGGCGTTGAACTCCAGCAGTGTGGGCGGCCGACCGCCGCTGGAGGCGGCGCGGGTGCCCTCCGTGACCAGGCCGCCCTCGATCAGTTCGGTGATCCGTAGGGCGACGGACGGACGCGAGAGACCGGTCGCGCGGGCGATCTCCGACCTGCTGGTGGCGCTTCCCGTGCGGATCATCTCCAGGATGTGGCCGCTGGTCGCGGTGGAGGACAGGCGTCCGGGGGTTCTGACCATGCCCCTCATTCAACCATTCACTCGGTCGGCCGCCGTGAAGGCCGTGCGCTTATGTAAATTAATGTTCTGAAGTGTGCTTGGTTTTTTACCATAGTGGGATTAGGGTCGAAACAGGGTCATAAGACCCCAAGCCACGACGTTTCGCACCCCGCACTGGAAGACGTCGTGTCCCTCCCGCCCCCCGATCGCACCTCTCCTTCCTCCCTCCCGCAGGAGCCGACCGAATGCAGCAGCCCGTGACCCGCCGCCCCACCGACCTGGTGGTCTTCGGTGGAACCGGCGATCTGTCGATGCGTAAACTCCTCCCCTCCCTCTACCTCTTGGACCGTGATGGTCACCTGGACGACGGGACACGCGTCATCGCCGTCTCCAAGGACGGACTGACCGACGCCGACCTGCGAGGCAAGGCGGCCTCCGCGGTACGCGGCCACAACGCCGTTCAGGTGGTCGAACCCGAGGTCATGCGCCGCTTCCTCGACCGCCTCCGGCACGTCACGGTGGACGTCGGTGGTGACTCGTCGGGCTGGACGGATCTGACTCGCGCACTCGTCTCCGGTCGTGACCGGGTCTTCTACCTCGCGGTTCCGCCGATGATCTCGGGCGCCATCTGCCTCGGCCTGCGCGACGCCGACCTGGTCACCCCGGGTTCCCGCGTGGTCATGGAGAAGCCGCTGGGTCGCGACCTCGTCTCCTCCCAGGCCGTCAACGACGAGGTCGGAGCGGTCTTCGACGAGTCCCGCATCTACCGGATCGACCACTACCTGGGGAAGGAGACCGTGCAGAACCTGCTCGTGCTGCGGTTCGCCAACGTCTTCCTCGAACCCCTGTGGAACTCCCAGTGGATCGACCACGTGCAGATCACCGTGGCCGAAACCGTCGGTGTGGGCGGTCGCCGCGGTTACTACGACTCCTCCGGCGCCATGCGCGACATGGTCCAGAACCACCTGCTGCAACTGCTCTGTCTCACCGCCATGGAACCGCCGTCCAGTTATGACCGCGACGCCGTCCGCGACGAGAAGCTCAAGGTCCTGCAGTCCTTGAAGCCCGTGCAAGGGGACCGGGTCGCTCAGCACACCGTGCGCGGCCAGTACACACGCGGCAAGGTCCAAGGAGAAGAGGTCCTCGGCTACCTGGACGAGGCGGGAGGCCCGCCCACCAGCGACACCGAGACCTTCGTGGCCCTGCGTGCCGAGGTGGCGAACTGGCGATGGGCCGGGGTCCCCTTCTACCTGCGCACCGGCAAACGCATGTCGAACGCCGATTCGGAGATCGTGATCCGGTTCCGGGACGTGCCGCACACGATCTTCCCCGGCGCCGGCGCGGCCACCGATGCCGGCTCCCTCGTCATCCGGCTCCAGCCGGACGAAGGCATACACCTGACCATGTTGGCCAAGACACCCGGCGCCGGAGCGCTGCGGCTGCGGCCCGTCCCGCTCGAACTCAGCTTCGCCGACACTTTCGCCACCCGCTCACCCGAGGCCTACGAGCGGCTCCTGATGGACGTGTTGGCAGGGGACTCCACCCTCTTCATGCGCCGCGACGAGGTCGAGGCCGCATGGCGATGGGTGGACCCGATCATCCAGGCTTGGGACGACCTCGGCGTCGTCCCCGAGCCCTACCCCGCCGGAAGCGCCGGCCCCGCGGGCGCCGACCGGCTCATCGGCCGTACCGGCCGTAAGTGGCACGAAGAGGAGAGACCCCGATGACCGCGCACCCCGACATTCATCCTGTCGTCGCCGAGGTGACCCGCCGCCTCGCCGAACGCAGCGTCGACACCCGTTCGGCCTACCTGAAGCAGATTCGGGAGGCCGTGAGCAAGGGGCCGACCCGTTCCTCCCTGGGCTGCGCCAACCTGGCCCACGGGTTCGCCGCCTGCGGGGTCGGTGACAAGCTCGCCCTGTCCGGGAACGTGACCCCCAACCTGGCGATCGTCTCCGCCTACAACGACATGTTGTCCGCGCACCAGCCCTTGGAGTCCTACCCCGCGATCATCAAGGCCGCGGTGTCCGAGGCCGGCGGTGTCGCCCAGTTCGCGGGCGGTGTGCCCGCCATGTGCGACGGCATCACCCAGGGTCGTGCGGGCATGGAGCTGTCCCTGTTCAGCCGGGACGTGATCGCGATGGCCACCGCGGTGGCGTTGTCGCATGACATGTTCGACGGGGCGCTCATGCTCGGCGTGTGCGACAAGATCGTGCCCGGCCTGCTCATCGGCGCACTGTCCTTCGGGCACCTGCCGGTGGCGTTCGTGCCCGCCGGACCCATGGCCTCGGGACTGCCCAACAAGGAGAAGGCCCGGGTCCGCCAGAAGTTCGCGGAGGGTCAGGTGGACCGCAAGGAGCTGCTCCAGGCCGAGTCCGCCGCCTACCATTCGCCCGGCACGTGCACCTTCTACGGCACCGCCAACTCCAACCAGATGCTCATGGAGGTCATGGGCCTGCACCTGCCCGGCGCCAGCTTCGAGCAGCCGGGCACCCCGCTCCGGGAGGCCCTGACCGAGGAAGCGGGACGGCGCGTGCTCGCCCACACCGCGCTGGGGGAGGCGCACACCCCGCTCGGTGAGCAGGTCGACGAGAAGGCCATCGTCAACGCGGTGGTCGCGTTGCTGGCCACCGGTGGTTCCAGCAACCACACGCTCCACCTCGTGGCGATCGCCCGCGCGGCCGGCATCCAGCTCACCTGGGACGACTTCGCGGACCTGTCCGAGGTGGTGCCGCTGCTCACCCGCATGTACCCCAACGGCGCCGCCGACGTGAACCGGTTCCACGAGGTGGGCGGCATGGCCTTCCTCATCGGGAGCCTGATCGACGCGGGACTGCTCCACGAGGACGTTCGCACCATCGCCGGCCCTGGACTGGACCGCTACCGTCAGGTGCCCCGACTGGACGAATCCGGCTTGACCTGGGTGGACGGCCCGAAGGACAGCGCCGACAAGACGGTGTTGCGCGGCGCGGGCGACCCCTTCGCCCCCGACGGTGGTCTGCGCATGCTCTCCGGTAATCTCGGCCGCGCCGTCATCAAGGTGTCGGCGGTCGCCCCCGAACGGCGCGTGATCGAGGCCCCGGCCAAGGTCTTCGCCGACCAGGCGGAACTGCAGGAGGCCTTCACCACGGGTGAGCTGACCGGTGACTTCGTCGCGGTGGTGCGTTTCCAGGGTCCGCGTGCCAACGGGATGCCCGAGCTGCACAAGCTCACCCCGCCGCTCGCGGTCCTGCAGGACCGGGGCCAGAAGGTGGCGTTGGTGACCGACGGGCGCATGTCCGGGGCCTCCGGGAAGGTGCCGGCCGCCATCCACGTCTCCCCGGAGGCGGAAGCGGGCGGTCCGCTGGCCAGGGTCCAGGACGGCGACCTCATCCGTCTGGACGCGGTGCGCGGCACACTGGAGGTCCTGGCCGACCTGGAGGGCCGGGAGGACGCGCGTCCCTCCGTCGACTCGTCGGCGGGCACCGGGCGTGAGCTCTTCGCGGCTCTGCGCGGAGCGGTCGGTCCGGCCGAGTCCGGTGCCGGAATCTTCGGTCACTGAGGAATCCGGACACCGAGGAACCCCGGCACCGTGGACCCGCACGACCCCACTCGTACCGAATCAGCTTGGAGAAGCACATGACGACCGTCCCCCGCTCCGGTGAGGACCTGTTCGCCCTCGCCCCGGTCATGCCGGTGGTGGTGTTGGAGAACGCAGAGGACGCCGTGCCCGTGGCTCGCGCGCTGGTGGCGGGCGGTCTGCCCGGCATCGAGATCACCTTGCGGACTCCGGCCGCGCTGGACGCGATCGAGCGCATCGCCAAGGAGGTGCCCGAGGCCGCGGTGGGTGCCGGCACGGTGGTCACCGCGGAGCAGGCCGAAGCGGCCACGAAGGCGGGGGCACGGTTCCTGGTCAGCCCGGGGTGCACCCCTGACCTGGCCCGTGCCATGACGGACACCGGGCTGCCCACGCTGCCGGGGGTGGCCACGGTCTCGGAGGCGATGACCCTGTTGGATCTGGGGCTGACCGCGCTGAAGTTCTTCCCGGCGGAGGCGTCGGGCGGAGCGCGGTTCCTGAAGTCCCTGGGCGGTCCGCTGCCGCAGGTACGCTTCTGCCCGACCGGTGGGATCACCCTCCAGAGCGCGCCGGACTACCTCGCCCTGCCGAACGTGGGCTGTGTGGGCGGGAGCTGGTTGACCCCGACCGACCTGGTCGCCGGGGCCCGCTGGGACGACATCATGGCCCTGGCCCGAGAGGCCGCCGCGCTGCGTTCCTGAACCTCGATACCGCAGACCGCACACCGCCGATCGTCGCTCGGAAGCCGACGGTCGGCGGTGTCATGTCTCGGCGGGAAACGGACCTTGATGCCGGACATGGGGGCATGAAAGTGGAGAAGTCTCGTGAAGGGGATGCCTGAACGCTCCGTAGCGGGCATACTGCACTGCATTCACATGCGTCACAACCACGTGACCCTGTGACCACCCCCCAATTCCACATCGAGGTGCAGACATGGGCGCGACCATGAACCGCGTGACCCTGACGACCGCCGCGTTGACCCTGGCACTCTCGGCCTGCGGATCCGAACCCGAGGACACCGTGGACACGATCGAGTCCGATGCCGAGACGACCCCCGAGGTCCACAGGGCTCTGAGTTTCACCGCCACGACCACCGACGGTGCCGAGTTCGAGGGTGAGTCCCTGGCCGAGTCCGACGCCGTCCTGTGGTTCTGGACCGCGGACTGCGAGGAATGCGTGGGTCAGGCCTCGGTGGTCTCGGCCGCCGACCGGGCGCACGAGGACATCGACTTCCACGGCGTCGTCGGTCGTTCGGACGAGGAAGCCGCCCTCCTCTTCGAGGCCGCCCACGGGATCGACGACATGACCAACCTGGTCGACGAGTTCGGCACCGTCTGGGGTGGCTTCGAGGTGATCAGCCCGCCCTCTTTCGTCTTCCTGCGATCCGACGGCACGCACACCACCGTTCCCGGCGCGATGAACGTGGAGGAGCTGAACGCCGCCATGGAGGACGAACTGGCCTGAGGGCCCGATCCACGCTCAGTCGTCGGCCGGAGCGCGGGAGTCCACCAGCGCGCGTACCCCGTCCAGGACCCGCTCCAGACCGAAGGAGAACTCGTGGTCGGGATCGTAGACCGCCTGGTGTGCCCGGCCGACGGCGGTGCCCACCCGTGAGGCGGTCGGAAACCTCGTGTCGTCGGCCAGCGCCGCCAACAAGGGGTCGTAGGTCCGCCACCACTGCTCGTCGTCCATACCGGAATCCCGGGCCACCTGCTCGGCGCCCAGGGTCTGTCGGACGGTGCTCTCCACGTAGCCGTTGACCAGGTTGACGGTGGAGTCCATCTCGACCTCGCTCAGGTTCAGACCGTCCACCGCGGAGAGCTCGTGGTCGTATTTCGCGATGAGGTTGGGCCCCAACAGGCGTGTGGTGATCACCTGCAGCATCCATGGGTGGCGTACGTACAGGGCCCGGTTGGCGAACGCGATCCGCCGCAACCTCTCGCGCCAGGCACCGGAGCGGTCGTCCGTGTCCAGGTCACCGTAGGCGGCGTCGACCATGAGGTCGAGGAGTTCGCCCTTGCCCGGGACGTAGGTGTACAGCGACATCGTGCCCACACCGAGCGCGTCGGCGACCCTGCGCATGGACAGCGCCGCGATGCCTTCGGAATCGGCGAGTCGGGTGGCCGCCACCACGATCCGGTCGACGTTGAGCCCCGGTTTCCCCCGACCACGGCTGGTCGGCTCCTGGGTGCGCCATAGGAGGGACAGGCTGCGCGCGGGGTCACCGCTCTTACTGTGCTGCGGGGGCATGGGTCCGTCCTGGTCCTGATCCTGGCCCGTAGGGCGTACCGGCCAGTGTACGTCCGCGGGTTCTCTCTGGCCGTCCCGCGGCGGGAACGGGAGAGAAGGGGCCGGACGGGACCGGGCCGAAGCGGACGAGGGAGGGCGGGAGGGGGCGGGTCCACGGCCCCGTGGACTCAGCCGCTCAGGTTGCGGTACTTGTGCACGCACAGCGGAGCGAACACGGCCACGAGAAGCAGGGGCCAGACGACCGCCATCAGCGGCGCGTTCTGCGTGATCCAGGTGTCCCCGCCCGCCACCGGGTTGCCGAACAGTCCGCGTACCGCCGCGACCGTGGACGACATCGGGTTCCAATCGGCGATGGTCCCCAACCACAGGGGCATCGTCGCCGTGGCCACGAACGTGTTCGACAGGAAACCGATCGGGAATTCCAGGGTCTGGATGACGCTGACGGCACCCTGTCCCCGGGCGAGGAGACCTACGTAGACACCGATCCACACCAAAGCGAAACGGAGCAGGAGCAGCAGCCCGAAACCGGCCAGGGCCTCGGTAAAGGTGCCGTGCCAGCGCCAACCGACGAGCATCCCGAACCCGACCAGGACGGTCAGTGCCAGGGTCGAGCGCAGCATGTCCGCCAGGCAGCGGCCCACGACCACCGCGGAGGACGCCATGGGCAGCGAACGGAACCGGTCGGTGACCCCGCGGGCGGCGTCCATGGTCACGGCGGTGACCGTTTCCCCCAGACCGAACACCATGGCCATGGCGAACATGCCGGGCATCAGGTACTCGGTGTAGTCCCCGCCGTCGGGCACCGACATGGACCCGCCGAGCAGATATACGAACATCAACACCATGAGCACCGGGAACAGCAGGCCGAAACCGATCTCCCAGGGCTGACGCGTCCAGTGGACGAGGTCGCGTCCGGCCACCGTCCAGCCGTCCGTGACGGCCCAACGTGCTCGGGACAGCGGGCCTCGCGGCCGGACGGGTACGGGGGTTTCGCTGGTCGAGGGGTGCGTTCGGGTGACGCTCATCGGGCGACCTCCGTCGTGGTGTTCGGAGAGTGTTCTCCGCTGTCGGTCAGGTGGAGAAAAACCTCGTCGAGGGTGGGGCGGCGCAACAGGACGTCGGCCACTCCGACCGCCTCTTCGTCCAGGACACGGACCGAGCGGGTCAAGGCGGCCACGCGGTCGTCCACCTCGGCGCTGAGCCGGCGTCCTTCGAGGTCCACGTCCACGGGGTGTCCGGTGGCCTCCGCGACCAGTGCGGCGGCACGGTCCAGGGCCGTCCCGTCGGTCAGGACCACGTCGATGCGGTCCCCACCGATCCGGGTCTTGAGTTCGGTGGGGGTGCCCTCGGCGATCACTCGACCGGTGTCGATCACCGAGATCGTCCGGGCCAGCCGGTCGGCCTCCTCCAGGTACTGGGTGGTGAGCAGGACGGTGGTGCCGTCGTCGACGAGGTCGCGCACCGCCGACCACACCTCCTCGCGACCGCGCGGGTCGAGCCCGACGGTGGGTTCGTCGAGGAACATCACCGGCGGCGCCAGGATCATCCCGGCGGCCAGGTCGAGCCTGCGGCGCATGCCACCGGAGTAGGTTCCGACCGGGCGGTCGCCGCTGTCGGACAGCCCGAAGCGCTCCAAGAGTTCGTCGGCCCGGCGGGCGGCCGCACGACCTCCCAGGTGGTAGAGGCAGCCGAAGAGCCTCAGGTTCTGGCGGCCGCTGAGGATCTCGTCGACGGCGGCGTTCTGGCCCACCAGACCGATCCGGTAGCGGACCTCGGAGCCCTGGGTGGCCACGTCGTACCCGGCGACCTCGGCGGTGCCCTCGTGGTGGCGGAGCAGGGTGGTGAGCACGCGCACGGCGGTGGACTTGCCGGCGCCGTTGGGTCCGAGGAGTCCGTGCACGGTGCCGGGTTCGACCTCCAGGTCGAAGCCGCGCAGGGCCCATTCGTCCTTGAACCTACGGCCGAGTCCTCGTGCGCTGATCGCTTTCCGCGTGGGTGCCATGAGTCCCTCTCCTGGTTCGTACTTCGTACAGTACGGTGTACGGAACAGGGAACGCGTGACCTCCTCGGATGATTCCTTATGCGCTAAGGAATTCCGAGGTTTTTCTGTCGCTACAGGTCAGAGTGGGTTGTGGTCGGGGTGGTCCTCGATGAGGAAGGCTCCGGCGGCAGCGGCGTCGGCGGTGATCCTGGCGGCCTGATGGATGTGCCTCTCGGTGACGGGTTCACGGCAGACCAGGAGCCGGTGGTAGATCGGTGCGACCGATGCTCGAACCACCTCCTCGATGTCGGACCCCTCGGGGGCCTCGCCCCGGGCGACCGCCTCGGCCACGAGCACCGAAGAACGCCGGTGACGGTCGGCCATGTAGGCGCGCAGCGCTTCGGCGGCCGTATCGGAGTCGAAGGCCGCCGCGATCGTCGCGTACGAGATTCTCCGCTCCGGAGCCACGGCGAAACCGGCGGCGACCTCTTCGTTCAGGGAGATCAGGTCGGTGTACAGCGACCCGGTGCGGACGGGTTCCCAGTGCCACCCGGACGCCCAGTCCAGCGCTTGTGCGAGGAGTCCCTCCACGCCGCCCCAGCGCCGGTAGACCGTGGCCTTGTGGACCCCGGAGCGGGAGGCGATGCGGTCGACGCTGATGCGTTGGTATCCCTGTTCGCCCAATTCGTCGAGGGTGGCCCGCATGACCGCCGCGGTGTTGCGCGCGGTCCTGCCTCCGGGGCGGGCGCTTCCCGGATCGCTGTCAGTGGAACTCATACCGCGACTCTAGTTGCATTTACCCTCGCCGCGTGTCATCCTGCTAATGCGACCATCGTCGCGTTCGTCCACCCGAGGAGGAGATCACCATGGGCCCACGTTCGAGGACCGCACGTCCACAGCCCATCTCCACCCACTTCGGGAGGCCCCATGACATGCGCCGTCATCTGCGACCGGCTCACCTACTCCTGGCCTGACGGCACCATCGCGCTCGCCGGTCTGGACGCCGCCTTCGGAGGCGGGCGCACCGGGCTGATCGGCCGGAACGGATCGGGCAAGTCCACCTTGCTCCGACTGGTCGCCGGACACCTCACCCCGACCTCCGGGACCGTCGCGGTCGACGGGGACGTGGGATACCTGGCCCAGTCGCTGCCCCTGGCCACCGGGGCGACCGTCGCCGAACTGCTCGGGATCGATCGGGTGCGCGCAGCCCTGCACGTCATCGAGGCAGGACGGGCCACCGAGGTCGATTTCGCCGAGGTCGGCGACGACTGGGACATCGAGGAACGGGCTCTGGCCCACCTGAACCGCTTCGGTGTCGACCTCGCCCCACCGGCCGGCTGCCCATGGGTCTCCACCGGCCCGCTCAAGAACCGGCGCGGCCGCACCGCGTCGGGGGCTTCCATCGGAGACAGGAGAGCAGAAGGACACGGTGGTCATGGGGGTCGCGCCGGGGCTCCCGGGGGCGTCGGGGACATGGAGTACCCGGCTTCTTCGGGCGAGGAAGGGTGGTCGGGTGAGCAGAAGGAACCGGTGGGAGCCGCGGGTTCTCCGCTGGATCGACGGGTCGCCACCCTTTCCGGAGGAGAGACCGTCCTGACCGCTCTGGCCGGAATAGCCCTGCGCCGACCCGCCATCACCCTGCTGGACGAGCCCACCAACAACCTCGATCGGTCGGCTCGGGAGCGCCTCTACCGGGCGGTCGAACACTGGCCAGGGGTGCTCATCGTGGTCAGCCACGACACGGAGCTCCTGGAACTGGTCGACCAGATCGCCGAGCTCCGTGACGGAGGTCTGCGCACCTGGGGAGGGAATTTCTGCGACTACACCGAACAACTCGCCGTCGAACAGGAGGCCGCGCGACGGACCGTGCGGGCCGCCGAGGCCGAGGTGCGTAGGGAGAAGCGTCAGCTGGCCGAAGCCCAGATCAAGCTGGCCCGACGGGTCCGCTTCGGACAGAAGAAGTACGACACCAAACGCGAACCTCGGGTCATCATGAACCAGCGCAAGCGCGAAGCACAGGTCTCGGCGGGCAAGCACCGCATCCTGCTGGAGGACAGGCTCACCGAGGCACGTGAAGGGCTCGACGTGGCGGAGGACACGATGCGCGACGATCCCGCCATCCGGATCGACCTGCCGCACACCGAGGTCCCGGCCGGACAGGACGTTCTCCGACTGGACACGTGGACACCGGGGGAGGGGGCCACCCGCCCACCAGAGTCGACGTGCGGCGGGAGAGGGACGCCTCCGACCGTGGCGAACGGGCGGTTGTACCTACGCGGTCCCGAACGGGTGGCGATCACCGGTCCGAACGGTTCCGGGAAGACGACCCTGCTGCGCGCGATCGTCGCCGCGGTCGGTGGGGATCGGCCGGAACCAAGCGGCCACACTTCTCCGGTCCGGGTCGCTCACGTGATCGATCGGGTCGGTTACCTGCCCCAACGACTGGACAACCTGGACGAGGGGCTGAGCGTGCTCGACAACCTGCGCGTCGCCGCACCTTCCGCCGGGGTCCAGGACTTGCGTGCCGGGTTGGCCCGATTCCTGCTTCGCGGAGATCGGGTGGAGCAGAGGGTCGCGGACCTGTCCGGTGGTGAGCGCTTCCGGGTGGCTCTGGCCCGCATCCTGCTGGCCGACGAACCACCACGGCTGTTGATCCTGGACGAGCCCACCAACAACCTCGACCTGGAGAGCCGGGAGCAATTGGTGCGGGCGTTGAACGTCTACCGGGGCGCGCTGTTGGTGGTCGGCCACGACCATGCCTTCCTCGCACAGGTCGGGGCCGGGCGCCGGTGGGTGGTGGAACGCGATCGACCACCGGTGGAAGCGGAGCCGGTGCGGACGCCCCTGTCCGGGTGAACAGCTCAGGTCGAGGCCGGTAGGGCGGACCTCGTGGGGTCAGGAGGTGGTGGTGCGGTGTCGGTGGAGGATTTCGAGGACGAAGCCGGGGATGAGGAGGGCGTCCCACCGTTCGGGAGCGACCCAGTCGAGTTCTTGACCTTCGGTGAGGGTCAGGGCGCGGGGGTCGCCCTCCCAGATGGCGGAGAAGAAGGTGAGGTACTGCCCGGAGCCGTTGACGTCGGGGGCATCGCAGAACTCGGTGAGTCCTTCGACGGTGAGACCGGCCTCCTCCTGGAGTTCGCGGACGATGGCCTCGCGCGGGGCCTCCCCTTCCTCGCAACCACCGCCCAGAGTGCTCCAGTGGCCGGGCCAGGCGATGCCGGGGATGTCGTCGCGCAGGTGCATCAGATACCGTCCGGCGCCGTTGGTGATGATGGCCATCGCGCCATGGGTGGAAGGAGGGATCGTCATGTCGCTCACGCTAGGTCACGGGGCGTTCCAAGGCCCATCCTGTGGGGCTCCTATGGGGCGGGGGTGTGCGCCACGAGGGCGGCGGTCAGGGTTTGGCCGGACAACCCACCAGGTGATCCTCGACCACCCCGGTGGCCTGGAGATAGGAGTAGGTGATGGTGCCGCCGACGAAGGTGAACCCGCGCCGCTTGAGGTCGCGGCTCAGCCGGTCGGCGAGCGGGGTGGTCACCGGAACCTCCTCGGGTGTGGTCCAGTGGCCCACCACCGGGGTGCCGTCCACTCGGTCCCACAGGTAGGCGTCGAAGCTTCCGAACTCCTCGCGCACCCGTAGGAAGGCCTGTGCGTTGCGTACCGCCGAACCGACCTTGAGGCGGTTGCGGATGATCCCCGGGTCCGACAGCAGGCGGTCCGTTTCGGTCTGCCTGTAGTCGGCGATCCGATCGAAGTCGAAACCGTCCATCGCCCGCCGATAGTTCTCGCGCTTGTTCAGCACCGTGGCCCAGGACAGACCGGCCTGCGCACCTTCCAGCACGAGCATCTCGAACAGGTAGTGGTCCTCGTGCGAGGGTCGCCCCCATTCGCCGTCGTGGTAGGCGGTCATGAGCTCGGAGGTGTTCCGGGCCCAAGCACAGCGTGGATCGTCGACGTCGGGCACGGGGGCTCCTTGTGGGCTGGTCGGTGCGGGGCATGTCCATCGTCCCCGAGGTCGACGACCATCCAACACATGGCGCGTTCGGCAAAACACGTTGAGCCGTTCGCCGGAGGAGGCGAGGATGCGTGGGTGACGAACACGAATGCTGGGACCGTACCGACCGGCGCTCCTCGGGTGCGCCTGGTGGAGATGACCGAACCCGTCCTGGTCGCCCTGAAGGAGGGGGACACCTCGACCGCCGGGAAGTTGGTGGGCGCGGAACTGGGCCCGCACTTCGCCGAGGAGGAGATGCGCTGGCTCAGCGGTTACCGCCTGGACCAGTTGCGTGCGGTGCCGGCGCGTGCCGGTTGGTTGACCAACGTCGTGGTCGACGCCGACGACGGCAGGGCGGTCGGTCACGCGGGTTTCCACGGGCCACCGGATGAGCGCAGGAGTGTGGAGATCGGATATTCCGTCGTGCCGGAGCTGCGGCGTCGGGGTTACGCACGTGCGACGGTGGCGGAGCTGCTGCGGCGGGCCGACGCGTCGCCGGAGGTGGTGACGGTCTGTGCCTCGATCAGCCCGGACAACGCCGGTTCGCTCGCCACCATCGCCGGTTTCGGCTTCGAACGGGTCGGTGAGCAGTGGGACGAGCGTGACGGCCTGGAGCACATCTTCGAGCGGCCCTCGCCCTTGCCGGGGGAATCGGCTCGGGGGTAGCGTTCCCCTAGGTATCTCGACATCAAGGTAAATACGGTTTCGCCTCGACCCCCCCCCGGAGGACGCACGTGAGTGCCCTGGAGATCACCGACCTCAGACGTGTCTACCGGCGAAAAGGGGGTGCGGACCTGGCCGCCCTGCGCGGAGTCACCCTCGATATCCCCGAAGGCGAGGTGCACGGGCTGCTCGGACCCAACGGCGCGGGCGACGGAACCCTGGACCGAACCGAGAGGAACGTATGACGGCCCCCGACACCTCCACCGCGCTCGGCTTCGGTCTCCACCATGTCCAGATCGCCCTCCCCCCGGGTGGTGAGCAGGGCTGCCGTGCTTTCTACGTGGGCGTCCTCGGCTTCGTCGAGATCCCCAAGCCCCCGGTTCTGGCGGCCCGCGGAGGCCTGTGGGTGCGCGCCGACGCCCTGGAGATCCACCTGGGAGTCGAGAAGGGATTCATCCCGCAGCGCAAGGCGCACCCCGGCATCCTCGTGCGTGAGATCGACACCCTCGCCGAGCGGATCACCGCGGCCGGACACGAGGTGACCTGGGATGACGCCTTCCCCGGCTATCGACGTTTCCACGTTTTCGACAACAACGGCAACCGGCTGGAGTTCCTCAGCCCGCAGGAGTGAGCACGAGCACCCGCCGCCCGGGCCGGGAAGCGACGTCCGGCCCGAGCGCGTCCTCGGATCCTCAGTCGGTGCCGTGCCAGGAGGCCCACAGAGCCGCGTACGCACCACCGGCGGCGATGAGTTCGTCGTGCGGTCCGATCTCGGTGATCCGACCGCCCTCCACCACCGCCACCCGGTCCGCGTCGTGCGCCGTGTGCAGTCGGTGTGCGATCGCGATCACCGTCCGACCCTCCAACACCGCGGCCAGGGACCGTTCCGCCGCTCGGGCCGTTCTCGGATCCAGGAGTGAGGTGGCCTCGTCGAGCACCACCGTGTGCGGGTCGAGCAGCACCACCCGGGCCAGTGCCACCTGCTGGGCGCGGGCCGGGTCCAGATCCACGCCGCCCGAACCCACCGCGGTGTCCAACCCCTCGGGCAGGTCCCGGACCCAGCCGGCGTCCACGGCCGCCAAGGCCGCGAGCAGCCGAGTGTCATCGGCATCCGGGGCGGCGATCGCGATGTTCTCCCGCAACGAACCCGTGAACACGTGGTGTTCCTGGTCGACCAGGACGACGCGTTCGCGCAGCACCCCGGGTGAAAGGGCACCGACGGGCACCCCACCGACCAGTACCCGGCCCGAACCGGGCACGTCCGCGCCGGACAGCAACCGCCCGATGGTGGTCTTGCCCGCCCCAGAAGGACCCACCACCGCGATCCGCTCACCGGGGCGGATCTCCAGATCGATGCCGCGCAGTACGTCATGACCGGGTACGTACGCGTAGCGCACATCCACCAGTGTGATCCCGTCGCCCTCCGGCACCGGGCCGGGCGTGGTGGACTCCTCCGGCAGTCGCTGCATCCCGCGCAGACGGGCGAAGGACGCGGTGGCCCGCTGGATCTGCTCCACCCACTGGGTCAACCGGATCATCGGGTTCACCGCCTGCTCGATGTAGAGCAGACAGGTCACCAGAGCGCCCAGTGCGATCCCACCGTTGAGATACAGCACACCGCCCACCAACAGGGCGATGGCGCTCGGCATCATGAAACCGCCCTCGGCGAAGGGGAACAGGACCGTGCGCAGACGCAGGGTGCCGCGCCGTGCCCGGTACAGCAGACCCACGTCCCGGTCGGTCATTTCGATCCGGTCCCCCTGGATGCCCAGACCCTCCACCGTGCGACCGCCCTCGGCGGTGGCGGACACGTTCTCCAACGCCCCGGACAGGGTCGAACCCTCCGCCAGGTAGGCCTGCCGGGACCGTCGCAGGTACCAGCGGACCACCGGTACCACCAACGGGATCGAGACCACAACGCACAACCCCAACAGCGGGCTGATCCAGAAGATCGCGCCGAACAGCACCACGAGCTGGAACGTGTGCAGCGCGATGTCGGGGAGGGCCCCGCGCAGTGTCTCTCCCACTGTTGCCACGTCCGCCGAGGCCCGGGTGGTGAGGTCGCCCGTGCCCGAACGTTCCACCACCCGGGTGGGCAGGGACAACGCCCGGCCCACGAAGTCCTCGCGGAGCCGCCGCAGGACGTGTTCGCCGAACCGGTAGGTGGAACGGCGCGCGTACCGGGTGAGTACGAGTTGGGCGCAGGCCGCCACCACCACACCGACGGCCATCAGGTCCACGGCGGCCAGGGTGGCGGTGCCGTCCTCCACCATGTCGATGATCCGACCCAGCAGGTAGGGGCCGACCAGCCCCGCCGCTCCGGCGAGCAGCGTCAGGACCACCAACCGGGTGACCCGTCCGCGTTCGGTGCGCAGCAGCTCGGTGGTGTCGCGGCGTACCTGGGTCCGGTCGGCGACCGGAAGTCGTTCGCTCATGTCCCGGCCTCCTCGTCGGCACCGCGCAGAACCAGGGCCCGGTAGTCGCCCCTGGTCTGGGCCAGCTCCCCGTGCGTGCCGACGGCGGCCACCTTCCCGTCCACGAGGAGGACGACCCGGTCCGCGCGGTCCAACAGCAGTGGCGAGGTGCCCACGACTACGGTGGTACGCCCGGAGCGTGCTTCGTGGAGGCGTTCGGCGATCGCCGCCTCGGTGTGCGAGTCCACCGCCGAGGTGGGTTCCACCAGCACCAGGACCTCGGCGTCGGCGAGCAGTGCCCGTGCGAGTCGGACCCGCTGGCGCTGCCCTCCGGAGAGGTTGCGCCCCTGGGGCTCCACCCATGAGTCCAGGCCGTCGGGCATCGCGTCGAGGACGTCGGTGGCCGCGGCCACGCGCAGTGCCTCGCTCAGCTCCGCGTCGGTACGGCCGCCGTGCGGGTCCAAGGCCTCGCGCAGCGGGCCCGCGAACAGGTAGGCCCCGTTGTCGCTGAGCAGCAGGCGTTCGCGGACCTCGGTGAGCTCCACGTCGCGCAACGGGGCTCCGCCCCAGATGACCTCCGAGTCGATGTAGCGGCACAACCGGTCCGCGACGGCGGCGGCCTCCTTCGGGGACGCGGCCACCAGGGCCGTGGTCGTGCAGGGCACGACCGTCACCCCCGAGGCCGGATCGTCCAGCTCGGATCCGGGTGCGGGCCCCGCCCGGTTCACCCCGCTCCCGGCCGACGGCGGCTCCATGTGGAGGACCCGAAGCACTCGTCGGACCGAGACCAACCCCTGGGTGATCCCGGTGGCGCCCTCGATCAGGAAGAAGGTCGGCAGGATGAGGACGGCCACGTACGCGTAGACCGCCACGGTCTCGCCCACGGTGATCTGGTCGAGCACCGCCAGACGCGCGGCCACCCAGGTCACCACACCCAGGAACACCACGGGCAGACAGGCGCTCACGGCGTGGAACCAGCTGGTGGTCTCGCTGACCCGGTAGCCCTGCCCGAGCAGGGCCCCGGACCGTTCCTCGTAACGGCGGGCGAAGTGCTCCTTGCCGCCGATCCCGCACAGAACCCGCAGCCCGGACACGATGTCGGCGGCCAGCGCGGTGGCCGCGCCCTGGTGTTCTCGGTAGGTCCTCTGCCGCCCGTGCAGCCGACCGAGAAGGGGACCGACCACCAACGCCAGCACCGGGACGCCGAACACCACGATCGCGGCCAAGGGCGGCGACATGGTGAAGAGCAGGATCGCGACCCCCACGTACGCGATGACCGAACCCACCCCGGGCCCGGTCATGGTGAGGATGTGCGCGATGAGCAGGACGTCGGCGGCCTGGACGGTGGAGAGCTCACCCGAGGAGACCCTCCGGGCCAGGGACGCCCCCAACACGGTCGAGTGCCGGGTCACCACGCGCATCGTCCGGTGCGCGGCGTCCATGCGCACCAGTGACATCGTGCGGTGCCGCAGGACCGACAGGGCCGCGTTGAGGAGGGTCACCGCGACCAGCATCGCCACCCACAGGAAGAGGGCGCGGGGGTTCTCGGCCCGAAGGCCGTCGTCGATGGCGCGGGACAGCAGGTACGGCGGGACCATCAGGACACCCATCCACAGGGTGCCGTAGAGGGCGCCGCGCAGTACCCGCCAGGGCTGACAGGAGATGAGCCACCACACGAAGCGCCCGGGCCCGCGAAGGTCGGGGACGCCGGTGGGAGGAAGCGCGGAACGGGGGAGGGGCAGGCTTCCCCAAGGGCCGGGGACTCGCGTCGTCTGGGCCAAACGGGCCTCCTGGGGGTGGGGGTTCCCCATCGAATCAGAGGCCGGGGCCCGGATCACGTTCGGGTCGCGCTCGGGGTGCGGGAGATGTCCGAGAGAGGGGTGAGGGGGCTGTCGTGCACTTCGAGTACGAGGTCCCCATTTCCGTCCCGAACCGAATGGTGATCCTGGTGATTTTCGGTGATGAACAGGGCCGAATTCGTATAACGCCTGCGTCACGAATGGTCGCCATCCTCATATATCGCCTGAGAACGCGCATCATAAGTCGTTGGTGAACCGCCGAACAGAAGAGGTGACCGAAGATGGCCGACCCGGCCGACGTAGGCGGCGGGAACAGAAAGAGGCTCCTACTCCTGGGTGGTGCGGCGGTGTTGGTCCTCGCGGTCCTGGCCACCGCCCTCACCTTGGGGGACCGCTTCACCTGCGGAGGGCCGGGCAGCGGTGTCCGGGAAATCCAGGGCGAGTGCATCGGCATTACGGACGGCTCCTTCGAATTCGCCGACGAGTTCGCGCACGTCACCGATCTCATCCGTGCCGAGAACGAGCGCATCGACGCCCTCGACGGGCCCATCGTCCGCGTCGCCTTCCTCGGCACCCTCAGCTTCGAGGAGGTCGGCCCGATGGACCCGACCCGGATGCGCGGAGCCTTGGAGGGCGCCTACACCGCGCAGATCCGCGCGAACGACACCCGCGCCTACGGTGACCCCACCCCCCAGATCCAGTTGGTCCTGGCGAACATGGGCGGCCGGCAGGGGTCCTGGGAACCGGTCGTGGACGACCTGGTCGCCATGTCGCAGGACGAGGAACGCCGCCTCGTCGCCGTCACCGGCATGGGGGTCAGCATCGAGTCGACCAGGGACGTCGCCGAGGAACTCCACGAGCACGACATCCCCATGATCTCCTCCGCGGTCACCGCCGACGGACTCGCGCACGGCCCGGAGGGGATCGACGACGCCGGCGACGCGGAGAATCCGGCCTTGCCCGGGGTGATCCGGGTGGCGCCCAGCAACAACGAATACGTCAAGGCGCTGAAGACCTACCTGGAAGGTCTCGACGGCACCGCCCGCGCCGTCATCGTGCACGACCAGACCGAACCCGATCTGTTCGTCTCCACCCTGAAGAGTGCCTACGACGAACACCTGAGCGCGTACACCGAGGGGCGTTCCGTCCAGACCTACAGGGGCACCACCGTCGGTGACACCCCACCCGCCGGCCTGTTCTCCGACGTGTCCGGCAACGTGTGCGCGACCGACGCCGACACCATCCTCTTCGCCGGCCGCGCACCCGATCTGGACGCGTTCCTGGACAGCCTCAAGTACAGCGTCTGCGACCGCCCGATGCGGATCCTCTTCGTCTCCACCGGGATGAGCATGCTCAACCAGGAGGAGGAGATGCGGCTCATCGAGGAACAGGACATCACGTTGGTGTACGCCACCGGCGTCGACCCGCGCTGGAACGACGCGCCCGCCGGTTCCTCCGGTGTTCCGGAGGGTTACCCGGCCTTCCACGACGCCTACCTGGACCACTTCGGCGAGGAGGACATCGACCGCGAACGGCTCGCCAACGGGTACGCCCTCGTCAACCACGACGCGGTCGCGGTGGCCGCCGCGGCCATCCGGATGACCAACGAACAGGGCAACGAGCAGGTGGCGCCGAACGCCGAGTCGGTCCAGGCCCGGCTCATGCTGCTCAACACCCGCAACAATCAGATCAAGGTGGGCGGCGGCAAGCTCAGCTACAGCCCGGAGAGCGCGGGCGAGGCCATCGGACGGTACGTCCCGATCGTCGAGCTGCCGTTCGACGCCGACGCCGACGCCGCGCCGGAGCCGCACATCATCACCGGCGAATAGACCGCACCCTGAGACACCGTTCGTGAGGGCGAGACCCTCACGAACGGAGGGTGGGCGTGTGACATGCGGCGGGACGCACGGTAGAACAGCACGGACGTCCCCGATGCCGTGATCCGGCGCCGATGAACGAGGAGCACGAACCCTTGACCGACAACCCTTTTCTGTCACCCAGCACACTGCCCTACGGGCTCCCGGACTTCGCGAGGATCCGCGAAGAGCACTACCGGCCCGCCTTCGACCAGGGCGTGGCCGAGCACCTCGCCGAGGTGGCGGCGATCGTCGCCGACCCGGAGGAGCCCACCTTCGAGAACACCATCGCCGCCCTGGAACGCTCGGGACGCACCCTGCAACGGGTCGAGACCGTCCTGCACACCCTCGCCGGTTCCGACGCCACCGACGCCATCCAGGAACTGGAGGCCGAACTCGCCCCCCGCGCCACCCAGCACCAGGACGCCATCCTGCTGGACCGGGGGCTCTGGGACCGCATCAAGCGGGTCACCACCACCGACCCCGAGGAGTCCAGACTCCTGGAGCGGTACCGGCTCGACTTCGTCCAGGCGGGCGCCGACCTGGACGACGCCGAGCAGGCACGCATGCGCGACCTCAACACCGAGATCGCCGAGCTCGGTACGGAGTTCGCCCGCGACCTGGTCCGGGCCTCCACGGAGTCCGCCCTGGTCACCCAGGACGTCTCCGACCTCGACGGGCTCGACGAGGCCTGGCTCCAAGCCATCGAGAACGATGGCGAGTACGTGCTGCCGCTGCTCAACACGACCGTGCAGCCGGCCCTGGCCCGGTTGAACGACCGCGCCACCCGCGAGAAGCTCTACAACCTCAGCGTGGAGCGCGCCCCGGCGAACCTGGAGATCGCCAAGCGCGTCGCGGCGATCCGCGCCGAACAGGCCGGACTGCGCGGTTACCCCGACCACGCCGCCTACAAGGTCGCGGACCAGACCGCCAAGACCGTCGACGCGGTCGAGGAACGTCTCGGTCAGCTGGTGGGGCCTGCGCGACGCAACGTCGAGCGTGAGGCCGCCGAACTGGCCGAGCACGCCGGTCACGACATCGAGCCGTGGGACTGGCCGTACTACGCGGAGCAGGTCCGTAAGGCCCGCTACGACTTCGACGAGAACGCCCTGCGCCCCTACTTCGAGCTGGGCCGGGTGATCGAGGACGGGGTCCTGTACGCGGCCACGCGCCTGTACGGCGTCACCTTCACCGAACGTTCCGACCTGAGCGGATACCACCCCGACACACGGGTGTGGGAGGTCTTCGACGGCGACGGCACCGCGCTCGGCCTGTTCCTGCTCGACCCCTACGCTCGGCCGACCAAACGCGGCGGGGCGTGGATGCACAATCTCGTCGACCAGTCCTACCTGATGGACGAGCGGCCCGTGGTGGTGAACAACCTCAACATCACCAAGCCGATGTCGGGGGCCACCCTGCTCACCTTCGACGAGGTGGAGACCGCCTTCCACGAATTCGGCCACGCCCTGCACGGGCTACTGTCGGCGGTGCGCTACCCGCGGGTCGAGGGCACGAGCGTGCCGCGCGACTTCGTGGAGTTCCCGTCCCAGGTCAACGAGATGTGGGCGACCTGGCCGGAGATCCTCGCGAACTACGCCAAGCACCACGAGACGGGTGAGCCCGTCCCGGTCGAACTGGTGGAGCGGCTCACCGCGGCGGAGAAGTTCAACCAGGGCTTCTCGACCTTCGAGTACTTGGCCGCCGCGCTGCTGGACTGGTCGTGGCACCGCATCGAGCCCGGGACGACGGTGGAGCACGCCCAGGTCTTCGAGAACAAGGCACTGGAGAAGGTGGGCGCCCTGCACCCGCTGGTCCGTCCCCGGTACCGGACCTCGTACTTCATGCACGTGTTCTCCAACGACTACAGCGCCGGCTACTACTCCTACGTGTGGAGCGAGGTGCTGGACGCCGAGAGCGTGGAGTGGTTCAAGGCCAACGGCGGGCTGCTCCGGGAGAACGGCGACCGTTTCCGCGAGAAGGTGCTGGCCGTGGGCGGCAGCGTCGACCCGATGGAGGCCGTCACCGACTTCCTGGGCCGTGAGCCCGGCATGGAGCCGCTGCTGGCCCGCAAGGGTCTGAAGTAGACAGGAGGGCCGCCCCTGATCTCGGGGCGGCCCCTTCACCTATCGCTTGTCGGTCCCATAGGCCTTGAAGTTCGGGCCGGTCCGCTCGTGCAGCACGATACCGACCGACACCGACACGTTGAGGGACTCGGTGGAGCTGACCATCGGGATGGAGATCGACGCGGAGGCCGCCTCCTCGAACAGCTCCGACGCTCCGCCCTTCTCACTGCCGAACAGCAGCGCGAGCCGCTCCGGGTTGTCCCCCAGGGACTTGAGCGGGACCTCGCCGTTGGAGTCGAGCACCACCATCGGGATGGCCTCCTCGCGGATGAAGGAGATGGCCTCCTCGCGGGTGGCCAGGACGATGGGCATGGAGAAGACGTAGCCACGGCTGGACCGGATCAGCCGCCGGTCGGCGACGCTGGTGAGGTCGCTGTCGACGAGCACGATCCCGGAAGCGCCCAGCGCCAGCGCTGAACGGGTGATGGCACCGATGTTGCCGACGATCTTCACCCCGTCGAGCACGACGACGTCGCCGCTGCGCTTGGCGAGGTCGCTGAACCGCGACGGCCGCGGCACCCGAGCGATACCGAACGTCTTGGGCTTGCGCTCACCCTTGAAGACCTGGTTGACGACCGAGGTGGCGAACAGCCGGACCGGGATGTTCCGCTCCCGGCACAGGTCCAGCAGTTCCGCGGGCGGAGGCTGGGTCTCGATCCCGTAGATCTCGGCGAACTCCACACCGGCCTTGAGGCACTGGACAAGGGGCTCGGGGTCCTCGATCAGGGTCGTCTTGATGTTGGACCTGGAACCCTTGGTGACATCGATGATCCTTCGGACCGCGGGATCGGAGGCGCTTTCGATGATTTCCAGGTTGTCCATGGGCCCGTTTCTCGTGTGCTGTGGGTGTGTCGGTTGGGTCGTTTCCCAACGTCGACCGAACTCCTCAGTCTGCCACGCTTCCCGGAGCGACCCTTCCGACCCAACCGGCTCGACCGTCCTAGGGTCGCCGCGGTTCTCCCAGCCCCGCGCGTTCACGGACCCGTCGGCCGAGTCCCTCCACCGCGCGGAGCGCGTCCCGCACGTCCCGGTGCGAGGGGGAGAAGGGCAACCTGTGAATGGTCTCCTCCGGCGCCATGGCGGCCTCCACCACCCGGTCCAACACCGCATCGTCGGCGTCGCCCAGGCCCGCCTCGGTGAGTGTGGTGGGAAGCCCCACCCGTGCGGTGAACTCTGCGAACTCCTCCACCTCGGCGGTGGCGGCGCCCTCCAACAACAGCTGGGTGAGGGAGCCGATGTTCACCTTCTCCCCGTGTGCCAGGTGGTGGGTCTCGTCGACCGCCGTGAGGCCGTCGTGCACCGCGTGCGCGGCCGCGAGCCCTCCGGACTCGAAGCCCAGTCCGGACAGGAGGGTGGCCGCCTCGACGACCGCTTCGACGTCGGGGGTCACCAGGTTCCGGTCCACGGCGTCCAACGCGGGCAGCGCGGATTCCCACAGGATGTCCCAGGACAACCGGGCCAAGGCGGTCCCGGCCTGGGTGGGGCGACCCTCCACCATGTTGGCCGCGTCGGTACCCCGAAGAGCGCGGGCCTCGATCCAGGTGGCCAGAGCGTCCCCGATACCCGCCGCGAGGAACTTCGTGGGAGCTTGCGCCACGAGTTGGGTGTCGACCACCACCAGAGCCGGGTTGCGGTCATAGAACCGGTAGGACTCGAAGGAACCCTTCTCGGTGTAGACCACGGACAGGGCCGAGGTGGGGGCGTCGGTGGAGGCCACCGTCGCCGCGCTCGCCCACGGGACCCCGGCGTTGGCACCGGCGCCCTTGGCCGCGTCGATCGCGGCGCCGCCGCCCAACCCGACGATGATGTCGTGTCCGCCCTGGCGGATGACCTCGGCGACCCGTTCCGACTCGGCCTTGGTGGGTATCCCGCCGAACCGTTCGAAGATGAGGGGGACCTTCGCCCGTTCGAAGGAACGCTCCAGGGTCTCCCCGGTCAGATCGCGTACCACGTCGTCGGTCAGGACCAACGGCGTCTTCCCCAGCGCACCCACCAAGGAACCGAGCTCGGCCATCGCGTCTCGACCTTGGACATAACGGCTCGGTGAGGCGAAGACGCGCAACGACGGTGTCTGTTCGGCCATGGTTTCCCCCTTCGAAAACGGCACTCCCTCTCGGCCTGGCCACGGGTCCGGTGTCCCAAACGTGACGTGGCCGAGGTCGCACCGCTTCTTTGCCCGATCCCTTCGACGCGTCGAGCGTGGAGCTCCTCGCGGAGGCGCCTCGGACCGGCATGCGTCGCACGTCGGCCGAGCGGTCGGTGCCGTCTCGCGTCGGCACGTTCCAGGGCCCATGGGCCACAGGGGACCAACAAAAAAGACCTGGGGCTTCTCTCGTGCAGAGGAAGAGAGAAACCCCAGGTCAGGGCGGAAACGATAGCACGGTCGTCATGTTCTCGTGCCGTTCGACGGCCCGATCCGATAGGCCGCTTCCAAGGACGGCGTGGATCCTCGGACGAAGGGCGGGCCGGACGCGGCAGGGCCCCTCGGCGACGGAACGGCCCGGTGGACGCTCGACGTCCCCGCCATGTGGTCAAGTGCTCATCGTTCCCAGGACGAGCTGGTCACTGGAACCCGGGAGGAATGGTCATGAGGTCGATTCCCCACATCAGGGGCAGCATGTTGAGCACTCCTACTACGATGAGGATCAGGGCGATAATATTCAGCCAGAACCCGGTTTTGACCATTCCCATGATCGTCACCTTTCCGGTGCCGAACATGATCGCGTTCGGAGGGGTGCCCACCGGAAGCATGAACGCGCAGTTCGCGGCCATCGCGCAGGGGACCATCAACGCGTACGGGTGAATATTAAGAGAAATCGCGAAAGCGGCCATGACCGGAAGAATCATGGTTGCCGTCGCGGCGTTCGAGGTGATCTCCGTCAGGAAGAGCACGAGCGTGGTCGCGATGATGATGACCAGGATCACGTTGACCCCGTCGAGCATGCGCAGCTGCTCGCCGATCCAGGAAGAGAGGCCGGTTTCGACGAACCCGGCAGCAATGGCCAGTCCGCCACCGAAGAGCAGGAGGATACCCCAGGGGATCTTCTTCGAGTCCTCCCATCGGAGGATCCGCTGCTCCCTTTTGTTGCGAGTCGGCAATGTGAACAGGATCACCGTCGCGACGATCGCGATGACGCCGTCGCTGATGCCTGGGAGAAGGTCTTCCCAGATGAAGGATCGAGTCACCCACATGAACGCCGCTCCGAGGAACACGCAGAGTACGGCCTTTTCCTCAGTGGACATTCTGCCGAGAGCCCGCTTCTCCCCCCGGATGATCTCCTTGCCGCCGGGAAGGTGCTTGAACCTGACCTTGAAGACGATGTTCGTCAGGTAGAACCAAGCGAAGGCGAGGAGGATGACGACGATCGGAAGTCCGAACACCATCCATCCACCGAACGAGATGCTCTCGTCGAAAATCTCCCCGACCGTTGCCGCGAGAATGGCGAGCGGTGGTGTACCGATGAGCGTACCGAGGCCGCCGATGGTGGCCGCGTAACCGATGCCGAACACCATGGACTTCTCGAACTTCGGCAGATCTTCGGCGTATTCTCCACCCCGCAGTGAACGGGCGGCCTGATATACGACCGCCAGCCCGACGGGGATCATCATCATGGTGGCAGCGGTGTTGGAGACCCACATCGACAGGAACCCTGCCGCGACCATGAAGCCGAGGATGATACGACGCGGACTCGTGCCGATGATCGAGACGATCGAGAGGGCGATGCGTTGATGAAGATTCCATTTCTCCATCGCGATCGCGATGGAGAACCCTCCGAGGAACAGGAAGATGATGTCGTTGCCGTACGCCGCGACTACGGAATCCCCGTCCAAGGCGCCGCTCAGCGGTAGGAGCGCGACCGGGAGCAAAGACGTGACCGGGATGGGTATCGCCTCGGTGATCCACCAGGTCGCGACCCAGAGAGTGGTGGCGAGGACCGCCTTCCCCTCCGGCGAGAGACCTTCGGGGTCGAAGAACACGAGCGTTGCCACGAACAGCAACGGGCCGAGCACCAGGCCGATGAGGCGTGCGGGTGTGTACCCGGGGCCGGGGCCGGTGGACTCTTCATCCGCTTCCGAGGTCGATTCCGAGTTCTCAAGACCGTCGTGGGACTCAGCGGGACCGCCGGCACCGTCCCTGTTCGATGTCACCATTTCCGCGCGTGGCGACTTCCTACGCTGGGAGAAGGTCAGGAGCTCTTTGATCTCTCGGTGTGATGCCCACAGGTTTCCCCATATGGAATGCAGATAAGAGTTTGCCATTTCATGCCTTCTTGGTCTTTTGCTCGGCTCGGCTTGCTGGGGGAAGCGGCTTTGGTGGCATCAGGTTCGACGCCGGCCATGAAGGAAAATGGGATCGTATGTAATTCGCAAGGGGGAAGAGCCCATTTTTGTTGTGGAGGCGTTCCTTTGGTGGCACTCGTTGTTCAGATGATGGTGCGCGCTGCCTCGGAGCGGTCGTACGTGATGCCGAAGACGGCGGCTCCCGTAGCCACGGCCGGCCCGGGAGCCACCGATCTCGGGCGGTCAGGCGTGCAGGCCCCGGAGGACGTCGTAGAACTCCGCCTTGCCTTCGAGCCCGATGCCCGGAAGGTCACCCGGTGCCACACGACTGCGGGTGACGACCGCGTCGTCGGTGAAGCCGCCTGTGGGCTGGAACTCGCCGGGATAGGACTCGTTGCCACCGAGCTTGAGAGCCGCGGCGATGTGCAGCGAGAACTGGTGCCCGCCGTGCGGAATGCACCGGCGGGAGGACCAGCCGTGCTGGGCGAGCATGTCCAGGACTCGGCGGTACTCCGTCAGCCCGTAGCTCAGTGCCGGGTCGACCTGGATGAAGTCGCGGTCCGGGCGCATCCCGCCGTAGCGAATCAGGTTCCGGGCGTCCTGCAAGGAGAACAGGTTCTCGCCGGTCGCAATGGGATTACGGTAGTTCTCCGACAGCGTCGCGTTCAGACCGTAATCCAGTGGGTCGCCGACTTCCTCGTACCAGAAGAGGCCGTACCGGTCGATGGCCCGGCCGTAGTCCAGCGCGGTCTGTAGGTCGAACTTACCGTTGGCGTCCACCATCAGACGCGACCCGTCGCCGTCCAGAACGTCGATGACCGCCTCGATGCGATCGAGGTCCTCGGCCAGGTCGGCGCCGCCGATCTTCATCTTGACGATCTCGTACCCGGAGTCGAGGAAGCCGCGCATCTCGTCCTGCAGGTCTTCCAGGGTCTTGCCAGGCGCGTAGTAGCCGCCGGCGGCGTAGACGAAGACGTCCTTGTCCGGGTCGCCGTCACCGTAGTGGTCGGAGATCCACCGGTACAGCGGTACACCTGCGGCCTTGGCGGCAAGGTCGTGCAGCGCCATGTCCACCACGCCGACGGCAACGGAGCGTTCACCGTGGCCGCCGGGCTTCTCGTTGCGCATCATGACATCCCACGCCTTGATGGGAGAGAGCTCGCCGTTCTCGTCCAGCAGCTCCTCCGCCGCGGCGTTCCGCAGTCGCGGCAGCATTCGCTCGTTCAGGATGGCCGTGGCGTTGTACCGGCCGTTGGAGTTGAAGCCGTAACCCACCAGGGGCTTGCCGTCGACCAGTACGTCACTGACCAGTGCCAGGACCGTGCAGTCCATCTTGCTGAAGTCGATGTACGCGTTGCGCATCGACGAGCTGATCGGGATGGTTCCCACGTGGGCGGAAACGATTCTCATAGCACTCTTCCTGCGGAATTAGGTCTTATAAGACCCTTATAAGTTATGTGGAGCCTATGCTGGCTGCGACGAGGGGCACAAGCCCGTGGGCAGAAATTCTGTGAGAGAGGTCATGATGACCAGCGCGAACGTCTTCTCCAGCAAGGGCGGTCTGGCCTACACCGAGCTGCGCCGTCGTATCACCTCCGGTGAGCTCGCCCCGGGA
The DNA here is from genome assembly GCF_900143625.1 of Nocardiopsis sp. JB363. Lineage (GTDB taxonomy): Bacteria > Actinomycetota > Actinomycetes > Streptosporangiales > Streptosporangiaceae > Nocardiopsis. Next base: position 27,996 of record NZ_FRFF01000065.1, read on the forward strand.
TCACGTTTGTCGCAGTACGAACTGGCGGAGGAGATGGGGATGAGCATCACCCCTCTGCGTGAGGCGGTGAGACGGCTGGCCAGCGAGGACTGGGTCGTGATGGACGCCCACCGAGATGTTCGCGTGGCGCCCATGAGCGCCTCCGAAGCGCGTGAACTGCTGGAGGTCCGTTTCTCGCTGGAACCCTCCGCCACCGAGCTCGCCGCCCTACGTCGGACGGAACGGGAGATCGCCACCATGAAGGCGGCGGCCGACGAACTCCTTCCGGTCACCCGCACCTGGGGTGAGGAAGCCATTGCGGCACATCGGGCCTTTCACCGGGCGATCTACGCTGCTTCCCACAACAACGTGATGATCAGGCTTCTGGATGACCTGTGGGACAAAGCGGACCGGTACCGGAGGATCGGCCTGGAACTGCCCGCGGGTGCCGAGCCACGCACGATAGACCTGAACCAGCACCACAGGATCCTGGAGCTCGTCATCGTTGGCGACGGTGCTGCCGCGGCCGGGCTGGTGCGCACCCATATCCACAACAGCCTCGGAGCCATGGTCACGGACACCCTCGAAGGCCGGGAACGTGCTTACCACTCCATTTCCGAGAGATCGGCCTGAGGCCACCCGAAGCGCTGGTCACACAACCACTCGGCACTCCACGCCCCGCCAACAGATCCGGTGGGATCGGGATCATCGACAGGGGCAGGCTTCGCCTCCGTCGGGACAGAGTCACCGCGGGCGCCGGCACATCCCCGTGCCATCACCTGTGGAGGGTACGGGGAGCCCCTGTTCAAGTCCGTACACAGGCCTGCGCGGGTCCGCCGCGCTCACGCTTCCTCAAGATGCTCGGAGGGTTCGTCCTCGCAGTTCAGCGTCCAGATTCGGGACGGTAAGCGGTCGGCGCGCGTACCGGACAGGGATCCTGTGTCGGCAGACCCTGGGCATGAAGAAACCTGGGGCTTCTCTCGTGCAGAGGAAGAGAGAAACCCCAGGTCATGTGCGGAGGATATGGGATTTGAACCCATGAGGGGGTTGCCCCCCAACCGCATTAGCAGTGCGGCGCCCTAGGCCTCTAGGCGAATCCTCCTGGCTGCGACCAGCCTACAGAGCGCGGGGTCCGGGCGCAAAACGAATCTCCCGGGCGGATCCGGTCGGGGAGGTCGGGGACGTCCGACCTCCCCTGCGGACTCAGGGTCGACGCTGACGCGGGACCTCGGGGACGCGGTAGGCGTCGGCCTGGAGTTCCCACAGTTCCCGGTACAGGCCACCTGCGGAGACGAGTTCGGTGTGGGTGCCCTGGGCGATCACGCGGCCGCGTTCGAGGACGACGATCTGGTCGGCCATGCGCACCGAGGCGAGGCGATGTGTGATCAACACGACCGTGGCCCCGGTGCGGCGGGCGTGCGCGTGGACGGAGGTGAAGAACCCGTGCTCGGCGCGGGCGTCCATGGCGGCGGTGGGTTCGTCGGCGATGAGCAGGGGCACCTCGTCGCCGTCGTCACCCCGGTAGAACGAACGGGCCGCCGCGAGCCTCTGCCACTGACCGCCGGACGGCTCCACCCCGTGGGCGAAGCGCTTGTCCAGCAGGGTTCCCCAACCGTGCTCGAAATCGGCCACCACACGGTCGGCCTGGGCGGCCTCGGCGGCGCGCCTGAGGCGTTCGGTGTCCTCCGGGCTGCTCATCACGGTGTTGCCGCGCGCGGTCAACGGCCAGTGCGTGTGGTCCTGGGCGATCACGGAGATCCGTGCGCGCAGGCTCACCCCGTCCACCTCGGACAGGTCGGTGTCGTCCCAGCGCACGCTGCCCTTCTGGGGCGTGTACAGGCCGGAGAGCAGTTTGGCGAGGGTGCTCTTGCCGGACCCGTTCTCGCCCACCAGGGCGATCGTCCGCCCACGCTGGAGGGTCAGGCTCACGTCCTCCAGGGCGGGCCCTTCACCCGAGGGGTATCCGAAGGTCACGTCGCGCAGTTCGATCCGGTCGAACCCCTCCGGGGCGGGCCGCGGTCCAGGACGCGGCAGTCGGGCCGCGGCCTCCCGCTGGAAGGCCACGAAGTCGGAGAAGTACAGACCCGACTCGTACACGCGGGTCACCGCGTGCAGGGTGTTGCTCAGCGCTCCCTGCGCCACGCGGACGGCGACGACGGCGGCCCCGGCGACGGCGATCGGTACGGCCCCCTTGACCAGCAAGAGGGCCAGCGCGGCGAACACCCCGGCGGTGACGAGGCCGCTCGCGGTGTCACCGGCCAAGCGGACGGCGGCCTGACGGGTGGCCAATCCCAGGTGGATGTCCAGCTCGCGGCGGGCGATCTGATCGAACTCGGAGAGCAGCCGACGCTCCATGGTGAAGGAACGGACCTCGGCGGCGCTCTCCCGAGCGGTCATGAGCTGTTCGAGCATGTGCTTGCGGCGTCGCCCCTCGGTGAACGCCAGGATCATCCGGTAGCGCATGCGGGCGGAGGCCGCGGCGCCCCACCACTGAGGGACCAGGGCGAGCAGCAGGAGCGGAACCAGGGCGGGGTGCAGGGTGGCCAGGACCCCGGCCGCGGCGACGATGCCCACCAACCCGGTCAGGAGGTCGACGGACTGCCGGACCAGGGCGCCCGCCTCGTCACAGCCGCGGGTGTGGGAGCGGAACAGGTGGTCGTGGAACTCGCTGTCGTCGAAGGCCCGCAGCTCCACGGAGGTGGCGTCGCGCAGCAGGCGTCGTTCGGCGGTCAGTACGACCTTGGGTTCCAGGCGGGCCTGGGCGCGTCCGGCGAGGGCTCCGCAACCGCCACGGAGGAGGAGTGCCAGAGCGAGCAGACCCAGGGAGGGGAGTGCGGAGATCACCCGTTCGGGGGTGGGGACCTGTGCGAAGAGCTCGCCGAGGACCGCCGTGGTGGTGACCAGGGCCCAAGCGGTGGCGGCGCCGGAACCGAGGTTGAACAGGACGGTCGTGACGACGTCGCGGGGGCCGCTGAGCCAGGCCAGGGAGGCGGCCCGGGCGAGGAGCGTGGGCATGTGGCGGGCGATCCGGAGCCAGGACGCGTCGAGCATGGTGCCGCCGTGCCGGTTCCACCGGGGCGGGGTGAGCTCGGGCAGGTCGAGACCCTCCTCCGGGGCCGGCGTGTCGGGGGCGTGACGTGTACTCACGGGGGTTCCTCCTGGAGGTCGGGCGGATCGGACGGGCCGATGATGCTTCGGCCGACCACCGTTCGGGGGAGCCTCGGGAGGTTGTGGACCGTCCGGATCGTACGGGGGTCCGATGCGTCTCCGGGATGCGATGGAGAAGGACGAGCGGGCGGCGCGGCGGAATTCGGGGGAAAGTCGCGATCCGAATCCCTGTACGAAACGGTCCCGCACGAAGTCGTGGGGTGGGCTCCCGAAGCCGGTGGGGCCGTGTCCGAGAAGGGACGACGCTCTTCAGGCCGTAGGGAAACCTGGTGGCCCGGTCGGGGCCGGTGGGCCGAGCGGGAACCCGAGGGTGGGGTCAGGTGGTGGTGCGTTCGATGATGAGGTCGGCGTCGCGGCGCAGCTTCTCCACGGACCGGGACAGTGTGCTCTTCACCGTCCCGATGGTGACGCCCATGCGTTCGGCGATCTGCGCTTCGGTGAGGTCGTCGTAGTAGCGCAGGACCACCGTGGCGCGCTGACGTTCGGGGAGACGTTCGATGGCGCGTCCCACGACGTCGGCGAGGTCGCTGCGCCAGGTCGGGTCGTCCACGCGCTGTTCGGGGATCTCGTCGGTGGGGTAGACGTCCAGGTGCTTGCGACGCCACTCGGAGATCTGCGCGTTGACCATGGCTCGGCGGACGTATCCGTCGCGGGCGCGGGGGTTGGCGATACGCTCCCAGGCGAGAAAGGTCTTGACCAGCGCGGCCTGGAGGAGGTCCTCGGCGTCGGCGTGGCTGTTGGTGAGGGAGCGGGCCATGCGCAACAGCGCGGGACCGCGTTCGGACACGTAGCGACTGAACTCGTCGGACCTCGGGGTCCGGGTCGTTCCCGTCACGTGGACCACCGACCTTTACGGGTAGCGCCGACTCTCGTCGTGCGGCAACGCTGTGTACACGGCGACGTGCGGCCGCCCTTGATTCACAGTGGCCGCCCTTGGTTCACAACTGTCACATAGTGAACGCAAACACCCAGGCAGGTCGGCGCCACGTGCCGACAAACCGCGCGAAAGCGACACGGATCGACGTGTCTTCGCATGACATGTCGCCGACACGATCGAGTGCGTTCCGGCGTGTGAACGGACGATCGCGCGTCCGGGGGTCACAATGGGTCACGAATGGACGAGTCGGGCGGCAGGGGGCGTGAAGGACATGTCAGTGATCATGGACAGGGATCGGGAGCGTCGGCGGTTCACGTCGGCGCTGCTCGGCTCCGAGGCCGCACCCGAACCCACCCCCGTCCACCATCGCGTCGTCCGCGGCGTGGTCGTGGACGCCACTTCGTACATGCTCTGCCTGGCCACCCCGAACGGTGAGGAGCGCTTCCTCTTCGAAGGGTCCACCACCTTCTGGCGTGGCGGTGAGGTCCGACCCGCCGAACTGCGGCCCGGTGACGACGCCGTGGTGCTGTGTTCGCACGACGGGAGACTGATCGCCGACCGGGTCTGGGCGCAGGCGGCTCGCGCCACCGGGGTCATCGTCGACCGCGAGGACGACACACTCACGATCGATCCAGGTCACGGTCGGCCGCGGCTCACGGTGGTCCTGCCCTACCGCACGTCCGGACGCATCTCCGTCCGCCATCCGCGGTTGGAGCCCGGCTACCTGTTCGACGCCGTCGGTGTCTGGCACGGCGGTGCGGTGTGGGCCGCGCGCCCGACCACCACACAGCCGCCCTACCCGCTGGACTCGACCCCGCGCAGGCCGCTCACCCGCGACCACTCCACCACTGTCGAGGGCATCGCCACCTGGTACGACCCGGCCTGGGGGCGCTCCGCCCACCTGGATCCACGAGCCCACGCGCACGGTGCCGCCTATCCGTCCCTGGACCGAGACGACGACGAGGGGCGGTGCGACCGGCGCACCCCCTGCCTCCCGCTGCCGTTGCTGTCGACCGGCGCCACCCTCCGGATGCGCAACGACTGCACCCGGGATACGGCGGTCGTGCCCGTGCTCGACTGCGCCGCCGCCGACAGCTGGTTCTGTGACCTGTGCCCTTCCTGCGGGACGCACGCGGCGGGGCGGATCGCCTCCCTCACCATGATCTCCTTCGTCGCCCTGGGCGGGCGGCTGGAGGCCGGCTGCTTCAACGCGACCATGACCGTCGCGAAACAGGAGGGGTGAATCGATGTTCCCGGAGATCCTCGCAGCGGTCCGCGAGGTCCAGCTGCCACTGCTGGCGGCGCTGCTGCTGATGGGAGCGGTGGGCAAGGCCGCCCCGCGTTCGGAGGGCACGGGCGTCGCGGTGTTGGTGCCGCAACGGTGGCGCCGTCCCGTCACGCTCCTCACCTGTCTGGTGGAGGTGGTCCTGGCGGTGGCGTTGTTGACCCTCACCGGACCGCTCGGCGAGGCGGCGCGGGTGCTCACGGTGCTGCTCTTCGCCGTGTCCGTCGGTGTGCTGTTGGTGGTGCGGCGGCGCGATCCGGAGGCGGGCTGTGGCTGCTTCGGCGGTCTGAGCCGCGAACCGATCGGGTGGCGCACGCTCACCCGCGCCTCCCTGCTCGCGGTGGCGGCGGTCGCCACCATCGGTCTGACCCCGAGCGGCTGGGAGGTGGCGGCCACGCCCACCCTGCTCCACGGCGCCGTGCTCGGGGTGGAACTGCTCCTGTTGGCGGTCCTCAGCCCCGAGCTGCGTGAAGCCCTCACCCGGACGCTCGGTAGGGAGCCGTGCGCGCTGCGGGAGGACTCCCCTCGACGAAGTCTGCGCCGGTTGCGCCGCAGCGACGTCTGGCGGACCAACACCAAGGTGATGCTCTCCACCGAACCCGAGGACACCTGGCGGCACGGCTGCTGGCGCTTCCTGCGCTACGACGGGATGCGCCACGGTCGCCGGGTGGACGTGGTCTACGCGGTGCGCGTCGGTGGGCCGCGCCGGACCAGGGTGCGCGCGGCGCTCGTGGAACGTGAGAGCGGTGCGGTGATCGCCACCTTCGGTGCGGTCACCACCCTCGACCTCCAGGGGCCGCCGCGCAGGCTGCCCCGGCCGCGGCAGGCGGCCAAGAGGGACGAGGCCGAGGGGCGTGGTGGCACCGGACCGGTCACTCCGGCCAAGGAGTCTTCGGGCGCGGCCGGGCGGGGGCAGCCCGGCGACCCCGAGGCGGAGCGGATCCAGGTCTGATCGGGTCTCGCGCCCGGTTCCCGGTCAGCCCAGCATCTGTCCCTGACGGTCGACGGCGGCCTCGGTGAAGTCCACGAGCATCTGCTCGTACTCCTCGGGGTCGCCCGGTCCCATGATCGAAGTGGTGCCGAGCAGCGCGCCGTTGCGGTACATCACGGTGTACATGTTGTTCTCTCCGCCGTCGTCGGTGACCTGGATGGCGAAGGAACGGGATTCGTCACCGAACTGTGGGAGTTCCAGGTCGCTGACCCCGTAGTCGGAGCTACTGCCGTCCTCGTAGGTGGCGGTGTACTCCGAGCAGCTCTCCGGCGGTCGGGTCTCCAGGGCCTCGGTGGCGGACTCCTCGTCGAGTTCGACGAGGATGTGCGAGACGGAGCCCTGTTCCCACTCGTAGGCGGCCACGGACGCGGGCGCGTCGCGTACCGCGTCCAGGTCGGCCCATCGGTTGGCGGCGTCCAGGCACTCGGGTTTGTCCAGCTCGGTAGAGGCCCGTACCTCCTCGGAGTACTGCACTGTGACAAGCTCGGAGTAGGTGCCGCTCTCGCTGCTCTCGGAGATCAGGGTCGCGTCCCGGACGCTCATCGGCTGGGCCTCGTGCAGTGCCGCCGAGGCCTCCGTGCCGGGGACGTCGCCCTGTTCCTGCTCCTGACCGCCACAGGCGGCCAGGAGGACCACCGCCGAAAAGGCCACGGTCGTGCCGGTGAATTGACGCAAACGCATGGTGATTTCTCCTGGTTTGTGCGATATTTCCGCTTGGAGCGGTGGCCAACCCGGACATTCATTGCTGAGAGTGTCTCGGGGCTAGCACAAAGTATTGAGGAAGGACAATGGTGTCGGAGTCGAAATCGCCATATCTGCGGGCGGTACTGGAGTCCATTCCCGCCTACAAGCCCGGCCGCAAGGTCGTCGGTCCCGACGGGCGCTCCATCAAGCTGTCCTCCAACGAGAGCCCCTACGGCCCGCTCCCGTCCGTGCGTGAGGCCATCACGCGGGCCGCCGCGGACCTGAACCGCTATCCGGACCCGGGCGCGACCGAGCTCGTCACCCGTCTCGCGGCCCACCTGGACGTACCCGAGGAGCACGTCGCCCTCGGCGCCGGATCCGTCGGACTGCTCCAGCAGCTCCTGGAAGCCGTCGGCGAGCCGGGAGCGGAGGTCGTCTACGCCTGGCGTTCCTTCGAGGCCTACCCGCTGCTGGCGGAGCTGTCCGGCGTCACGTCGGTCCGAGTGCCCCTCAGGGACGAGACCCACGACCTCGAAGCCCTGTTGGACGCGATCACCGAGGACACCCGCATGGTGCTGGTGTGCAACCCGAACAACCCGACCGGCACCACGGTCCGGGAACGGGAGCTCATCGACTTCCTCGACCGAGTGCCCGACCACGTCCTGGTGGTTCTGGACGAGGCCTACCGGGAGTACGTGCGCGACCCCGAGGTCCCCGACGGCGTCACCCTGTACGCCGACCGACCGAACGTCGCCGTGCTGCGGACCTTCTCCAAGGCCTACGGTCTGGCGGCCGTCCGTCTCGGGTTCCTCGTCGGCCACCCGCACGTGATCGCCGCCGTGCGCAAGACCGTCGTGCCCTTCGCGGTCAACCACCTGGCCCAGGCCGCGGGTATCGCCTCCCTGGACGCGGAGGACGAGCTCTTGGAGCGCGTGGCGACCACCGTCAAGGAGCGTGAGCGCGTCCGTGAGGCCTTGTTGGCCTCCGGATGGACCGTGCCCCCGACCGAGGCCAACTTCGTGTGGCTGCGTGCGGGTGAGGACACCCTGGAATTCGCCGCGGCCTGCGCCGAGGTCGGTGTCTCGGTGCGCCCCTTCGAGGGTGAAGGTGTTCGCGTCAGTATCGGCACGCCGGAGGAGAACGACGCGTTCCTGGCGGTCGCCACCACCTACGCCGAACGTCGCTGAACCCTCCACACCAGGGCACAAGCGAACGGGGGCGGGCTCCCGAACGGGAACCCGCCCCCGTGGGCGGTACGTGCGAACGCACGCGACTACTTGCCGGCGGCGTCCTTGTCCAGCTTCTCCACGATCAGACGGTAGAGCTGACGCGGGCGGCCGGGCTGGAGGGTGCGGTTGGGCGGCAAGGGCCAGGCCAGGCCCTCCTCCACCAGGGTGCGCAGCAACCGACGCGCGGTGCGGGAGGTGACCCCGAGCATGCGCCCGGCGTTCTCCGCGTCGACGACCAGTGGCCCGTCCTCCTCGGCGATCTTCTCCGACAGGCGCATGAGGGTCTCGCGACCCTTGGTGCGCAGCGGCTCGGAGGAGTGCCGTGCGGGCGCGCGCTGGGCCGGGACCAGGGATCGTCCCTCTCGGTCCACCGCGAAGCTCTGTCGGGAGGCCTGGGCACGGTTGAGGGCCGCGCGTGCGTGCGATTCCGCGTCCTGGGTGGTGCGGCCCATGCCGATGCCCACCTCGATCGCGATGCCCAACTCGGCCTTGATCCGTTCGACGAACGGCGGCTGCCGGAACCCCTCGGTCGCGGTGACCAGGGAGCCGCGGGTGGCCGTGATCATGAACGAGTGGTCGTCCAGACGGTGGGCCGTCGCGTTGATGCGGTGCGCCTCCTGCAACAGCAGTCGGTGCAGGGAGAGTCGCAGTTCCTCACGCCAGTAACGGGGTGTGGACCGTCGGGAGGAGTCGCGAAGGGTGGGCACGTCGACCACGACGACGCCCAGCTGGGCTTCCTCCAGACGGTGGTGGGCGCCCAACAGGCCGGCGGTCTGCAGCGCGCTGCGCACCCCGGCGTTGGTCGGCCGCAGCCGGATCACCGGCACCCCGATGGCCTCCAGCCGTTCGGCGACCCCGCGTACGCAGGTGATCGCCATCCGGGTGGCCTTGCGCCGCCAAAGCCCCTCGTGGAACGAGGTGAGTTGGGCGGTGTTGGTCAGTTCTTCGTGCACGTGGATCCCGTCCACGGGCAGGTCGACCTCGGAGTAGGCCTCCACCACGTCGGCCCGGCTGAGCACGTCCAGACTCGCTCTGGTCGGGTCGTAGCGGTCGTCCAAGGTCGCTCGGAGCAAGGCTTCGTGCAGGCTCGCCCCACCGAGTGGCACGAAGGTCGCGGGCATGGTCAACACGCCTGCCTTCCTCGCGAACTCGTAGGGGACCGGGCTGGCGAACAGATAGGCATCGATCGCCGACCCCAGCCTGACGACCTTGTCCGTCGCCTCTTGCTCATCTCGATACGCGGCGGCGATGAGTCTGGCGTTGAGAGGTCCTGTTGACCCAGGTCCCATGAGCATGACCCGTTCGACCACCTCATGGGGCCCTATGACGCCGATCGTCAAATCGCCAGTACGCTGGGCACTCACCTCGGGTTGCTCCCCGCTACCATTCCACGCTCTTCACTATGTGCGCCCACTGGTTTCCCGACCCGATCTCTGTCACGGCATGCTTGCCGAGATCGTACCCATTGTGCGGGGCCAAAGAAGATCGTTTTCCATATCAACGCCGAAAGCCCGGGTGGAGGGAAGCCCCCCACCCCGGCTTGAACTGTGCGAACGACTCTTTACGAGCCGGTAACGCGCTCCACGTCTCCGCCTAGCGCGGCGAGTCGCTGCGCGAACTGAGAGTGACCGCGGTCCACCAGATAGCCGGACGCAACGATTGTCTCACCTTCGGCGACCAGTCCGGCGAGAACCAGAGCGGCACCGGTCCGCAGGTCGTGGGCGATCACCTCGGCACCGCGCAGGTTCGTGGAACCGTGCACGATGGCGCGAGTGCCCTCGACCTCGATCTTGGCGCCCATCTTGTTGAGCTCGTCCGCCAGCGCGAAGCGACCGTCGTAGATGGCCTCGTGGATGTAGCTCTCACCCTCGGCCAGGGTGGCCAGGGCCATCAGCGGCGACTGCAGGTCCGTCGCGAAGCCCGGGAACGGCGAGGTCACCGCGTTGATCGGACGCAGCGGCACGGCCGGGTCCCTCTGGACGTGCAGGACGGCGCCCTCCTGAGAGAAGCCCACGCCCATCTGCTCCAGCTTCCAACGGGCCACACCCAGGTGGTCCAGGTTGGCGCCCACCAGGCTGACGTCGCCACCGGTGGCGGCGACGGTCATCGCGAACACACCGGCGTCGATGCGGTCGGCCATGATGGTGTGCTCGACGGCGGTGAGCTCCTTGACGCCCTCGACCGTGATCAGGCCGGTGCCGCCACCGGTGATCTTCGCGCCCATGGCGCTGAGGAAGTCGATGACGTCCAGAACCTCGGGCTCCAGGGCCGCGTGCTCGATCACGGTGGTGCCAGGGGCCAACACGGCCGCCATGATGAGGTTCTCGGTGCCGGTGTGGGACGGAGTGTCCAGGTACAGCCGGCCGCCGCGGAGCTTGCTCGCCTCCACGTTGATGTGGTTGCGCTCAAGGTCCTCGGTGACCTCCGCGCCCAGGCGTGCGAAGCCGCGGTAGTGGAAGTCGAGGTTGCGACTGCCGAGGTTGCAGCCGCCGACGCCCTCGATGCGCGCACTGCCGGTGCGGTGCATCAGGGCGGGAACGAAGAGCACGGAGCCACGGAAGCGGGCCGCGATCTCGGCGGGCAGGACCGCCTTCTCGGGGTCATTGAGTCCGGACGCGTCGATCACGACGGTGCGCTCGGCCTCGTGGAACGCGACCTTGGCGCCCACGTGTTCGGCGAGTTCGAGCGCGCGGTACACATCCTCGATGACGGGGACGTTCCTCAGAACGGTACGTCCTTTGGACGCCAACAGGGCGGCCCCGATCATCGGCAGGACGGCGTTCTTCGCGCCTTGGATGAACGCCGTTCCACTGAGGGGGCGTCCGCCGCGGACGCGGTAACGAACCTCCTGGCCCATGCTCTGTGCTCCTTCGTGAGGCAGATGTGAAAAAAGGTCACCCTTGGCGGGTTCGCCTATGTGGGTTTAGACGCGGGTTTCCCCTGAAACGTTGCGACCGACTTGCGTGTGACCTGCGCGGCCAGTGAACCGGTGGGTTCGCGACGACTCTATAGCAAGCACCGGCGAACGCCGGCCCAGAACGTGGTATACCCGCAGATCACGGATAGAGTCCCGCCAAACGACCAAAGAGGCGTTACGCCTGAGGGAGAGACAAGGGTTCGTGCGCATGGCCCACCGTTTACCCCGGCGTCGCGCACGACTCGACCCACCATACGTGCTCTCCGGTCCCGATCGGCGCCCGCGTGGGACGAATCACCCTCGCGTTTCGGGTCACCCGAGCGATTCCGTGCCGGTCAAGCGTTCGTAGATCTCCAGGTGACGGGACAGAGTGCGTTCCACCACGTCGTCCGGAAGTTCCGACCTCGGTGGGTCGTGGCGCGATCTCCCGGGGAGGTCGACCGGGCGAACGCGGGCCCTCGACGATCGTCGAGGGCCCGTCGCATGGGGTCGGGATCCTGTTCGGTGGACACGGGCCGAAGCGCCGGCGGAGGCCCTGAGAACACGACCTAGAGCTCGGCGGCGGCGCGCTCGGCGATGTCGGTGCGGTAGAAGGATCCGCGCAACTCGATCAGGCCCGCCGCCTGGTAGGCGCGCTCGCGGGCCTGACGCAGGTCCGTTCCGGTGCCCACCACGTTCAGCACCCGACCACCGTTGGACTTGATGTCGCGCACCCCCTCCCAAGCGGTGCCCGCGTGCAGCACGTAGGCACCCTCAAGGGCGTTGGCGGCGTCCAGACCACCGATGAGGTCGCCCTTGACAGGGTCGCCCGGGTAGCTCTCGGCCGCGACCACGACGGAGACCGCCGCGCCGGCCTTCCACTGCAGCGAACCGATCGAACCCAGACCACCGGTGTCGGTGGCCTGGAGGACCGCGCCGATCGGGGTCGCCAGTCGGTCCAGCACGACCTGGGTCTCCGGGTCGCCGAAGCGCGCGTTGAACTCCACCACGCGCGGGCCGCGCGCGGTCAGGGCCAGGCCGACATAGAGCAGACCCTGGTAGCGGTGGCCACGCCGGTTCATCTCGGACACGGTCGGCCGCACGACCGACTCCATGACCTCGTCCACCAGCCCGGCGGGGGCCCAGGGCACCGGAGCGTAGGAGCCCATCCCCCCGGTGTTGGGGCCCTGATCCCCGTCGTAGGCGCGCTTGAAGTCCTGGGCGGGCAGCAACGGCAGCGCGTGCGCGCCGTCGGTGAGCACGAACAGCGACACCTCGGGACCGTCCAGGTATTCCTCGATGACGACCCGACCGCACTCCCGGGCGTGTTGTTCGGCCAGGGCCCGGTCCTCGGTCACCACGACGCCCTTGCCGGCGGCCAACCCGTCGTTCTTGACCACGTAGGGCGCCCCGAACTCGTCGAGGGCCTCGGAGACCTGACCGGCGGTGCGGCACGCGCGGGCCTTGGCCGTGGGCACCCCGGCCGCTTCCATGACCTCCTTGGCGAATGCCTTGGAACCCTCCAGCCGGGCGGCCTCCTTATCGGGGCCGAACACCGGGATGCCACGGTCGCGCAGCGCGTCGGCCACACCCGCCACGAGCGGGGCCTCCGGACCGATCACGACCAGTTCCGTGCGGATACGCGCGGCGAGTTCGGTCACGGCCAGTGCGTCGGTCACGTTGATGACGTGGTTCTCGGCAAGGTCGGAGGTGCCCGGGTTGCCAGGGGCACTGTGGATGCTGGTGACACCCGGGTCAAGGGACAGGGCACGGACGAGTGCGTGCTCGCGGCCTCCGCCGCCGAGAACGAGGGCTTTCACTGAAGGGGGCCTCTTCTTCTGTCTGGAGGAAGGACGGTGGTCGCCGGATCAGACCAGTGAGCGCAACGCGAGGGTCTCGTCACGCCCGGGGCCGACACCGATGGCGGAGATCGGAGCTCCCGCCATCGCCTCCAGAGTACGCACGTACGACTGCGCGTTCTTGGGGAGTTCGTCGAATTCCCGGACGGCCGTGATGTCCTCGGTCCATCCGTCGAAGTACTCGTAGATCGGAGTGGCGTGGTGGAAGTCGGTCTGCGTCATCGGGATCTCGTCGTGACGGACCCCGTCGACGTCGTAGGCCACGCACACGGGGATGCGCTCCAGGCCGGTGAGGACGTCGAGCTTGGTCAGGAAGAAGTCCGTGACGCCGTTGACCCGGGTGGCGTAGCGGGCGATCGGGGCGTCGAACCAGCCGCACCGACGGTTACGGCCGGTGGTCACGCCGTACTCGCCGCCCTGGGTGCGCAGCCACTCGCCCTGCTCGTCGTGGAGCTCGGTCGGGAACGGACCGGAGCCGACACGGGTGGTGTAGGCCTTCAGGATGCCGACGACCTTGGAGATGCGGTTGGGGCCGATGCCCGCGCCCGCGGCGGCGCCACCGGAGGTGGGGGAGGAGGACGTGACGAACGGGTAGGTGCCGTGGTCGATGTCCAGGAGGGTGCCCTGGGACCCTTCGAGGTAGACGGTCTTGCCCTCGTCCAGCGCCTTGTTGAGGATCAGGGAGGTGTCGGCGACGTAGGGGCGCAGCTGCTCGGCGTAACCCAGGTACTCCTCGATGATCGGCTCGGCCTCCAACGCGCGCCGGTTGTACACCTTGGTGAGGAGCTGGTTCTTGTCGTGGAGGGCGAGCTCGATCTTCTTGCGGAGGATCTTGGCGTCGAACATGTCCTGGACGCGCACGCCCTGGCGGGAGACCTTGTCGGCGTAGGCCGGTCCAATGCCGCGGCCGGTGGTACCGATCTTGCCCTTGCCGAGGAAGCGCTCGCTGACCTTGTCGAGGGCCCGGTGGTAGGGCATGATCAGGTGCGCGTTGGCCGAGATGAGCAGCCGGGACGTGTCCACGTCCCGCTCCTGTAGGCCGCGCAGCTCCTCGAACAGCACCCCCGGGTCGATGACGACGCCGTTGGCGATGACGGGTACGACGTTGGGGGAGAGGATGCCGGAGGGCAACAGGTGCAGGGCGTACTTCTGATCCCCGATGACCACCGTGTGCCCGGCGTTGTTTCCACCCTGGTAGCGGACCACATAGTCCACCTGCTCACCGACCAGGTCGGTCGCCTTGCCCTTGCCCTCGTCGCCCCATTGGGCACCCACGAGCGTGATCGCCGGCATTGGTCTCTACCTCTTCGCTCGACACCTGAACAGGGCTTTTCACACCCCGGACATGGATCAACCCCTGGCGCAAGGCAGCGACAGGGGCCGTTGCGTATTGAGGGTACACGACCAGTGGATCCTGGTCAGGCGCGCCTCGTGGTGCCTGGGACGCACTGTTCGGCGGTGTCGGAGGGGTCGGGGGAGAAGGGACCGGATCCCTTCTCCCCCGGTCTTCTCAGCCGTTGAGGGCCTTGTCCGCCTCGGCGCTGGACTCGCGCAGGAAGGTCGCGCAGCGCTCGGCCTCCTCGGCGTCGCCGATCTCCTCGGACGCCTTGCCCAGAGAGTGCAGCGCGCGCAGGAAACCGCGGTTGGGCTCGTGCTCCCACGGGACCGGGCCGTGCCCCTTCCAACCGGAACGGCGCAGCTGGTCCAGGCCCCGGTGGTAGCCGGTACGGGCGTACGCGTAGGCGGCCACCGGCTTTCCGTCGGCCAGGGCCAGCTCGGCCAGGCGTGCCCAGGCGGCGGAGTAGGACGGGAAGCGCCCGGCGACCGGGGTGGGGTCGTCGGCGGCGGCCAACGCGTCGCGCGCCTCGGGGTCGTCGGTCAGACGGGTCTCGGGCGGCTCGTTCAACAGGTTCTGGTGCAGGTTCATACGTCCCATCCTGCCATCGGGGTCAGGCGGAGTCCCCTCCACGCCGCCGAACCCCGGGAGTGGAACCGTGGGTCAGCGCGTGCGCCCCCACCGCCGCCAAGGCCAGGCCGATCGCCAGTGCCGGCACGGTCGCCCCGGACAGTAGATCCGGGGCCCGCCAACCGTCGGATCCCACGTATGCGTACGGGACCACCCGGTACAGCCCCGGAACCATGTTGCAGGCCGCCGCCCCCAGAAGGATCCCGACGAGGACGAAGAGCCCGGACGGCACCGCGCTCAGGAAGGGCGACAGCAGGTACACGGCCGAAACCGCCAGCAGGACGTTCGTCACCAGGAGCCACGGATTCTCGGCCTCCGCCGTGGTCGACAACAGGGCCGGTGCCACGGTCGCGGACAGCAGTACGCCGAGCGCGGCCACCACGGCCGCCCTGATCCGTGTCCGGGTCCCGCCCAGCCGCTCCCACTCCCACAGGCGTGGGCGGTTCGCCCAGGCACCCGCCGTGGCCGCGCACACGCACAACAGTTCGGCGATGGGGACCCGTTGTTCCTCGTTGGGCCAGTCGAACACCGCGACCGGAACCACGGCCCCGGACAGGGCCAGACCGAGCGCCGCCGCCACGATGGCCGAGAGCGACGCGCCGAGCATCGGAAGCAGGGAAGGGCGCAGCGTCACGGCCACCACGGCAGTTCCTCCGGTTCCACCTCACATGCGGCCAGACGCTCCCCGTCCCGGGCGATCCACGCACGGACCTCGTCGGGATCGGCGCCGGCGAACGGACCGTCCTCGGAGGTGTCACCCCCGAACGCCCGCGAAGCGAGCCAGGCCTGAAACCCCGTTATCACGGCCGCTCTCCGTTCCCGCGCTTGCGCGTCCCGGTCCATACGGGCCACGCCCTCGGAGCCGCACACGAACAGGTCCGGCACCAGCCACGCGGCCGCGTCCTCGGGTACCTGCTGGTACGGATCCCACCCCGGATGGACGCGCATCCAGAACACCCCGTGCTCGGGACCGTCGAGTACTTCGCGGTCCTCGGTGGCCAGAGCGTGGTCGCGGACCTGGTCGGGGACCGCGTCGCCTCGCCCGTAGGCGGCGAAGACGGGGGCGGCCAGATCGATGATCGGGTCGAGTTCTTCCGCGTGCCCTTCGTGGACGCAGTAGCGGATCCCGTCACGCTCCGAGCAGATCTCGTCTCCGCCCTGGGCGTAGGCCACGAGCGGGAAGGTGTACAGGTGGGGCAGGAACGCGACCGAGGCCAGGGCCACGGCCCCCATCGCGTGCGAGGCCGAGAACCGCCGGGGGACACGGAGGAACCGGGCGATCGTCCATGCCGCGATGGTCGTCAGCAGAAGGAAGAACCCCAGCCGGTAGGAACCGAGCAGGACACTCTCCCGCATGCCCACGAAGGGCACGAGCGGAAGCTGGAGGGACGTCGCCGTCCAGGAGTCGGCGACCATCGGTAGGGCGGTGAGCACGAAGACGGTGGCGATCGCCACGGGAACGCCGAACAGCCCGCGCGCGAGGATCCCGCACAGGTAGCCGAGCAGGGTGAGCGCCACGAAACCCGCCAGGGCGCCCAGAACGGGCATGGGGTCCACCACCCCCGCGTCGTGCGCGGCGACCGCGACGGTCAGTGGGATCAGGCCCACCAGATAGGCGCCCAGACACCAGCCGGTGACCACCAGCGCGTGCCGCAGTGGAACGTCCCGTTCCAGGCGGGGCTGCCAGGGTTGGGCGAAGACCAGACTCGCCCGGGTGAACCGGGCCGCCACCAGCGCCGCGGCCCCGGCTGCCACCACGACTGGTAGGCGGGCCTGGGCCCCCACCTGGCCGGAGAGGTAGACCCAGTCCAGGGCTCTCCAGGAGAGCGCGCTCCAGGTCCCCGCCAGGGTCAGGGCGAGGATCAGTCCGGCCGGGACCAGGAGCAGGAGCGGTGGGAGCGGCCAGAAGAGCGGGGACGTCTTCACGCGGCTTCGGAGCGTGGTCACGGGCTCTCCCCGACTCGTTCGATCAGCCGGTCGTAGGCCCGTTCGAACTCGGAGCCGTAGGGGCTTCCCTCGGTGCTGTCCTCGATCAGGGCTTCCAGTTCCGGGAAGGTGCCGTGGAACTCGATCCGTCCACCCGCCAGGACCCCGACGCGGGAGCACAGGTGTGCGACGTCCTCGATGAGATGCGTGGAGACCAGCACGGTCCGGTCCTCGCCCAGCCCGGCCACGACCTCGCGCACGCGGAGCCGTTGCCCGGGGTCGAGCCCGGCCGTGGGCTCGTCCAGGACCAGGACCCGAGGGTCGTGGGCCAGGGCCGCGGCGATGCCGACGCGCTGACGCTGACCACCGGACAGGGTGCGTGTGCGACGGTCGGCGAGCGCGGACAGGTCGACGGACTCCAGAGCCCGTAGCGCCGCCGGCCCGCACTCGCGCCGATCCAGTCCGTGCACCCATGCCGCGTACGCGACCGTGTCCGCCACGGTCAGCTCACCGGCCAGGGAGAAACGCTGGGGTACGAACCCCAGCGTTCGTCGGGCCCGGGACCGGCCGACCGTGGTGGACAGGTCGTGCTCCCCGATGAAGAGGTGTCCCCCGCGGACGGGGAGCAACGTCACGATGAGCGACAGCAGGGTGGTCTTGCCCGCGCCGTTTGGTCCGAGGAGCCCGGTGACACCTGGTTCCAGGGTCCAGTTCAGGTCGTTCAGGACCTTCTTGCGACCTCGGTAACCGAAGTCCAGGCCCTCAAGGGTGACCCGCATGGGCCCGTCCGTTCCCATTCGCAAGGAGAGGAAATGGGAAACGAATTCCGGTCAGCACCTGTTGACCCTTCCGGATGACAGTTTGTTCCCGCTCGAACTCCTGGCCTCGGTGAAGTAGGTGCCGTTGCCATCGCAGCCGCCCGAGGCGGTGAGGGAGCCGTTGGAGAAACCAGTTTGGCTCGTCTCGGCCACGACCTTGTCGGGCCAGGCGGGACGGTGCTTGCGTACCTGGACGGTCAGGGTCACGGTGCCGCCACAGCCGGCCCGGGACCCGCTTCCAGAGATGGTGCCACCCGAAGCGCTGGGGTTGTCGGCGCCCAGCCCGCAAGCCGCCGACGCTCGTTCGGCCACGCTCTCGGCGGGAGAGGAGGCCCAGGCGGTTCCGGCCACCGATGACCCGACGAGTACGGTGCCGGCCACGAGTGCGCCGATGGCGGCGATGCGGAGCCCACGGTCACTATCTTTCACGTTTTCTCATTCCACGCAGGGGAGGTGTGACGGTGGAATCCCCGAAATCCTATCGGGCGTAACCATCCGGCCGGGATTCGTGGTGGTTCGTTGTTCCTTTTGTGTCGATGCGTGGTGAAAGGAGACGTCGAATTCTCCGCGCCGGGAATTCCAGGTTCAGGTGGCGAGAGGGCACAGAAAAGCGGTGCCCGGCGACCGACATCGGTCACCGGGCACCGGTGCGGACCGCCATCAGGGGCGGTGCCGTGGGGTCCTACTTCATCTTGTTGCCGGCGGACTTCAGGTGCTGGGCCGCCTCGACGACGCGCGCGGCCATGCCGGCCTCGGCGACCTTGCCGTAGGCGCGGGGGTCGTACGCCTTCTTGTCGCCGATCTCGCCGTCGATCTTGAGCACACCGTCGTAGTTCTTCAGGATGTGGTCGGCGACCGGGCGGGTGTAGGCGTACTGGGTGTCGGTGTCGACGTTCATCTTCACCACGCCGTAGCCGATGGCCTCGTGGATCTCCTCCATGGTGGAGCCGGAACCACCATGGAACACGAAGTCGAAGGCGTTGGTCTTGCCGTGCTTGGCGGCGATGGCCTCCTGGGCGTTCTTCAGCACCTCGGGGCGCAGCTTCACGAAGCCGGGCTTGTAGGAGCCGTGCACGTTACCGAAGGTCAGGGCCGTCATGTAGTAGCCCTTCTCGCCCAGGCCCAGGACCTCGGCGGTGCGCAGGGCGTCCTCCGGGGTGCTGTACAGCTTCTCGTTGATCTCGCCGACGATGCCGTCCTCCTCACCACCGACGACACCCACCTCGATCTCCAGGATGGTGCGGGCCTGCTTGGAAGCGGCGAGCAGTTCCTCGGCGATCTGGAGGTTCTCCTCCAGCTCCACGGCGGAACCGTCCCACATGTGCGACTGGAACAGCGGCTCCTGGCCCTTGGCCACACGCTCCTTGGAGATCTCCAGCAGCGGACGGACGAAGCCGTCGAGCTTGTTCTTGGGGCAGTGGTCGGTGTGCAGGGCGACGTTCACCGAGTACTTCTCGGCGACGACGCGCGCGAACTCGGCGAAGGCGACCGAGCCGGTGACCATGTCTTTGACCGAGGCACCGGAGAGGAACTCGGCACCACCGGTGGAAATCTGGACGATGCCGTCGCTTTCCGCCTCGGCGAAGCCGCGCAGGGCAGCGTGCAGCGTCTGGCTGGAGGTCACGTTGATCGCCGGGTAGGCGAAGCCCTCGGACTTCGCGCGGCTCAGCATCTCGGTGTAGACCTCGGGGCTGGCGATGGGCATGGCTTGACTCTCCCTGGTTCGGCCTGGAGCGAGCGTCCGCCGGTGCTGGACTGCGCGTGCCGGCGGGACCCCACGTGCGGTGCCCGGTGGAAGACCGTCCGTCGGGGAGACCCATAGGTCGGGCCGTGCGTCCGAGCGTCCACCAGGTGTCGTCCGAGTATCCCGAATCCCCGGAGCCGTTGGAAAGGTCTAGACCAAAATGCTCCGGGTCGACGACGTACCCGCAGCTTACGGGGAGCGAAGGATGCCCGGTGGGAGGGGTGCGCGAGGAGGTGGGTTACATCCCGCTTTGGGGTTTCATGTGAGCAAGCAGGAGCTTCGAGGCGACTGCTGTCGCTTTTTGCCGTGATACGCGCTACATTCGTCGCCGTGGGAAGGCATAGGAACGATCCGCGAGGCGTTGGCCAGGTGATGGCCATCGTCGGGGCCGTCCTGCTATTGGTCACGCTGGTGGCCCTCGGCGGGTACTTTTTGTACCGCTCGCTACCAGGGACAGGCACGGGCGTCAGCGCCAACGCGTCCGAAGCCGCCGCAGAGCCGGTGGCCTCCGACGACATGGGCGCCCTCTACATCCGTGTGGTGGGCGAATCCAGCGACGTGTTCGTTCGGGTCCCAGGCGGGGACGTGCTCCTGGACCAGGAACTTCAGCAGGGCAACTCCGTGCATTATCCGGACAACGCGCAGGGCCTCGAAGTCACCATCGGTGACCCGAGCGCCGTCGAGGTCTACGTCAACGGCGTCGAACAGGACGTCTCCGACCGTGACCCCGACCACGGCTTCACCCTGAACCCCTGATCCCCCGAGTATTCGATCTTCTCAGGGCTTCGGCCTCCAAAGGGCTCCGGGCGGGGCCACGCGCGGCCCCGCCCCCGAGATCACACGTCCAGGTCGGACACCTCGAAGACGGGCCGGTACTCCAGGCCCTCCTCCTCCAGACGGACACGCGCGCCACGGTCCACGATCAGCGCGACAGCCACCACCTCGGCGCCCGCTTCCCTCAGGGCCTCCACCGCGGTCATCACCGAACCGCCGGTCGTGGAGGTGTCCTCCAGTGCCAGCACCCGCCGCCCCGTGACGTCGGGGCCCTCGATCCGACGCTGCAACCCGTGGGCCTTGCCCGCCTTGCGCACCACGAAGGCGTCCAACCTGCGACCCCGCGCGTGCGCGGCGTGCACCATGGCGGTGGCCACCGGGTCCGCGCCCAGGGTCAGACCGCCCACCGCGTCGAACTCCAGGTCCGCGACGGTGTCCAGCAGGACCGAACCGACCAGCGGCGCGGCCTCCCCGTCCAGGGTGATCCGGCGCAGGTCGACGTAGTAGTCGGCCTCCTTGCCGGAGGAGAGGGTCACCTTCCCGCGCACGACCGCCTTATCGTTGATCTGACGCAGGAGTTCATCACGTTCGCTCATGATCAGTGAGCCTAGTGCCGCGTCGCGACGGGGCGAACCTCGGCTGACGCGGCGCTAGAACACCCGGTGGATGCCCGCGGATCCGGCATCCCACCTCGAAGGAGGCGACCTTGGCGGAGCACACAGACGTCGTGAGGGTGGAGACCACCGTCGACGGACGAGAGGGGGCCGAGCGGCTGGCGGGCTCGGTCGTCGAACATCGTCTCGCCGCCTGCGCGCAGGTGAGCGGGCCCGTCCGCAGCTTCTACCGCTGGGAGAGCGCGGTGCGGTCCGACGAGGAGTGGATGGTCGTGATCAAGACCGCCGCCGACCGCTTGGACGACCTGGTCGCCCACCTGGTGGAGGCGCACCCCTACGACGTACCCGAGATCGTCGCCGTGCCGGTCACCGGTGGGAACCCCTCGTACCTCGACTGGGTCCGTGAAGAGACCCGGGGGAGCGGCGTCGCTTGATCGCCGTCCTCCTACCCCCGACCCTCGGTACCCCGTTCGTCCTCACCGGTGCGGAGAAGGCCCTGACCGACATCGGACACCAACCGGTCCTGCCGGAGGTGACCGGCGACGACACCCCACCGCACGCCGCCCGCTACGTGGCCCTCGCCAGCCTGGAGATCAACCGTCTGGTCGCCACGGACGCGCCCACGGTCCTGGTGGCCCAGGGCGACACCGGCCCGCTGCTCGGCGCGGTGGGGGCCGCCCAACGCGCCGCCCATCGTCCCGTCCGGAGTTACGTGCTGCTGGACGCCCCGCTGCCACGTCCCGGCAGCCCCACCCGCGCCGAGATCGCCCGCACTCAAGGGTTGGCCGACCTTCCCGCCCGGACCGGAGAACCCGACGCCTATCGGAGCGAACTCCTCCCCACCGTCCCGGACTGGCCGGACGCGCCCTGCGGATACCTGCTCACCGACCCCGCCTACGCCCACCCGGCGCACCTGGCCGGCATGCGCGGGTGGGAGGTCCGTGACGTGACGGCCGCCCCGGACACCGCAGGCGAGACGCTGGCGGAACTCGTCGCCGAACTCGTGCGCTGAGCGAGTAAAACCAGGTGACAGCGAGGGTCGGCGGCAGCAGAATCTCAGAGCATGATCGCCGACCACTTTCCCCCGATGGGGGTACGCCTGACCACGCCTCGACTCACGTTGCGGATGCCGACCGACTCCGACCTCGCGGAGCTGGCCGAGGCCGCCGTCGCCGGTGTCCACGACCCGGCCACCATGCCGTTCATGTTCCCCTGGACCGACCAGCCCCCGAAACGGCTGGCCCAGGGCGTGGTCCAGCACAACTGGCGGTCCCTGGGGTCCTGGACGCCCGAGGCGTGGGCCTTCAAAGGGATCGTCGAATTCGAGGGCCGCGTGGTCGGCATCCAGGACATGCGGGGCAGGGACTTCGCCATCCGGCGCCAGGTGGGCACCGGTTCGTGGCTGACCCGGAGCGCTCAGGGCCGCGGGATCGGCACCGAGATGCGCGCCGCCGTCCTGCACTTGGCGTTCGAGGGGCTCGGTGCGCTGGACGCGATCACGGGCATGTTCGAGACGTCGTCGGCGTCCAAAGGGGTATCGCGAAAGCTGGGGTACCGGCCGGACGGCATCGACTACGTCCAGGTGCGGGGCGAACGGGTTCGGGAACTTCGCTACCGGCTGACCAGGGAGGACTGGGAGGAGCACCGAACGGTTCCGGTCGAGATCGAAGGTCTGGAAGCCGCGCTCCCGTACTTCGGTCTGGGCGACCTGCCCGACTGACTTCGTCTCCGAGTCTGGTGAAGGCGGTAGGGCGCGTGCTTTCCTTGACGGGTGCTCGCGCACGAGGCCGGACCGAACGGGGAGGCATGCGATGAACGACCACGTGCACGGAGGATTCGCTCCGGGGATGGCCTTCGGCATCCCGGCGGCCCCGTACGCGGTCACCCGCCCCGGACCCCGACAGCCCACCGCGCCGAACCACGCGCCGGGAAGCCCGACCGAACCGCTCTGGCCCCGGCGGGCCCACCCTGTGGCGCGGATGCCGATCCGGGGTCCCTTCCCAGCGGATCCCTACGCGGACGCCTTCCTCAACGGCAGACCCCACCCGTACGCCGCACCACGTTTCCCGTTCCCACCGAACCCGCGCCACCCGGGCCACTGGTAGGCCCTCCCGGGGCGGATGCGTGTCGGTTGGGCTTCATCCTCAGGTCGGTCCCTGGCCCAAATGGTCCATGAGTCCCTGGAAACGCCGCCATAGCTCCCGTGGTTCCCTTTCCCCAAGGGGGTACCAGAGGACCGAGGACCACAGCGGTCCGATCGTTTCGGCGGCGACGGGCGCCGCCATCGCCTTGGCCCGGCCCACCTGAGCGACCACCTCCGGCCCTAGAGCCAATCCCAACGGAGCGGAGGCGCCACCGAGCACCGGTCGATAGTGGGTGTCGGCGGCCCCGGGGACTCTGTGGGTGGTCAGGCTCTGGAAGGAGTCCGGGAGCTCGGCCAGAAGCTCGGGCAATGCCGTGTGGTCGGCGTTGCCGGCGACCAGGCTCAGGCTCTCCTTCACCCCTTCGACCACGCGGGACACGTTCAACGTGCCGGCGAACCCGGGCCCCGAGAAGACCACACGGGTGGGGTTCGGTGCCCGGCCACGGCACAGGTCGGTAAGCCGGCCGGGGTCCCAGGCCATCAGGGCGGGTTCGTTGGTGCCCCAAGCGGTAGGCGGTTCTCCGCACATGAGCTTGGTCGTATGCTCCACCATCTCGCCCAGACGCAGGTCGGCTTCGGCAGGGTGGATGAAGTGCAGGTCCAAGGCGAGTCCGGGGTCGCCTCGCTGTTCGGCCAGTGCGGGCGGGGCGCCATCCCGACGTGCCTGGAAACCGAGGTCGTCTTCCCAGGTCAGTGGCATCCCGGTGAGCCCGTCGTAGTGGCCGTTTCCGGGACCTTCGACCACCCAACGGCAGCCGGAAGCAGCCAGTACCTTGCGGAGTGAGTGCGTGATGTGAGCGGAGGCCGGGGTGAGTACCTGGAGGCCACGAGAGTCCCGGGCCCCAGCGGCGAGTGCGTCCGCGATCGCCGCGGAGAGACCGACCACCGGCGAGTCGACCGCAACGACTCGGGACTTTTCGGTCTCGACCAACGCGGACGGATGGTCGGCTTCGCCTGTGGGCAGATCCATCGCCCAGTTCCACCGCGGTTCGGTGGGCCACACCTGCCCGCCGTGATGTTCGACCAGGGTCGCCGCGAACCGGTGGGCCGCCTCCGCTGCCCGGGGGTTGTTCGCAGGCGCGCGAACCTCCACCCACCAGGCATTGTGGGTGAGGTGGTCGGCGGCCTCGTCACCGAGTAGTCGACGCACGTCCGTGGTGGCCTCTACCGCCTGTGGCATCTCCACGGACACGAAGGGACGACCCTCCTCGTCTCGCAGGCGTATCACCGAAGCCTTGCTCGCACCTCGGATGGTGAAGTCCGGGTGAGCATTTTTGAGGCCGCGGATCACCGAGCGCGCGTGGGGAAGTTCCTCGGTCAGGGCGACCACGTTGTACGTCACTGATGTTCTCCGAGTGCCGGGGCGGTCGGGTTACTCCTGCTCGGCTTCGCGGAGCTTTTCCTGGAGCCAGTCGGGGATGTGTTCGGGGTCTCTGGGGAATCGCTTGAGATCTTCGACGTAGAGCTCGGGGTCCGGGGCGAACTGGAACTTCGGTTGTTCGTCGTAGTTGAAATCAACGGTGAAGCTGCTCGGTCGGGTGATGGTGTACGTCATCGTGAACCAGGTGCCCTTGCCTTCCTGGTACATGCCATGGCGTAGTTTTTTGCAGAGTGCAAGGACAGAAACAGGGCAGTCGATCATCTCAGAATATCCTTCGGCATGCATTGCCGAAAGATTGTCGCTTACATATCCGGCTACCGCCTTGTTTTCATATATGAGTTGTTCTCCTTTGTCTGGCTGGAAGTCGAGGATTTCCCCTCCGATCTCTTTGAGGAATTCCTGTTGTTCGATGGGGTTGATGCCGCCGATAGGGTACCGGGCCATTTTTATCCTCTTTCTAAGGTGGTCCGCCTGGAAGGTTTTCGTACGCAAGACGCTCTTGTTTTGCTCCGTTGACCCACCATTCTACTACGACTTCGGAAGGTGGAGGGGGGATTTCCTTATTTGTTTTGGGATCCCTGACTGATTTCAGGGTCGGGTCTTGTGTGAGATGAACTTTGATCTTAACATCGGGCGGGTTGGGCCCTGATGCCAGAAGGGACTCCCAGGCCTTCATTTGCGCCTCGTAGTTCTTGCCGAGTCCTCTCTTTAGGGCTCCCTGGTCATTGGTGAGAAGCCCGTGCCATGTCCACTCGGCTCTCCGGAAGCTTCCTTGGATTCCAGGGAGAACCTTTCGTTCTTGGTTTACAATATCCAGCATTGGGGCCTGGTTCAAGCGTTCCCCGGGGCCGAGGAACTCGCTTGATCCAAAAATGTGACCGCCATTCCATTTTCCAATGTCCCAAAGCTCAATCTCGTGCGCTTCTGGAAGGCGTCCGTTGTCTACCTTGAACTTTTCTCTTAGTTGATCGTTCAGTACTTCGAAGTATCGTTTTCCCATTTGGTTTACTTTGGTTTGTTCATCTCCATTTCTTGCCTGTCTCCCAGGTTCCAGGTTCCCCTCCGCGTAGACGGTCCTGCCGTTGGAATCGGTTTTGAAGATGTACTCGCCGTTGCCGACCTTGACGCGGTAGGTGGCGTCCGGCCTTGGATTGAGGAATTCCGGGTGCTTTGAGTTCGATTGCGCGTCGGTTTTGATCTCGATGATCTTTCCGTTCGCGTCGGTGGTGTAGGTGTCTCCTGGCTTTCCAGCGGAATCGAGTAGAACGTACGTTTTATTCGGCTTCGGATCGAACGCATCGCCGAAGCGTTCCGTGGGGCCAGGGAACCCTGTTTCTCCCGGGTTGATCTCGGTGGGTTTCACCGGAGTATTCGGGGAGTTTCCTCGGGGGCCTAGATCGCCACTCGCCTGGTTGGAGCCTGCTCCCCCGTTGCCGCCACCTCGACCGTTGCCCCCGCCGCTGTGGGAACCGCCTCCGCCGTTACCGCCGCCCGAGGAGCTTTCCGTGGTGTTGCCTCTACCGGCAGTAGGGGTGTCGATGCCACCACCGCTTCCACCACTGCTTCCACCGGCGCTGTTGGTGAAGGTGGAGTTGCTCGACGCGGACGGACCATTGCCGGCTCCCACCAGCTCGGGCGTCCGATGCGCGTCGACGATCTCGTTGCCCTGGCGGCGGTTGATCTCCTCCAACAACATGTCGGGATCCTCCGCGTGGCGGCGGACGTAGTCCTCCAGATCACGCAGGCCGGTTTCGACCTCGGAGGCCGACACCCCTGAGTCGATCTCCTCGTCGTCGGACCGGGACCGGTCCGACGACGCACCGTCGGTGCCGTCCTGCGGCCTCGCGGGGGTGGGTGACCGATCGACGGGGGCGCTCGGCGAGGAGGAACCGCCGTCACCGATGCCGTCCAAGGCGTCGCGTGTCCTGATGAGATCTGCCAACCACGCTCCACCGGGGAGACTGCTCCAGAAACCACCACCTCCGCCTCCTCCAGAGCCTCCGCCGCTGGACAGGTTCAGGTGGGGGACCCCTGGGAGGTGGAAGTCGACGTCGTCGTGGAACCGGGGGATGTCCATCGTGCCGGCGTTGTTGGTGGCTCGCAGGCCGGTCCGCAGGCCCGCCAAGAGCAGGGGGACACCCACGGGGGCACCGACACCGGTCGCGGAGATAGCGATGCCGGCGACGATGAGCCCGATGTTGACGGCGGCCTGGGAGATCACGTATCCCTTGCGATCATCCCACTCGTCGGTGGGGACGATGCCCTGTCCGACCTCGCGGATGACGGGAAGGAAGTTGTCCGTCCACTCGCCGAAGCTGTCCACTCCCCATCGCTCGCCCTCGGGTTTGGTGGGGTCGTAGAAGCCGGTCAGGAGCGAGAGACCTTCGAGGTTCTCGTCCATGTAGCCGGTGAAGTTCGAACGCCCCTGCTCCCCGAAGACCGGCATGCCCCACTTGCCGTCGTGCCAGAGCCCGGTGGCGCCACCGACGTCCTGAGCCGCGCCGACGGCGATGTCGGCCACGCCGTCCCAGGAGTCCAAGGAGAAGCCCTTGGAGACGTTCTGGGCGGTCCCCCAGGGCATCTCCATGCCTTCGGGGATCTCACTGAAGCCGTAGGGGATCTCGTTGCCGCTGTAGCCGTCCCCTTCCATCTCGTCGTACCGGGTGAAGGTGGGACCGTCGAAGAGGGCGGTGATCTCGTTGGCGCACGCGATCTCCGCCTCTTCCCACTCCTGACGGGCTTTGGCGACCTCGCCGAGAAGGTCGTCGTGCTCCTGGACGAGGTCCTCGTCGTCTTTCCAGTCCTCGTCCTCGTTGATCCGGGCGCGCATGGCCGTGGCATCGCCGCGCAGACCGTGGAATTTGCTCTTGAACGTGCGGACCTCGTTGGCGAAATCGATCAGGGCGGAGCCCAGGCCGCCGGTGCCGGTCTCCACGGTGTCGCCGTCGGTGGCGACCCTGTCGACCGCGGAGAGCATGGTCTCGGACTCGGGTGCGACGTACGCGTCAGCGAGTCCGCCCCAGTCGGCGACGATGTCGTTTCCGTCCGTACCGATGTTCTTTCCGGCACGGCGAAGGTCCCTGGCGAACTCGTCCAAGGCGTCGGCGTCGATCTGCGGGATCAGGATCTGGGAGGGCTCGATGGCGCCGTCGCCGTAGCAGGCGCTCGCTTCCAGGTCGTCGAAGAAGGGGTCGTTGAGGGGCAAGGGGGATTCCCGGAGGTCAGATGTTGGGGGGAAGGTCGTCCTCGGTGATGGGGGCGTCCAGGTGCGCGGATTGGGCCTCCGCGGCCATTTCGTAGTCCCCGGTCACGTAGTGCTCGGTGGCCTCGGCGCAGCCCGAGAGAGCGCTCGACGTACGCCGCACCATCTGTCCACAGATGGGGGAGAAGTGCTCCATGAACATGCCGATGGCCGAGCTCACCGGCATGCTGTCGGCGCATTCGCTCGCGGCGCCCTGGACAGCCGTGTCCATGTCGAGGATGTTCCCCGACAGGCCTTCCGTGGCCTCACCGTCACCGAGGTGTCCCATCACGGTGGTGAGAACGGATCTGACGGTGTCGGTCTGGATACTCCACTCGGACACGTTTCCTCCTTAGGGCGTGTTCGGCGAATACTCGCCCTGGTGCGAAATGGCCTACCGCATCCGGTTCAGGAGGATGCTCGCGGACGGTGATCGGTTCGGGATCATGCGTGATCGGCGGGTCGGTCCTGGTCGAGGAGGGCGGTCTGGATGAGGCGGGTGGCACCGCCGCGGGGCATCCACTTGCCCCGGCCCGTGGGCAGGGGTGAGGCGTACACGCGTGGGAAGATCTGCCCCTCGCCGCGGTCGCCCGACATCAGCAGCGTGCTGCTGCCCACCTCCCGGACGGCCTGGAGCAGCGAGTCGTACATGCCACGGCTCGCGCCCGCGGCGCGGCGGGCGATCACGAAGTGCAGACCGATGTCGCGCCCGTTCGACACGTACGGCACGAACGGGCTCAGCGGTTTCTGGCCCGCGGTGGTCAGCACGTCGTAGTCGTCGGCGAGCACGACGACGCGCGGTCCTTCGAAGGCGCCCGGTTCGACCTCCTGGCCCTCCCCGTCCTGGGGGATCCGGTTCTCCATCTCCTTGGCCACACCGGTCGCCAGGCCGCCGCACACACGGGGGTTGGTCGCGTACCCGCCGACGTACTCCGGAGGGACGACGTCGCGCAGGTTGCGCCGGGGGTCCATGATCGCGAACACGACCTCCTTGGGCGTGTACCGTTCCACGAGCCCTTCGGCGATCATCCGCAGCAGGTTGGTCTTACCGCACTCGCTGTCGCCGATGACCAGCAGGTTCTGGTCCCGTTCGAACAGGTCCAGTCGCACGGGAGCCATGGCGCGCTCGTCCAGGCCGATCGGCAGGGTCTTGGGCTCGGCCTCCTTGTCCGGCAGGGACAGCACCGAAAGCCGGTGCGGTAGTACGCGGACCTCGGGGGCGCGGGTGCCCATCCACGCACGGTCGATCGCGCGCACGGCACGCTCCACCACGTCGCCCAGGTTCTCGGTGGAGGGAGCGCCGTCGAACCGGGGCAGAGCGGTCTGTGCGAACAGTTTCATGGGGGTCAGGGCACGGCCGTTGTCGCCCTCGCCGATGGTTTCGGCGAGTTTGCGGGCGATGGCCGAGTCGGTCGGGTTGTTGAGCCGAAGCTCCACCTTCTGACCGAAGTTCGACTGAGCGTTCATCCGTACGTCGTTCCAGCGGAGCATCGCCGAGACGATGTGGACGCCGTACCCGCCACCGCGCTGCAGCAGTTCGGTGACGATGCCCTCGACCTCCTCGAAGTCGCGGCGCAGGGTACCGAAGCCGTCCACGCACAGGACGATGTCGGCGGTGGCCAACTCGGGCACCTCACCGCGGGCGTGCATGGCGCGCAGCTGCTCCATCGAGTCGATGCCGCGCTCCCGGAACACCTCCTCCCGGTGTTCGAGCATCCCCCGCACCTCTTCGAGGGTTCGACGGACCCGTTCGGCGTCGGTGCGCACGGCGACGCCGCCCACGTGCGGAAGCCCGGAGAGGGACTGAAGGCCGCCGCCGAGCAGGTCCAGGCAGTACACGGACACCTGGTCGGGGGTGTGGGTGAGTGCCAACGACAGGACCAGGGTGCGCAGGAGGGTCGTCTTCCCGCTCTGTGGTCCACCGATGATGGCGACGTGGCCGCCCGAAGCGGTCAGGTCGAGGAGCCACTCACCCTGCCACTGCTTGGTGGCGTCGTCCAAGAGCCCGATCGGCACGTGCAGGGCGGGACGCTCACCGGGGATCCGCAGCCCGTGTTCGGTCTCCTCCGGAGCACCACAGATCGCGTCGATGGTGGTGGCCTTCGGCAGCGGAGGCAGCCAGATGGCCCGGGTGGGCTCGCCGTGCTGGCCGAGCTGTCCCACCATCACGTCCAACAGGGTCGGATCGGTCGTGCGGGAGGGCATCGAGGTTTCCTCCTCGGGGGTCGCCGTCTCCGCGACCTCTTCGGGGGAGGGGTTGTAGGCGGTGTACAGCCGGGGCGAGGGGGTGGCGTTCTCGTCCTCGGGCTCCTCCTCGATAACCGGTCCACGGTAGGCGCCGGACACGTAGCCGGCCTTGAAACGTTGGTAGACGGTGGTGTCGACCTTCAGGTAGCCGAACCCGGGCAGGGCGGGCAGGTGGAAGGCGTCCGGGGTGTTCAGGACCGTACGGCTCTCCTCCTCGGAGAAGGTGCGCAGGCCCAGGCGGTACGACAGGTAGGTGTCCAGACCGCGGAGCTTTCCGCCCTCGATGCGCTGGCTGGACAGAAGCAGGTGCACACCGATGCTGCGGCCGATCCGTCCGATGGACAGGAACAGTTCGATGAAGTCGGGGCGGGCGGTGAGGAGCTCGCCGAACTCGTCGATGATCACCAGCAGGTGCGGCATCGGGTCGAGCGAAGGGTCCTTCTCGCGCTTGTACGTGTAGTCCCCGATGTTGGGGACGTTGCCCGCGTCGCGCAGCATCTGCTGACGACGCTGCACCTCGCCGGAGAGGCTGGCGTGGACGCGTTCGATGAGGGCGGCGTCGTCCTCCAGGTTGGTGATCATCCCGGAGACGTGCGGCAGGTCCTCGAAGGGGGCGAAGGTGGCACCGCCCTTGTAGTCGACCAGCACCATGCTGACGCGTTCGGGCGGGTGGGACGCGGCCAGTGCCAGCACCAGCGTCCGCAACATCTCGCTCTTGCCCGACCCGGTGGCGCCCACGCACAGTCCGTGCGGCCCCATGCCCAGTTGGGCGGACTCCTTCAGGTCCAGGACGAGTGCCTGGCCCATTTCGTCCACACCGATCGGAACGCGCAGGAACGCGCGCTCGCTGCGAGGGGCCCACAGACGCTGGACGTCCATGTCACCGGGGTCGCGCACGCCCAACATGGCGGTGAAGTCGACGCGACCGCCCTCCTGCGCCGTCTCCTCGATCGACTCGGCGGACAGCCGTAGCGGGGAGAGCATGCGCGACAGCCCGGTCAGGGTGGCGGGGGAGACGTCGTCGAGGACGCCGGTCCGCACGACCGGGTCGGTGGGACGCAGGTCCTCGACCCTGATCTGGTCACCGGTGACGGTGATGCGCACGTTCACGTCGCCGGGCTCGTCGATCTGCCGGGAGACGAGGTGCAGCACGGTGACGCCGAGCGAGGTCGGGTCCACGGTGTGGTCGGGGCGGACGAGCTCGGTGGCCACCTCGCCGTGGGTGTCGTGGACGACGAGGAGGCGGCGCAGCATCTGGTAGGCCTCGCGGCGTCCCATGCCACGTCGCACCTCGGAGGCGAAGTCGCTTCGCGAGCGCAGTTCGTCGGCGAGCAGTGTGCCGAGGTCACGGGGGGAGCGGGCGATGAGGCGGGTGGCGACGCCCCGTTCACGCCGTTGGGGGTCGAGGACCTGGGGGAGCCACAGCAGCCACGACCAGTCGTCGGCGTGCTCCTCGGGGTAGGAGACGGCCAGACCGGCGTCCTCGGGGGCGTGGAACACGGCGAATTGAGCGACCATGGCCCGGACCAGGCGCATGATGTCCTCGCGTTCGCCCACGACGCTGACGTTGCCCGTCATGTCCAACGGCAGAGTGAACGGCATGTCCGGGATGGTCGCGAAGCGTTGGATGACGCCCTCGGCCTCGGACTGCATGAACGGGTCGGTGGGTGCCAGGGCGGTGCCCTGCTCGGCCAGATTCAGGGGGCGGCCGGAAGCCACACCGGTACCGACTCGTACCTTCAGGAAGTCGTGGTGGCGTCGGCGCCGCTCCCAGAGCCGCTTGGGGTCGCGGAGGACGTCGTAGAGGGCTTCCGGTGGAGGGTCGAGCAGGCGTGCGTGCGCCCGCGTCTCCTGTTCCCAGACGCTCAGCCTCTCCCGCAACTCCTCCAGGTACTGGAGGTAGAGCTCGCGCTGGTTGCGCCGTTGTCTGCCGACCTGGCCGCGCCTGGAGAACAGCATGAGCAGCGCTCCGAGGAGGGCCACGCACAGGACGACCGCGCCCAGGGCCATGAAGGCCGGGTTGCGCATGACCATCATGATCGTCAGGGAGGCCATCATGCCCACCATCGGAAGGATGGCCATGAGCGGGTTTCCCTGGGACTTGCCGTCGGGGAGGGTCGGCGGAGCCTCCACTTCCCGGGACTCCTCGGCGGGAGCCGGGTGGGTGGTGCGTGTCGGCCGGTGTACGACACGGAGGGCCATCGGCGTTCCTCTCGGCGCTGGGAGAAGTCATGAGATCGGGAAGGGGCGACAAAACCCTATCGAAGCGGGGTTTCAGTGTTTTTTCGTGTACTCGTACAGGTACCGGGACTTCGGATGACCAAGACCCACTCAAGGGGCTTAGGGTGACCTTCGTCACGATTTATGGTTCCGTTGAACATTTCGAACCGGATGGTGAATCGGTCGCTCCGTGTGTTCTGGCAGGTCATCGAAGTGATCGGTGGGTCCGGAGGGGTGTGAAGCGTGAACGGCGCCGTCGGTACTCCGTGGTGGAGTATGGGAACCGTAGGTCCGTTCGGCGCATCCCTGTAGGAAGTCGGGGTCGGCCGGCGCCCATCCTCGTGAAAAGGCAGGTGGAAAATGTCGGACAAGGAACTCGATTTCCATCAGGCGTCCTTCGCCAAGATGACGAGCAACACCAGTCAGTCGGGTGAGCAACTCAGTTCCCTGGTCAACAGACTCGTGAGCGCGGTGGACCCGCTGAAGGATAAATTCGAGGGTAGTGGCAGGAATTCTCTCGACGAGCTCCACCGTCGGGCGGAGTCGGTGTCCATCCTGGTCGGAGGCGATCTGAACAGCCTGAACGAAGGCCAGAACGAAATGATGAACGCCGTGATGCAGGGTGACGAGGAAATGGCGGACTCGACTCGATCCCAGATGAGCGCCGCGAATTTCGACGCCGGCAAGCTCCGGGCCTAGTTCATTCCTTGGGAGTAATGCTTAGATGAGCGATTACACGAAATACAGCAAGAACGCTTCGGGCGACGTCCAGGAAACGATCACGAGCATCACCACTGAGTTGGAAACACTCATCGATGATCACGAGATCGACGTCAACTCCGTCATGTCGGAGACCGTGATCGAGGGCGCGGACGTCACCTACCTGGAGAAGGACCAGCGTTGGGCCCTGGCCGCTCAAGAGGCCAGGGAGATCATCGCCATCATCCGCTCCGTGATGGAAGAGAACGACGGAATCGCCGACAGCGCCCTGACCAGGGCTCGGACCGCCGCAGAGAACATCTGACCCCGTTCCGGCAGGGGAACGAGGTCACCGAAGAGGAGCACCGATGGGCCGCGACTACGACAACCAGTTGCTCGAATCGGTCGCGGTCCGTCGGCAACGCCTGCGCGAGGCGGTGTTGTTCGGGGGCCAGCGGACCAAACGCCGTCTGGACGAAGGGGTCGGCAAGATCGTGATCAGCGCCTGCCTGGCCGCGGTCGCGTGCGCCGGGACGGTCGGCTGGTCCTTCGTCAGCAACACCCTCGGTAGTCAACGCCTGGAGCGTGAACAGGCCGAATCCGGTCCGGTGGAGAATGCCATCCCGGCGATCCCCGGCGAATGGGTGGGCGCCCAGGTCGACCTGGCCATGCTCCAGGACCAGCTGGATCGAGCCCGGGTTCCGGAGGACCTCTACGTCCTGCCCGGCGACCCCCGACCCGAGCCCGGCACCGTGGGCAGCTACTACCTCGTCACCGTGGACGACGAGTTCGGCGCACTGTCCGTGGTCGTCATGGACATCGACCAAGGGCGTCCCGGCTACCAGTTCGCCGACGAGGACGAGGCCGCTCGCTGGCTCTTCCAGGAGCTGGCGACCACCGAGGGTGATCCGGCCACGCTCAGCAGCGCCGACGAGGCCGCCGCCGTGGAGAACACGGAGGACATGGTGGAAGAGGTCCGGGACGGTCTGGACCAGCGCAACGCCGAGTCCTACCTGCACACGCTCGAACCGGGGGACACCCTCGACGCCTTCGGCCCGGAGAGCGGGCGCCACCTTTTCCCCGACGGAACCCCCTACACCGAGCGCGGTCTGCCCGACTATGTTCGGACGGACGCGGACGAGCAGGACCTTTACCACCGTTACCGGGTCGTCCACCCGTTCCGGGTGACGGCCACCACCGCTCCGGCGGAGGACGGCGACCCCGGCGGAGGCATCCGCTTCACTCTCGACACGGCGGGATTCTCCGAGGTGCCACCGGCACCGACCCTGCGCTGGCTGATCGGCCAGGGCTATGTCGAGCGTGTGGCGGTCGACAGTGTTCCCGAGTGACGAACCCGGACGAAGCCCGCGGCGCGACGCGCCGCCCGCACAGCAGAATGGAAGGCCATGACCGCTTGGAGCCGTGTGACGATCGTCGGTGAGGAGCGCCGGGTCGACGCGGTACTCCCGGCGGGAGAGCCCGTCGGTGTCCTCATGCCGGAGGTCCTGGAGCTGCTCGGGGACGAACCCCAGAACCCGGCCAGACTGCGCCACCTGGTGACCGCGTCCGGTGCCGTCCTCGCGGGTGAGAACACCCTGGAGGAACGTCGGATCGAGGACGGGTCCGTGCTCTGGTTGATCCAGGACGAGGCCCCCGTACCCGCTCCCGTGGTACACGAGGTGCCCGAGGCGGTATCGAAGGCGCTGGACGACCACACCGGTCGCTGGACCCCCGAAGCCGCCCGTTGGAGTGCCACCGTTTCGCTGGCCGCCTTGGCTTTGGGCACTGCCTGGCTCGTCCATGGACATCTGCCGGGAGGAACCGGTCTCGCGGGGATCGCCGCGATCGCGCTGGTGCTGGTGTTGGCCGGTGCCGCGATCGGACCGACCTGGCGGGAACCGTTGGGCACCGCGCTATCGATCAGCGGCACCGTGGTCGGTATCTTCGGGCTGTGGCCGGCCCGAGACCACTTCGACTGGCCGCTCTGGGCCCTGGGGGGCGGGACCGCCGCGCTGCTCTCCGGGCTCGTGTTGTTGCTGGGCCTGACCTCTGGTCTGGGCAGGGGCGGCCTGGCCGGCGGCGGTGTCGGCCTGGCCTTGGCCTCGGTGTGGACGCTGTCTCGCGCGCTGGGTCTGTCCACCGACCTCGTCGCGGTGCTGCTGGCCGTGGGCTGTGTGCTGGGACTGAGCCTGCTCCTGAGGGTCGCTCTCATGATCTCGGGGCTGACGGTCCTGGACGACCGCCGAAGCTCCGGCGAACCCGTCGCCAGGGCCGACGTGCTCACCTCCGTGGCCAGGGCGCACCGCAGCCTGGTCATCGCCACCGTGGCGGTGGCGATCGCCGTGGCCGTCGCGGGCCTCGGGCTCGTCACGAACCTCACCCCTTGGACGTCCGGGCTGTGCGTGGCGCTCGCGATCGTGGTGGCGAGCCGCTCCCGGTTGTTCCCGCTCATCGCGCAGAAGGTGACGCTCATCGCCGCGAGTCTCGTGGTGTCGGTCGCCTTCCTCGTGGAGTGGGCGGGCAGCGAGCCGTGGGCGATCTGGCCGGCCCTGGCCGCGGCTGTCGCGGTGGCGGCCATCCCGGTGGTCGTCCTGGCCACCGAGCAGCCCGAGCACGTGCGTGCGCGTCTGCGTGGTGTGGCCGGCCGGTTCGAGGTCATCGCCGTGATCGTCATGGTGCCGTTGGCGGTCGGTGCGTTCGGGACCTTCGAGCGACTGCTCACGACCTTCTGAAGGGGAGGAGACGATGGGCACCACCAAGACGGTGCACGGGGACCCCTGGCCACGCAGATTCGGCCGGGCGGTCGTGACCCCCTTTCTGCCGACGTCGGAGATCGCCGACGCCATCGAGATGCGCGGGCGCCTGCAGCGTTCCACGGCCACGGGTCGTCGGATCCTGGTGGACGACTTCGGGACCGGTGCGGACACCGCGGTCGTGGCCGCGCTGATCGCCCGGGTCCTGGCTCACCACCGCCGGGACCGGGTTCTGGCGGTGGACGCCACCGACCGACTTCCTCCGCTCGGTACCCGGTTGGACACCCACGCGGCGCACGCTCTGGGCGAGGGGGTGCAGACCGCGAGTTTCGAGCAGGCGAAGGAGAGCATCGGTGAGGCGGCGCCCGGCCTGTGGACGGTCCAAGCCGCTCAGAACAACGAGGACGCCTACGCGGCGGGCCTGCTCCCGCTCTTCCGGTTCTTCGGCGTGACGCTGGTGACCGGTGGTTCGGGAGGGGCGTTCGTGGACGCCGTCGCCGAGACCGCCCACTCTCGTGTCCGTGTGGTGCGGGCGACTCGGGACTCGGTTCGGATCGTGGGACGCAGGCTCGACCGTCTGCTCCGTGATGGCCGCCGGCACGAGGTGGAGAACAGCGTGATCGTGGTCTTCGACCAGGAGAGGGGTGAAGACCCGGGGTTCGACGCCGCGCGGATCACCCGCATCATCGCCGAGAGCGGGGCGGAGGCCGTTCGCCTGCGCTACGACCGGCACCTCGCACAAGGGCGCGCCGTGCAGATGCGTCGAGTCTCCGAGGCCACCCGCCGAACGGCGATCCACATGGCGGCGGAGGTCATGACCAAGGCCGTGGCGTCGGTACGGCCGCAGTACGAGGTAACGGAAGGGAGAGGTGGGCGGGCATGAGTCGGCGCGACGCGGAGGATCCGGTGGAGCCGAGGGACGGTTCGTCCCCTCGACCGGAGGCCTCGCATCAGGGACCCGACCCGGATCGGCGACCGCACTCGGGCGCGGACCGGTACCCCGGCGACCCGAACACGCGGCCTCCCGAGGGGCGACCCGGTCCTCCACAGCCGTTCAACGGCCCTCAGGCTCCCCACGGCTCCCAGCCTCCCCACGGCTCCCAGCCGCCCCATGGGCCCCAGGGCCCTTCCGGTTATCAGGGGCCGCAGGCTCTTCAGAATCCTTCCGGACCCCAGGCTCCTCCCGGTTATCAGGGGCCGCAGGTTCCCCGGAACCTTTCCGGTCCTCAGGTTCCTTCCGGGCATCAGGGGTCCCAGGTTCCTCGGAATCCTTCCGGCCCCCAGGTCCCCCCGGGAACCCAGGTTCCCCAGGGCCGTTCCGGACCCCAGATCCCTCCGGGACGCCAGGGTCCTCCCTGGCATCAGAGGCCCCAGGCTCCCCAGAATCCTTTTGGGTCCCAGACTCCCCACGGGTCCCATCCGCCCCATGGGCCTTCCGGACCTCAAGCTTCCCAGGGGCCCGGGAAAGCTCCCGAACACCAGTGGCCGGAGCCGCCGCCGACCGCTGGCGTGCCACCGCGGCAGCAGGGCGATGGGACACCGTCGAGGCGGTACACCTCTTCGTCCGGACCTCAGGTTCCACCGACCCCTTCCGGCCCTCAGCCACCCTGGCCCGGACCGCGCACCGTGCGAACGCCCTCGTCGGGCCAGGTACCTCCGAACCCTGGTTCGCAGGCCCCGCCCGGGCCGCCGCGCACACGGGCGAACGACTCGATCGCCGAGGCCTTCCTCTCCGGGATGCCGAGCACGCCCGCCCCGCCCGCGCCGGAACGTCCCCGGGAGGCGCCGGCTCCGCGGCCGGATGCGCCACGTCAGGTGACGCCGCCGAACGGTCCCATGCGCACCCCGCCACCGAACCCGCATCCGTGGCACGGACCCCGACCCGAGCCGACGCCCCCACCGAGCGC
This sequence comes from Nocardiopsis sp. JB363, assembly GCF_900143625.1. Taxonomy (GTDB): domain Bacteria; phylum Actinomycetota; class Actinomycetes; order Streptosporangiales; family Streptosporangiaceae; genus Nocardiopsis. Next base: position 65,397 of record NZ_FRFF01000065.1, read on the forward strand.
ACCCCGGAACACCTGTCA
>NZ_FRFF01000069.1 GCF_900143625.1 Nocardiopsis sp. JB363
CCCGATGGTGCCGCCGCCCGAGCATCGGGGCCCGCAGCCGTACGTCCCACCGGTGCCCCCGCCGCCGCACCGCCCCACCACACCCGGCAGGCACGGCACCTTGTACTGGGGTGCCATCGCGGCCGCCATCGCCCTGACGACGGCCCTCGCCCTGCTGCTCCTACTGGCGATGAACGGTGCCTTCCGCCCGGACCAGAACCAGGGAGAGGGTCCAGGGGCCTCGGCGGAGAGCCCGGAGCAGAACGAGGATTCCCAGGCCGACCCGGCCCCGGGCGAACCCGCGCCCACCGACGAGAACGGCGCGGTGCTCTCCGCCGACGAGTCGGTCCTCTACCGGATCGAGCGGCTCTACTGCGACAAGAAGCTGTCCGGCCGTTCGACCACCTCCGGTGGCCGTTACTGCGTGGTCGACCTGGCCGTGGAGAATAGAGGCGCCACCCCGTTCGACTTCGGTTCCGAGGGCCAGAAGCTGGTGACGGACGACAGGCGTTGGCTCAACGCGGAGTCGCCGACGGCCCCCGAGTCCGACGCGAGCTTGTGGAAGACGATCGAACCGGGCGAGGTCGGTATCGGTCCCCTGGTGTTCATCCTGACGGTCGACCAGCTCCCCGAGTCCCTGGAGCTGTTCCACCACCCGGAGCAGGAACCGACCAACATCAGGCTCCCCGCCCCCGAATAACGCACACGAACGAGGACGGGGCCCGACGCACACGCGTCGGGCCCCGTCCTCGTTCTCAGGGGAGTCCTACTCCCACTCGATCGTGCCCGGGGGCTTGCTGGTCACGTCCAGCGTCACCCGGTTGATCTCGCGGACCTCGTTGGTGATCCGGTTGGAGATGAGGGCCAGCACGTCGTAGGGCACCCGCGACCAGTCAGCCGTCATGGCGTCCTCGCTGCTGACGGGGCGCAGCACCACGGGGTGACCGTAGGTGCGGCCGTCGCCCTGCACGCCCACCGAACGCACGTCGGCGAGCAGCACCACCGGGCACTGCCAGATGTCGCGGTCCAGCCCGGCGCGGGTGAGTTCCTCGCGAGCGATGGCGTCGGCCTCGCGCAGGATCTCCAACCGCTCGTGGGTCACCTCGCCGATGATGCGGATGCCCAGACCGGGGCCGGGGAAGGGCTGACGCCACACCATCTCGGAGGGCAGGCCCAGTTCTTCGCCGACCCGACGGACCTCGTCCTTGAAGAGCTCGCGCAGCGGCTCCACCAGGGTGAACTGGAGGTCGTCGGGGAGGCCGCCGACGTTGTGGTGCGACTTGATGTTGGCGGTACCGCTGCCGCCACCGGACTCCACCACGTCCGGGTAGAGGGTGCCCTGCACCAGGAACTCGACCTCGGCGCCGTCCTCTCCGCTCTCGTCGACGACCTCGCGGGCCGCCTGCTCGAACACGCGGATGAACTCACGGCCGATGATCTTGCGCTTCTCCTCGGGGTCGGTCACCCCGGCCAGCGCGGACAGGAAACGCTCCTCGGCGTCGATCACCTTGAGCTTGGCGCCGGTGATCGCCACGAAGTCCTTCTCGACCTGCTCGGACTCGCCCTTGCGGAGCAGACCGTGGTCGACGAACACACAGGTGAGCTGCTCGCCCACGGCGCGCTGAACCAGTGCGCCGGCCACGGCGGAGTCCACGCCACCGCTGAGGGCACAGATGACGCGCTTGTCGCCGATCTGCTCGCGGATGCGTTCCAGCTGTTCCTCGACGATGTTGACCATCGTCCAGGTGGGACGGCAGCCGGCCCCCTCGTACAGGAAGCGGCGCAGCACATCCTGGCCGTGCTCACTGTGCATGACCTCGGGGTGGAACTGGACGCCGAACAGGCGACGGTCGGTGTCCTCGAAGGCGGCGACCGGGGCACCCACGGTGCCGGCCACGCTCGTGAAGCCGTCGGGGGCCCGGACCACGGAGTCACCGTGCGACATCCACACGTCGAGCTCGGCGGGCAGCCCCTCGAACAGCAGAGAGTCGGCCGTGATCGACATCCGGGTGCGACCGAACTCGCTCAGGTCGGTCCGGTCGACGACCCCGCCCAGGGCACGCGTCATCGCCTGGAAGCCGTAGCAGATACCGAAGGTCGGGACCCCGGTCTCGAACAGCTCGGGCCCCACGTTCGGGGCGCCCTCGGCGTACACCGACGAGGGGCCGCCGGAGAGGATGATGGCCTTGGGTTTCTTGGCGAGCATCTCCTCGACCGGCATGGTCGAGGGCACGATCTCGCTGTGCACGTGACACTCGCGGACCCGTCGCGCGATCAGCTGCGCGTACTGCGCACCGAAGTCGACGACGAGGACGGTGTCGAACGTGCTGTCAGCAGCAACGGACACGACGGAGGACCTTCCGCAGAAAAATCGGGATGTCCATCCAGTCTAGGGCGTTGACCATGTTCAGGATGCCCGCTCGGGTATGCGAACCGGCACGCTCCGGGATCAGCCCGCGAAACCCTTCGGGTTGGTCGACTGCCAGCGCCAGGCGTCCCGGCAGGCGTCGTCCACGGTCAGCTCCGCCTTCCAACCGAGTTCACCGGCGGCCGCGGAGGGATCGGCGTAACAGATGGCGATGTCGCCGGGCCGGCGCCCGATCACCTCGTACGGAATGGTGTCCCCGGTCGCGCGTTCGAAGGCGCGCAGGCTCTCCAGGACCGAGGTCCCGTGTCCGGTGCCGAGGTTGTAGACCCGGTGCCCGGGGGCGTCGGCCAGACGGTCGACGGCGGCCCGGTGCCCGGCGGCCAGGTCCACCACGTGCAGGTAGTCGCGGACCCCGGTGCCGTCGGGGGTGTCGTAGTCGTCGCCGTAGACGCTCAGCTTCTCCCGACGCCCGGCGGCGACCTGGGCGATGTAGGGGAAGAGGTTGTTCGGGATGCCCTGGGGGTCCTCGCCGATCAGGCCGCTGGGGTGCGCGCCGATCGGGTTGAAGTAGCGCAGGGAGATGATCCGCCAGTCCGATTCGGCGGTGGCCAGGTCGTCGAGGATGCGCTCGGCGAACAGCTTGGTACTGCCGTAGGGGTTGGTGGTGGACAGGCCGGCGTCCTCGGTGATGGGCACCCGGTCCGGGTCGCCGTAGACCGTGGCCGAGGAACTCAGGACCAGGTCACGAACCCCGGCGGCGTGCATGGTCTCGCAGAGGGTGAGCAGCGCGTCCAGGTTGTTGCGGTAGTAGCGCAAGGGCTGCTGGACGGACTCGCCCACGGCCTTGAGCCCCGCCAGGTGGATGACCGCGTCGACGTCGTGCCGATCGAAGATCGCCCGCATCGCCTCGGGGTCGGTGCAGTCGGCCCGGTGGAAGGTGAGGGTACGCCCGGTGATCCGCTCCACCCGGCGCAGGGACTCCTCGTGGCTGTTGACCAAGGAGTCGACGACCACCACCTCGTGTCCGGCTTCGAGGAGCGCGACGGCGGTGTGGGAGCCGATGTACCCGGCGCCACCGGTGAGCAGGACGTTCATCGATCCATCCCCTGGAGGTGAGGGTGCTGCTGACCCCCTCAGGATAGGCAACCCGGCGGCCCGAAAGCTCGTACCGTGGCATGAGGACCTTCGCCGCCGCGCTCTGTAGCGTGTGGGGTCATGTCCGTCCCGTCACCGCGATCGGCCCACGCTCGCGCCACGTCCTGGGCGCGTCGACACACGTTCGTCATGGACGCGGCCTGGGCCGCGCTCTGGTTCGTCCTGACGTTGGCGACCTGGCCGCTGTCGTCCGCCTCGCCCACGGGCTCCGCCGCCTACCTGGCCCTGGCCGTGGGGTTCTGCGCGGCGTTGGCCGTGCGTCGAATCCGCCCCTTGACCGCGCTGACGGCCCTGGCGGTGCTGTTGGTCGTCCAGGTGCTCTGGATGGAACACTTCACCATCCTGTCGGTGGTCTGCGCGCTGGTCGCCGCCTACACCTCACAGGCGCAGTTGCCGACGTGGTGGCGTCGTGCGGTCCTGGTGCTGCTGCTCCTGGGAGCGGCCTGGACCGTTCTGTTCATGCCGAACATCGTCGGAACCCACGACTTCGACGACCGGGTCATCGCCCTGGTCTCGACGTGGACGACCCTGCTGTTGTTCGCCCTGCTCGGCACGGTGCGCAGGCACAACCTGGAGGAGGTCGACCGGCTCCGGGAGCACACCCGGTTGTCGGAGGCACGACGAGAACAGGAGTTGCGGTTGGCCTCTCTGCACGAGCGCAACCGCATCTCACGGGAGATGCACGACGTCCTCGCGCACTCGTTGAACGTCATCGTCGCCCAGGCGGACGGGGGCCGTTACGCGGCGCGATCGTCGCCGGAATCCGCGGTGACCGCCTTGGAGACGATCGGGCGGGTGGGCCGGGAGTCCGCTCGTGAACTGCACCGACTTCTGGGGGTGTTGCGGGAGGACGGACCACGTGAGGTCTCCCCCGCGCCCGGACTGACGGAGGTCCCTTCGCTGGTGGACGAGTACCGGCGGGCGGGTCTTCGGGTCCGTCTGACGCGGGAGGGCGAGGAGGCGTCTCCACCCGTCAGCGCGCAACTGACGGTCTATCGCCTCGTCCAGCAGTCATTGGCCAACGCCCTCGAACACGCCGGTCGGGTCGCCGTGAGGGTCCACCTCGAACATTCCCCCATGTTGCTCGTGGTCACCGTGACCAACCCGATCGGCTCCGACACCCGAGACCCCCGTGACAGGGAGGGTGGACACGGTCTGGTCGGTATGCGCGAAAGGATCGCCCTGCACGGTGGCGACTTGGAGGTCGGATGGAACGAGAGCACCGACGTCTGGCGGGTTCGAGCGACCATCCCCTGGGAGGCGACTTGATCCGGGTGGGGCTGGCCGACGACCAGCGGCTCTTCACCGCCGGGATGGCGATGGTCATCGACTCTCAGACCGACATGACCGTCCTCTGGCAGGCCGGCGACGGCGCCGAGGCCGTGAAGTGTCAGCACACGGACCCGGTGGACCTGCTGTTGATGGACGTCCAGATGCCGGGGACGGACGGGCTGAGCGCCACCCGCACTCTGGTGGACTCGGGCGCTCGGTGTCGGATCGTCGTGCTCACCACCTTCGACACCGACGAGTACGTGGTCGAGGGCATCGAGGCCGGCGCGGCCGGCTTCCTGCTCAAGAACACTCCCCCGGAGGAACTCCTGGAGGCGCTGCGCACCGTGCACCAGGGCGATTCGGTGGTCTCGGCGAGTTCCACCCGAAGGTTGCTCCAGCACGTACGTCCGATGTTGGGCCATGGTCCGGGTCCGTCGGCCCTTCCCTCGCGGGAGACCCGACGGGCGTTGGAGTCGCTGACACCACGAGAGCGTGAGGTCCTCACCACGATGGCGCGCGGGTACACGAACACGGAGATCTGCGCACTGCTGGTGCTGTCCATGCCCACGGTCAAGACCCACGTGGGCAACGTGCTGGCCAAGACGGGGGCGCGTGACCGGGTCCAGGCGGTGCTGTTCGCCTTCCGCGCCGGGCTGGTGGATCGACAGGACCTGCTCCGCGACGCCTGAAGTCCTGGTTCAGACCCTGGTATGAGTCCTTTCTCGGTACCTCGGTCCGATGTGCCGCGTGGGTTCGACGGTGGAGTCTCCTTGGTGGAAGGAGCTTCATGAATCACGTCATCACCACAGAGGGACTGACCAAGACCTACGGGTCGCGGACGGTCGTGGACTCCCTGGACCTGCGCGTGCCCGAGGGTTGCGTCTATGGGTTCCTCGGCCCCAATGGGTCGGGCAAGTCCACCACGATGAAGATGCTGCTGTCGCTGGTGCGGCCCACCCGGGGCGAAGTCAGCGTCTTCGGCCGCCCCATGGACCACCGCACCCGGCACGAACTCTCGCCGCGCATCGGTTCCCTCATCGAGTCCCCGCCCGGCTACGGACATCTGACCGGGCGGGAGAACATGGCGATCGTCCGCCGGATGCTCGATCTCACCGACCGTCAGGTGGAACGCGCCGTGGCGACGGTGCGGTTGGGCGACCACATGGACAAGCCGGTCCGCGCCTACTCGCTCGGCATGAAGCAGCGATTGGGCATCGCCATGGCGCTGGCCCGCGAACCCCGTCTGCTGATTCTGGACGAGCCCACCAACGGACTGGACCCGGCGGGGATCGAGGAGATCCGCGACCTGTTGAAGTCCTTGGCCGGCGAGGGGGTCACCGTCATGGTCTCCAGTCACCTGTTGGACGAGGTCGACCGGATGGCCTCGGTCCTGGGCATCCTGGGTCGAGGGCGGTTGGTCTTCCAGGGCACCCGAGCGGAGCTGTTCGACCGCAGCACCCCGGACCTGATCCTCCAGACCTTTGAACCCGAACGCGCCCTGGCCCTGGGGCTGTCCGCCTCGCCCATCGACGAAGGGCTGCGTCTGCCCGGCTTGGGCGACGATGACGCCGCGGCCCTGGTGCGGCGCCTGGTCCGGCACGACGTCCCCGTCCACGGGCTGTATCGGGTGCGGCGCTCCCTGGAGGAGGTCTTCATGGACCTGACCGGGCGGGAGGGGCTGTCGTGATGCGGATGGCCGTGGGCCTGGAGGTCCACAAGACCCGCCGGTTGCGGGTCTGGGTGCTGTGCCTGGTGATGACGGTCGCCGTCGTCGCCCTGTCAGGGATGAACCTCTTCTCCGAGAGCGCCCGCGAGGGGTTCGCCGATCCGGCCGCGCAACCCTGGGAGTCCCTGCTTCTGAACCAGGTGATGATCTCGGCGATGACCTCACCGGTCCTGGTCGCGGTGCTCGCCGGACGTCAGGTGGACATCGAACACCAGAGCCAGGGGTGGTTCCTCGCCCGGATGTCCGGTCTGGGGCCGGGGCTGTTGTGCCGGGCCAAGGCGGTCGTCCTGGGTCTGGCCCTGACACTCACGGTCGTGGCGCAGTGCGTGCTGCTCTTCCTCGCAGGGCTGGTCGTCGGGATCGAGGTCGCTCCCCCGGTCGCCCTGTGGGCGCGCTACGGGCTCTTCCTACTACTGGTGAACCTGGCTCTGCTGGGCCTGCACCTGTGGCTGGCCGCCCGGGTGGACAACCAGCTCGTGGGGCTCGGTGTGGGGCTGCTGGGGGCGTTCTACGCCGTCTACGCGCTGCTGATGCCCACGTGGGCGGCCTACGTGCTGCCGTGGGGCTACTACGCGGCGATCTCGCCGGTGGCGATGGCCGACGACCAATTGATCGAGTCGATGCCCATCCCCTGGGCTTTCGCCCTGTTCCTGTGCGCCGCGGCGGCCCTGTTCCTCGGGGCGTGCCGGTACTTGGACCGAGCCGAAGGAGGTCCCGCGTGATCCTCGCCGAACTCACCAAACTGCGTCGCTCGGCCCTGTGGGTCGTCGCTTTCGTGCTGCCGGTGCTCGCCGTCACGGCGGGGACCGTGAATTACGCCGCCAACCAGGGGGCTCTGTCCTCCGGGTGGGAGTCCTACTGGTCCCAGTCGGTGCTGTTCTACGGCCTGTTCTTCATGTCGATGGGGGTGGCCGTGCTGGCTTCGGCCGGCTGGCGGATGGAGCACCGAGGCCACAACTGGAACCTGTTGATGTCCACGCCCGAGCGCCCCGGGGCGATCGTGGGCGCCAAGATCGCTTCGCTCACCCTCGTGGTGGCGGCCATGCAGGTGGTCCTGCTGGTTCTGGTGGTCGTGATCGGGGCGTTCGTGCTCGGGTTGGAGGGTGCGCCGCCGTCGGAGTACCTGGTCGTGGCCCTGCTGGGGGTGGTGGCCGCCCTCCCCGTGGTGGCCGCACAATCCCTGCTGTCGATGTCGTTCCGTTCGTTCACCGCACCCGTGGCGGTGGGGTTGTTGGGATGCGCAATCGGAACGGGGTTGCTGTACGGCGGTCAGGGAGGTGCGGTGACCTACCTGTTCCCACACTCCCTGGTCACCTCGGCGCTGTTCCTGGGCAACAGCGCCGTCTCCGACGCGGCGGGGCTCGATGTCACGGTGATGGGCTCGATCGTGCTCGCCGCCGTGGTGCTCACCGGCGGGCTGTGGGCACTGTCCGCGTTCGTGCTGTCCCGGCGGGACCTGCGCTGACCAAACGAGCATGTCTGCCCGGGCATGTCCAGGCGAACAGGTCCGGGCAAACAGGTCCGGGCGAACGTCCCACTCGAACGTCCTCGCTTCCCGTCCACTGGTTTCGTGCTGCCCGAGGGCGGTTTTGGTGGGGGGTCTGAGGTCAAGAATCGGCTGGTTGTTGGGTGGGGTGTGGG
>NZ_FRFF01000050.1 GCF_900143625.1 Nocardiopsis sp. JB363
AGAGCATCACCTTGCCAAGGTGAGGGTCGCGGGTTCGAATCCCGTCGTCCGCTCGGAGAAAGGCACATACGGGTGCCGTTCGGCGACCTCGTGCTCGACTCAAGCCGGCGTGGCCGAGTGGCTTAGGCAAGGGACTGCAAATCCCTGCACACGGGTTCGATTCCCGTCGCCGGCTCCAGATGTACCTCATCTCGCATGAGGGCGATTAGCTCAGTTGGCTAGAGCACTACCTCGACACGGTAGGGGTCACAGGTTCGAGTCCTGTATCGCCCACAAGTAGCATCAAAGGCCAGAACTCCGGTTCTGGCCTTTGGCGTTTCCAGAGTCCTCCCACGTTGGAGAAGACCGATGCGTGTCTCTCTGCTCGACCGTTCACGGACCCGCGCCGGGGAATCCGACGCGGCGGCCCTCGCGACGACCGTCGAGAGGGCGGTGCGCGCGGAGGAGCTGGGCTTCCATCGGTTCTGGACCGCCGAGCACCACGCGGTCCCGGGCATCGCCGCTTCGGCGCCCGCCGTGCTGCTCGCGGCGATCGGAGCCCGGACGAACCGGATCCGTCTGGGCACGGGCGGGATCATGGTCCCCAACCACAGCCCGATGGTGATCGCCGAGCAGGCCCTGCTCCTGGAGGCGCTCTTCCCCGGCCGGTTCGACCTGGGGCTCGGTGGCTCCCTCGGTTTCACCGCTCCGATCCGAAGGGCACTGGGGCGTACCGCCCTGCGCGAGAACGAGTACCCGGACGAGGTGGAGGAGGTCCGGCGCTACCTGAGCGGAGCGGCCGACATCACCGTCAGGCCGCGCGTCGAACCTCCCCCGACGTTCATGCTCGCCATCAAGGGCGGGATGATCCTGGCCGCCGATCTGGGGCTGCCCGTGGTGGCCGGGGGGCCGCTGCTGCGCGACGCGGACCGCTTGGCCGCCTACTTCCAGGACTTCCGACCGAGTCCGGCCGCACCCGATCCCTATCTGGTGGTGAACGTGGACATCGCCGTCGCGGAGACCGCCGAGCGGGCCCGCGACCTGCTACTGCCCGAGGCCTGGGCCTACGCGGACTCGCGGGAGGTCGGCGAGTTCCGCGCGCTCCGCCCCGTCGAAGAGGTCTGTCGGCTGCTCGACGAGACGACCAGCGCGATGAAGCTCAGGGCCGTGGACGACTGGCTGTCCGGCGCGATCGCCGGCACCCCGGACCAGGTGGTGGACTCGCTCACCGACCTCGTCGAGCGAACCGGCGCCGCCGAACTCCTCGCCAACGTCAGTACCTACGACCGCTCCGAGGTCGAGAGCATCGACGAGTTCCTGGCGTCGCTGCGGACCCCGTAGCCCTCAGGCGTCATGCGGATCGAAACCGCCGACGGATAAGGTCTTCGGCATGGAACTCGTCGATCTGCTCACGGCACTGAACGCCGGCCGAACCATCCCGGGTGATTCACCGCTGCACGAGGTCATGCACGAGACCAGCCAGGAGGCCCTGCGCATCACCGGTGAACTCAACGGCGGCTACCACGAACCGGCGCGGGTCCGGGAGCTCCTGGCCCGGCTGATCGGTAAGCCGGTCGACGAATCGGTGACGGTCTTCCCGCCGTTCTACTCCGACTTCGGGAAGAACATCCGCCTCGGCGAGCGCGTCTTCATCAACTCCGGGTGCAAGTTCCAGGACCAGGGCGGTGTCGTCATCGGCGACGACTGCCTGATCGGACACAACACGGTGCTGGCCACGCTCGACCACGACATCGCGCCGAGCCGTCGCGCGGACATGCACCCCGCCCCGATCACCATCGGCCACAACGTGTGGATCGGGGCCAACGCCACCATCCTGCCGGGTGTGACGATCGGGGACGACGCCGTCGTGGGGGCGGCCTCCGTCGTGACCAAGGACGTACCCGAGGGATCCATCGTCATCGGCTCGCCGGCACGAGTGGTGCGCTCGGTCACCGACTGAGCGAGGCCAGTGTGACCCAGGACATATTTTTCTGGTGATCCGCGCCGGAAACCCGGCAACAGTGGGCATTTCGCGCATTCACGATCCCTCCGGGCAAAGCGTGTGAACTTCTGTGCCCCCCTTCTCTGGCATCATCGTTTCCGATCATGTAATCGTTTCCACGAGACGCGAGAGGGGGCACACCATGGTGAGCATCAAGGACGTCGCCGAGTCGGCGGGACTGTCCGTGGCCACGGTCTCCAGGGCACTCAACGGACACCCCTCCGTCAGCGACGACGCGCGTGAACGGGTCCAGGCCGCCACCGACTCGCTCGGCTACCGGCCCAACGTCGTGGCGCGTTCGCTGCGCACCCACCGGACCGGCACCATCGGTCTGGTCATCAGCGACGTCCTCAACCCGTACTTCACCGAGCTCGCCCGCGCCGTGGAGGAAGAGGCCCGCGAGCTCGGCTACAGCGTCATCATCGGCAACGCCGACGAACGCGCCGACCTGGAGGACCACCACGTGCGCGGCCTGCTGGACCGGCGCATCGACGGCCTCCTCGTCTCCCCCGCCGACGGCCGCTCCCCCATGACCCTGGAGGCCGCGACCGGCCCCACCCCCGTGGTCTTCGTCGACCGCTGGATCCCCGGCGTCGACGTGCCCGTGGTGCGATCGGACGGCCGCACCGCCATCGCCGACCTCGTCGACCACCTGCACTCGCTCGGGCACCGACGCCTCGCCATCATCGCCGGACCGGCCGCCACCACCACCGGCCGCGAACGCGTGGACGCCTTCCGCGCCGGCCTGGCGGTCCATGGGCTCGCGCTGCCCGAGGAGTACGTGGGCAGCGGCGACTTCCAGGCCGAGAGCGGGCGCGCCTGCACCGAACGCTTCCTGAACCTGCCAGAGCCCCCCGACGTCATCTTCGCCACGGACAACCTCATGGCGCTGGGCGCCTTGGACGCGATCGGCGCACGCGGACTGCGGGTCCCCCGCGACATCGCCCTGGCCGCCTTCGACGACATCCCCTGGTTCTCGCACACCGACCCGCCGATCACCACGATCGCCCAGCCCACGGCGGAACTGGGCCGGGTCGCGGTGCGAGCCCTGGCCGACCTCATCGCGGGCTCGCCCGCCTCCTCCACCGTCCTGCCCGCCCACCTCGTCGTACGCCGCTCCTGCGGCGAGCCGGCACAGCAAGGGAGCCACACGTGAGTAGTCCGGACGAACTCCTGCGTATCGAGGGGGTGCGAAAGGCCTTCCCGGGGGTGGTCGCCCTCGACGACATCGACTTCGACCTGCGCCGGGGCGAGGTCCACGCGCTCCTGGGAGAGAACGGGGCCGGTAAGAGCACTCTCATCAAGGTGCTCTCCGGTGCCCACCGCCCCGACCGCGGCCGGATCCTCGTCGGGGATTCCGCAACCGTCATCCGGGACGCCCAGGACGCCGCGCGTCTGGGCATCGCCACCATCTACCAGGAATTCAACCTGGTCCCCGACGTCACGGTGGCCGAGAACATCTTCCTGGGCCGCCAACCCCGCCGGTTCGGGTTCATCGACTACCGCCGCATGGAGTCCGAGGCCGCCGCGCTGCTCGAACGCGTGGGTGTGGACGTGTCCCCGCGCGCCAAGGTGCGCGGGCTCGGCATCGCCCGCCTTCAAATGGTGGAGATCGCCAAGGCGCTCAGCCTGAACGCCGAGGTCCTCATCATGGACGAGCCCACCGCCGTGCTCACCACCGAGGAGGTCGAGCGACTCTTCGCCATCGCGCGCCGGCTGCGCGAGGAGGGTGTGGGCATCGTCTTCATCACCCACCACCTGGAGGAGATCGCGGCGCTCGCCGACCGGGTGACCGTCCTGCGGGACGGCCGTTCGGTCGCCCACGTGGACGCCGACACCCCCGAGGACGAGCTGGTGCGCCTGATGGTGGGGCGCAGCATCGACGAGCAGTACCCGCGCGAGCGCCCCGACGCGGGCGAGCCGCTGCTGCGGGTGCGCGGACTGACCCGGGCCGGTCACTTCGAGGACGTGGACCTGGAGGTCCGCGCGGGTGAGGTCGTGGGGCTGGCCGGTCTGGTCGGCGCCGGACGTACCGAGGTCGCCCGTGCAGTCTTCGGGGCGGACCCCTACGACTCCGGCACGGTCGAGGTCCTGGACCGGCCCCTGCCCGGCGGTGACGTCAACGCGGCCATGACCGCCGGCCTGGGGCTGGTTCCCGAGGATCGCAAGGGTCAGGGCCTGGTCCTGGACGCCTCCGTCGAGGAGAACCTGGGCCTGGTCACCCTGGGCCCCACCAGCAAGGGCGGGTTCGTGGACCTCGCCGGGCAGCGCGCCTCCGCCGAGCGGATCGCCGGCGACCTCGGCGTGCGCATGTCGAGCATCTCCCAGCACGTGCGCACCCTGTCGGGCGGCAACCAGCAGAAGGTCGTCATCGGCAAGTGGCTGCTGGCCGACTCGCGGGTGCTGATCCTGGACGAGCCGACCCGCGGCGTCGACGCCGGCGCCAAGGTCGAGATCTACCGACTCGTCAACGAACTCACCGCCTCCGGTCACGCGGTGTTGATGATCTCCAGCGACCTCCCCGAGGTGCTGGGGATGAGTGACCGGATCCTCGTCATGGCCCAGGGCCGTATCACCGGGGAGCTCTCCGCAGAGGACGCCACGCAGGACGCCGTGATGTCCCTGGCGGTCGCCGCCGGCCCCCGGTCGAGCACGGAAGAGAACGGAGTGGAGGGCCACCATGGCCACTGATACGGATAAGAGCGGCGGCATCTGGCCCGCCGTGCGCAGATTCCTGCTGGAGAACGGCGCGCTGACCGCCCTGGCCGTCCTGGTCGTGGTCATGTCGTTGCTCTCCGGCGACTTCCTGACGGCGCAGAACCTCCTCAACGTGGGTGTGCAAGCCGCCGTCATCGCGATTTTGGCCTTCGGTGTCACCTTCGTCATCATCGCCGGCGGGATCGACCTGTCGGTGGGTTCGGTGGCGGCGCTGTCGGCGACGGTGCTGGCGTTCCTGGCCACCGTGGAGGGTGTGCCGGTCTGGTTGGCGCTCCCCTTGGCCGCCGCCACCGGTATCGCGTGCGGTCTGGTCAACGGTGCGCTGGTCGCCTACGGCAAGCTGCCTCCGTTCATCGCCACCCTGGCGATGCTGTCGATCGCACGCGGTCTGTCCCTGGTGCTCTCCGAGGGCAGCCCGATCGCACTGCCGGACTCCGTGGCCCGACTGGGCGCCTCGCTGGGCGGGTGGCTGCCCGTTCCGGTGCTCATCATGCTGGTGATGGTGCTGATCACCGCGGTGATCCTGCGCCGGACCTTCGCCGGACGCGCGATGTACGCCATCGGCGGCAACGAAGAGGCCGCCCGCCTGTCCGGTATCCGCGTCAAGCGGCACCAGATCGGCATCTACGCGCTGTCGGGTCTGTTCGCGGCCGTGGCCGGTGTCATCCTCGCCTCGCGACTGGCCTCGGCCCAGCCGCAGGCCGCCCAGGGCTACGAACTGGACGCCATCGCCGCGGTCGTCATCGGTGGCGCCAGCCTCGCCGGCGGCGTGGGTACGGCGTTCGGCACCCTGATCGGTGCCCTGATCCTGGCGGTGTTGCGCAACGGGCTGAACCTGCTGTCGGTGTCCGCGTTCTGGCAGCAGGTCGTGATCGGTGTGGTCATCGCGATCGCCGTCCTGTTCGACACACTGCGCCGCCGCTCCGGTGGCGGTGACACGGGCTCCGGTGCCGGTGCGGAGAACGGAAGCCGCAAGAAGCGCGGGATCCAGCTGGCGATCGCCGCCGCCGTGACCGCCCTCGTGGTGGGCGCGCTGTCCTTCCTGGTCCCGAACTCGTCCTCCACCGACGCTCCCCGAGTGGGAATGTCGCTGTCCACGCTCAACAACCCGTTCTTCCTCCAGATGCGGGACGGGGCACAGGCCGAGGCGGACGAGGCGGGCGTGGACCTGGTGGTCACCGACGCCCAGGACGACGCCTCGCAGCAGGCCGACCAGATCCAGAACTTCATCAGCACCGGGGTCGCCGGCATCGTGATCAACCCGGTGGACTCCGACGCCGCCGGTCCACCGGTGGGCGGCGCCAACAACGCCGACATCCCGGTGGTCGCGGCGGACCGCGGTGTCAACGGGGCCGACGTGGAGACGCTGGTGGCCTCCGACAACGTCGAAGGCGGCCGTTTGGCGGCTCGGGAAGTGGCCGAGGCGATCGGTGAGGAGGGCCGGATCGCGGTGCTACAGGGCGTCCCGGGTACCTCCGCCAGCCGTGAGCGCGGCTCCGGGTTCGAAGAGGGCATCGCCGAGTTCCCCGACATCGAGGTGGTGGCGCAGCAGCCCGCCGACTTCGACCGGTCCAAGGGTCTGGACGTGATGACCAACATGCTCCAGGGCAACGGCGACATCGACGCCGTGTTCGCGGAGAACGACGAGATGGCGCTCGGTGCCGCCGCGGCGCTGTCCTCCCGGGGTGAGGAGGCCGTGGTGATCGGCTTCGACGGCACCCCCGAAGGACTCGAAGCGGTCGGTGAGGGCGTCCTGCACGCGTCCGTCGCCCAGCAGCCCGCCGAGCTCGGGCGGGTGGCGCTGCGCAACGCGATCGCGGCCGCCGAAGGCGAGAGCCTGGAGGAGACCGTGATGGTCCCGGTGGAGGTCGTCACCGAGGAGAACGTCGAAGAGTTCGACTGATCCGTCGACGGTTCCATATGAGGACCGCGTGAGGGAGGGCCCACCGAGCGGTGGGCCCTCCTTCGTGTTCGGTGCCGGGCGGGGCGTCGGGTGCGGAAGCCCGTCACCGGCTCTGAACTGCGATGATCTTGCTCGTAGCGCCCATTTGGGCGCCCAACATGGCGCTACGAGCAAGATCATCGCCAAAGGACGCCAGCCGGACCTGTGGAGCAGGGGTGGGTCGAGCCCGGGAACCCTAGACCGCCTCGGTCACCTCCAGGAGGGCACCGACCCGTTCGATGGTCCGACTGCTCTCCTTGGCCAGGGTCGGCCCGTCCATCCCCTCATCGCCCATGACCGCGAGCAGCGCCTCCGCGCCCACCGCGTACACCACCACGTGCCCACCCTGGCAGCGGAACTCCACCTCGGCGAGCGGGCCCAGCGCCACTTCGCCCGCGGTGCGTTTGCCCAGTCCCAGGCCGGCGGCGGCCAGCGCCGCCAGTGCCTGGTCGCGTACCTGTGGGCTGTCGGAGGCGACCACCAGCCCGTCCGACGCCGCGACGACCGTGCCCGTCACCCCCATCACACGCTCGCGCAGGCCGGCCAGTTCACGGACGATCTCGTCCTGGACCATCGCTTCGTTCCCCTCTCCCACCGCGCTCCCTCGTGGACCGCGGTTCCTCTCCTGATTCGTCCAGTTCTTCGAGCGCGCGCCGGACCCGCTCCAACGGGACCACGCGATGTCTTTCCTCGCGCAGCGCCGCGATCGGACCCGGTTCGGCCGGTTCCGGACACGGCGACCGTCCGGGTTCGGGCACCCGTGTGGGAACCCGCTTGGGCAACTCCCGGCGTTTCCCGTCCCCCTCCGGACGGTCGTGCCGGTCCCCTCCTGTCATCCATCCCCTTCCAGCAGGTCACCCGGGGCTCGCAGGGTCTCCTGCAGGCGGGCGGCCAGATCGGCGGGCAGGGCCGTGGGCAGGGTCGCGTCCGCTCTGGGGGCACGCCGCATCCCGTTGGCGCCCGGTGTACGTCGGACCAAGGGCCGATCCTTCTCCTCGGTGGTCCGGGATTCGGGCAGGCGGCGGGTCAGTGCGCCCTCATGGTGTCGTTCGGCGAGGTCGATCAGCCCGCGTTCGGCCAGCCGGGTCAGGTCCGCCATCACCGCGCTCACCTCACGGCCGAGGACGAAGGCGAGGTCGCGGGGTGTGCGGCGGCCGTCGGCGCGCAGCAACAGGTCGTGGTGGGCGCGGGAGGGCGCCCGTTCCGGTGCGGCCTCGGCGGCGGGGCGCAGCCGGGCCAGGTCGGCGGGCGGGCCCCAACGGTGGGTGAGGTTCGTGTGGCGGCGTGCGGCCTCCCGCAGGGCCTGGTCGGGGTCGATCCCCTCGTCCAGGCGCAGCAGGGGCGGCAACGCGCCGGGCAGGACCTGGCCACCGCGGTTGGAGGGGGTCAACCCCATCGCGAACACCCCGTCCAGGACCGAACGGGTCAGCGCCAGTTCGAGCAGTGCCGCACTGACGTGCCCACGGTCGAGGAGTTCGGCGCCCAGGTCACCGGTGGCGAGGGCGCGTTCCCTGGCCGTGGCCCAGGTGTCGGCGCCGACCGTTCCCGTCCGCAGCAGGAGGGTGTCCGGTCCCGGAGCGGCCGGGGTCGGCACGGCGATCACCAGGCCGTGGTGGAAGTGCAGGGTGGTGTCGGGCGGACCGAACACGCGCAGCGAGCCGGTGAACGACTCTTCGTGCATGCGGCGCAGGTCCGTCGCCAGAGCGCCGAAGGGCGCGGGACCGGGTGCGTTCATGCCAGCAGGGTCTCGGCTCGTGCGTCGAGTTCGCGCCGCGCCAGCGCCAGGTTGGTGCGGCCCCGGTCGAACACCACGCTCAGCAGCGGGCCGTCGCTTCCTCCGCCCGGCACCGGTCGGATCACGTGGTGGTACGCGGCGGTGGTCACCATAATGCTCTCGGTTTCGACCACTTCGTGGCCACTTCCGGCCAATTGCACTGACTCGGCCATTTGATAGACCTCCCCGACGCTCTCCGCGGGTAGCAGGAGCCCCTGTTCACCCATGCTCACAAAAGCGTGTCCGGTGGCCCGGTCCACCAGCATCACCGCACGTGAACCCGAACATTCGAGGATGTTCCTCACCGCGTCCCCCACCTTCGACACGATCCCCCCGCCGTCCCCGACACCATTCGGAGTCGCAATCTATCGGGTGAAAGCCGCCTAACGGAAAACTCTCGCGTAACGATCACCGTAAGCGTGCGCAGTGCACTTACATATCATCTATTGACTTCGATACTTTTTCTGGACTTAAGTCACCAAAGCGCCCGAACGCGGGCAACGAGCCACGGAGAAGTCCTGTATGAACACCGAGACCGCGATCAAGGAAGCCCTCGGAATCGATGGGGCCATCGGTGCCGCCCTCGTCGACTACGAGAGCGGTATGTGCCTGCACTCCGGGGGCGGTGGCCAAGGGTTCGACATCGAGGTCGCGGCCGCCGCCAACACAGAGGTGGTCCGCTCCAAGGTGCGGGCCCTGAGCATGCTCGGCCTCGACGACCGGGTCGAGGACATCCTCATCACCCTGGGCGGGCAGTACCACGTCATCCGCCTGCTGGAGCAGACCGGGGGCTCCCTCTTCCTGTACCTGGCCCTGGACCGACAGCGCGGCAACCTGGCCCTGGCCCGGCACAAGCTGCGGCAGATCGACGTCGAACTGGTGATCTGATCCCGAGCCCGACGCTCGATCCCAGCGGCCCGGTGTTCGCGTTCGGTGAGTCGAGCACCGGGCCGATGGGATAGGGATGGTTCCGGCACACCGTCCACCGCGAAGGGACCAGCCCGTGTTCCCCCTCGTCACAGCGCCCGTCGATCGACCCGCACTCCGGTTCGGCGACCATCGCCTCACCTACCGGGAACTGTCCGGGGCCGCCTCCCGGCTCGCGGCCGGCCTGCCCGACGGCCGGGTCGCGGTGTGGGCGACACCGTCACCGCACACCTGTGTGGCCGTGACCGCCGCGATCCTGGCCGGGGTCCCCGTCGTTCCGCTCAACCCCAGCTCCGGGGAACGGGAACTGCGGCACGTGATCGACGACAGCCGCCCCGAACTGCTGCTCACCCCGCCCGGTGTCACGCCCCCCGCGGCCCTGGCCGGGATCCCCGTGCGCGAGGTCGACGCCTCCCCCGACCCGCGCACTCCCCCACTCGTGCGCGAGGTGGACCCCGAGTCCATCGCGCTGATCGTCTACACCTCCGGTACCACCGGGCCGCCCAAGGGGGCGCTGATCTCCCGACGCGCGGTCCTGTCCGACCTCGACGCGCTGGCCCGCACCTGGGAGTGGACGGACCGGGACGTGCTCGTGCACGCCCTGCCGCTGTTCCACGTGCACGGCCTGGTCCTGGGCGTGCTCGGGCCCCTGTACCTGGGCGGCTCCCTGCACCACCTGGGCCGGTTCGAACCCGACGCGGTCCGCCTGGCGCTGGAGGGCGAGGGCACGCTCCTGTTCGGGGTGCCGACCATGTACCACCGCCTGGCCGAGTCGGTGGACGACGATCCGGCCCTGGCCTGTGCCCTGGCCGGAGCCCGCCTGCTGGTGTCGGGTTCGGCCGCGCTGCCGCTGCCCGACCACGAACACCTCACCGCCGCCACCGGTCATCGGGTCGTCGAGCGCTACGGCATGACCGAGACCCTGATGAACACCAGTGTCCGCCTCGACCACCCGCCGTGCCCGGGCGCGGTCGGGACCCCATTGGACGGGGTGGAGCTGCGCCTGGTCGGCGACGACGGCGCCCCGCTTCCGGCGGGTGCGGAGATCGGCGAGGTGCAGGTGCGCGGCGCCAACCTGTTCAGCGGCTACCTGAACCGTCCCGAGGCCACCGCCGAGGCGATGACCGACGACGGTTGGTTCCGCACCGGCGACATGGCCACCCTCGACGCCGAGGGTCTGGTGCGATTGATAGGTCGCAAGAGCACCGACCTGGTCAAGAGCGGCGGCTACAAGATCGGCGCCGGGGAAATCGAGAACGTGCTGCTGGCGCACCCCGGGGTGGCCGAGGCCGCCGTCACCGGGGAGCCCGACCCCGACCTGGGCGAGCGGGTGGTCGCGTGGATCGTTCCCGCGGGCGCGGAGGCGCCCACCCTGGCGGAGTTGGCCGACATGGTCGCCGCACAGCTGGCCCCGCACAAACGCCCGCGACGTCTACGCGTGGTGGCGGCCCTGCCCCGCAACGACATGGGCAAGATCCTCAAACGCGCCCTGACCCCCTGACCCCGATCCGTCCGATCACTCCCCCGTGAAGGTGGGGGCGGTGCGGTTCAGGGACGCGGTGACCCCCGCTTCGTTGTCCTTGGTGGCCAGCAGGCGGGTCTGTTCGACGATCTCGCGGTCCAGCGCGGAGGGCAGGGCGGCCAGCAGTTCGGCGCGCATGGTGGCCTTCATCGAGCGCACCGCCAGCGGCGCGGACGCGGCGATCCGGTGGGCGTGTTCCACCGCCCTGGCACGGACCGCCCCGTCCTCGACCAGGTGGTCGGCCAGGCCGATGGCGTGCGCTTCCTCCCCCGGGACCCGGCGGGCGGTGTAGAGCATGTCGGCGGCCTTCTGGGCGCCCACGACACGAGGCAGGGACACGGTCAGCCCGAAGCCCTGGTGCAGCCCCAACAGCCCGAAGTTGGCGTGGAATCGGGTGCCGGGCGAGGCCACGCGGAAGTCCGCGGAACAGGCCAGTCCGAGACCGCCGCCCACCGCGGCGCCTTGGACGGCGGCGATCACCGGGATCGGCAGCGAGTACAGACGCAGGCCCTGACCGTAGAAGGCGCTGAGGGTGCGCACCGGATCGTCCCCGACCCCGCCCGCCGCGAAGTCCACCCCGGCGCAGAAGTTCTTGCCCTCGGAGCACAGCACCAGCGCGCGGCACCCGTCCGCCGCCAGTTCCTCGGCGGTGTCGGCGAGCTCGGTGAGCACGTCCAGGGAGAAGTGGTTGTGCGGCGGGCGGTGGATCTCCAGCACGCCGACGTGACCGTCGACGCGCACGGACAGCTCCTCGCTCATGGGAGTGCCTTTCTCTGGGCTGGTCGGGGGGCGAACGGCGACGACGTTACCGGGCGACCATCCCGGGACCGCACACCGGACACCACACCGGGGGCGCGGTTCCGCTCCGCGGACGGCCGGGGCGGTTACCGTTACCGGATGAGCGACGAGATCGATCCGAACGCACGGCCCAGCGGGGACGGCTGCGAGGAATGCCTCGCCAGGGACACCTGGTGGTTCCACCTGCGCCGCTGTGCCGCCTGCGGACACGTGGGCTGCTGCGACTCCTCACCCGGCCGGCACGCCACCGGGCACTTCCGGGAGACCGGCCACCCGATCATGCAGAGCTTCGAGCCCGGGGAAGAGTGGTTCTTCGACTTCCGCGACGGGCAGGTGGGGCGCGGCCCGGAACTGACCGCGCCGACCTCGCACCCGCAGAGCCAGCCGACTCCGGCACCCGCGGACCGTGTTCCCGCCGATTGGAGGGAACACCTCCACCCGTGACACCGTCGGCGGCACCGTTCCGGTTCCCGGTCGAACTGCCGCGGGGCAGCCGATCAGAAGTTCGCGTTCGGCTTGATAACCTCCCACGCACCTGTTCGATCGACCATCGGAGTGCCGTGCATCCCTTCCGGAAGGCCGTCGAGGCCCGCGACCACGACTCCATCCACGCCTTGCTCGCCGAGGACGTCGTCTTCACGAGCCCCGTCGCCTTCAAGCCCTATCCCGGTCGCTCCATCACCGCCGCGATCCTGCGCGGTGTCGACCGGGTCTTCACGGACTTCCACTACGTCCGTGAGATCAGCGGCGCCGACGGCCGGGACCACGCCCTGGTGTTCGAGGCCAAGGTCGGCGACCGTCACATCAACGGCTGCGACTTCCTGCACATGAACGAGGACGGTCTGATCGACGACCTGGTCGTGATGGTCCGTCCCCTGTCCGCGGCCACCGCCCTCGCCGAGGCCATGGGCGCGCAGTTCGAACGGATCGCCCGGGAAGCGGGCGAGGAGGCGACCGGACAGGCCGGGTAGTCGCGGGTTCGATCACACCCGTCACGCTCTCGGCCGGCCGAATCTCGCACGTCGATCCGAGTTCTGGACACGACAAAGGCGGACGTATCACGCTTTTCACCTGGATATAGCGGCCAGGTCTGGCTTGCCGTGGCACGCCTACCTACTGTGGTCCCTCGGCCCACCTCCAGGAGCGTGATCGTTGTGACCACAACCCGCAAGGTCCCGGACCTGCTCTCCCCCGAGTTCGCCACCGACCCCTACGCGGCCTACCGGCTGCTGCGCGAGGACGCACCGCTGCTGTGGCACGAGGCCACCGGGAGCTACGTCGTCTCCCGGTACGAGGACGTGCGGCGGGCGTTCAAGAACGACGCCTTCTCCACCGAGAACTACGCCTGGCAGCTGGAACCGGTGCACGGGCGGACCATCCTGCAGTTGGACGGCCGTGAACACGCCGTGCGCCGAGCCCTGGTCGCCCCCGCCTTTCGCGGCAAGGACCTGCGCGAACGCTTCCTCCCGGTGATCGAGCGCAACAGCCGGATGCTGATCGACGCCTTCCGCGACCGCGGCCGGGTGGACCTGGTGTCGGAGTACGCGACCCGGTTCCCGATCAACGTCATCGTGGACATGCTCGGCCTGGACCGGGCCGACCACGACCGCTTCCACGACTGGTACACCGCGATCATCGCCTTCCTCGGGAACCTGAGCCAGGACACGGAGGTGACCGCGGCGGGTCTGCGCACCCACGACGAACTGGCCGACCACCTCATCCCGATCATCCAACGCAGGCGCGAGGAGCCCGGCGACGACCTGTTGTCGCGGCTGTGCCAGGCCGAGGTGGACGGCACCCGGATGACCGACGAGGAGATCAAGGCGTTCTGCAGTCTGCTGCTGGCCGCCGGCGGTGAGACCACCGACAAGGCCCTGGCGAGCCTGTTCGCGAACCTGCTGGCCCACCCCGAACAGCTCGCGGCGGTACGCGAGGACCGGTCGTTGATCCCGCGGGCCTTCGCCGAGTCGCTGCGGTTCACCCCGCCCGTGCAGATGATCATGCGCCAACCCGCCCAGGACGTGGAGATCGGCGGTGGCACCGTGCCCGCCGGGTCCACCGTCACCTGCCTGATCGGGGCGGCCAACCGCGACCCGGACCGGTTCGCCGACCCCGACACCTTCGACCTGTTCCGCGCCGAAATCGCCGATACCACGTCCTTCTCGGCGGCGGCCGAACACCTCTCCTTCGCTCTGGGCAGGCACTTCTGTGTCGGTGCGTTGTTGGCCGAGGCCGAGGTGCGGGTCGGGGTGAACGACCTGCTGGACGCGATGCCCGACATGCGTCTGGCCCCGGACGCCGAACTCACCGAGCGGGGCCTGTTCACCCGCGGCCTCCAGGACCTGCCACTGGAGTTCACCCCTGGAAGAGTGCCCTCTCCACGCCAGAGCGACTGACCACACACGCGACCCGACCCGGATTCCGTCAGGGAACCACGGGGGGTCGCCCGTTCGGGCCGAAGCGCTAGCGGAGGCCCAGAACAAACACCGCCCGCCCGGTCAGCGTCCGGAACCGATGATGGGGCTGAACCGGGCGGGCAGGTCGAACAGGCCGCGCATCCACACCGAGGGCCGCCACCGCAGCTGTTCGGGCGGCACCGCCATGCGTACGTCCGGCAGCCGGTCCAGGAGGGTCTCCACCGCGGTGCGGGCGATCACCTCCGCGACCCTGGGCGCGGGGAACGGGCAGCCGTGTTCACCGTGCCCGAACGACATCTGCGCCCGGTTGGAGGCGTGGATGCTCAGGTCCCCGGTGTTGAGCCGGGGGTCGGCGTTGGCGGCGGCCATCCCCATCACCAACAGGTCGCCCTGACGGATCCGGCGTCCACCCAGGTCGCAGGATTGCACCGCCCAGCGACCGATGAAGTTCTGCGTAGGAGTGTTCTTCCACAACACCTCGTTGAGCGCCTCGTCGGCGCTGCTGCGTCCGCCCTGCAAGGTGAGGGAGAAGTCCTCGTCGAGGAGCATCAACCGCAGTGTGTTGCCGATCCAGTTGCCGGTGGGCGCCTGGGCGGCCGACATGATCACGAGCAGGTCGATGAGCACCTCGTCGTCGGTGAGCCTCGCCGGGTGGGTCAGCAACCGGGACGGGACGTCGTTGCGCGGGTGCGCGCGCCGATGGCCGACGATCCGACGCATCCGTTCCACGAGCCGTTGGTGGGCCTGGGCTGCCTCCGCGGTGACGTCCAGGGAGATCAGGTTGTCCCGGACCATGTCGGGGACCTCCTGTGCGGGGATGCCGTACAGGCGGGCGATCACCCCGGCGGGGATCTGGTGGGCGTACTGGCTGACCAGGTCGGCTTCCCCGTCCCTGGCGAAGTGGTCGATGAGTCCGTCGGCGACCTGGTTGCACAGGATGTGCAGGTCGGCCCGGTCGACGGCGGACAACGCGTCGCCGATGGCCCCCGCCCGCCGCCGGTGATCGGCGCCCTCGGCGAACATCACCGACGGGGTCCACATCACGTAGGGCAGCAACGGCCAGTCATCGCCGACACGGTCCCACTGGTTCCAACGCCGACTGTCCCGGGCGAACCACTCGGGGTGGCCGGTGACGTGGTGCAGTTCCCGATAGCCCAGGACGAACCACGCGGGCACGTCCCCGTCCAGGAGGATGGGCGCCACGGGACCGAAGCGGCGACGCATCTCCTCGTAGAGCGACACCGGATCACGGGCGATGTCGGGCCCGTAGAAACGCATG
Source organism: Nocardiopsis sp. JB363 (assembly GCF_900143625.1). Taxonomy (GTDB): domain Bacteria; phylum Actinomycetota; class Actinomycetes; order Streptosporangiales; family Streptosporangiaceae; genus Nocardiopsis. The sequence continues at coordinate 15,359 of NZ_FRFF01000050.1, forward strand.
GCGTGGGCGTGGTCGGGCGAGTAGGGCGCCGAACCCGTCGTGGTGGCGTTCACGACGTCTCCTTCCTGGCGGACCGGGCCCGCTCCAGCGAGGCCAGGTGGTGGACGAGGGTGATGAGGACGTCGCGGCTGGACTCACGGCGGCGGGCGTCGCACTCCAACAGCGGCACCTCGTTGGACAGGGCCAGGGCGCCGCGCACCCGTTCCAGGTCGGGGCCGGGGCCGAAGCGGTTGACCGCGACGATGAACGGTGTGCCGTGGTGTTCGAGCCGGTCGATCGCGTACCAGGAGTCCTCCACCCGGGTGGTGTCGACGAGGACGACCGCGCCGAGGCTGCCGAGGAACAGCTGCTCCCACAGGAACCAGAAGCGTTTCTGGCCGGGTGCGCCGAACAGGTAGAGGACGCGGGTGGCGTCGACGGTGATGCGCCCGAAGTCGAAGGCCGCGGTCGTGGTGCGTTTGTCGCGGACCCCGCGCAGGTCGTCGATCTCGGCGCCGGCCTGCGTCATGACCTCCTCGGTGCTCAGGGGGCGCATCTCGCTGACCGCTCCGACCATGGTCGTCTTGCCCACACCGAAACCGCCGACGATCACGATCTTGAGGGCGTTGCCGACCGTGGCGGCCAGGGGGGTCCGGCCCGGTGCCGGTGTGCGCATCTCAGAGGCGTTGGAGGGCAAGGAGCACCTGCTTCAGCGTGTCGGGGTCGTGCCGGGGGCCCTCCTCGGGGGTGGAGGGCACGTGGTGCCGGACGGTCACCGCCCCCGTGTCGAGCAGGTCGACCAGGAGGACCCGGACGACGCTGACGGGGAGTCCGAGCTCGGCGGACAGCTCCACCACCGCGATCGGGCGCACGCACAATCGCAGGATGGCGGCGTGTTCGGACTGCATGTCGGGAGAGGGCTCGGATTCGGCGACGATCAGCGCGACGGAGTCGAGGGAGGACTCGTCGGTGCCGCCACGGCCACCGGTGACCGTGTACAACCGGTCCGGAGCCTCCTCTTTGGTCGGTTCGGGGCTCACCGCTGGGTGCCCGTCTCGTAGGGCCTGCGGCGGGGAGGCACGATGAGGTGGTCGCCGATCTGGTCGACGAGTTCGTTCATCCGGCGGGCGACCACACCGACGTCGGCCTCGGTACCGGTGACCACGGCCAGGTGGGCGCCCTCACCGGCGCCGACGATCAGCAGGAGTCCGCCGCCGTATTCGAGCATGGCCTGTCCGGCGCCGGTGGTGTCGCCGAACTCCGCGGAGGCGCTCAGGGACAGACTCTGGATACCCGCGGAGATCGCGGCGAGTTGGTCGGCCCGGTCCACGTCGAGTTCTCGGGTGTGGCACATCTTGAGTCCGTCCCGGGAGAGCACCAGGACGTGGTGGACGCCGGTGGTCCCGCTGCGCAGGTTCTCCAGCATCCAGTCGAGACTGGAGTCGGTCGTGGTCATCGGGTTGTCGGGGCGGCTCCTTGGACGCCGTGCGTCCCGGCGCCCCTCCCTCCGTTCCTGTTCGGTCGCTTTTCTGCCGGTGGCGTGCGGGGGGAGTCGTGGTCAGGCGCCACCATCGGGGTGTTCGTCGTCGGTTCCGGCGTCCCTGAAGGCGGAGAAGCGGGTGGGCAGGCCGCCGCGCGAGAGGTTCCCTCCCCTGTTCCGGTCGGCGTAGAGCTGTTCGGGGTTCTCCCGGACCGCTTCGGCCAGGGTGAGTCCGCGGTGCCGTTGGGGCAGTTCGAAGTGCTGCTCCTCCGGTTTCTCGGTGGCGGTGTCGTTCTTTTCCTCGTGCTCCGGTCGACGGGAGCCGTCGCGTCGGGGCAGGGGCGGGC
>NZ_FRFF01000190.1 GCF_900143625.1 Nocardiopsis sp. JB363
CCCCCCCTCTCCCCCCGCACCCCCACGAGAACAACCAGAAAGGCTGCAGTGAGCGCGCCCGACAACACCATTGTTCCTGACGAGGTACGCGCCCGGCACGCCGAGTTGTGTCGTGAGCTGGACGACCACAGCTACCGGTACTACATGGGCGCCCCCATCATCTCCGACGCCGAGTACGACACGCTCATGCTCGAACTGCGCGACATCGAGGACGAGCACCCGATCCTCGTCTCCCAGGACTCGCCCACCCAGAAGGTGGGCGCTCCCATCAGCGTCGACTTCGCCGAGGTGGAGCACCTGGTGCGGATGGAGAGCCTGGGCAACGCCTTCGACTTCGACGAGCTCGGCGCCTGGGGCGACCGCGCCTCCGCGGAGGTGCCGGTCGACGCCTACCTGTGCGAGCTGAAGATCGACGGGTTGGCCGTGGACCTGGTCTACGAACAGGGTCGGCTGGTGCGGGCCGCCACCCGGGGCGACGGTCGGGTGGGCGAGGACATCACCCTGAACGTGCGCACCATCGGGGTGGTCCCCGAACGCCTTGACGAGAGCGTGCGCGCCGCCCCCGAGCTGCTGGAGGTGCGGGGCGAGGTCTTTCTGCCGGTGGAGGACTTCCGCGAACTCAACGCGCGCATCGCCGACGATGGCAGTCACGCGCCGTTCGCCAACCCGCGCAACGCCGCCGCCGGTTCGCTGCGGCAGAAGGACCCACGGGTGACCGCGACCCGACCGCTGTCGATGATCGTGCACGGTGTGGGCGCCTACACGCCGGCCGCCGACGGCGGCGAGGACGTGGCCTTCACCAGCCAGTCACAGGCCTACCGGTTGCTGGGCGAGTGGGGGATGCCGCTGAGCGACCGCTACAAGGTGCTGGCCACCATGGACGAGGTCCGCGAGTACGTCGGTCACTACCAGGAGCACCGACACGACCCCGCCTACGAGATCGACGGCATCGTCGTCAAGGTGGACGACTTCGCGTTGCAGCGTCGGCTCGGTTCCACCAGCCGGGCGCCGCGCTGGGCGATCGCCTACAAGTACCCGCCCGAGGAGGTCACCACCAAGCTGGTCGACATCAAGGTGGGCGTGGGACGCACCGGCCGGGTCACCCCGTACGGGGTGATGGAGCCGGTGGTGGTCGCGGGTTCGGAGGTGGAGTTCGCGACCCTGCACAACGCCCAGGAAGTGGCCCGCAAGGCCGTGCTGATCGGCGACACCGTGGTGCTGCGCAAGGCGGGCGACGTCATTCCAGAGATCGTCGGCCCGGTGACCGAGCGCCGTGACGGCACCGAGCGCGAGTTCGTCATGCCCAAGGAGTGCCCCGAGTGCGGCACGGAGCTGGGGCAGCAGAAGGAGGGCGACGTCGACCTGCGCTGCCCCAACGCCCGCTCCTGCCCCGGTCAGCTGCGCGAACGCATCGCCTTCGTCGCCGGTCGCAAGGCCTTGGACATCGAGGCCCTGGGGTACGTGGCGGCGACCGCGCTGACCCAGCCGCTGGAGCCGTCCGACCCCCCGCTCAAGGACGAGGGTGACCTGTTCGACCTCACCGTCGAGCAGTTGCTGCCGATCCGCACCCACGTGCTGGACCCGGACACCACCGAACCCAAGACCGACCCCAAGACCGGGGACCCCAAGGTCGTCTCCTTCTTCGCCAACCTCAAGGGCGAGCCGAAGAAGACGGTGGAGAAGCTCTTCGAGCAGCTGGAGGAGGCCAAGAAGAAGCCGTTGTGGCGGGTGCTGGTCTCCCTGTCCATCCGACACGTGGGGCCGCGCGCCGCCGAGGACCTGGCCCGGCACTTCCGGTCGATGGACGCCATCCGGCAGGCCTCCGAGGAGGAACTGGCCGCGGTGGACGGTATCGGCCCGACCATCGCCACGTCGGTGCGCGAGTGGTTCGAGGTGGATTGGCACGCCGAGATCGTCCGAAAGTGGGCGGACGCGGGCGTGCGCATGGAGGACGAGGGCCAGGCCCCGGGTTCGCGCCTGCTGGAGGGGGTGACGGTGGTGGTCACCGGATCCCTGGAGGGCTTCTCTCGCGACGGTGCCAAGGAGTCCATCGCCGAGGAGGGCGGCCGGGCCACGAGTTCGGTGTCCAAGAAGACCTCGTTCGTGGTGGTGGGTGACGCCCCCGGCTCAAAGTACGACAAGGCCGTGAAACTGGGTGTTCCGGTCCTGGACGAGGCGGGGTTCCGGATGTTGCTGGAACAGGGGCCGGAGGCGGCCGAAAACGTGCGGATCAACCCGCCGGAGGAGCCCGAGGAGGACGCCGAGGAGGACACCGAGGAGTGAACCTCCTGGTCAGAGGGTGAGCGGAAACGGGCGGGGCGACCCCGCCCGTTTCCGTCTGATGGGGCTGACCAACAAATTGGTTAACGCATAGTTCCTGCCGTGCGACAGTTGGTGACGAAACCGCGTAAGCTGGGCGCCAACTCACCGGATACGGACCTGCCCGTATCCCGGATTACGGTCGTGAGGTTCGAGGACGCGGATGAAGGACCCCATCGGTACCCGAGACGTCGGACCCCGTGTCGGCACCCCGCTGTGGCTCTACATGGCGGGCACCACCGCTGCCGGGGCGCTGCTCCTGGGTGTGTCCAGTCTCGAACTCGGCATGGAACAGCTGATCCTGCTCAGCCGGGAACCCTTGGTCTGGGTCATGTTGTGCATGGTGGTGCTGGGCGAACTCAGACCCATCGCCATGCCGGGCCAGACCCCCGGAACCGGCGCCCCCACCTCGCTGCCCTTCACCTTCGCCCTCGTCATCTTCTACGGGCTGCCCATCGCCGCGCTCGTCCAGTGCGCCGCCACGATCGTCGCGGGCGTGGCCCACACCCACGCGCCGCACCGCATCGCCTTCAACGCCGCCCAATACGTGCTCTCCCTGGGCGTGGCCGACGCCGTCCTGCGCCTGGTCATGCCGGAGGTCGTCACCGCCCCGTGGGTGCCCGTCGGCGGTGAACTCGTCGTCATCGCCCTGGCCGGCGCCGCGTCCTTCGTGGTCAACCGCATCCTGGTGCTGTGCGCCGTGGCCATGCACGAACGCGTGCCGCTGCGCCAGGTCCTGTTCAAGGGGCTGCGCCAGCAGATGTACGTCAACGGGGTGCTGCTCAGCCTGTCCCCGCTCATCGTCATCGCCATGACCCACTCGGTGCTGTACGTACCCCTGTTCGCGTTCCCCCTCGGCGCGCTCTACGGCAGCGCGCTACTGCTGGTGAAACGCGACCACCAGGCCAACCACGACGAACTCACCGGGCTGGCCAACCGCAAACTCCTCACCGTCCGCTCCCGCCGCGAGATCGTCCGCGCGCACCAGGACGGCACTCGGGTGGGCCTGCTCATCCTGGACCTGGACCGGTTCAAGGAGGTCAACGACACCCTCGGCCACCCCACCGGTGACCGGCTGCTGCAAACACTGGCCCAACGGCTCACCCACGGCGTGCGACCCAACGACCTGGTGGCCCGGATGGGCGGCGATGAGTTCGCCATCCTGCTGCCCAAGGTCCGCGACACCGAGTCCGCCCGCGAGGTGGCCCTGCGTCTTCGCGGCGCCCTGGCCGAACCGGTGCGCATGGACGGCATGGACTTCGACCTCCAGGTCAGTACCGGCATCGCCCTCTACCCCGACGACGCGCCCGACTTCGAGTCGCTCATGCAGCGCGCCGACATCGCCATGTACGTCGCCAAGACCGATCGCACCGGGGTCGAGAGTTACGACCCCGGCAAGGACCGAAACTCCACCGCCCGCCTGAGCATGTACAGCGAGCTGCGGCGCGGGCTGGTCGACGGCGCCCTGGAGATGCGCTACCAACCCAAGATCGGGTTGGCCGACGGTCGCGCCATCGGGTTGGAGGCGCTGGCCCGCTGGCGACACCCGACTCGCGGGCTGCTCACCCCCGAGGAGTTCCTGCCGATCATCGAGCACTCCAACCTGTTCCGGGCCTTCTCCGCACAGGTCCTGGACATCACCCTGGCCCGCGCGGCCGGCTGGCACGCCGAGGGCCTGACCCTGCCGGTGTCGGTGAACCTGGGGGTGCGCGAACTCCTCGACCCCGACCTGCCCGACACCGTCGCCGCCGCCCTGCGCGAACACGGGGTGCCCGCCGAGCGTTTGGTCCTGGAGGTCGGCGAACAGTCCCTGATCGCCGACCCCGAGGCCGCCACCGAGGCCGTGGAACGGCTGAGCGACCTCGGGGTGGGGCTGGCCCTGGACGATTTCGGCACCGGACACTTCACCCTCGCCCAGCTCGCCGGTCTGCCCTTGGACGAGGTGAAGATCCACGAGTCGTTCACCACGCGCCTGGCCGAGGAGCCCTCCCGGGGGCACACCGTGGTGCGCGCCGCCATCACCCTGGTCCGCGCCCTGGGCATGCGGGCCACCGCCGAGGGCGTGAGCACCGCGGCACTGGCCGAGGCCGCCCTGGAAGCCGGTTGTCACGCCGCCCAGGGGCATCATTTCGCCGAGCCCATGCACCCTCGCGACGTGCTGCCCTGGTGGACCGCCCACACCACCCGAACCCCCG
>NZ_FRFF01000030.1 GCF_900143625.1 Nocardiopsis sp. JB363
GGTCAGGGCGGGTCGGCGACGGCCTCGGCCAGGGCGGGAAGGTCGTCTCGGTGGCCGTCGCCGACGGCCACCCGAAGGCCGCGTTCCAGGGTGTGGCCGGCCGGAAGGGGAAGGCGTTCCTCCCAGGCCAGGGCCGGTCCCGTTCCGGGATATTCGTCCGCGCGCAGGAACCACGGTTCCACGAGTGGGCCGTCCTGGTGCAGGAGCAGGGTCCATCGGTCGCCTTGGCCGGTGGTGCCGGCCAGGGCGAGCCAGGGCACGCGTGCCCCGTGCAGGTCCATTTGGCCGGCCAGGCCGTCGGGGCCGGTGACGGCCGGTGGGCGCGGGCCCAGGGGCGCACGCCAGAACAGGCCGCCGTAGCCGGCGCCGGGGCGGCCGTTGGTGGCGGGGCTGCCGATGCTCAGGTCCCGCCCGGAGGTGTTGCGCAGTACCGTGCGCACTCGCAGTACCCAGGTGTGTTCGTCCAGGGGTAGTGCGCGCAGGGTGCGTTCCTCGCAGATCAGCTCCCGCCCCCCGGGGTCGGTCCAGGAGAGCAGCGCGGTGTGGTGGTCGGATGCCAGGTCCAGGGTGCGCACGTGCCGTTGGCGCCCGTGGTTGTCCAGTAGTACCGAACCGCGGTCGGGGGTGAAGGTGCGTCCACCCCAGAAGCTGGTACCGGACACGTCGGGTACGGCCGAGCCGAATCCCAGGTGGTGGCGGTGGTCCTCGGGCTCCATTTCGGTGACGGTGGTGCCGGCCAGGGTGGTCACCGGGTGCAGGAACGGGCGTGGCGAGAGCACCGGGTCCACGTCGGAGCCGTCGCGGTGCACGGCCACGGTGGTGCCGTTCAAGGACAGGTTCACGGTCGAACCTCCAACGGGTGCGCGGTGGGCTCGGGTGCGGCCCAGTCGGCACCGAGTTCGGTGAAGCCGCTCATGTGGCGGGCGCTTCGGTGGATCAGGGCGTCGATGCCGTGGATGGTGCGGTGGGTGGCGCCCGCCTCACGCCACACGTCCTGGTACCGGGTGGAGATGGGGCGGGGGTCGGGCGCGGTGCGCACCGCCTCCAGCACGTGGGTGAACCCCAGGGTGGCGGTGGGGGGAACCAGGAGCGGCGTCCCCTCGCGCAGATGGGCGATGAGGTTCTCCAACAGGCCGGTGCGCGGGTGGGTGCTGGTGTGCGGGTCCTGCCCGGGGCGGTGCACCGTGACCCGGTCCAGGGTGTACTCGAAGGTGATGCGACCGTGCTCGCCGTGCAGGTGGAGCGTGGGCGGCAGGCTGCGTGGCGAGCACAGGGTCACGGCCAGGCACACCGGTGTGCCCTGAGGGGTGCGAAGGCGCAGGCAGGAGGTGTCGTCGGCCTCGATGGGGTGGGCGTGGAAGAGCTCCGGGACGATCTCGTGGGGGGCGTGAGCGCCGCCGTCGGCCAGTGCCAGGGCGGTGGCCACCATGTGCGCGAAGGGGTTGGTCAGCGCCCCGTCGACCACGTCGCGCCCGGCCATGCGGCGACGTCCGGCCCAGGGGGCTCGATCGTAGTAGGCCGAGGTGCGTTTCCAGGTGCCCGCGCCGCCGATGCCGCGCAGTGCGCCCACGGCGCCTTGGTCCAGCAGCCCTCGGACGTGGTCGATGGCGGTCGATCCCAGACTCTGGAAACCCACCTGGCAGACCAGGCCCGAACCCGTGACGGCGTCGGTGAGTTCGTGGAGTTCGGCCAGGGTCGCGGTGGTGGGTTTTTCCAGCAGCAGGTGAGAACCGTGGGCGAGCACGGTGCGGGCCAGCGTCAGGTGGGTGTGGATGGGGGTGACCAGGACGGTGATCCGGGCACCGGTCTCCTCCAAGGCTCGGGTCAGGTCCTCGAAGTGGGGTAGGGGGCCGTGCCCCTCCAGGTCGTCGTCGGGGTCCGGGGGGCGAGGATCGCACACCCCGACCAGGCGCACCAGCCCTTGTTCGACCAGGGGCCTCAGGGCGCGCAGGTGGGAGCGCCCGTGCCCGTGCAGGCCCACCAAGAGCACGGGCACGGGCCCCTCGGGTAGAGGGCGGGCGCTCACCGGCCTTCCTCCCCCAGCAGGTCGGCCACCCGTACCGGGCGTCCGGAGGCGATGGAGGCGTTGGCGCACAGTCCGGTGATCAGGGCGTTGCCGCCGTCGGCGTGGTCGGGGCGCACACCGTCGTCGAGCCGGCCGAACAGGGCGGTGAGCATGGCGACGTCGCCGCCGCCGTGTCCGCCGCCGCCCACGTTCACGGGGATCTCCTCGGGCTCTTGCCAGTGGCGGCGCAGCCACAGTCGGGCGGCGGTGTTCTCCTTGGGGGCGGGCATGCCGCGTACGGGGTGCTGTTCGTCCTGGTCCGGTGAGGTGTGCGCGAACTCGGTCATGTCCAGCTCCAATCGGCCCTTGCTGCCGGTGATGGAGATCCGGTAGCCCTCCCAGGGCGCGTAGGCCACCAGGTGGTAACTGAGCCGTACCCCGCTGTCGTAGCGCACCAGCACCGACATGTCGTCCTCGATGGTGATGCCCTCACCGAAGACGTTGAGGTCGCGCCGGTAGCCGTCCTCGTGTTCGGCCTCCAGGTACAGGGCGGTCAGGTCGGGGCTGTCGGCCATGTGCAAAGCGAAGGGGTCCTGGTCGGCCCCGGGTGAGTCGTGCCCGCGCGGGTAGTCGCCGGCCACACCGTGGCGGTGGCCGTTCTGGGCCCCGTAGAAGAACAACCGGCCCGAGGCGTAGACCTCTTCGGGGCGAGCGCCGATCCACCAGTTCACCAGGTCGAAGTGGTGACTGGCCTTGTGCACCAGCAGACCGCCGGAGTTGGCCTTGTCGCGGTGCCAGCGGCGGAAGTAGTCGGCGCCGTGGCGCAGGTCGAGCAGCCACTCGAAGTGCACCGATCCGACCTCGCCGATGGCGCCGGAGGCGATGAGCTCGCGCAGCTTGAGGTGTACAGGGTTGTAGCGGTAGTTGAACCCGACGGTGACGTGCCCGCCGGTGCGGGCCTGTGCCGCGTTGATGCGCTTGAGCCCGTCCAGGTCGGCGGTGAGCGGCTTTTCGGTGATGGCGTCGACGCCGGCCTCCAGGGCGGCCACGACGTAGTCGGCGTGGGTGTGGTCGACCGTGCACACGATGACCTCGTCCACCTTCTGCTCGTGGAGCATGCGGGCGAAGGCCTCGGCCGGATAGGTGGGGACGGGGTCCAGCCCCGCCTCGGTGACGATCCGGTTGTGCACGGCCATGCGAGTGGCGTTGGTGTCGCACAGGGCCACCAGGAGGCCCAGGTCCCGATGGGTGTCGGTGAGGGCGCGGGTGTACATCCGTGCCCTGGACCCGGTGCCGACGATGGCGAATCTGCGTGGAGAGGTGTCGTTCACGCGCTCAGGGTAAACGCTTTCCTCGGTGGATCTCAATGATCACTCAGGGATTTTCCCTGGGATCGGAGGTGGGGAAAGCGGCTCGGACCGGCCAGAACGCGGGTTCCGGAGTTGATTTTTCGGCTCTGCGACACCGTCGGGGCCGGAGATAACGATCCGGAGAGGGGTTTCCAGCGGCGCGATCGCCTGTTGACACCCCATCTGACCCGGTGCTAGAAACTGAACATCTTAAACTATGGATAGCGCTTACCAGGCCATAACCTGCGAGTTCGCCGAGTGTTCTCGGCCACGTCAGTGGAGGCGACCCCACATCCTCCGCATTCGCCCTGACCAGATAGGTGATCCCCGATCATGAGCCCCCACAGTCGCCGCCCGTGCCCGGCACGGTGCCAGGCACGCCCCGGGAGTGGTGCGCCGTGAGCGCACTCCTCCAACGAAGCCCCAAGAAGACCGAACCCGCGTCGCCCAAGGCCCGCACGGCCAAAGGATCCGGTCGCGGCACCGGTCGGCGCCGCCAGGAGAACCTGGCCGCCTACGGCTTCCTGGCCCCCTGGTTCCTGGGCCTGATCGTCATCACCGCGGGACCGCTGATGGCCTCGTTGTACTTCTCCTTCACCGACTACAACCTCATCGGTGACCACCAGTGGGTGGGGATGGAGAACTATGAGCGCATGCTGAGCGATGACCGTCTGCACAGCGCGCTGCGGGTCACCTTCGTGTACGTGTTCGTCTCGGTCCCGCTGCAATTGGCCTTGGCGCTGGCGCTGGCGATGGTCCTGGACCGAGGGGTGCGCGGTCTGCCCCTGTACCGATCGGTGTACTACCTGCCCTCCCTGTTGGGCGGCAGCGTGGCCATCGCCATCCTGTGGCGGCAGATCTTCGGCGCCGAGGGGCTGGTCAACCAGATCCTGGCGTTCTTCGGGGTGCAGGGGCCGGGCTGGGTGTCCCACCCCGACTACGCCCTGGGCACCCTCATCGTGCTCAACGTGTGGACCTTCGGCGCACCGATGGTCATCTTCCTGGCCGGGCTGCGACAGGTCCCCCGGATGTACTACGAGGCGGCCGCCGTGGACGGGGCCGGTCCCCTGCACCGGTTCTGGAACATCACCGTTCCGATGCTCACGCCCATCATCTTCTTCAACCTGGTGCTGCAGATCATCAACGCCTTCCAGACCTTCACCCAGGCGTTCATCGTCAGCGGCGGCACCGGTGGTCCCTCGGACTCCACCCTCTTCTACACGCTCTACCTGTACCAACGCGGTTTCGGGTCGTTCGACATGGGCTACGCCTCGGCGATGGCCTGGCTGCTCCTGATGATCATCGGGGGGTTCACCGCAGTGAACTTCCTCGCCTCCAAGTACTGGGTTTTCTATGGCGACTGAGACCAAGGCACCGGCCTCCACCCCCACTCGGACCCGGTCCCAACGAAAGCGACGACTCCTCACCCACATCGGGCTGATCGGCTTCGGCCTGATCATGCTCTACCCGCTGCTGTGGATGCTCTCCAGTTCCTTCAAACCCACCGCGGAGATCTTCCGCGAACCCGGACTCATCCCCTGGGGCTTCACACCGAGCAACTACACCGAGGGTTGGGGGGCCCTGCAGTTCCCCTTCCACCACTACCTGCTCAACTCCGCGATCGTGGTGGCCGGCGCCATCATCGGCAACCTCATCGGGTGCTCCCTGGCGGCCTACGCCTTCGCCCGCCTGGAGTTCCGTGGCAAGCGTCTGTTCTTCGCGATCATGCTGGCCACGATCATGCTGCCCATCCACGTGATCATCGTGCCGCAGTACATCCTGTTCGCCCAGCTGGACTGGATCAACACCTTCTATCCGCTGATCGTCCCCAAGCTGTTGGCCACCGACGCCTTCTTCATCTTCTTGATGGTCCAGTTCATCCGCGGGTTGCCCCGTGACCTGGACGAGGCGGCGCGCATCGATGGATGCGGGCACCTGCGCATCTTCTTCCAGATCATCCTGCCGCTGTCGATGCCGGCCCTGGCCACCACCGCGATCTTCACCTTCATCTGGACCTGGAACGACTTCTTCAGCCAGTTGATCTTCCTGACCAGCCCCGATATGTACACCGTCCCGGTGGCGCTGCGCACCTTCGTCGACTCCAGTTCCCAAACCTCTTGGGGGCCGTTGTTCGCGATGTCGGTGGTGGCGCTGGGGCCGGTGTTCGGGTTCTTCCTCGCCGGTCAGCGCTATCTCGTCAAGGGCATCGCCACCACCGGGATCAAGTAGCCCCCTACCGAAGGGACCCACCGTGCCACCCCCCACGCGCACCCGCTCCACACGATCGCGCTCACGTCCGGCCATGGTCGTCGCGGCCACCGGAGCGTTGGTCTTGGCCCTGACCTCCTGTTCCGGCTCCGGTGACTCAGGGGACGTGGTGGAGCTGCGTTTCTCCTGGTGGGGGTCGGACGAGAGGCACGCCAACCTACAGGAGGTCATCGAGGTCTTCGAGGCTGAGAACCCCGGCATCCGGGTCAGCCCCGACTACACCGACTGGGATGCCTATTGGGACCGGTTGGCCACCGGCGTCGCCGCCGATGACGCCCCCGACGTGATCATGCAGGACGAGTCCTACCTGACCGAGTACGCGGATCGGGGGGCCCTGGCCGATCTGAGCACCTTGGAGGGGCTGGACCTGTCGTCCTTGGATCCGTTGGTGGCCGAGAGCGGGATGGTGGACGGGGCGCTCTATGGTGCTCCCACCGGCGTCAACGCCTCGGCGATGCTCGCCGACCCGGAGGCCTTCGCCGAGGCCGGGGTCCAGATGCCCGACGACACCACGTGGACCTGGGACGACTACGTGGAGATCTCCATCGAGATCAGTGAGGCCACCGACGGCGAGATCGTGGGAACCCAGGGTCTGACCAACGAGAACGCCTTCCACATCTTCGTCCGCCAGCATGGGGAGAACCTCTTCGACGAGGACGGTGAGATCGCCTTCACCGAGCAGACCCTGCAGGCCTGGTACGAGCTCACCGATCGGCTCTTGGAGGGCGGCGGACAGCCCGATGCCTCCCAGAGCGTGGAAATCGCCGCCGGTGGCCCCGATCAGTCGGTGTTGGCCACCAACACCGGGGCCACCGCGCACTTTTGGAGCAACCAGCTGGGCGCCGTGGCCCAGGCCTCCGGGCGTGACATCGAGCTGTTGCGTTTTCCCGGTGAGACCGAGAACGAGCGCACCGGCACCTACTTCAAGCCCGCCATGTACTACTCGGTCTCGGCCGGTACCGATCACCCGCAGGAGGCGGCCGGGTTCGTCGACTTCCTGCTCAACAGTGGTGAGGTGGGCGAGATCGTACTGGCCGACCTGGGGTTGCCGGCCAACACCCAGGTGCGCGAGCAGATCATGTCGGACCTGCCCGAGGCCGAGACCCGGGGCGCCGACTTCCTCGCCGACATCGAGGGCGAGATCGTCGACGGCAACCCGCCTCCGCCCGTGGGCTCGGGCGAGATCGTCGACATCAACCGGCGTGCCTACCAGGAATTCAGCTTCGGCAACCTCACCGCACGTGAGGCGGCCGAGCAGTTCGTCTCCGAACTGCGCACCGCGGTCGATTCGGGTACCTGACCCGATCGACCCCACGGCGTGGCCCCGCCCGCGCACCCTTGCACACCCGAACACGAGACCTTGAGGACCCCCCGATGAACATCCCCTCCGGCGGCGTACGCACACGCCGCACGGCCGCTCCCCTGGCTCTGGCCGCCGCCTTCACACTGCTCGCCTCCGCTTGCGGGGGCGGCTCCTCCGCCGAGGACGGTGTGGTGGAACTGCGCTTCTCCTGGTGGGGAGCGGACGACCGGCACTCCAACATGCAGCAGGTCATCGAGATCTTCGAGGCGGACAACCCCGATATCCAGATCGCCGGGGACTACACCGACTGGGGCTCGTATTGGGACCGGTTGGCCACCAGCACCGCCGCCGACGACTCCCCCGACATCATGATGCAGGAGGAGCGGTACCTGCGTGAGTACGGTGACCGGGGCGCGCTGGCCGACCTCACCGAGTTCTCCGACGAATTGGACCTGTCCAAGATCGACCCGCTGATCGCCGACAGCGGTGACCTGGACGATCAGACCTACGGTGTGGCCTCCGGTGTGAACGTCTACGCCATCCTCGCCGACCCGGAGGCCTTCGCCGAGGCCGGGGTGGAGATGCCCGACGACACCACCTGGACCTGGGACGACTACGTCGAGATCTCCGGTCAGATCAGCGACGCCACCGACGGCGAGGTCGTGGGCACCCAGAGCATGTCCTACAACGAGAGCGGGTTCCAGATCTTCGCCCGCCAGCACGGGGAGAACCTCTACGGCGAGGACGGTGAGCTCGCGTTCTCAGCCGAGACCCTGACCAAGTGGTTCCAGGTCACCCAGGACCTGCTGGAGGGTGGCGGGCAGCCCGGCGCCTCGCAGAGCGTGGAGATCGAGGCGGGCGGCCCCGACCAGTCGGTGCTGGCCACCAACACCGGCGCGATGGCGCACTTTTGGAGCAACCAGTTGGGCGGGCTGACCGCCTCCTCCGACCGTGACCTGGAGCTGTTGCGCTACCCGGGTGAGAGTGAGAGCGAGCGCACCGGCATGTACTTCAAGCCGGCGATGTTCTATTCGGTCTCGGCCGGTACCGACCACCCCGAGGAGGCGGCCCGGTTCGTCGACTTCATGCTCAACGACAACCAGGCGGCGGAGCTGATCCTGGCCGACCTGGGGTTGCCCGCCAACATCGACGTGCGGGCGCACATCCTGAGTTCCCTGCCCGAGGCGGACGAGCGCAGCGCGATCTTCCTGTCGGACGTGGAGGGCGACGTGGTCGATGGCAACCCGCCGCCGCCGATCGGTGCCGGTGAGGTCGTGGAGATCACCAAGCGGGTGTCCGATGAGTTGGCCTTCGGCAACCTCACGCCCGAGGAGGCGGCCGAGCAGTTCATGACCGAGGTCGAGGCGGCCACCGGTTCCCAGTAGGAAACCGGACGCGGCACGTGGTCGAGGTCGGGCCCCGCTGGGAGTGCTCCCAGCGGGGCCCGACCTCTGTTCTCCCTGCGCGGCAGAGGTTCTCAAGTGCTCAGAAAACGCAGCACCGCCAGAACCCGGCGACTGTACTCGGGGGTGTGCGCCAGGCCGAACTTGTCGAAGATGGCGTTGATCGATGTCTTCCGTGCGGCGCAGACCCCGGGCTTCAGCCCTGGAGATAGCCGCCTCTCCGCGAACGGGACCATGAGACAGCCCTTTTCCCTACAATGAGTTACGCATATCTCACCCTGAGCTCAAGAGCGAGTATCACGTTCCCATGCGCCTTCCGCATGGTCTGGTCCCCAAGCACCGACGCGGCGCACTCGGGAACCGTTCTGCTCGTGGATGTCGACCCCCAATTCGGGATGCACCGGCTGGTCAAAGCCATCAAGGGGCGTTCCTCTCGGCTGTTGCGTGAGGAGTTTTCACACCTGAAGTCGCGGCTGCCGACCTTGTGGACCAACAGCTACTTCGTGGCCACCGTCGGCGGTGCCCCGCTTTAGCAGGTCAAGCGTTACGTCCAGGACCAGAAGAGCCGCTGAGGAAGGAGAGGGGGTGTTCCACGATGTTGTCGGGTCGCCGATACCGGCTTGCTCTGACCCAAGAGCAAGCCGCGATGTGCGCCGAGTTCGGTGACATCTGCCGCGCGGTGTGGAACACCGCCCTGGACCAACGCCGCCAATACGTCGACCGGTACACCCGGGGGCGGAAAGGGCCGTTCTGCGGGTACCACCTCCAAGCCGGACAGCTTGCCGAAGCCAAATCCGAAGAGACCTGGCTCAAGGCCGCCCCCTCACACGTGCTCCAGCAGACCTTGAAGGACCTCGACCGGGCCTGTCGGGACAAGGGCACCTTCAACGTGCGGTGGCGGGCCAAAGGCCGGTGGATGCCCTCGTTCCGCTTCCCTGCCGGGAACCTCATCACGGTGGAGAAGCTGAACCGCAAATGGTCGCGGGCCAAGCTGCCCAAGCTCGGCTGGGTGCGGCTGCGCTCCTCCCGCCCGATCGGCGGAACCATCCGCTCGGCCACGGTGTCCCGCAAGGGCGGGCACTGGTTCGTGTCCTTCCTCGTCGAAGACGGACAGCTCACCCCCGAGCACCACCCGGGCACCCCGGTAGGGGTGGACCGGGGAGTGGCCGTGGCGGCGACCCTGTCCACGGGACAGTTCCACGACCGCCCGTTCGCCACCGATGGCGAGAAGACCCGGCACCTGCGCCTTCAACGCAAGCTCGCTCGGCAGAAGAAAGGCAGCGCGAACCGGGGCAAAACGTTGAAGGCCATGGGTGCCATCACCACCCGGGCCGTGGAGCGGCGCGGCGACTTTTGCGCGCAGCTCGCCCACACACTCACCACCCGGCACAACATGGTCGTGCTAGAGGCGTTGCGTACCACCAACATGACCGCGTCCGCCAAGGGAACTCTGGAAGCGCCTGGAAAAAAGGTGCGCCAAAAGGCCGGGCTTAACCGAGCTATCCGGGACAAAGGGTGGCACCGGCTCGAACTCGCCTTGCGCAACGCCGCACGCAAGACCGGCACCCGCATCGCGCTGGTCAACCCCGCCTACACCTCGCAGACGTGTCACCGGTGCAAAGTGGTGGACGCCCACTCGCGCAAGAGCCAAGCCGAGTTCGCGTGCACCTCCTGCGAACACACCGACCACGCCGATGTGAACGCGGCCAAGAACATCCTTTACGCCGCAGGGCATGCGGTGTCAGCCTGCGGAGACCTCGGGGTTACCCGGTCCGTGAAGCAGGAACCAGCGCCCCCGCGAGGGCAGGCGCACCAACCGGCGTTATCGCTGGTGGGAATCCCCCGGCTTTAGCCGTGGGGAGGAAGTCAAGAAGGTCAGTGCGATGCCGATCAGTACGAACTGGACCACCCACACCGCGCCGTAGATCGCCATTTCCGAGGCGGGCACACCCGCTGCCGAGATCTTGCCGGTGGTGGCGTCCACCGCTCCACTGGTCGCGACCAGTGCCATCAGGACGAGAGCGGTGGCCAGCCCCCACCAGGTGGAGCGCACCGAGACGAACTTGACCCACTCGGCGGCGATCGCTCCCAGAAGGGGTCGGTAGCGGACGGTGGCGGGCGGTGTGGCGTGGGCGGTGCTCATGCCGGGCTTCCGTTCGTGGCTTGTGTGGACTGGTACTGGAGGCTGTCGGAGGTGAGCTCGTGGTAGGCCTGTTCGAGGGAGGCGTCACGGGTGCTGAGCTCGGACAAGGCCACTCCGGTCCGGTGGGCCAGCTCGCCCACGCGTTCGACGTCCACTCCGGTGATGAGGAGTTCGCTGGCGGTGGGGCGTTCGACCTGGGCGCCTTCGGCGGTCAGGGCGTCGATCAGGTCCTCGGGGTGCGCGGCGCGCACCTTCACGGCCGTCCAGGCCTTGTCGTCCAGTACCTCGCTCAGGGGCGCGTCGGTGATGAGCCTGCCGCGTCCGATCACCACCAGGTGGTCGGCGGTCAGTTGCATCTCGCTCATCAGGTGGCTGGAGACGAAGACGGTGCGGCCCTCCTCGGCCAGGGACCGCATCAGGTCGCGGATCCACCGCACTCCGTCGGGGTCCAGGCCGTTGACGGGTTCGTCGAGGATGAGTACTTCGGGGTCACCGAGCAGGGCCGAGGCGATGCCCAGGCGCTGGCTCATGCCCAGGGAGAAGCCGCCTGCTCGGCGGCGGGCCACCTCGGTCAGGCCCACCGTTTCCAGGACCTCCTCCACCCTCCGGGCGGGGATGTGGTGGGTGCGGGCCAGGGCCAGCAGGTGGGAGCGGGCGCTGCGGCCCGGATGGACGGCCTTGGCGTCCAGGACCGCGCCCACGGTGTGCAGGGGGCTGCGCAGTTCACGGTAGGGGCGACCGTTGATCAGGGCCTGGCCCGCGGTGGGTCGGTCCAGGCCCAGCACCATCCGCAGGGTGGTGGTTTTCCCGGCGCCGTTGGGTCCTAGGAAGCCGGTGACCCGGCCGGGGTGGATCCGCAGGTCCAGGTCGTCGACCGCGAGGGTCTTTCCGTAGCGTTTGGTCAGTCCGCGCAGGGTGATCATCGAGGTCCTGTCCGGTCGGCGCGAGTACTGTCTCAACGCTAGGATCCGGGCCCTTGACCGGACCATGAGGTGGACCGTCGGGTGGGGGTGGGGTTGACCGCAGGGTCGAGTCCGCCACGCGCACATGAAGGTGCCCCGCTCCCCCACGGATGGGAGCGGGGCACCGGTTCATCCGGCGGCGACTACTTGGGGAAACGCAGGGTGGCCCCGGCCTCGCCGCTGGGTTCGCCCTCCTCTAGCAGTTCGCTGAACCGGGCGTCCCCCATCACGGCCGAACGCAGCATCAGGGCGCTGGCCGGTGCCTGGAATCCGGAGTCGGGGTCGTCCAGCCCTCGGGCTGAGGTGTGCACCAGGACCGGGGAGGTGGCGGAACCCCACAGTTGCGGTTCGTCCTGCCGGTTCGCGCCCAACAACAGGGTGTCCACCCGACCCTCCGAGAGCATCGGCAGGGTGGGCCTGGTGCCGCGCACCGCCTGGTCGTGGGCGAGTTTGCGGTGGTACTCGTCGATGGCCTGTTCCTGTTCCTGCTGGACCAGCTCGCGCAGGCACTCTTCGGCGCTCTCCTGCAAGCGCTCCTCCGCGTCGGTTCCTCCGCGTCCGCCCGCCACCACCTTGATGGGGATGCTGAGTCGGCGCGGGCCGAGGTTGTCGCGCAGGTAGGCGATGGCCTCGTCGTCTCCGCCCACGATGATGGCCTGGGCGCGGACCTTGGCCACGGCGTCGCGGACCAGTTCGGCGACGCCGACGGCGTTCTCACGCCACATGTCCTGGGCGGTGCCGGTGTCGGCCCGGCGTCCGCCCGCGTCCCCGCGCTGACCGGGGAAGATCCGAGTGGCCCCGTCGAGGTTCTGCATGTTCTCGCCGACGTTCTCGGATTCGAGGACGGGTCCTTCGGTGGGATGGCCAGCGTAGGCGTACACCTTGGCCTTGACCCGGTCCAGGGCCACCAGGACGTAGGGCCGTTGCCGGCCGCGGTCGATGGCCAACGGAAGGGCGTCGGGGACCGGAAGGAACGAGGCGCGGTCCTGTGCGGGTGGCGAGGTCAGCGTGTACTCGCCCAAGAGTCGTCCTTGGGAGGCGTAGGCCGCTTGGCCGTGGTCGCCGTAGGCGCGGGAGTTGCCTTCCCCGATGGCCTCTTCCAGGACGTCGAGGGTGGCCTCGTCGGTGCCCAGTGCCGCCAGTTCCTCGCGTAGGTGGCGCCAGCGCAGATCGATCTTCTTGTCGGCGTCGGTGGTGTCCCGGCTGGTGTCCAGGTGCACCGATGCCACGGGGCCGTCGCTCTCGTACAGAGGTCGCAGAAAACCAAGATCCATCAAGTTCGCGGGGCGCGTGTACCCCCGCCCCGCCCACCTCCTTCTCGGGGTCGGCCTGTCGACGATCCTGAAGGGCCCATGGTGGTTTCCGGAAGGGCGCCACGTCGAATCAGACACGGAAGTTGCCCGAAGATTTCCAGTATTTTCCTATTCGTCCTGGGTCAGGTCGGTTCGGCTTCGTTCAGTGCCCGGTCGATCACTTGCCGTGTGAGCGTCAGGGCGACGACCGCGGCCAGGACCAGACCGATCGTTCCCGCGGTCAGGAAGGGGACGGCCAAGGCCCACTCCCGTCCCAACACCCCCTCCAGGGTGGAGGCGAGGGTGCCACCCAGGGCCATACCCACCGAGAGCATTCCCCACGACAGGGTCCGGTGGGCGCTGAAGGCCCGCGAACGCAGCCGGTCGGGGGTCAGACGCTGGAAGAGGGTGATCATCGTGATGTTCCACCAGGTGGAGGCGAAACCGGTGAACAGGTAGCAGAGCACGAACATCGGAACGGCGCGTGTCAGACCCACGGTCAGAGCGGTCGTGCCCAGAATCGCCAGGACCACGGTCAGGGCGGTGGCCGGGTGTACCCGGTGGGAGAAGGAGGGCACCACCAGCGCGCCCAGGACGGCGCCCGCCGCGGTCACGGTCATCAACAACCCGTAGCCCTGGGGTCCCACCCCCAGCACGTCCTGGGCGAAGAGCACCAGGACCGCCGCCATCATCGCCGCGGCCAGGTTGGAGGCCCCACTGACCAGGGCGGTCAAGCGCAGCACCGGGTGGTGCCACAACCACGACAGTCCCTCGCGCAGCATGAGGCGAATGCCGGGGCGCCGCTGTCCGGCCGTCGCCGGGTGGTGATCACCGCGCAGACTCAGCAGACAGACCAAGGCCAAGAAGACGAGCGCGGCCTGCGCGCCGAAGGCCCAGGCGGTGGAGGCCGCCAGCAGCATCCCGGCCAGGGGGGCGCCCAAGAACTTGTTGAGTACCCGTTCCACCCCTTGCAGGTAGCCGTTGGCCCGTTCCAGCCGTTGGCGGGGTACCAGGGCGGGCACCATCGCCTGTGCGGTGTTGTCGAAGAACACCTCGCAGGTTCCCACCAGTAGGGCGATGCCCACCAGCAACGGGATCGAGCCCGCGCCCAGGGCGACCGTGGTGGTCAGGGCCACCAGCAGTACCGCCTTGACGCCCGCCGCGGCCATCATCAACCGGCGCCGGTCGACTCGATCGCCCACCACCCCGGCGAGCAGGGCGAACAACAGCCAGGGCAGGCGGGTGGCGGCGCCCACCAGCGCCACCTGGAAGGGGTCGTCGGTGAGTGTGGCGGCGTACCAGGGCAGCGCCACCACCGCGATTCCATCACTCAGGTTGCCCAGGCCCATGGCGCCCAAGAGGGTGCCGAAGCGGCGGCCCAAGGGCTGCCGAGGGGAGCTTTCCGCGCCGGTTCGGGTCGGTTTCTCGGCCATGAGGTCCTTCGGTGAGGAGGTTTGCCGATCACACTGGCACAGGGCCGGTGGGCCGGACAGGCCCTTTTCCCGTGGGCAGAAACGGCGATGCGGGCGCGCGGGGACCCGACCGAAGCCGTACCGCAACGGTCGGGTCGGAGCGGGTGGACCGTCCGTAACTTGGTCGATGTGAGCAAGGGAGGAACCGATGCTGGACCGATTGAACGAGGCGCTGGAGCAGGTCGAAAGGGACCTGGGCGAGCCCGTGGACGTGGCCGCGATGGCGCGCTCGGTATTCGTCTCCGAGCACCACTTCCGACGGATGTTCTCGGCGCTGTCCGGGATGCCGATCTCGGAGTACGTGCGTCGTCGGCGCATGACCCTGGCCGGGGCCGAGGTGATCGAGGGCAGGGACACCCTGCTCGACGTCGCGGTGCGGTACGGCTACGGGTCGGCCGAGGCGTTCGGTCGGGCGTTCCGGTCCGTGCACGGGATCGGACCGGGTGAGGCACGCCGCGTCGGTGCCGCGCTCAGCTCACAGTCGCGACTGACCTTCCACCTGACCATCGAAGGGAACACCGTCATGTGCTATCGGATCGTCGACAAGGAAGCGTTCGCCGTCACCGGCCCCAAGGCCCGTGTACCGCTGGTCTGCGAGGGCCCCAACGAGGCCATGATCGAGTTCGTCAAGGGCATCGACGAGGCCACCCACGAGAGGATCGAGGAACTGTCCGACCAGGAACCGCGTGGGACGCTGGGTGTGACCCACACCCTGGAGCCGGGGTGTGGGGAGGGAAGCGACGTCGACTACTACCAGGGGGCCGCCACCTCCTCCGCCGAGGTTCCCGAGGGGATGGAGTCGCTGCGGGTGCCGGCGGGCACCTGGGTGGTCTTCCCCTTCGAGCGGTACACCTTCCCCGAGCAGATCCAGCGGATCTGGCTGTACGCCTTCTCCGAGTGGTTCCCCTCCAACCCGGCCTACCAGCACGGGCAAGGACCGGACATGCTGAAGGTGGACTACGACGAGCGGGAGGAGGACTTGGCCTCCGGAGAGCTGTGGATGCCGGTGGAGAAGACCTGAACCCGTCGCGGGACACGCATATGGGGCGTGTTCGCACCTGGGGAGGGGGTGGTCTCGGCCCGGGCGGTCGGGGCCGCCCTCACCCGATCCCGAAGGCGTGGGAACGCAGCCGGGTCCGTTCGAGGAACCGCCGCAGTACCTCGTTGAAGCGTTCGGGGCGCTCCAGGTTGGGCAAGTGGCCAGCCCCCTCGATGATCTCCATGACCGAGTCCGGGACGCGCACGTGCATGAGTTCGGCGCCCTCGGGTGGGGTGAATCCGTCGTGTTGGCCCACCACGAGCAGAGTGGGGGCGGAGATGCGCTTGAGCAATGGGGTGTGGTCGGGGCGTTTGGCCCGACCCAGTTGGGCGGCGGCCGCGCCCTCGGGCGGAGCGGCGTACATCATGGCGCGCACGTGGTCGGCGATCGCGGGCAGGTCACGGACGTTGTCGGCGGTCATCATGCCCACGAGCATGTCGTCGGCGTATCCGCGCATGCCCTCCTCGCGCAGTCGGGAGGCCAATCGCTTACGGGACAGGCACCCCTGTTCGGTCTCGGGTAGGGGGTTGGTGGCCACCAGGGTCAGGGAATCGACCCGGTCGGGGAAGAGACGGCACATCTCCAAGGCCACCT
The DNA here is from genome assembly GCF_900143625.1 of Nocardiopsis sp. JB363. GTDB lineage: Bacteria > Actinomycetota > Actinomycetes > Streptosporangiales > Streptosporangiaceae > Nocardiopsis. The sequence goes on from NZ_FRFF01000030.1 coordinate 15,831, forward strand.
GGCCGCCCATGGACAGACCCACCACGTTGACCACGTCCAGTTCCAGGTGGTCCAGTAGCGCGGCCAGGTCGCGCGCGAAGACCTCCAATGGGGTCACCCCGGGCACGACCGTGGAGCTGCCGTAACCGCGCAGGTCCGGCACGATCGTTCGGTAACCGCGTCCGGCCAGCGCTCGGATCTGGGGTTCCCACATCGTCCGGTCGAAGGGATGACCGTGAAGGAACAGGACGGGACACCCCGCCCCACGATCCGTGTAACCGACGCTGATCCCGCGCACGGAAGCGATGTCAAGGCCGTCGTGGTTCGCGGGGTTCGTCGTCTGGTGAGTCACAACAAACGATGCTATTCAACGGGTCAAGGGGATCAATAGGATGCACCGTAAAAAATGGACGGGCCGCAGGTGGTCCCTCGACACCTACGGCCCGTGCGCCGTGACCCGCCGTCCTCGGGCACGGTGCTGCACGGTGGGCCTTGCCCCTCGTACCCGTGTCGGAACGCGAACGCCCCGACACTGGGAGAGACGCTCACCAGAGCGTTCGGGTTCGGACGGAACCTCCAAGGAACAGGAAAATTTCGACAGAGGTTCGTAGGTTCGGGTTTCAGTCTCCTCGTCGGGCCAGGAGCAGGTGGGGGGCGGCGAACAGTGCGAAGGTCGCGCCATGGCCCAAGGCGGCGAACACCCCCGCGTACACCAGGAACGTGGCGATGCCGGGTGTCTCGGTGCCCAGGTCGGCCAACGAGGTGACCGTGGCCCGGCTCGAACCGGTGATGGTCTCCTGAAGACGGGCGTCGGCCACCACCATCATCGCCTGGCACGCACCGAACCCGAGCCCCAACAGCGCCCAGCCCCAGGGGCCGGTGAGCAGGGCGCCCGCGGCGATGGCGACCGCAGCCAGGGTCATCAGCGCGGCCAGGGCCCGGCCCGGGAGCCGAGAGGCGGGGCCGGCCGACAGGCCTCCCAGGGTCACCCCGGTCCACACCACCAGCACCACCAACGGCACCGACTGCGCGGAGACCCCCGAGTCACGGGCCAGCAGCGGCACGTACTCCTCCAACGATCCCCAGAAGGCGCTGACCAGCACCACCAACAGCAGTGCCGGGCGCACCTTCCGGTTGTGGCGGACCTCGGCCAGACCCCGGCGCAGGGTCTGCCGGTAGCCGGGTCCCTCGTCGGAGCCTCGCTCACCCGGGGCTCGGTGTTCGGGCAGGGTCAGGGCGCAGATCGCGCACAGCAGGCAGGCGGCCACACTGGCCAGGCCGATGACCAAGTAGCCGCCGTGGGCCATGACGGGAACGGCCGCTACGGTGGCCACACCCACCGCGGCCACACCCAGGGCACGGGTCAGGCCCATCACCCCGGCGTAGCCGGCGGTGGCCCCGCGGTGGTCCATCTCGGTGTACACCAGCGCCTCGAAGGCACCGGAGGAGAGGGCCCCGGCCGCGCCCCAGAGCACGAACCCCAGGGCGAAGACCCAAGGGGAGGGCAGGAGCAGCCACAGAGCGAACGCGGACCCGGTCAACAGCGGGGCCGTCGCGAGCAGGTAGCGGCGCGGTATCAGGTCGGCCAGGGCGCCGGCCGGCACGGTCGACAACACCGAGGTCAGGGACCACAGCACGAACAGGGCGCTGATGTGGGTGACCGTCAGGCCGTGCTCGGTGAACAGCAGGGCGTAGAGCGGATAGAGGAGGATGAACTCCTCGAAGAAGGCGTAGCCGTAGACCGGCCCGGTCAGCCGGAGGAGTCGCGTGTGGGACACGCGTGGGTTCACGGTGGTCATGGAGGTCTTTTCCGTCGAACGGTTCAAGGACACCGAGTGCGTTCAGTGCATCCGGTGGCCCCCGGGCGTTCGTCGCGGATCGACCTCGGGCTGGGACTTAATGTCGCTTGCGCATGGCACCAGGGTAGGACAGCGGGGCGGGGTGGCGCGAGAGGAAATCCTGGACCTGTGGACAAGGTCCTTCGCGGTGTCAGTGGCGGGAGGGCAGGTCCGGGTGCGGTCCCAGTCGCGGCACCGGTGGCAGGGGCGCCCGCTCGGGTCGGGCCTCGAAGGCCTGGATCAGGTAGGCGCTCAGCCGACGGGAGGTGGCCAGGGCCTCGGCCTCCGTGGCGGCGGTGATGCCCCTGTTGGCCATCATCACCAGGGTGAGGTCGTCCCGAACGAAGTCGGGGCGCAGCCGCCCGACATCCTTGGCCCGGCGTGCGAGTTCGGCGAAACCGTTCTCGGCGCGGATCCGCTCGGTCTCGAAGAGAACAGGGTCCGGCAGGGCCTCCAGGAACACCGCGCCGAGGCCGCGGTCCTTGGCCTGCATGGCGCAGATCTTCTCGATCACGGTGGTGAAGCCCCGCCAGGGGTCGGGGTCGTCCAAGGCGTCGTCGATCACCGACACGCACTCCGCGACCTGGTCGCGGGAGACCTCGGCGAGCAGGTCGGACTTGGTGGGGAAATGCCGGTAGAGCGTGGCGACGCCGACCCCGGCCCGGCGGGCGATGGAGGTCATGGAGGCTTCCAGGCCCTGCTCGGCGAAGATCGTGTGCGCGCTGTCCAGGACGCGGCGGCGGTTGTGCAGCGCGTCCGTGCGGGGTTTGCGAGAGGATCCGATCGCCATGTCCGCCACTTTAGCTCAACCGGAGCGCCCCTTCCGGTTCGCGCGCCACTCTCGACGATGGCGGTGTGGGGTGCCCGCCGTGCGAGGAGACGGGAGCGGAACCTTGGAGCGGACGCGCGCGGCCGGCCATCCGGGCAACAGGTGGAACTCGCGGAAGGGCCCATCGTCGTGCAGCGCGTCGGTCAGGGGAACCAGGGCCAACCCCTGCGATAGTCCGACGTGACGGGCTCGGGGAAGATCGGCCAACGTGGCGCGCACCAGCGCGGCATCGGCGATGACGGCTTCGAGTCCGTATCCCAAAGAAGGGCTCCCGTGGTGACGAGGGGCGCTGAGGATCCTACACGCCAAAATAGTGACTCTAGGTAGTTGACTGAATACTGAAGGTCGCGAAGGATGTATTTCTCGGTGGTCGGAACGTACTCGGCCCCGTGGCGAGATGGTCAACGGTCCTTTCCACCCACACCCCATGGAGACCCCGTATGCCCGACACCTCCCGGCCCCCCGTTCCTTCCGTTTCCTCCCCCGCCGCAGGGACGAACGCCACCCGACGTCAGGCGCTCATGGGCGGCGCCGTCGCCTTGGGAGCCGCGGCGCTGGGTACGACCTTGGGTGCGTCATCCGCGTCAGCGGCCACCTCGACCCCCCGAGGCCCCATGATCTCCGACCCCTTCACCCTGGGCGTCGCCTCCGGCGATCCCTTCCACGACAGTGTCGTCCTGTGGACCCGGCTGGCCCCCGAACCCTTGGCCGAGGACGGCCTGGGCGGCATGCCCGACCGCACCGTCGAGGTCGAATGGCAGATCGCCGAGAACGAACGCTTCTCCCGCCCGGTCGCTTCCGGAACCGTGGTGACCGGGCCCGACCGGGCCCACTCCGTGCACATCGAGGCTCAGGGGTTGCGTCCCCGCGCCGACTACTTCTACCGGTTCCGCGTCGCCGGTCGGATCAGCCCCGTCGGACGCACCCGCACCGCCCCGGTCCCCGGCGCCCGTCTGGACCGGTTCGCGTTCGCCATGGCCAGTTGTCAGAGCTACACGCACGGCCTCTACACGGCCCAGGCCCACCTGGCCGAGGAGGACCTGGACCTGGTGGCCTTCCTGGGCGACTACATCTACGAGACCGCGGACCAGGGCGAGATCGGCCGCGGCCACGTGCCCCCGGTCGAGGTGCGTTCCCTGGCCGAGTACCGGATGCGCCACGCCCAGTACAAGACCGACCACGACCTCCAAGCCGCACACGCCGCCTTTCCCTGGGCGGTGGTCTTCGACGACCACGAACTCGAGAACAACTGGGCCGACGACACCTCCTATGAAGAGGACATCCCGCCCGAGGAGTTCCTGCAGCGCAGGGAGAACGCTCTGAAGGCCTACTACGAGCACATGCCACTGCGCGCCGCCCAACGCCCCGCCGGGCCCGACCTGCACCTGTACCGCAGACTCGTATTCGGGAACCTGGTCGACATGCACCTGCTGGACACCCGCCAGTACCGGGACGCGCAGGTGGAGGACGACGAGCGTGGGGACCCCGACCGCACCATGTTGGGCGCCGATCAGCGACGCTGGCTCTCCCGAGGACTGAGCGAATCCAACGCCACCTGGAACGTGCTGGCCCAGCAGGTGTTCTTCTCCCAGCGCGACTTCACCGAGGGCGAGCCCACCTACTTCAGTGATGACGCCTGGGACAACTACAAGGTCGAACGCGACGCCGTGCGCGATGAGCTGGCCCGGGTGGGGAACGCCGTGGTGCTCACCGGGGACGTGCACGCCAACTACGTGGTCGACGTCAAGGCCGACTTCGACGACCCCGGTTCGGCGACGGTCGCCACCGAGTTGGCTGGAACGTCCTTCACCAGCGGCCGTGACGGCGTGGAGCAGCATCCCGGTGACGCGATCCAGCTACAGGAGAACCCCCACATCCAGTTCATCAACCGCAACCGCGGGTACGTGCGCAACACCCTCACCCCCACCGAGTGGACGGCCGACTACCGGGTGGTGGACCAGGTGAGCCGGCCGGGGGCCGCCATCCGCGACCGGGCACGGTTCGTCATCGAGTCCGGTGAGCCCGGCGCCCGCCCCCTGGTCTAGGCCTCGCCCGAACCGGGTCCGGGTGGGACCTCCCGCCCGGACCCGCGCTCTCCGACGGTCTCGGCCAAGGGCTCACGAGCCGATTCCCGGGCGCGGTCGACCGTTCAGAACCTGTACCGGGACACCCGCATCGACGAACGGGTCGGCTCCCAGGTGTTGAACGCCCGATACATGGTCCGGTAGCCCCACTCGGGGACGTCGGCGTATTCGGCCATGAGCGGACGTTCCTGTACCAGGCGCAGCTTGGGGTTCCATCTTTCAGGCGTGCGGGGGTCGTCCATACCGAACATGGGCACGCCATGGGCACGAGCCGCCACGCTCACCCATCCGGGGACCGTGTCGAAGACGATCTCGCCGCCCTGGGGGAAGCGCTCCACCAGCCGGTCCAGCAACAGTCGTGTCCGATCCGGTGACAGGTACTCGATCAGCCCCTCGGCGATGATCAGCACGGGGGCGTCGGAGGGGATTTCACCCAGCCAGTCCGGTTCGGTGACCGACCCGGCCAGCAGGCGGTAGCCCTCGGGTTCGGGCAGCAGGCCCTGGCGGAGTTCGACCACGTTGGGCAGGTCCAGGTCGAACCAACGGCCCTCCCGTGGTCTCCCCAGGCGGAGGGCGCGTGAGTCCAGACCACAGGCCAGGTGCAGCACCGTGCCCGCGGGGTTCTCGGCGATCCACCGGCGCGCCCAGTCGTCGATGCGCCGGGCCCGCAGGAGAACGAGATTGCGGTCCCCGCCCACACCCCGCAGCACGCGCCGATCGAACTTCAACCGGTCGAGGGTGTCCACCGCCCAGGCGTCGCCCAGTAACGGTGGATCATTCCGAAAGTCCAAGACCTTGATGTAGACGGTCCACAGCAGTGTCTTCTCGACCGTGCCCAGCCGGACCCCGCGTGCCTCACCGCTCATGTCCTTCCCTCCACTCGTTCGGGAGGGGTCCTACCCTGGCGGTCGCCCACCGATCGGGACCTCGGCCCCGTGGAGTGTCGTCGAGGGCGGTCGCACGGTGGCGTCGAGGATCGATGGACGGTATCGGCACGATGTCGCGGCCGGATCGTCGGGACTCAGTCCTCGGGGCTGATCCACAGGGCCTCGGCCGCGAGCAGGCCCAAGGCCTGTTCGCGTTCCTCGCCGCCCTTCTCCGGACGCACCGAGATCTGGATCGCCCCGGCGAAGGGCAGACGTTCCACCACGGTGACCCGCATGCCGATGCCGATGTCGATGTCGGCCAGGTAGCGCAGCAGTTCGGGGTCGATGTCGTTGACCCGCACGACCGCCCCGTGGGTGCCGGCCTCGGCCTCCGACAGCAGTACCGACTCAAGCTGGACGATGTTGCCCTCGCGGGTGGGGATGGGGTCGCCGTGCGGGTCCACCACCGGATCTCCCAGGTGGGAGGCGATGCGGTCGACGAATTTATCCGAGACCACGTGTTCGAGGATCTCGGCCTCGTCGTGCACCTCGTCCCAGGAATAGCCCAGCTCGGCCACCAGATAGGTCTCCAACAGCCGGTGCCGGCGCAGTACCGCCAGGGCGGCCTTGGTCCCGGTCTCGGTCAGGCTCACGTTGCCGTAGCGCTGATGTTCGACGAACCCGAGCTCGTTGAGCTTGCGCAGCATCCCCGACACGGAGGAGTTGGACACCGTCAACCGCTCGGCCATTCCGGAGATGGTCACCGGTCCGGTGCCGCGTTCCTGGAGGTCGTAGATGACCTTCACGTAGTCCTCGGCCGATGTGGACGGCCGTGCCGGTGTGTGCCCCATGCCCGTAACCGTACCGTGGACGGCTTCGGCGCCACGATCCCCGCGCCGGCGCCCGTGGACGACGCCGGCGCGCCGGTCAGGCGGCGCGGGACGGGTTCTGCGGGGTGTGCGCGGGGCGTCCCCGGGTGAGGATCCGGGTGCCGGCCACGCCGATCTCGCGAACCTGGGTCGACCCGCAGGCACAGCGGGACCACACGGTCAGGCCGGCTCCGGTGCGGTGCCGGGAGAGTACTTGGAAGGGCTGGGCGCCGGGCCAACCGCAGTGCGGGCAGACAGTGGTCAATCGAGCACCTCGTCGTGTTCGGTCTTCTCCGTCCGGGCCTTACCGCCCGGGGCCTTCGCGAGCCGGTCGAGTCACCGCCGCCACGGAGGCGGTGCGCCTCACCCCCCCCCGGGGCGGTAGCACCGCGGATCCGCCGGTTCGCCGTTGAACCGGACGTGATCCGTCGAAAACCCCAGGGGTGCGGGGTGCGGCTGACAGCGGCCGCGCGAAGTCTGTTGGAGCACGCCGACTCGGTCCGGGGCCCGAAAGGGAGCGGGCCGATATCGAGGTGTGTGGGACGGGTGTGGGATCGGTCGGGTCGCTGCGTGTGTCGGGGATTCCCGTCGCGCTGATCCGACCCTTGTTCCCTTGGTCGTCGCTCCATTTTCAGAGTACCCGCGGTCGGACGTTCGGGTCGGGGAATCCGGGTTCGAAAAGGGCTCGGAACTGCTTTTTCACGGTGATTTCGGCCTCACCGCAACCGGGATTCCCGGGAAGGAGGAGAACCGGTGTCCGTCGACGTGCTCAAGGGGGCCGGAGTGCCCTGGTGGTAATACAGGCGCCACTTCCCATGGTCGTCGCGTCGCCATAGTGAGCCGCGCAGGGCGCGCGCTCCCCCGGATCCGGTGGTGTAGGTCAGGTGGACCACGCCCGGGGCGATCAGTTCCCCTCGCATGTCCAACGCCTCGATCGGGGCGGTGGGGGTCATCGAGGGCAGTTCCGTGAGCATGGACTCCCGATCCCACCTTCGTCCCGACTGGCCCACCTCGACGAACCCGGGGTCCAACAACTCCCGTGACAGTTCCGGTGAGGTGCGCACCCGGGGTGAGAGCAGGGCGCGTTCGGCCGCCATGGCCTCGTCCACTTCGCTGATTCCTAGGTCCATCGTGGCCCCTTCGAGTTCGGGTGGAAACAGCCTGCCCCGGCTCGTGTCCCGGCGCCACCGGGTTTCGCGCTGTGCCGGTCGGGACTCCAAGGGCTGACCGGAACTCGAAGAATCGTTCGCCGAACAATAGAACGGGCGCGAATTGGTCCGAGTTCGCGCCGTTTTGCTCTTGAGGCGTTGTCAATTGACGAACTCAAGTTCCGAAAACCCGCACCAAGCACTCTCTTGGGCCACAAGACTGTGGGGTGGTGCTAGGAAGGGAGCAGATGGACAACGTTCGGGTTCGGTACGTGTTGGCGTTCGATTCCTCGTGTGAGCGGTGCGCGAGTATCTCCACCGCGGTGGCGAGGGCCTCCGCGGGCAGGTTGGAGACCCTGCCGCTCACCCACGGTGACGTGCGGGCCTGGCGGGCCCGGCAGTGGGGACCGACGGCCCCGTGGGTGCCGACACTGATCCGCAGGTACGGGCGGCGGGTGCACTGTTGGCGCGGGGCGGCGATGATCGCGCCGCTGGTACGCGGCCTGGGAGTACGGGCCAGCCTGCGAGTCGTGGAGGTCCTGGGCGAACTCGGCCGCAGCCGGCAGGCCCCCCGAGGGGACCATCACCGGTGGGGGCTGGTGATCTCCGGCCTGCGCGCGGTGTGGGATCTGACCCTGGCCCGGCGCACTCCGGACCTGGCCCGCTCGGACCAGGCTCTGGCCCGCGAGTGGGTGGAGGAGAACCGCTCGCGTCTTCCCACCGACTTCGACGAGTTCGCCGCGCACCCCCTGGTGCGACGCAGGTTGATCTTCGCCGAGCTCTCCCCCGAACAGCGTCGTGACCTGTGGGCCGAACACCTGCGCCGTTTCGACCTGGCCAACCCGGACCTGACCCGGGACCAGCGTGCCGCCCTGGACCTGGCGATGGTGACCTTCTCCGAGGAACAGGTCTTCCGTGACGGGCTGGGCCCGGCCCTGGAACAACGGTTGCGCGACCGTGCGGTGGCCGCCTTCGGGCACTATCGGGCGCACGCGATGCTGGCGACCCTGGGCCCGGCCGAGATCGAACCCGAATGTGCGGCCTCCCAGCCCTTGGCCCCACGGCGCCGCCGTTCCTGGGCGCCCTGCCTGTCCAAAGGGTGTGTGGAGATGCCCTTCACCTGCGGGGTGGCCTGGGTGTCCACGCACGATCGCAGTACCTCTCGGGCCACCACGCGGGCCCATCCCTGACCCTTCCCCTGGCCGGGCCCCTCCGCCCACGTCGATCGGCGCTTCGTGGGCGGAGAGGTCGGGCCGATGCCCTGGCCACCGGGCGCGCGGGTGCGCCAGGGCATTCCCTTCTTCCCGCACGCCTTGGGTGCGAGCGGGTCCTTCAGCCCAGGCGTTGGAGCAGCTTCTCGGCGAGGGGCGCCGAGGAGGCCGGGTTCTGCCCGGTGATCAGGGTGCGGTCGACCACGACGTTGGGCGCCCACGGTTCACCTTCGACGAGGTGGACGCCGGCCTCGGCGAGGCGGTCGTGCAGCAGCCATCGGGCCTTGTCCGCGAGTCCGGTCTGGGTCTCCTCGGCGTTGGTGAAGGCCGCCGCCCGATATCCGGCGAAGGTGTTGGTGCCGTCGGAGCGTTCGGCGGCCAGGAACGCGGCCGGCGCGTGACAGACCACACCCAGTGGTTTGCCCGCGTCCAGGGCGGCGGTGAGCAGGTCGCCGGAGACCGAGCTGACCGCCAGGTCCTCCATGGGCCCGTGCCCGCCCGGGTAGAAGACGGCGTCGTAGTCGTCCAGGTCGACCTCCTCCAACCGGATCGGTGAGCCCAACTCGGACATGGAGGCCAGGGCGGAGGAGACGCGCTCGGCGCCCTCGGGTCCGCCGTTGGCGTCCGGGGCCAGGCTGGCCTCGTCGACGGTGGGTTCGACCCCTCCGGGGGTGGCCACGACGACCTGGTGTCCGGCCTCGGTGAGGATCTCGTAGGGGGCCACGGCCTCCTCGGCCCAGAAACCGGTGGGGTGTCGGGTCCCGTCGGCCAGGGTCCAGTGGTCGACGCCGGTCATGACGAACAGGATCTTGGACATGGTGCTCGCACTCTTCCGAACGTGTGGTCTGGTGTGTCGCCTCGGCGGTTGTGCCGCAGGCTCTCGAAGGTAGTGGTGCGGACCCACCGATGACCAATGGGATCGCCGGTGAGTAAGGGCATGGTGTTCGCCGGGGTGTGTTCGGGCAGTCTGGAAACATGAGCGACGACACCACGGCGACCATGTTCGCCAACAGACAGAGCACCTACGGCGGCCCCGAGGTCTTGGAGTGGACCAGGGTGCCCCGGCCCGAACCCGGTCCCGGGCAGATCCTGGTCGCGGTCCGTGCCGCCGGGGTCAACCCCACCGACTGGAAGCATCGCGCCCAGGGCGTGTTCTTGAACCGGCTCCCCCTGGTCCTGGGTTGGGACGTCTCCGGTGTGGTCGAACAGGTGGGCTACGGCGTCACCTTGTTCAAGCCCGGTGAGGAGGTCTTGGGCATGCTGCCCTATCCGCACGGGGTGGGTTCGCACGCCGAGTTCGCGCTGGGCCCGGCGCGTGCCTTCACCCACAAACCCTCCGAGGTCGACCACGTCCAGGCCGGGGCGCTGCCGTTGGCCGCCCTGACCGCTCATCAGGCCCTGGTCGACACCGCCCGCGTGAGTTCTGGGCAGCGGGTGCTGGTGCACGCGGCCGCCGGTGGGGTCGGTCACCTGGGTGTACAGATCGCCAAGGCGCACGGCGCCCACGTCATCGGTACCGCGAGCGCGCCCAAACACGATTTCCTGCGTCAACTGGGCGCGGACGAGGTGGTCGACTACCGCGACGTCGACTTCGCCCAGGTGGTCGAGGAGGTGGACGTGGTCCTGGACCCGGTGTCGGGCGATACCCGGGCCCGTTCCCTGAACCTGTTGCGCCCGGGCGGTGTCCTGGTCTCGCTCCTGCCCGGCCAGGACCCCGACGAGGCGGCCAAGGTCGAGAAACTGGGTGTGCGGGCGGAGACGCTCCTGGTGGAGGCCGACCACGAGGGGATGCGCTCCATCGCCGAACTGGTGGAGCGGGGTGCCCTGCGCGCCCACGTGGAGGCGACCTTCCCGATGGACCAGGCGGCCAAGGCGCACGCCTTGGGCGAGAAGGGGCACACCACCGGCAAGATCGTCCTGGTCGCCGAGAACACCTGATCGCCCCATCGCCCCGGGAACAGGCCGGTTCCTTTCCCGGACACTTCCGGACCTTCCTCGCGTGGGGAAGTGGTCGTGGCCGTGACCGGGGCGGTGGGCACGACCCGCGGTCGGGGCCGTGCGATCTCAGCGACCCCGGGCGGGGACACGGGCCTTCAAGAGCATCTCCTCGTACTCCTCCTCGGGGTCCGAGTCCAAGACGATGGCCCCGCCCGCCCCGATGGTCAGCTCCCCGCCGGCGCGTACGGCCGTGCGGATGACGATGCTCAGGTCCGCCTCGCCGGAGTGCGACACGTACCCGAGCGCCCCCGAGTACACCCCGCGCGCCGAGGACTCCAACCGGTCGATGATCTCCATGGTGCGCAGCTTGGGCGCACCGGTCATCGAACCACCGGGGAAGCACGCGCGCACCGCCGCCATCGTCGACACCTCGGGGCGCAACCGACCTCGGATCGTGGAGACGAGCTGGTGCACACTGGCGTGGGACTCGGTGTACATGAAGGCCGGCACCCGCACCGAACCCACCTCGCACACCCGCCCCAGGTCGTTGCGGAGCAGGTCCACGATCATGAGGTTCTCGGCCCGGGTCTTGGTTCCGGTGCGCAGCTCCTCGGCCTCGCGCGCGTCGAGGACCGGGTCCTCGTGGCGCGGCGCGGTGCCCTTGATGGGTCGGCTCTCGGCCACGCGTTCGGGGTCCACGCGCAGGAAACGCTCGGGTGAGGCGCTGAGCACGGTCACCTCCCCCAGACGCAGGAACGCCGCGTAGGGGGCGGGGTTGGCCGCGCGGAGTCTTCGGTAGAAGTCCAGGTCCTCACCCTGGTCGGGCAGGCGGACCCGGTTGGTCAGGCAGATCTCGTAGCTCTCGCCCTGGGTGAGGTGGGCCAGGCACGTCTTGACGTCGTCGACGTATCCGGCGCGAGGGCGTTCCAACAGCGCGGGCAGGTCCACGGGGGCGGCGGCCGGGGCGGGTTCGGTCAGGTGGGGAAGGTCGAACAGCGCCGCGCGGGTCTCCTCCACCCAGGAACGGGCGTCGGGTGCCCCGTCGGCGCACACCACGTAGCTGCGTCCTCGATGGTGGTCGACGGCCACGAAACGATCGCAGCGCATCCACACCGCGTCCGGGGTGGTGGAGGTGCGCACGCGCTCTCCCCCGGTGTCGGCCTTGAGTTCGTAGCCCAGGTAGCCCACGTAGCCGCCGGTGAAATCGAAGGGAAGCCCGTGCGGGAACGGGGCGGCGCCGGTGCGTCGCTCCAAGGCGTCGAACACGGTGCCCGGCTCGGTGCGCACCCCTGCGGCGTCGCGTACCCGTACACCCTCCTGGCCCACGTCGTAGGTGAGCACCTCGGCGGTGGGGCCCTGGGCCGCGCCCAGGAAGGAGAACCGGGCCGGACCCTCGGGTCGGGAGCTGTCCAACCAGAACGCGTACTCGGCGTCGGCGTACAGGTGGGCGAAGGCGTGCTCGGTGTCGACCGCGTGGTCGAGTTCGGCCACCACGGGTTCGGGGACCGGCGTCGGCCCTCGCGCTCCGCGTGCGGGCTCCGCTCGCGGTGCGACAGGGGCGCGCAGGCGTGTGTGCGGACGCAGGTGCGGGCGGGCCAGGTCCAGGAAGTTGGCCATCAGCTCCGCGCCGTGTTCACCGGCCACCGACTCGGGGTGGAACTGCACCCCCCACCGCGGCAGTTCGCGGTGTTCCAACCCCATGACCACGCCGTCCTCGGCCCGGGCGGTGACCCTCAACGTGTTCGGCAGGGGCTCGGGCACGACCAAGGAGTGGTAGCGCACCGCGGTGAAGTCCTGCGGGATGCCGGCGAAGAGCCGGTCGCCGGTGTGCCGGACCCGACTGAGGTGACCGTGACGGGGTTGGGGGGCCGAGACCACCGAAGCCCCCGCCAGGTGGGCGATGGCCTGGTGCCCCAGACACACCCCCAACACCGGTAGATGGGTACGTGTCAGCAGTTCGGGGACCCGTCCCAGGTCACGGGAGGTCTGGGGGCGCCCGGGGCCGGGTGAGACGACCACCGCGTCCACCGAGTCCGGGTCGAAATCCGCCCAGGCGGGATCGTCGTTGGTCAACACCAACGGCTCCTCGCCCAGAACACGGGCCAGGAGCTGGAAGACGTTGAAGGTGTAGGAGTCATGGTTATCCACGAGGAGGACGCGCATCCCGCCCTTTCGTTCTCGGCCGGCACGGCCAGGTTGCGACATTCCAGGTTACGGCGGCCCGTGTCCACCCGTGCGCGCCGGTTGTCCACAGATCCGGACCGACCCCTGGTGCGTCGGCCTTGGCCGGGGTAGACAGAAGGAAGAGGATGAGGGGCGTCGTCCCTCGTGCGGACAAGGGAGTGGCATATGGCCGTCTTCACCGCGATGATCATGATCCTGATCGTCCTGCCGCTGGCATTCTTCTTCGTGCTCACCATCGGAGAGGTCGGGCGGGGCACTGAACAACAGCGCACCCGGCGGGCCGCACAGGCGCGTCCGGGCCCGCCCGCGCCACCACCCTTGGACGGCGCCGAACGGGAACTACGGTTGCGCTACGCCAGAGGCGAGATCGACCGGGAGGAGTTCTTGCAGCGCAAGATCGACCTGGAGCGATGAGGACCGACCCACCGCGAAAACGATTGACACTCGCCGGAGGGTGGGTAGGGTACAACCGTCCTGTCGTCGACGAATGAGGTGGACGTTGCGCATCTGAGGTTCGCGATCATCACGCGGTACGGCCCTTGGCCGCACTCTTGGCGTGGTTGCAACCTCGGTGCATGTGCCGTCCCCTGCTCCACAGGACCACTTTCACCTTCTGCCCGGCCGTAGGCCGCGTGGTGCTCGCATACGAAGCCCTTTTCCACAACGCTTCCGACTGCGAGAAAACACCATGTCTCAACCCGTCACCTCCGACGTCTCGGTGGCCTGCTCCGATCTGACCTTCGGCTGGCCGGAGGGCACGACCGTCTTCGACGGGCTGTCCCTGTCCACGGGCCGAGGACGCATCGGCCTGGTCGGCGCCAACGGTTCGGGCAAGTCCACCCTGCTCAAGCTCCTGGCCGGGCAGCTGCGCCCGGCCCGTGGTTCGGTGACCGTCCACGGACGCTTGGCCTACCTACCGCAGAACATCACGCTCGACACCGAACCGACCGTCGATCACGCCCTGGGCATCGCCGACAAACGCACCGCCCTCCAAGCCATCGAGTCCGGTGACGCCTCCGAGATCAACTTCGAGGTCATCGGCGACGACTGGGACGTGGAGGAACGCGCACTGGCGACCCTGGGAACGCTGGGGCTGGACGGTATCGGCCTGGACCGCACCGTGGGCGAACTCTCCGGTGGGGAGACCGTCCTGCTGCGTCTGGCCGCACTGCTCATGCAGCGCCCCGACGTGCTGCTGCTGGACGAGCCCACCAACAACCTCGACCTGTTCGCCCGCCGACGCCTGTACGAGGCCGTGGACTCCTGGCGCTCGGGCACCCTGATCGTGGTCAGCCACGACCTGGATCTACTGGACCGCGTGGACCGCACCGCCGAACTGCGCAAGGGCGAGATCACCTGGTACGGCGGCGGCTGGTCGGCCTACCAGGAAGCTCTGGGCATCCAGCAGGAGGCCGCCGAACGGACCCTGCGCGCCGCCGAGTCCGACGTGCGCAAACAGAAGAAGGAACTGGCCCAGACCCAGATCAAGCTGGCCCGACGTCAACGCACCGCGAAGAAGGCCGCCGCGGAGAAGGGAATCCCCAAGATCGTCCAAGGCGCACTGAAGCGGTCCGCTCAGGAATCGGCGGGAAAACTCAAGGGATTGCACGAGGACCGGCTCCACGAGGCGCGCGAACGCAAAGAGGAGGCCGCCGACGCGGTACGCGATGACGCCGAGATCAAGGTGGAGCTGCCGCACACCGCCGTGCCCAACGGGCGAGACGTGGCCCGGGTCAGCGGACTGCGCCCCCGCCACGGCCGGTTGAGCGGAGCGAACCTGCTGGTGAGCGGCCCCGAGCGGATCGCCCTGGTGGGCCGCAACGGTGCGGGCAAGACCTCGTTGTTGCGCACCCTGGCCGGGGAACTCGAACCGGTCGAGGGCGAGGCGAAGGTGCTGGTGCCGCTGCGGTTCCTGCCCCAGCGCCTGGATCTGCTGGACGAGGAACGGTCGGTGGCCGACAACGTCGCCGACGCCGCACCGGGTGTGTCCCGACAGCACGTGCGCGCCCAGTTGGCCAAGTTCCTCTTCCGGGGGGCGCGTGCCGCGCAGCCGGCCGGCACGCTCTCGGGTGGGGAGCGCTTCCGGGCGAGCCTGGCCATGACCATGTTGGCCGCCCCGGCCCCGCAGCTGTTGATGTTGGACGAGCCCACCAACAACCTGGACGTGTCCAGTGTTCGGCAGCTGACCGGTGCCCTGTCCGCCTACGAGGGTGCTCTGTTGGTGGCCTCGCACGACCTGCCGTTCCTGGATGCGGTCGGAATCACCCGCTGGTTGTTCCTGGACGAGGAACTGCGCGAGACCACCGCCGAGCAGGTCCATGACCTGTTGGAGGGCAGGAAGAGCGAACGGGGCTGACCCCCCGGACCCGCGCTCACGCACCCTGCTCAGCATCCCGCTGACCGCCTACGGCCCCCTACCCGAGGGGCTGTTGGAGGGGCGGACCATGTTGGACATCGGCATCCGGGTGCAGGTGTCCGAGCGCACTTTCTGAGAGCGCACGAGGAAGGAGGCCTTCGCCGCTTCGGTGCGGCGAAGGCCTCCTCGTCTTTCCTATCGGGCCTGTTCGAGGATGCCGGGGGTGTCGTGCGCCACGACGCTCTCGGCCAGCGGCACCCGACCCATCCGGTATTCGCTGGAGGGCCCCTTCGGGTCGGCCGATCCGAAGGAGATACCGAACAGCAGTTTCATCTCCTCCTTGACGCCCAGGGAATCGCGCACGGTGTCGGCGTAAAAGCCCAGCATCGTCTGCGGGATACCCGCCAGTCCACGCGCCTCCAACGCGAGCAGGAAGGTCTGTGCGTACATGCCCACGTCAGAGGCCACACGCACCCCATCACCGAACTGTGGCAGGAACAACAGCGCCACGTGAGGAGCGCCGAAGAACTCCAGGTTGCGCAACGAGGCTTCGCGGCGCCCTTCGGTGTCGGAACGCTCCACTCTCAGGGACCCGTAGTAGGCCGCGCCCTGCTCCCGGGCGCGCTGGAGATAAGAACCATCGCCGAAGTCGGCGTAGTCGAAGCTGAAGTCGGGAGAGGTACGACCGGCCCGATCGGCTTCCAGTAGTTCGGCGCTCAGGGCCTGGCGGCGCTCCCCGGAGACGATGTGCACCTGCCAGGGCTGGGTGTTGCAGTTGGAGGGGCCCTTTGGGCGTCTTGGAGCACCGCACGGATATCGGCCGCCGGCACCGGGTCGGGGAGGAAACCCCGGACCGAGCGCCGTGAGCGCACGATGTCGGTGAAGGAGCGGGGACTGTCGGGCACAACGGTTCCTCTCAAGCGGGGTCGTCTCACGCACCCACCACGCAACGCCGAGCCAAGTGGTTCGTGGTGGGTGCGCGGCTACACTAGGACCTGACACCGGTGTCAGGGGCAAATCGGGATGGAGGCCGCTCGTGCGGATCGGAGAGCTGGCCGAGAGGACCGGAGCCAGCGTGCGCTCCCTGCGCTACTACGAGAAGCAGGGCATGCTCTCCAGTCGGCGCAGCGCGAGCGAACAGCGTCACTACGACGAGGCGGCCGTGGACCGTGTACTGCTGATCCGCCAGCTCTTCGCCGTCGGCATGAACAGCAAGACCATCGCCGAACTGCTGCCCCACATCGTGCCCTCCGGGCGGAGCTGCCCGCCCCAGGTACTGCGCCGACTCACCGCCGAACTCGACCGCATCGACGCCCAGGCCGACGCTCTCGCCCGCACACGCCAGACCCTGAACAGCATGGTCGAGGCCACCCGGGAAGCCATGCGCGGCGTCTGAACACCGAGGGGAGGGGAGCCCCGACAGGATCTGGTGCTCTCCCCTCCCCGGAAGCCATGGCATCGGAACACACCGTGCGGACTCGGCTCAGGGCGCGGGTTCTCCCGGGTAGGTGCCGAAGGACCACAGGTTGCCCTCCGGGTCGCTGACCGTGAACTCGCGGGACCCGTAATCGGTCTCGGCCAACGGCCGCACCACCTCGGCGCCCCGTGCGGTCACCCGTGCGTACAGGGCGTCGGGGTCGGTGGTGACGACGTAGGCGCCCATGGTCCCGGGCTCGCGTGTGTACTCACTGCCCGGCCGGTGGCTGCCCAGCATCAGGCCGCCCCTGCCCTCGGGCCAGTTGAGCTGTGCGTGGTGGACGGTCTCGCCTTCGCCGTACCGTGCGGCGACGACGAGACCGAAGGTCTCGACGTAGAAATCGATCAGTTTCGGTGCGTCGGTGGCCTGCAGGGTCACCCAGACGGTGGGATTGGTGTCGTTCATGGCACTCACTCTGCTCCAGGCGTGTGGGCTCCGTCTTGGATGTTTCGGAACTCCCCGGCCGACCAGGCGCCCGGGGACAACCCGGTGAAGCGTACGAACTCCCTGTTCAGGTGGGCCTGGTCGCTGAATCCAGCCTGGGCGGCCACCTGCGCGAACCCGGCCCGTCCGTTTTTTCTGATGCCTTCGGTGATCCTGGCCCGGGCGTGTTCGAAGCGCATCAGTCTGGCCACCGTCTTCGGTGAACGTCCGCACTCGTTGTGGAAGAGGGAGCCCAGGTGGCGTGCGCTGACCCCGACCTGGGGGGCGAGCGCCCCGATCGGGAGACGTCCTCGGGACTGTTCCAACAACGTCCAGGCATGCACGAGTGCGGCGGGTGGAGCGGACGCCTCCAGGTCGCGGTAGCGCCGAACCAGGTGGTGGCGCACCAGTGAGAAAGCCTCGTCCCAGCCTCGGCTCCGTGACAGCCGGTCCAGGACCCGGGCCCCTTGAGGGCCGAGGAACTCCGCCCCGTCGAAGTCGCTCACGTCCAGCCACGCGCTGGGGACACCGAACAGTGCCCGGCAGGCCAACGGGTGCACCGCGAGCTGGACTCCGGCTTGGCCTGGACGCTGTCGAACACGGCTGGCCGCCACGTGCAGTCCGCCGAGGATCACCGGGTTGGGTCGGGCAGCGGACAAAGCGTCCAGGGTGTCCGCGGCCTCCACGCCCTCGTCCAGGCTCAGTATGAACGTCAGCGACGCCGAGGGAAGACCGAGGTGGACCGCGTCGGGCACGTCGAGCCCTCGGTAGCCGACCATCGAGGCGACCCCCGGAGCGCTGTGCGGCGCGGCCATGGCGAAGTCCCAGGCCACAGGCCGTTCTGTGCTGCCCACGACACCCACGCTAACAGTCCGGGGCCCGCTGTTTCGAGCAACGATTCGGGGGTGACCGGTCGCCGGTCACCCCCGAATCGCGCATCTCAGACCAGGCCGCGCGGGTCAGCCCTGCATCTCCTCCAGAGTTTTTCCCTTGGTCTCTTTAACGAATTTGAGCACCAGGAAGAACGAGACCAGTGCGAACCCCGCGTACATCAGGTACGCCCCCGACAGGTTCCAGTCGCGTAGCGATGGGAAGCTGACGGTGACGAGCCAGTTGGCCAGCCACTGGGTGGCGGTGGCCACGCCCATGGCGGCCGCACGGATGCGCAGCGGGAACATCTCCCCCAGCAGCACCCACACCACCACACCCCAGGACAGGGCGAAGAAGAGCACGAACGAGCTCGCCGCGACCAGTGCCATCGCCGCCCACTCGAAGGCGAGGGTGACCTCGTCGCCCTCCACCCGGGCGTTGCTGAAGGCGAAGGCCGCGCTGGCCAGCGCGATGGTCATGCCCGCCGAACCCACCAGCAGCAAGGGTTTACGGCCGATCTTGTCCACCAGCATGATCGCGATCACGGTGCCCACGATGTTGACGATCGAGGTGAACAGGCTCAGCAGAAGGGAGTCGGACTCGGCCACGCCCACCGACTGCCACAGCGAGCTGGAGTAGTAGAAGATGACGTTGATGCCCACCAGCTGTTGGAAGGCGGAGACGGCCATACCGATCCACACGATGGGCAACAGGCCGTAGCGTCCGGTCAGGTCGCGCAGTTTGGGCCGCACCTCCGATCCCAGCGCCTCGCGGATCTCGGTGATGCGCTGGTCGACACGAGCACCACCCTCGACCTCGGCCAGGATCTTGCGAGCCTGGTCGGTCTTGCCGACCCGCACCAGGTATCTGGGCGATTCGGGGATGACCAGGCTCAACCCCAGATAGATCAGGGCGGGCAGTACCTCCACGGCCAGCATCCACTGCCAGGCCTGGATCGGGCCGATCGGGTTGTGGGCGCTGCCGCCCGCCCCGGCGGCGATGGCGTAGTTGATCAGCTGGGAGGAGGCGATGCCCAGCACGATGGCGAGCTGCTGCAGGGAGGCCAGACGTCCACGGTAGGCCGCCGGAGAGACCTCGGCGATGTAGGTGGGCGCGATCACCGAGGCCATGCCGATGGCCACACCGCCCACGATCCGCCACGCGGTCAGGTCCCACACGCTGAAGGGCAGCGCCGAACCGATGGCGCTGATCGCGAAGAGGACACCGGCGATCTGCATGACGCGGATACGGCCGAGGCGGTCGGCGACGTTGCCGGCGACGGCGGCACCCACCACACACCCCAACAACGCGGAGGCGATGGTGAACCCCAGGACCCCCGGACCCACCTGGAAACGGTCCTGGATGGCGTCGACGGCGCCGTTGATGACGGCGCTGTCGTAACCGAACAGGAAACCGCCCATCGCGGCGGCCGCCGCGATCATGGTCACGTGGGCGAGGTTGGCGCCACCGTCCTGGTGGCCGACCCCGCCCGTGCTGGCATGGCTCACTTTGGAGCTCCTTCCCCTGGGCACGCCTGAGAGCCCGTTGGACACCACGTTGCCCAACGGGATCGGGACATGCGAGAGCGCAACGCTGACGTGGCCGAACACGCTCCGATGTTTGGCCTTCAGCAGACTGCGGGGACCTTACTACGCATCCTTGCCATAACTACGCAGAGGGGCGTCTTAACTCACCTAATGGTGATCCCATACGCTGTGTCTCCAAGTGGTGACGGCGTACTGATTCAGAGAAGCCCGTTGACGACCGGCTGCCCGCCCTCTTCGCTGATCAGCAGGACCATGCGGGGCACCGCCAAGACCCGGAAGGGCCCCTTGTCCCCGTAGCGGAGCAGTTCGCCGCGGTCGACGCGCTCGATCTTCGACCCGTCCCAGGGCAGGATCCGAACGGCGTCCCCGTCCACGATGCGCCCACCCGAACGCACCACCACCTCCAACTCCTGCCCGGGCCAGGCGTAGGACCAGGTGGGGACCCCACCCCGAGGGTCCAGGCCCTGAAGACGATCCCCGAAGTGGATCACCGCCCCATGAGCGGTGGGATGGACACCGTGCACAGGGGGATCGACCACGCCGTACCAGGCCAGACGCCGCACCGTGTCCGGGACCGCGGGTACCTCCCCCGCCTCGACCGAGTGGTGCTGTTGGGGCAGGGACCACGCCATGGCGGCCCCCACGACCAGGGCCGAGGAGAACGAAAGGGGAAGGTCTCGCATGAGCGATCACCCTAGGCCGGACCGCGCTCCCTGCTTTCTCGATGGCCGAGTTCGGCCACTACCGGTGTCCTCCCGGACACGCGTGTGGGCGCCGCGCTCTTGCACGGCGCCCACGACCGGGCTTCTCAACCGCGCTGCTGGGCGGGGTCGCCCTGCCAGATCGGCATCTGCTGGTACAGCTGCGCCTGCTCGGCCGCGAGCACGTCGTCCTGGCGGTCGCGCACGCACTTGGCCAGGGTGAACGCGGAGGTGATCACGAAGAGCACGCTCATGCCCAGGAAGGCCCGCATCCACAGGTCGACGGGGAGAAAGATGATTCCGGCGCCGACACCGACGGTGGAGATCGCGAAGGCCAGGATCGACTGGAGGTAGAACTGTGCGGTGGACCGGGGCTGAGGGATCGGTGTGTTCATGTGTCCATGGTGTGCGAACACCCGGCGAGGGGCTTGAGTACACCTACTCAAAACCCGGGCCTCGATCACTCAGCTCGGCTGCTGTGTCCGGTCCGGGACGAAGGCCGACAGGTCCAGGCCCGGGTCCTCCCCCATCGCCAGCCGGGCGGCGACCGTCCCTTGGAACGGACCGAAGGTGAGTCCCTGTGACCCCAGGCCGGTGGCCACCAGCACCCCGGGCAGCCGTTCGGTCGGCCCCAACAGCTGCGCGCCGTCATGGGTGCCCGGACGGAACCCCACCCGGGTCTCGACCACAGTGGACTCCGCCAGATCCGGCAGGACCTCCAGCGCCGTGGACAGATTGCCCAGCAGCCCCGAGGCCGTCACCCGATGGTCGAACCCGGCCTCGGGTTCCCAGGTGCCGCCGGTGACCACCCGATCCGAGGCGGTGGCGCTCACGAAGTAGTCGCGTTCTCCGAACCGCACCACCGGCCAGGCGCGGGTGGTGCGACCGGGAAGGGCGAAGTGCGTCGACTGTCCGCGCACGGGACGCACGCCCACCTCGACCCCGGCCACCGCCAACAGGTCCGCCGACCAGGCCCCGGCCGCGACGATCACCGTGGTCGCCGTCAACTCCTCGGAGCCCACGCGCACGCCCCTCACCCGCTCGCCGTTCCACAGCAGGCGCGCGTCGCCCTTGTAGTAGCGCAGGCCCCGCTCCTCGGCGGCGTGGAACAGGGACGTCCTCGCGGCGTGCCCGTTCACCCGGGCCATGCCTTCGACGTGGACCCCGCCGTATTCGGCCGGCACCAGCGGGAAACGTTCGCGTGGCTCCCCCGGAGCCAGACGTTCCACCCGCCCCATGGTGGCGAACTCCGGGCGCCGCGAGAGGGTGCTGAGCAGCTCGAACCCGGCGTCATCGCCCTCTCGGTCCACCGACAGGCCACCGACCACCTCGAAACCGGGGTCATGGCCGTCCTGGACCAGCTCGGCCATCAACCGTGGGTAGTGCGCGGCCGCTGCGGTCTTGAACCCCTGATCGGCGGGCGAGTCCCAGGGGAAGGGCCAAGGGTGGACGATGCCCGTCCCCGCCGCGGTGGCCTGCCCCGGATGGGAGGCGTCCACCAGTGCCGTGGACACGCCCTTCTTGGTCAGGTGGAACGCCGCACTGGTACCCACGATGCCGCCGCCGACCACGATCACGTCCATGGTCTCCACCCTGCCCCGGCCCCGGGGCCGGCACAAGTCGTTGGACCCGCGTGCCGGTCACCGGATCCGGGTAGGGGCGCGCGATAGGCTGCGGCTCCTCCCAGGAAGCCCGGCCCCCTCGCCCATTTCCTTCGCCGGAGGTCGAATTGGACGGATACACCTACCACGGAGTCGCGCTGACACGGCGTCCCGGACCGCGACTGGCAGACGGGATCGTCACCCACGTCGCCCGTTCGGCGGTGGACCCGGTGCTGGCCGCGCGTCAGTACACGATCTATCAGGAGACGCTGGCCTCGGCGGGCTGGCGGGTCGTCGAGGTGGACACGACACTCGAACATCCGGACTCGGTGTTCGTGGAGGACACCCTGGTGGTGTGCGAGGACCTGGCGGTGGTGACCCGGCCCGGCGCGCTGGAGCGTCGTGGTGAGGTCGAGGGCGCCGAGAAGGCCGCCTGCTCCCTGGGATTGCGGGTGGCCCGGATCGAGGAACCCGCGACCTTGGAGGGCGGGGACGTCCTACAGGTGGGGTCCACCGTCTACGTGGGGGTGGGCGGGCGCACCAATGTCGAGGGCGCCGAGCAGCTCGAACGGCTGCTGGCCCCCTTGGGTCGCAAGGTGTCTCAGGTGTCCTTGGGTCGGGTGCTGCACCTGAAGTCCGCGATGACCGCGCTGCCCGACGGTTCCCTGGTGGGACTGCCCGATCTGGTGGAGACCGCGGGCCTGCCACCGATCCGCCGCGCCCCCGAGGAACCAGGAGCCCACGTGGTGCCCTTGGGTGGGAAGGATGTGCTGGTCAGCGCCGCCGCAGGTGAGACCGTTCGGCTGCTGGCCGCCGACCATTGGCGGGTGCTGCCGGTGGACATCTCCGAGTTCGAGAAGTTGGAGGGCTGCGTGACCTGCCTGAGCGTCCTGGTCCCCGACCGCCCCGAAGGTGCCTCCTAGGCGCGGTCACGGCGGTGGGCGGCGACCCGGGCGCGGGTGGCGCATCGGCGGGAGCAGAACCGTCGTGTGCCACCGTGCGCGGTGTCGACGAACACCCGATCGCACGCGTGCGCGGCGCACACCCCGCCGGGTCGGCGTCGGCGTTCGCTGATCAGACGGACCAGGAACAGGCTGGTGGAGGCCACGAACCACTCGTCCCAGGGTGCCTCGTCGTCACTGTCCACGTGCAGGTGCCAGGGGTGGGTGCCGCCGTGGTCGGAGAGCCGGAGCGGGTGGGTCTCCCTGGCGAGGAGGGCGTTGACGCGTTGGGCGGCCTGGTCCAGGGTCGGGGCGGCCAGGACGTGGCGCAGTTCGACGGCGACCTCGCGCAGGGCACCGACGTCCTCCGAGGTCAGGTCCGGGTCGGTCTCGCCGTGTTCGGCGAACAGGGCGGCGATCCGCCGCACGTCCACGTCCTCCTCGGCCAGGGCGTTGAGCAGGTCGGTGGTGCGTTCGGCCATCGCGCGTGTGGAACCCACCGGGTGCGGTGCTGTGGTCATGCCTCCAAGGTAACGCCCATGATGCGGCCGGCAGTTACTTTGTGCCGTCCTGTGCATGGGTGACCGTTACGCTCTGGTGCGTCGCCGGTGCGGTGCGGCCGTCGCCCGCACCGTCGACGAGGCCGGCGTCGGCCGGTCTGGTCCTACGTGATCTGGCCCAGTACACCGCCGATCACCCGCCCGAAGTGCGCGCGGAGTTCGACGCCTCGCCCTTCGCCGCTCCCGAACAGTTGGCCGCCTACGCCATGAATCCCGGTCTGGCTCTGGCCGGCCAGGCCCTGTTCATGGCCGGGGCGCTCCTGTTGATTCCCGCCTTCGTCGCCCTGGCCCACAAATGCGTGGAACGCTCGCCCCGGCTCGCCATCACGGGTGCCCTCATGCTCCTGATCTGCCTGGTAGCGCGCCTGTACTACGGAGGGGTCGACCAGACCGCTTTTCAGCTGGTCGACGCCATGGGGCTGGAAGCGGCCACCGAGCACGTCCTGGCGGTCTACCAACCCCTCTCCTACGGGCCTTGGCGGGTGCCGGTGATCGCTTCTTCGTTGCAGTATCCGGGCGGTCTCCTGTTGGCCTTGGCCGCCTACCGTGCGGGGGTGTTCGGAACCGGGCGCGCCCTGCTGTTGATACTCTGGGCGACGATCTGGGCCGGGGCGCTCAAGGAGACCGACACCTTCTACGGGCTCACGACCGCGCTGGCGTTGTGCGTGGCCTTCGTTCCGCTGGGGCGCGGATCCTGCTGGACCGCGTGCCCGAACCTCGCGAGCGTCGCCGGTTCCTGAGTTGGTAGAGGACCGTTCCTGACCGCCACTGCCGGCACACTCGTTTCATGAAGTCGACCTCGGCCCGACTGCTCCGACTCCTGTCCCTGCTCCAGACCCGCAAGGACTGGCCCGGCAACGACCTGGCCCAACGTCTGGAGGTGAGTCCACGTACGGTGCGCCGCGACGTGGACCGCCTGCGCGAACTGGGCTACCCCATCCACGCCGCCATGGGCACCGGTGGCGGCTACCAACTCGGTGCCGGGGCCTCCCTGCCCCCGCTGTTGCTGGACGACGACGAGGCCGTCGCGGTCACGGTGGGACTGCGCACCGCCGCCCAGGGCGGGCTGTCGGGGATCGAGGAGACCTCGGTGCGCGCCCTGGCCAAACTGTTGCAGGTGCTTCCCTCCCGGCTGCGCCGCCGGGTGGACGCGCTGGGGGCCTTCACCGTGCCGATGCCCTCCGAGGGACCCACCGTGGACGCCGACGTCCTGGCCCTGGTGGCGGCCACCTGCCGCGACAGCGAACGGTTGCGGTTCGACTACGAGAGCCACCAAGGCGCCCTGAGTCGACGGAACGTGGAGCCGCACCGTCTGGTCTCCCATGGACGACGCTGGTACCTGGTGGCCTGGGACATCACGCGCGAGAACTGGCGCACCTTCCGGGTCGATCGGATGCGCCCCCTGACCCCCACCGGCCCTGTCTCTAATACACATCAGACGCTGCCGACGA
>NZ_FRFF01000007.1 GCF_900143625.1 Nocardiopsis sp. JB363
CAACAACCCCCCGCCCCCGCCCGACCACCGGGGGTGTGGGCGCGACTACGCCCCCTGGTGCTGCGCCTGCACTTCTACGCCGGGGTGCTCATCGCCCCCTTCGTGGCCGTGGCAGCCGTGTCCGGGATGCTCTACGTGTGGACCCCGCAGATGGAGAACGCCCTCTACCAGGACCTGCTCCGGGTCCCCGAGGCCACCGCGAGCGTCCCCCTGACCCAACAGTTGCGCACCGCCGAGGCGGAGTTCCCCGGGTCCCGGGCCGATTCGGTGCGCCCACCCACCGAACCCGGCGACACCACCCGGGTCCTGCTCGACGTCCCCGGCCACGACCCCGACGCACACTCGGGCGCGCAGACCGCGGTGTTCGTCGACCCGCACCGGGGCGAGGTCGTCGGGGTGAGCGAGAGCTACGGCACCAGCGGCGCGCTGCCGGTGCGCACCTGGATCAGCCAGTTCCACCGCCACCTGCACCTGGGCGAAGTGGGGCGCGTCTACAGCGAACTCGCCGCGAGCTGGGTGTGGTTGGTGGCCCTGGGCGGGCTGGCCCTGTGGGTGGGCCGCACCCGACGCCGCGGGGTGCGCGCCCTGCTGTGGTCCGGCCCCACCAACGGGCGCCCCGCCACCGGACGCTCCCGTACCGTCTCCCGACACGCGGTTCTGGGCGTGTGGCTGCTGGTGGGGGTGTTGATGGTCTCGGCGACCGGCCTGACCTGGTCCAAGTTCGCCGGTCAAAACGTCACCGATCTGCGCGAGACCCTGTCGTGGACCACCCCGGTGGCCGCCACCGACACCCTCTCGGCGAACCCGGGTGTGGACGCGGGCGTGGACACCGCCCTGGACTCGGCGCGCGGGGCGGGGCTGGACGGCCCCCTCACGATCCAGCTGCCCGCCGACCACGTCTCCCCCTACGTCATCACCCAACTGGACCGTTCCTGGCCCACCCGGGCCGACGAGGCGGCCCTGGCCCAGGACACCGGTCAGGTGATCGACGTGGTGCGCTTCGCCGACCACCCCCTCATGGCCAAACTCGCCCGATGGGGTGTGGACCTGCACATGGGGTTGCTGTTCGGGGTGGCCAACCAGATCCTGATGACGGTGCTGGCCGGCGGCCTGCTGTACGCCATCGCGTTGGGCTACCGGTCCTGGTGGCAGCGCAGGCCCACCCGTGGGCGCGCGGGGATGGGACGCGCCCACCCCCGCGGTTCCCTCCTCGCCCTGTCGTGGCCGCTGAAGACGACGGTGGTGGCCCTGGCCGCCGTCCTGGCCTGGGCCATGCCGGTCCTGGGGGTGTCCCTGCTGTTGTTCCTGATGGTGGACACGGTGCTGGGGTGGCGCGCGGGCGACCTCAGTGGTGGCCGTGTCCCTCGGAGTGATCGTCCTGGTCCGAGCCCCCGGTCATCTCCCGCACCGGAACCTCCAACCGAGCCTCGACCCCACTCGCGAAATCGAGCGTGACGGTGACCTCGTCCCCGACCCGTAGCGGGTCGGGGATGTCTTCGACCATCACGTGATAACCACCCTGGACGAAGGTGGTGGTACCGCCGGCCGGCACCGGGACCTCCTCGACGGGGCGCATGGTCGAGGCACCCTCCTCGGTGCTCTCGCCACGGTGCAGACCGGCCTCCGGTGAGGCGCTGGTGCGCACCCCCACCACGGCGTCGTCGGCCGAGGCGGAGTTGGTGACCGCCAGGTAGACCGCCCCCACCTCGGGGTTGGCCGGCTCCGGCATCCACGCGTCCTCGACCATCAACTCCCCCACGCGGGCCTGTCCACCGGGTTCGGCGACCGCCTCGGCGGGTTCGGCCTCGCCGGGGTCGTCGGTGGTGCCGCAGGCGACCAACGCCGAACACAGGAGGAGGGCGGCCAGGGTGCTTCGACGCGGGTTGCGCATTGGGGTGCCTTTCATCGGGGACGCTCGCTCACCCCGACACGTCGTCCACGGGACCCACCTGGTTCCCACCACTCGGGTGGAAACCAGGTGGCGTCGCTCACCCCCACAGTTCCGGGTCCGGAACCTGCCCGTCCTCCCCCGCCGGAGGCACCGCGAACACCGCGCTGCCCTCATGCCGGATGTGGTCGCCCAGCGCGTCCCCGCCCTCGTCCAGGCTCCGCTGCACGGCGGTGAAACCGGTACGCGGGTCGGCCTGCCAGGCGGTGAACAACAAGCCCGCGTCCACCCGCCCCTGGGAGTCCCACCCCAGGTCGTAGTCGAAGCCGCGCCGGAGCATGCGCGCCCCCAGGGTGTTCTCCGGCGAGGCCAACCGGATGTGGGCGTCCTGGGCGATCACCGACCGCCCCGCGTCGTCGCGGGCGACCAGGTTCGGCCGATCGTCCTCCTTCGAACCACCCAGGGGCGCCCCGTCGTCCAGACGCCGACCCACCACCTGCTCCCGTTCGTGTTCGGGCATCGCGAACCAGCCGTCCAGCAGCATGCGGATACGCCGCACCACCACGTAGGCGCCACCGTCCATCCACGCCGTCGCCGGGTCGGGGTGGACGGCCAGCACCTGCGAGGCGAACACCGCCTGGTCCGGGTGCGGGTTCACCGTGCCGTCGATCTGGCCCATGAGGTTGCGCGGGGTCGACGAGGGGTCCTTCGCGGTGACCGCGCCGCGCCGAAAGCCCGGCAACGCCCACCGCACCCGCACCCGGTCACCGGCCAGGCCCACCAGGTGGCGGGCGGCGGACCCGGACACCACCGGATCCTCCGCCCCCACGTGCAGCATCAGGTCCCCGCCGCACCACTCCTGGCGGAGCCGGTCGCCGGCGAAGTCGGGCAGGTCCGCCAACTCCTCGGGCCGCCGCCCGCCCAGACCGGAACGTTCCAGCAGCGAGCCGCCCAGCCCCAGGGTGATGCCCAGCGAGGCCGGACGCAGCCCCTGGGTGGGCGCACCCTCCACCACCCCCTCCAGCCCGTGTTCGTGCAACGCCCGGATCTCGTCCCGCCAGGACTCCACCACCTCACGGGCCCGGGCCGCCACCTCCTCGCCACCGTCCCCGACCACCTCCAACGCCACCACCCGCACATGGGCCGGGGTGGGGGTGAGCAGGGCCGGCGGCAACCCGTTCCGGGGCCCGCCCCGGGACAGCGTCACCGCCAGGGCCGGATCGGGTTCCGGTCGGCTCACACCCACGCCCCACAGGCCACCGGCGGCCAACCCCACCGCGCCGGCCGCACCACCGGTCAACAGGCCGCGTCGGGAGGGCCCGCTCACAGCAGTTCCTCGGCCAGCACCGGAAGCAGATCGGCCACCTGGTCGGCCTCCACCCCCTCGTCGAACATGCCCGCCGCCTCACCACCACCGGTCAGGACGATGATCCGCCCACCATGGGAGACCAGGTAGTCGCCCTCGGTCTCCTGCGGCGCCTCGATGGGGATCCCATAGTCGCCGGCGGCCGTCACGATGTCCTCGATCTCGCCCCGCACCCCCTGGAACCCGGGGTCGAACCGGTCCAACCAGGAACGCAACTGCTCATCGGTGTCACGGGCCGGATCACTGGTCACCATGACCACGTCCACGTCCTCGGCGACCGGCCCCGCCTCCTCCAGGGCCAGGTCGATCTCGGCCATGGTCATCGGGCACACGTCAGGGCAGCTCGTGTATCCGAAGAACAACAGGGTCAGCCGGTCCGGATCCACGTCGGTGAACCGCCACGGCTCACCGTCCACGGCCGCCAACTCCACCTGGGAGGCCGCCATCGGCTCATCGGACAGGTCCAGGTAGTGCTCGACCTCGTCCAGACCACCACCGGCGGAGCAGGCCACCCCGCTCAACAGCACGGTCGCGGCCACGGCCGCACCCACCGGACGCCACAGCCGGGCCGGGGCGAATCGGGCGGTCACGGGTTCGTTCATGTCAGGTCTTTCCATTCTTGTCTGATCAACGTCCAAGGTCACGCGGTGGGCTCTCAAGCCGCCTCGCGCACCAGCCGGGCCAGGTCCCTGCGCCCGCGCGCCACACGGGAGCGCACGGTGCCCACCGGCACCCCCAACAGCGCCGCCGCCTCGGCGTAGGGCACCCGGTACACCTGGGTCAGCACGAAGGCCCGGCGCCGCTGCTCGGGCAACTCCTCCAGCAGCGCCGCCAACGCCAGGTACTCGTCGAAACGGCCCGGGGAGGCCGCCCCGACACCCAGACAGCCCTCCACGTCCCCCAACGGGTCGGTACGCGGGGTGCGCTCACGCAGCCGGTAGCGGTCCACCACGGTGTGGCGGGCCACCGACAACAACCACGCCCGCACCGGCGCCCGGCCCGAGTAACGGGGCAGGCCGCGCAGGGCACGGGTGTAGGTCTCCTGGGTCAGGTCCTCCACCCAGTTCGGATCGACCCGACGAGCGATGTAGCGCCGCACGTCCTCACGGGTGAGCGCGAACAGCGCGTCGATCGCCTCGGGGGCGCCCCGCCCGGCGCGCAACGCCAGCCGGGACAGGTCCGGGGGGTTCTCGGTCAAGGTCTTCGGTGCGGTCACCACTGCCACGCGCACACCGTCTTCACTCACGGTCATCACAGTCGAGCCTTCGGTCATCGCACGCGCGAACACCCGACCACGGCACGGCCCGAGGGGCCCATCAACGGGATCAGGAGGGCGCGCACGTCCTGACGACGCCACGAGGCGTCGAGGGAACACGCCAAGGCCGCGCTTACGCGGCGAGCAGCACCGGGGGGCCTCTCAGGACCCGGGTGTGGCGCAGTACCGACGGCCCGGCCGGCAGCGGCCGATCGAGTGGAATGAACCGGGGGGCGGTGACCGGCTCCGGGCGAGACAGCGCCCCGACCACCAACAACAACGGCACCAAAGACAGCGCCATGAACCCCAAGAACGCGAAGAGGGCGTCCTCCCCCAACCGCAGCCACCAGGCGCTCATCAACGCCATGACCACGTGCATCGCGATCATCGCCCACGCCGACATCGACTGCGCGGCCATCTCGCCCACGCCGTGGTCACCGTGGCCGCCGCCCCACCCCTGCGCGACGCTGAAGGTCACGTGCAGCGCGAACTGGCCCCAGAGCATGCGGGCGGTCAACGCCCACAGCCCCGACCGCCGTGTGGTCGAGGCCCAGGCCATCGCCCACACCAGCGCACCGCCGAGCAACAACCCCGACAGCGGCACGTCCTGCCCCGAGCTCACCGCGTGTCCGATCGCGGACAGGCTCGCGCACACCAGGGTGAACACCCCGGCGCGCAGCGATCGACAAGGCGGGCTCTCCGACATCGCCCTCATCGTCGCACCCGCACGCGCGACCCGCCTACCGGGGTAACTAAACTCGACGACGTCCCCAGCGTGAGAAGAGGCCCGTCCGTGACCCTGTCCCCGCTCGCCCTACTGCGCGAATGGCCCGCGCGTACCGATGGCGCGGCCCTGCGCGAGTTCGTGTTCATCGGTAGCCGCATCGACCTGCCCGCCCTGGAACGCCACGTGCTGCCCACCGCGCAGGAGATGGGCGCCGCGGTCACCGTGCTCGGCGCCGCCGCGCCCGGAGCGGAGCCCGCGGCGCTGTCCCGGTCCGGCCGCACCCTGGCCCTGATCGAGACCACCGACCCCGACCCACTGCCCGAACTGACCCTGTTGGTGGGGGAGGCACACGTGGTGGCGGCGTTCGGCGGTGGCGCCCCGGCCGCGCGGACGCGCCCGTGGACCGTGCTGAGCGGTGGTCCCGAGGGGGTGCCCTGGGCGTTGGCCGACCTGGGCGCGTGGTTGCGTCTGATCGCCCTGGCGCCTTCGGTCCCGGCCCCCATGGCCGAGCGTCTGAGCCAGGTGGCCGAGCTCGTGGAGGACCTGTTGCTGACCGAACCCGTCGAGAGCCGGGTGCGGGTCCTGCACGATGGGGAGGACTCCCTGCTCACCCAGCTGCCGCGGGGCTCCGTGGACGAGTTGTGTCTGTACGCTCCGCTGCGCGGCGCCGACGCACCCACACTGCACGCCCTGGCCCGGCATCTGTCCCCGGAGCGAGTGGTGCTGGCCCTGCCCGGGGACTGGCCCGAGGAGGACACCGAACAGGCGTTGCGCACCCTGACCGAGGCCGGTATGACCGCCGAGGCCCGCGTCGTCCCCGACGGCCACCCCCCGCACGGCGGACTCCTGGAGTGGCAGGACTCCGAAGGGCGACACGCCCTGACCCTGGGATCACACCTGAACACCCTGACCCGCACCGGGCAGGGCACGCTCACCGCCCTGGTCCCGGCCACCGCACCACCCGAACCCGCCCCCCGGGAGGAGGACCACCCGGCCGGTGTCCTCGCGCGCTCGGGCGACCCGGGCTGGACGGTGGAGTTCGACTCCGGCCTGTACCGGGTCCACGGTTCCTTCACCAACCCCGTCCCCGTCGCGGCCCGGGTCGTGGAACTCCTGGACGGGGAATGCGAGGGTCCCGTCCTGGTGCACGCCCAAGGGCCCAAGGCCTGGGCGTTGTTGGTGTGGAGCCGGCCGATGATGCTGTTGGCCTCCGCGCCCAGGGGCAGCGCCTGGCGCCTGTACCGGGTCGACCCTCCCGCCACCCCCGCCTCTCGTCTGGGCGGTGAGGGCCTGTCCCAGGTGGGGTTGGTACGTACCAGCGCTCCCCTGCACCGGGCGCCGCACCGCGACATCGGTGCTTTCCTTCACACTCTGGGCACCGACCACATCACCCTGCTCGAAAACGTCGGATTTTTGGACAAACCTCTGTGAACCACCACCGGTGCCGGTGCAGGGTACTGCGGTGACGTCCCGCTAGAGTCGATACTCATGCGGATTCTCGTACTGGGCGGTACCTCCTTCGTGGGCCGGTTCATCGTCACCAACGCCATGAACCGGGGCCACGACGTCACCCTGTTCAACCGGGGCCGGACCGGCACCGACCTCTTCCCTGGAGTGAAACGCCTGGTCGGAGACCGCGACGACGGCGAACTGTCCTCCCTCAAGGAGGATTCCTTCGACGCCGTGGTGGATGTCAGCGGCATGGTCCCCCGACATGTGCGCCAGGCCGCCCGGGTGCTCCAGGACCGGGTGGCGCGCTACCTGTTCATCTCCACCAACGCCGTCTACGCTCCCGGCGCCGGTCCCGGAGCCGACGAGACGGCCCCCTTGCGGGAACCCGAGTGGAACTCCGAGGTGATCGGCGCCACCACCTACGGGCCGCTCAAGGTCGCCTGCGAACACGAACTCGACTCCCACTTCGGTGAGCGCGCCACCATCGTGCGCCCCGGCATGCTCGCCGGCCCCCACGACAACGGCGACCAGTTCACCTACTGGGTACGAAGAACCGCCCGAGGCGGACAGGTCGTCCTGCCCGGAGACCCCGGCCAACCCGTACAGATCCTGGACGTCCGCGACCTGGCCCACCTGGTGGTGCAACTGCTCGAACAGGACCTGCCGGGAACGTTCAACGCCATGGGACCGGCCCGACCCCTCACCCTGTCCGAGATGATCCACACCTGCGCCCAGGCGGCCAAGGCCGGCGTTGACCTGGTGCTGGTGCCGCCCGAGACCGTCATGGCCAGGTTCCCGCTGGTGCGCCCCGACCGCACCTGGGAGCAGTCGTTCCAACGCGACTTCAGCCGCGCCCGCGAGGTCGGTCTGCCCTCCACCCCGTTGGAGACCACCGCCGCCGACGTGTTGGCCTGGGATCGCGAACGGGGCGAACCACCCCTGAAGTCGGCCCCCGACCCGCAGGTGGAACGCAACCTGCTGTCCTACATCCAGGGTTGAGGGCTCATCGGGGTCCGGAGACCCTGCGGGACAGGCGCCGCCACAGCGCCCGCGCCCGGCCCACCGGCGGATCCTCCACCGCCGTGGCCCCACCGTCCTCACCCCGACCGATCAAGGCCACCCGGGCGTGCAGACGCTCCCTGACCTGGTCGGGGGTGTAGGCACGACGTTGCCGCTCGGCACGCGCGATCGCCACCCCGGTGGCCGCCACACCCACGAAAGCAGCCGCTCCCCACGCTTTCCACCACTTCATGGCTCCTAGGCTAGACCCCGTGACGAACACGAGCATGTCCCTGGACGAGGCAGTGGAGTCGACCCGCACCGGAGACCTGTGGGTGTTCCGGGGCACCAGCGTGCCCGACCGGGCCATCCAGATCACCACCAACAGTCCCGTCAACCACGTCGGAATGTCCCTGGTCATCGACGACCTGCCCCCGCTCATGTGGCACGCCGAACTGGGCCGATCCCTGGTGGACATGTGGACCGGCACCCACCAACGCGGGGTCCAACTGCACGACCTGCGCGACGCCGTCCTGGTGTGGGGACGCCGCTACGGACAACAGGGCTGGCTCCGCCAACTCGACCCCCTCGCCGACCGGACCATGGAGGACGCGGCCCTGCGCGCGGTGGCCCGCCTCAACGGCACCCCCTTCCCCTCCACCGCCCAACTCGCCGGACGCTGGGCCCTGGGCCGCATGCCCTTCACCCGCGCCGCACGCGAGCGACGCCTGGAGACCGCCTACTGCGCCGAGGTCGTCGCCCTGACCTACCAGGAGATGGGTCTGCTGCCCCAGGGCAAACGCCCCGGCTACTACGACCCCGGCCGGTTCTGGAGCGGCGATTCCCTGACCTTGCAGGGCCAGGCGACCCTGGGCGGGGAGATCCGGATCCGCCTGCCCTGAACCGGGTTTGATCCTCTCGGTGGTGGGGCAGGCGCCCGGGTGTGCGGCATCCGGCGGTGAGAGAAGAGGGTCGATGAGCGAACACGCACTGGGCGAGGACGACGTCGCCGAGTCCCGACTGGCCCTGCGCCGAACACACCTGCGTTGCCTGGCCTTCCGTGACCCCGCCGATCACCGGGAACACCTCGCCCTGGTCCTGGGCGAGGTCACCGACGGCGAGGACGTCCTGGTACGCGTGCACTCCGAATGCGTCACCGGTGACGTCTTCGGCGCCCTGCGCTGCGAATGCGGCGACCAACTCCACGCCGCACTGGACCGCCTCATCACCGAAGGCCGCGGCGTACTGGTCTACCTGCGCGGACACGAGGGCCGCGGCATCGGCCTGCTCGACAAGGTCCGCACCATGCGTCTACAGGACCAGCAGGGCCTGGACACCGTGGACTCGGCCACCGCGCTGGGCCTGCCCGTGGACGTACGCGACTACGCCCCGGCCGCCCGCATCCTGCGCCACCAGGGCGTACGCTCGATCCGGCTGCTGTCCAACAACCCCGACAAGGTCCACGTCCTCCAGGACCACGGGATCAAGGTCACCACCCGCCTGCCCCTGCTGGTCGACGCCCACACCGACAACATCGACTACCTGACCGCCAAACGCGACCGGCTCGGCCACGACCTCCCCCACCTGGACCACACCCCCGGCTCCGGCGCCGGCGGTCCCCGTGGCTGACCCCACCAAGACCGCCCTCACCACCGCCCTGTGCGCCCAAGCCGCCCTGCTGACACTGCTGACCGCCACCACCGGGCTGGGCGCACCCGGCTGGACGGCCGCCACCCTGTACACGCTCCTGGCGACGGTCCTGCTGTGGGCCGCCCTACGTCACTACCGCCACCGGTCGCTGGGCCCCGCCGACCTGGTCACCCTGGCCCGCGTCGTCCTCATCGGCGGCGCCACCGCCCTGGTCGTCGACGGCGACCACACCTGGGCCCTGATCACCGTCGTCGTCCCCGCGATGGCGCTGGACGCGGTCGACGGCCTCGTCGCACGCGGCACCCGCACCTGCTCCGACTTCGGCGCACGCTTCGACATGGAGGCCGACGCCTTCCTCATCCTCGTGCTCAGCGTCCCGGTCGCCCAGGACCTGGGCCCTTGGGTACTGCTGATCGGGTCGATGCGCTACCTCTTCGGCGCCGCCGCCATGTTCTCGCCCCCGCTACGCGCACCCCTGCCCGCCGCCATGGCCCGCAAGACCATCGCCGCCGCCCAACCCATCGTGCTCACCGTCGCCGTCTCGGGCATACTGCCCCCACCGGCCACGGCCACCCTCGTGGCCGCGGCACTGACCGCACTGCTGTGGTCGTTCACACGCGACGTGGCGGGGCTGTGGCGCCGACGCCTGCCCCAGGCCGACGCCACCGAAGGGAGATGAACGAATGGGACGGACCGCGCGCGCCTTCTGGGTACGCTCCCCCGGGCAAGGCGAGATCCGAGAGGTCGACCTGCCCGAACCCACCCCCGACCAGGTCCTGATACGCACCCTGCACTCCGGCATCAGCCGAGGCACCGAGACCCTCGTCTTCGGCGGCGGGGTGCCGCCCAACCAGTACGGCGTGATGCGCGCCCCCTTCCAGGAAGGCGACTTCCCCGGACCCCTCAAGTACGGCTACCTCAACGTGGGCGTGGTCGAACAAGGCCCCTCGCACCTGCGAGGGCGCACCGTGTTCACCCTCTACCCCCACCAGACCCGCTTCGTGGTCCCCGCCTCGGCCGTCTCACCCGTACCCGAAGGCGTCCCCGCCCATCGCGCCATCCTGGCCGGCACCGTCGAAACGGCCGTCAACGCCCTGTGGGACGCCGCTCCCCTCATCGGCGACCAGGTCACCGTCGTCGGCGCCGGCATGGTGGGCTGTTGCGTGGCCCGCCTGCTCTCCCGGATGCCCGGCGCCCGCGTACAACTGGTCGACGTCGACCCCGACCGCGCCGAGGTCGCCGAACGCCTGGGGGTCGAATTCGCCCTCCCCCACCAGGCCACCGGCGACCGCGACCTGGTCTTCCACACCAGCGCCAGCGAGGCCGGCCTCATCCGCAGCCTGGAACTGCTCCATCCCGAAGGCGAGGTCGTGGAACTGAGCTGGTACGGAGACCGGCAGGTCATCCTGCCCCTGGGCGAGGACTTCCACTCCCGCCGCCTGGCCGTACGCGCCAGCCAGGTCGGCATGATCTCACCGGCCCGCAGATCCCGCTACGACCACGCCCAACGCCTGGCGTTGGCGCTACGCCTGCTCACCGACCCCGCCTTCGACTCCCTGCTCAGCGGCCGGAGCCACTTCGAGGAACTCCCCGCCCTGCTGCCCGACCTGGCCCGAGGGCACAGGCCCGCCCTGTGCCACCAGATCACCTACGACCCGCCCCACCACTGACCCCGAGCGAGGAGGACCACGTGTTCAGCGTCACCGTCCGCGACCACCTGATGGTCGCGCACAGCTTCACGGGTGAGGTGTTCGGCCCCGCCCAGGCCCTGCACGGGGCCACGTTCGTGGTGGACGCGACCCTGCACCGCCCCGAGTTGGACCCCGACAACATCGTGGTGGACATCGGCGCCGCCACTCGCGAACTGGGCGAGGTCGTGGGTGAGCTGAACTACCGCAACCTCGACCAGGTCCCCGAGTTCACCGGCGTCAACACCTCCACCGAGTACCTGGCCAAGGTGATCGCCGACCGTCTGTCCGAGCGCGTCGCCCAAGGGGCGATGGGTCCCAACGCACAAGGGCTGACCTCGATCACGGTGACCCTGCACGAGTCGCACGTGGCCTGGGCCCGCTACCAACGCGACCTGTGACGATCCCGTTCCTGATCCCCGCCTCGTCCACGCCCAGTGGCGGCACCCTGTACGACCTGCGCATCGCGAGGGCGGGGGCGGGACTACGGATCATCCGGCTGCCGGGCGCGTGGCCGCGCCCGGACCCCCGCGAAGTGCGGGCGCTGGAGCGGGCCCTGGACCTGGTGCCCGACGGTGGCCGGGTGCTCCTCGACGGGTTGGTGGCCTGCGCGCTGCCCGAGGTGATCGTTCCCCGCGCGCACCGGCTGCGCCTGGTGGTGCTGGTGCACCTGCCCCTGGCCCAAGAGAGCGGACTGGACCCCGATACCGCCCGCGACCTGGACCTTCGAGAACGCCGGGTGCTGGGATCGTGCGCCCTGGTGGTGGCCACCGGACAGTGGGCGGCCCGACACCTGAGCGCACACCACGACCTGCCCCGAGTGGCCGTGGTGCCCCCGGGCGTGGCGGCCGCCCCGCTCGCCCGTGGCACGGCGCCCGACCGTTCCCCACCCCGGTTGCTCTGCGTGGCCTCGCTGACCCCCCGCAAAGGCCA
This sequence comes from Nocardiopsis sp. JB363, assembly GCF_900143625.1. Classification (GTDB taxonomy): domain Bacteria; phylum Actinomycetota; class Actinomycetes; order Streptosporangiales; family Streptosporangiaceae; genus Nocardiopsis. The sequence goes on from NZ_FRFF01000007.1 coordinate 11,959, forward strand.
CCGAGTGCTCTTCGAGGCGCTGGAACACCTCACCGACCTGGACTGGGAATGCGTGTGCGTGGGCCCGGGCCGGCCCCTGCCCGCCCCCGCGGGCGTGCGCTTCACCGGCCCCCTGCACGGCGCGGACCTGGACGCCGCCTACGACCGGGCCGACCTCCTGGTGCTGCCCTCCCTGGCCGAGACCTACGGGATGGTGGTCACCGAGGCCCTGGCCCGGGGCGTACCGGTGATGGCGAGCGCGGTGGGCGGAGTACCCGAGGCGCTGGGCGGGTCCGGGATATCGGTGGCCCCGGGTGCGCCCGAGGAATGGGCCCGAGAGCTGCGCATCTGGCTGAGCGAGCCCCGGACGCGCCACCGGTGGCGCGTGCGCGCACGCGCGCGCCGAACCGAACTCCGCGGCTGGGACGAGGCCGCCCGGGCCCTGCGCCATGTCCTGGAACAGGCCTGATGCCTTCCAGGGTGTGACCCGGTTCTCGTCTGTTTCTCACTTCATGTCCGCACCCGCGATGATATTGTGCATTCACTGCAAAAATTCTTACTCTGTATTTTTGCCCATCAAGCAGGTTTTCTCTCCACCCGCGCGCTCAGCTTCCAGTTCCAGAGGTCTGCCCTTGAGTACCCCTCAATCCCAAAAAACCGCACGCAAGTCGGTCAGGCGCAGCCTCACCGGACTCTTCATCGTGCTCGGCGTGACGATGCTCAGCGGCACGATCGTCTCGGTCGCCCTGCCCCAGATCGTCGGCTCCCTCCAAGGGACCCAATCCCAGTACACCTGGGTGGTCACCGCGACCCTGCTCGCCTCCACCGCGTCCACACCCGTGTGGGGCAAGCTCGCCGACCTCTTCGACAAGAAGCTGCTCCTCCAGATCTCCATCGTCCTGTTCATCCTGGCCTCACTCCTGTGCGGCCTGGCCCAGAGCACCGGACAGCTCATCGGTTTCCGCGCCATCCAGGGCCTGGGCATGGGAGCCTCCCAAGTCCTGGTCCAGACCATCATCGGCGCGCTCGTCAGCCCCAAGGAACGCGGTCGGCTCAACGGCATCCTCGGCTCGGTCATGGCCGTGGCCACCGTCGGCGGCCCCCTCATCGGCGGCGCCCTCACCGACATCTCCTGGCTGGGCTGGCGCTGGTGCTTCTTCATCGGCATCCCCTTCATGCTGGTCGCCCTCGTCGTCCTGGCCCGCACCCTGCACCTGACCGACATCCGCAAAACCGATACCCGCATCGACTACCTCGGCGCCACCCTCATCGCCGCGGGCGTGAGCACCCTCCTGCTGTGGGTCACCTTCGTCGGCGGATCCTTCGCCTGGCTGTCCTGGCAGAGCGTCGCCATGGTCGCCGGCGGCCTGATCCTCCTGGCCCTGGCCGTATGGGTCGAAAGCCGTGTGTCCCAGCCCGTCATCCCCCTGCACCTGATCACACGCCGCGAAACCGCCATCGCCATCCTGGCCAGCGTCGCCGTGGGCATGGCCATGTTCGGCGGAGCCGTGTTCATGGGCCAGTACTTCCAGCTCGCCCGCGGCTACTCGCCCACCGCCGCCGGACTGCTCACCACCCCGCTGATGCTCGGCACCATGGGCGCCTCCACCATCGCCGGATGGATGGTCTCCCGCTCCGGGCGCGTCAAGCCCTACGTACTGACCGGCCTGGTCACCCTGACCATCGGCTTCCTGGCGCTGTCCACCATCGACGCAGACACACCCCTGTACCTGGTTTCCCTGGGCATGCTCGGCGTCGGCGTGGGCGTGGGCATGTCCATGCAGAACCTGGTCCTGGTCGTCCAGAACTCCGTGCCCCTGAGCCAGCTCGGCGCGGCCAGCGGATCGATCACCTTCTTCCGATCCCTGGGCGGCACCATCGGCGTCTCGGTCCTGGGCGCCATCCTCGCGAGCAGGGTCAGCGACAACATCACCGACGGTCTGGCCTCCTCCGGCGTCTCACTCCCCGCGGGCAACACCGACGCGAGCACCCTGGACCTGGCCGGCATGCCGCCGTTCCTGCGCACCATCGTCGAGAACGCCTACGGGTCGGCCACCGGCGACCTGTTCCTCGTGGCCACCGGCATCGCCGTCATCGGCCTGATCGTGGCGTTCTTCCTGCCCGACGCCCGCCTACGCGACACCATCGACCTGCCCGCGGCCACCACCGACGAGGTCGCCCCCCAGCTCCAGGACAAGGACGGGAACCGCCCGCTTCCCACCTGACCTGGAACACCGTGCCCCGGAGGAAACGCGCCTTCCTCCGGGGCACGACCAGGCTTGCCGGCCACCCCGCCAGGGCAGCAGACTTCGGGTACAGAACCGGTCCCCCACACCGGTCATCCGAACCGAAGGGCCCCCATGACCGACTCGCCCATCGACACCACCGTCGCCCACACCGCACGGGTGTGGAACTACTGGCTCGGCGGCAAGGACAACTACCCCGTCGACCGTGAGATCGGCGACGAGATCAAGGAACTGGCCCCACAGGTCGTCGACGTCGCACGGGGAGACCGGACCTTCCTACGCCGCGCCGTCACCCACCTCGTCCAAGAGGAGGGCATCCACCAGTTCCTCGACATCGGCACCGGCCTGCCCACCGCCGACAACACCCACGAACTCGCCCAAGCCCTCGTCCCCGACGCGCGTGTGGTCTACGTCGACAACGACCCCCTGGTCCTGACCCACGCCCGCGCCCTCCTGACCGGAACCGAGAGCGGACGGACCCGCTTCGTGGACGCGGACCTGCGCGACATCGCCAAGGTCCTCGAAGCCGCCGCCCAAACCCTCGACCTCGACCGGCCGGTCGCCCTGACCCTCATGGGCACGATGGGCCACTTCGAGTTCGACCAGGCCCTGGAGCTCGTACGCGCCTACACCGACGCGCTGGCCCCCGGCAGCTTCCTCGCGGTCTGCGACGGGGTCCTGGCCCACATGGACGCCGAAGTCAGCGAACGCACCATGGAGGGCATGCGGCTCTGGCAGGAGAAGGTCGCCCAGCCCTACCACATGCGCACCGTGGCAGAGTTCGGCCGGTTCTTCGAGGGCCTCGAACCGGTCGAGCCCGGCGTCGTCTCCGTCTACCGCTGGCGCCCCGAGCCCGCCGAGGTCGACACCGTCCGCGACCTGCCCCAGTACGCCGGGTTGGCCAAGAAGGTCTGACGGGTAGACCCGGCATAGAGGGAGAACACGGGCCGAAGTTCGGCGAACCACGCGCTTCGGCCCGACCGAACTGGCACTCTGAAAGGAAAAGCACCCGCCCGCCCGGCGGCCCTCTCCGCACGGAGGAACCCCGTTGAGCCCAACGCCCGACCACTCGCACGCGACCTTCACACCGGAGTGGCTCGCACTGCGCGAGGAGGCCGACACCGACGCACGGGCCACCGCACCCCTGGACCCCCTCCGTGCCCACCTCACCGCACGCGGCGCCGGCCCCGGCGGACGCCCCATCCGCGTCACCGACCTGGGCTGCGGCACCGGCGCCCAAGGCCGCTGGCTCGCCCCACGCCTGGCCGGCCCCCAGACCTGGATGCTCCACGACCTGGACCCCCGCCTGCTGAACCTGGCCGGCGCCCACACGCCCCGCACCTCAGCCGACGGATCCACCGTCCAGGCCCGCATGCACCTGCGCGACCTGAACCGGATCAGCGCCACCGACCTGGCCGACACCGACCTGGTCACCGGCTCGGCCCTGCTCGACCTGCTCACCCGCGACCAGGTACTGGCCATCGCCCGGGCCGCGGACGAGGCCGGCTGCGCCGCCCTGTTCACCCTGACCGTCACCGGCCGGGTGGACCTGTACCCCTCCCACCCCGCCGACCCCGACATCACCACCGCCTTCAACGACCACCAACGCCGCGCCGGTCTCCTGGGGCCCGACGCCACCGCCTTCACCGCCCAGACCTTCCTCTCCCTGGGACGACGCGTGCTGACCTACCCCAGCCCCTGGCGGTTGCTCCCCGAACACACCGACCTGACCCGCGCCTGGCTACGCGGCAGACTCCGGGCCGCCACCGAACAACACCCCGCCTCGGTCCCGAGCGACTACCCGCGACACCGCCTGGACCAGTGCGAACGTCGTGAGCTCGGGGCGGTCGTACACCACACCGACCTGCTCGCCCTCCCCGACGGCTACCCGGGCCACCCATGAGAGCCCCGGCCCTACGGCGCTGGGCCCGACCGCTCATCGGCGCGGCCCTGCTCACCGCCCTGGCCTGGTGGTACCCGCTGGAGTCCATCACCGACGCCTTCGCCTCGCTCGACGGCCCCACCATCACCGCGGCCCTGACCATCGGCCTGGCCACCACCGTGCTCTGCGCGGCCCGCTGGGTTCTGGTGGCCCGCGGGGTGGGTCTGCGTCTGCCCTGGGGCCGCGCCGTCGGCGACTACTACCGCGCCGTCCTGCTCAACGCCGTCCTGCCCTCCGGGATCCTGGGCGACGTGCACCGCGCACTCGGCCACGGACGCTACGCCGGCGACCTGCCCCGCGGTGTACGCGCGGTGATACTCGAACGCGCGGCCGGGCAGGTGGTCCTGGCCGCCGCCGGAGCCACCCTGCTGTTCACCCTGCCCGCCGCCCTGCTCGGCCCCGGCCTGTTCACCGTCGCCGCATCCCTGGCGCTACCGGCCTTGGTCGGCGCCGTGATGTGCCTCCGCCGCGTGCCCGCGCTGACGGCCACCATCGCCGACGTCCGCGCCGGCCTGTTCACCACAGGCACCGGGCCCGGGGTCCTGCTGCTGTCGGTGGCGGCCCTGGCCGGGCACGTGACCCTGTTCCTGGTGGCGGCGCACGCCGCCGGGGTCACCGCCCCCGCACTCTCCCTGCTACCACTGGCGATAGCGGCCCTGCTCGCGATGAGCGTGCCGGCCAACATCGGTGGTTGGGGACCACGTGAGGCGGTGACCGCGCTGACCTTCGGCGCCGCGGGGCTGGGTTCGGCGACCGGCCTGACCGTGTCGGTGCTCTACGGGCTGCTCGCCCTGGTCGCCGCCCTGCCCGGCGTGCTGGTACTGCTGTGGCGGCTACTCCCCGTCGAGCGCGTTCAGGTACCCGGTGAAGGACCTGGCCAGGAACGCCAACAGGTCACGCCCCTTGTGCGCCGTGGCGCGCGACGGTAGACCCACCACCCCCGAACGCGTGTACCGCCCCAGCCCCGTGGTGAGCATGTGATCACGCCGGTCGGCCAGGTGATCGGACTCCTCGTAACCGGCCCGGACCAGGTCGGGGCGGATGTGCAACAGCACCGAGGTCTCCAGTTCCCCGGCGTGCATGTCCCGGTCGTTGGTGGTGCCCATGCCCGCGGCCTCGCGGGCGGCCTCCCAATCGTGCGGGCCGGGGAACAGCGCCATGTCACCGCCGGAGGCCTGCACCAGGTTGGCCAGGACGTGGTTGCCGCCATGCCCGTTGACCACCACCAGCTTGGGGGTGCCCGAGGCGCGCAACGACGCGGCGATGTCGGCGGCCATGGCGTGCAACGTGGGCGCCGAGACGCTGACCGTACCCGGCCAGGCCGAGTGTTCGTGTGAGCAGCCGAAGGCGAGCGGGGGCAGCAACCGCAGTGCGGGGTCGGCGTCCACCAGGACCTGCGCCAACGCCGAGGCGATGACGGTGTCCGTGGTCAGCGGAAGGTGGGGGCCGTGCTGTTCGAGACTGCCCACGGGCAGCAACGCCACCCGCGCACCGCTTCGACGCTCTTCCTCACTGGTGGTCCTCGGCAGGGGATCGGAGAAGTCCATATCCGTCATTGTCACGTGGGAGCAAGAGAACCGGCGCCTTTACGTCGTAGATTTTTGAGTGACGGGTTTCTCCGGCCCGATCTGCTGGTAGACCCACAAAGCCCCCCACCCCGAAGGAGCTTTGTGGCACCGCAACGCATCAGCATCGACCCCGAGGCCCTGGACCGCGACGCCGTCGCCCGCACCCTGCACGCGGCCGGACCGGTGGTCGCCGTGGATCTGAACGGCGTGAACGCCCTGGCCGTCACCCACCACGAGCCGCTGCGCACCGTCCTGGCCGACCGCGACGGAACCTTCGTGCGCGGTGACGCGACGCGCAACTGGCGGGCCCTGCGCGAGGGCGAGGTCGATCCCAGGAGCCCGCTCGCCCGGCTGGTGGGCGGCGCCATCGGCAGCCTGCTCACCACACACGGCGCCGAACACGCCCGGCTGCGCAGACCCCTGCAAACGCACTTCACCCGGCGCCGCGTGGAGACCCTGCGCCCCCGGGTCGAGGAGATCACGGGCCGGCTGCTCTCCGACCTCGACGGGACCGACGCCGTCGACGTCAAGGAACGGCTGGCCTGGCCGCTGACCGTGGGGGTCCTGGTCGAACTGCTGGGGATCGGCGCCGAGGACGCCCCGGTCCTCGGAGACCTGGCCCGCCGACTGTTCGAACTCACCGACGCGAGCGTCTTCCCCGACTCCTGGGCCTTCTTGCGGAAGCTGGTCGCCGAGCGCCGCGAGAACCTCGGCGACGACCTTGTCAGCGCCCTGATCGTCACCGACGCCGAGGCCGACCCCGCGGACCGTCTGGGCGACGACCAGATCGTCGCCAACGTGTTCCTCCTGGTCATGGCCGGTTTCGAAACCACCATGGGCACGCTGACCAACGGGATCCGGGCACTACTGGAGCACCCCGACCAGTTGGAGCGCGTCACCGGTGGCGGGGTGGAGTGGGACGCGGCCGTCGAGGAGATCCTGCGCCGCTACTCCTCGGTGAGCCTGCTACCGGCGGCCTTCAGCACCCGCGAGACCGAACTGGCCGGGGTCCCCGTCCCGGAGGGCGAGATGTTGCTGCTGGGCTTCGCCGCGGCAGGCGTCGACGTGCGGGCCTGGGCGGATCCGGACACCTTCGACGTGGGCCGGGACACCCGCGGTCACCTCGCCTTCGGGCACGGCCCCCACCTGTGCCTGGGCGCACCGCTGGCCCGACTGGAGCTCGGTGTGGCGTTGCGGGCCCTGTTCGAGCGCTTCCCGCGCCTGGCCCTGGACCCGCGACGGGAGGGCACCGCACCGGTGGAGAGCTGGATGATGCGCCATCCCCGGGAGCTGTGGGTCCTCCCGCACGGCTCCCCGGGGTAGCGCTCCGGTTCAGAGCCAACCGCGGTCCTCGGCGGCGCGGGCCGCCTCCACCCGGGTGCGGGCGTCGAGTTTGCCCATGGCCGCCGACAGGTGGTTGCGCACCGTGCCCGGGGTCAGGTGCAGACGGGCCGCGGCCGCCGCCGCGGTGGCACCGTCCGCCACCACGCGCAGCACGTCGCGCTCGCGATCGGTGAGCGGGCTCGGGCCGCCGGCCAACGACTCGGTGGCCAACTGCGGATCGATGACGCGCAGACCCCGGTGCACGCGGCGGACGGCGTCGACGAGGTGCTCGGGCGGGGCGTCCTTGACCACGAACCCGCTCGCGCCCGCCGCCAACGCGCGGGTGAGGTACCCGGGGCGCCCGAAGGTGGTGCACATGACCACCCGGCACTCGGGCAACCGTTCGCGCAGGAGTTCGGCGGCGCCCAGCCCGTCCAGACCCGGCATCTGCACGTCCAACAGGGCGACGTCGGGCCTGGTGCGCAGTCCTTCGTCCAGCGCCTCCTGTCCGGAGGCGGCCCGGGCGACGACCTCCAGGTCCGACTCCAGGTCGAGCATGGCGGCCAGCGCACCCCGTACCAGGGCCTGGTCGTCGGCGACGAGCACCCGGATCATCGTGACTCCCCCGCGTGTCCGTCGCCGTACGCGTACACGGTGAACCCCGCACGGTCACCGCCGAGCAGTCCCGTGCCGGTGCGCAACCGGCCATCCACCGCGCGCATCCGCTCCGTCAGTCCGGACAGCCCGTTGCCGAACCGGCCCTCGGGGTGACCGTTGCCGTCGTCGGTGATCTCGATGTGGTCGGCTCCCAGTCGCACTCGGACGCGGTCGGCATGGGCGTGCCGGACCACGTTGGTGACGGCCTCGCGCAGTACGTAGCCGAAGGGTGAGCGCAGGGCGGGGTCGAGGTCGTCGATCGCGCGGGGCAGGTCGGCGTCCACCCCGGCGGAGCGCAGGGCCTCGGCGGCGTTGGCCAACTCCACCGACAGGCGGACCTCGCGGTAGCCGTCGACGGTGGCGCGCACGTCGTCGAGGGCACGCCGGGAGAGCTCCTCGACCTCGCCGATCTGCTCGGACGCCGAGTCCGGGTCGCCGCCCTTGTCCAGGACCCGGCGGGCCAGCCCGGCCTTGACCGCGACGGTGGTGAGGCTGTGACCGAGGATGTCGTGCAGGTCGCGGGCGACACGTTCGCGTTCGCGGGCGGTGGCCAATTCGGCGACCTGCCCACGTGCGCGACGCAGTTCGACGTTGGCCTCCATCAGGGAGACCAGGAGTCCGACCACGGCGGTGACGGAGGCGATCATGAGCAGGTCGGGGACCCGGGTGAGCACCTCCCCGGTGGCCACGCTCCAGACCAGGAGGCCCAGCATGGTGGCTCCGGTCAGGGTCAGGATCCAGAACAGGGGCAGCAACGCGGCGATGACCACGAGGGCATAGAGCAACACCCAGGGGTTCTGTGGTCCGATCCAGGCCAAAATCGCCCACCCGGCGGCGAGCAGACCCACGCAGACCGGCAGTCGAAGGACGGGCCACCGGTCCCCCGCCAAGGGGATGGCGGCCACGCACCCGGCGGTGTACAGCACGCCGACCAGCAACACCAGGGCGACGGGGCGGTCCGGAGCCGTCAGCACCCAGCCCGGTAGGGAGAGCAACCCCAGCAGGGCGCCCCCGAGTTGTACGGGCAGGTGCCGCTCCTCAGATCTCGGCATAGGCCGACTCTACGGCCGCGAGGACCGGACCACCCATGACAAACGAACGAGACCGGATCCGCCCCGCCCGGTCAACGTGGAGGTATGACAACGACGACTCCGGTGATCGAGGCCGACTCGCTCACCAGGACCTACGGCGACACCACCGTCGTCGACCATCTCGACTTCACCGTCCGCCCCGGACGGGTCACCGGTTTCCTGGGGGCCAACGGGGCGGGCAAGACCACGACGATGCGCATGCTCCTGGGCCTGGAGGAACCCACCTCGGGCCACGCCCGGATCGATGGCCTGGCCTACCGGGACCTGCCCGACCCGCTGCGCACGGTGGGCGCCCTGCTCGACCCGCAGGCCCCGCGCCCCGGCCGCTCCGCCCGTGACCACCTGCGGTGGCTCTGCCGGGCCGGGCGGATCCCCCTGTCCCGCGCCGACGACCTGATCGACCAGGTGGGCCTGGGCGAGGTGGCGGCCCGGCGCGTGGGTTCCTTCTCGTTGGGCATGCGCCAGCGGTTGGGGATCGCGGCGATGTTGCTGGGCGATCCGTCGGTGCTGGTCCTGGACGAGCCGCTCAACGGGTTGGACCCGGAGGGCATCGCCTGGGTACGCGCCCTGTTGCGCGACCTGGCCGCCCAGGGGCGCACCGTGTTCGTCTCCAGCCACCTGATGGGCGAGATGGAGGCCACCGCCGATCACGTGCTGGTGCTGCGACGGGGGCGGTTGATCGCCGACCTGTCCGCCGAGGAGCTCTCCCGCGGTTCCGGCGCCGCGCGCGTGCGCGTGGTCTCCCCCCAGGTGGACAGGTTGGCCCACCTGGTGGCCGGGCACGCTGCGGTGCGTCGGGGCGGCGCGGACGCGGTGGAGGTGGTGGGGCTGGACGCCCCGGCGCTGGGCGCGTTGGCCGCGCGGGAGGGCGTGGAACTGCACGAACTCACCCCGTTGCGCACCGGGTTGGAAGAGGCCTTCCTCGCGCTGAACAGCGAGGGCGAGATCACCAGGGAAGGGATCGACCATGCTTGACCAACGAGGAAGGCCCGGGTTCGGGGCGGCCCTGGCGGCCGAGTGGTCCCGAACGACCACGCTGCGCCAGGCACGTCTGGCTCCGTTGGTGTGCGCCCTGGCCGGCGCGGGTGTGGCCGCGTTGTTCCTGCTCACCGCCGAGACCACGACCGGGATCCCGGTGTCGCTGACGCCGGCGTTGGACGTGGTGAGCACTTCCATGTTGGGTGTGGACGCCGCGACGTTCGTGGTGATCGTTCTGGTCGCCTCACTGGTGGCGGGCGAACAGGCCACGGGCCTGAACCGGATCGCGCTGTTGGCCGTGCCCCGGCGAGGGAGGCGTTTGGCGGCCTCGGCGCTGGTGGTGGCCGTGGGCGGGCTGTTGTGCGGCTTGGTGGCCGGGCTGAGCGCCTTCGGGGCCGGGCAACTGGTGAGCGCGCTCTCCGACGGGGCGACCGTCGCGTTCACCGCGGAGGGGGTGACGCGCACCGTGCTCGGCAGCGTGGTGATGGTTCCGTTCTATGGCGCGGTGACGTTGGCCTGCACCACGGTGGCCCGTTCGCTGCCCGGTGGTGTGGTGGGGACATTGGGGTTGTTCGTCCTGCCGACGGTCCTCGGTTGGGTGCCGGGTGACTCCCTGGACGGGGTGCTGCGTTACCTGCCGGGTGAGGCGGTGCACGCGGTCGCCGGGTTCGGAGCGGAGGCGAACACCCTCCACCCGGTGGCGGCCCTGGCCGTGCTGACGGCGTGGGCGGTGGCGTTGGTCGGCGTGGCCCACCTGTGGACCCGGCGCCGCAGCTGGTAAATCAGGCGAGACGGGACGTTCCGTCATCTAGAATGGGCAAAGCGGACTCATCGCTTCGAAAAACCACTTTGCGCATCCGCCCCGGCGCGGAATACTGCCCTGTTCGGCGGGGTTCACTCTGCGTCGGGGACGAAACGGTCATCGAAGCGAGCCCGCTCCTCCCCCGCGATCCCCCGGACATCCAGCCCATCCATGAGCGCCCAAGGAAGTACGTGACCAGGCACACCCCACCCACCACCACCGACGAGGGCGTCGACCAGCGCGCCACCCGGCTCGTCATTCCGCTCCTCCTGGTCTCGGCGTTCGTCGTCATCCTGAACGAGACGATCATGGGTGTGGCCCTGCCCGCCCTCAGCCGCGACCTGGGGATCACCGTCTCCACCGGACAATGGCTGACCTCCGCCTTCATGCTCGTGATGGCCGTGGTCATTCCCATCACCGGTTTCCTGCTGCAGCGGTTCCACCTCAGACAGGTCTTCATCACGGCGATGACCCTGTTCAGCCTGGGCACCCTGATCTGTTTCCTGGCGCCCAACTTCACGATCCTGCTGATGGGCCGGATCGTGCAGGCCTCCGGAACCGCGATCATGATGCCGCTGCTCATGACGACCGTGCTCAACATGGTCCCGAACGACCGTCGCGGTCGCGTGATGGGCAACATCTCCATCGTCATGGCGGTGGCGCCCGCCGTCGGCCCGACCCTGTCCGGACTCATCCTCAACGTGCTGGACTGGCGTTGGATGTTCGGCCTGGTCCTGCCGATCGCGCTGGTGGGTCTGACCCTGGGCGCGGTCTTCATCCGCAACATCACCGAGCCGACCACCGCCCGCGTCGACGTGCTGTCGATCATGCTGTCGGCCTTCGCGTTCGGTGGTCTGGTCTACGGCTTCTCCAGCCTGGGCAACCCCTCCGACTCCGGAGCCGGTGTGCCCCCGTCCCTGGCCATCGTCGTGGGCATCGTGACCCTGGCGTTGTTCGTGTGGCGACAGCTCCGGCTGCAGCGTGAGGACCGGGCCCTGCTGGACCTGCGGGTCTTCGAATCCCGCCAGTTCACCATCTCGATCAGCCTGGTGCTGGCCAGCTTCATGGCGCTGTTCGGCGTCATCATCCTGCTGCCCGTCTACATGCAGAACGTGCTCGGCCACGACACCCTGGCCACCGGTATGGCGATGCTGCCCGGCGGTCTGGTGATGGGTCTGCTGGCCCCGATCGTCGGTCGCCTCTACGACCGGTTCGGGCCCCGTCCGCTGGTCACACCGGGCGCGGCCGTGGTCACCCTGGTGATGTGGTCCATGACCACCTTCGACACCGAGACCACGATCACGTCCATCGTGACCGCGCACGTGTTCCTGAGCATCGGTCTGGGCTTCATGTTCACCCCGTTGCTGACCGGTGCGCTGGGTTCCCTGCCCAAGCGTCTGTACTCCTACGGCAGCGCCGTGGTCGGTACCGTGCAGCAGGTCGCCGGTGCGGCGGGCACCGCCGCGTTCATCGCGGTGATGACCGCGGTGGCCGCGAGCCAGATCGAGGGCGGCGCCAGTACCGTCGTCGCCGAGGCCGGCGGCATCCACGTCGCGTTCATGCTGGGTGCCACCATCACCACCCTGGCGTTCTTCGCGACCTTCCTGGTCCGCCGTTCCGCGCCCGCCGAGTAGTCCCACACCCACGAAGGGGCGGTGGCCGATGCGAAGGCCACCGCCCTTCGTCGTGTCCGGGGCTCAGACCCGGGCGTAGGCGGACAGGTCCAGGTGCGGCCAGGCCCCGACGTCGCGCAGCAGCTGCCGGTCATGGGTGGACAGCACCACGGCGGCCTCGGTGGCTTCGAGGGCCTCGGTGAGCTCGTCCACCAGCGCGATCGACAGGTGGTTGGTGGGCTCGTCCAACAACAGCACGTGGGGCCGGTGGGCCAGCGCGAGCGCCAGATCCAGCCGGCGACGCTGACCCATGGACAGTTCACCGACCCGCTTGCCCGTCTCCCGTGGGCGCAACAACCCGAGCGAGGACAGCCCCACGGAACCTCCCGCGTCGGCGTACACGTCGGCGGCCCGGCGGTCCAGCGGCAGCTCGGACTCCTGACGCAAGAGCACGATCCGGGCGTCGCCCGCCCCGTACACCCGGCCGGTGGTGGGTTCCAGCTCACCGGCGAGCACCGAGAGCAGCGTGGACTTGCCGGCCCCGTTGGGGCCGGTGACCACCAGCCGCGACCCGCCGCGCAGGGTGAACGACGCGGAGGTGGTGAGCCGATCGGCCACGGTGACCCCCTCGGCCACCAACAGGCTCGTGCCGGACCGTGTGGGCAGGTCGGGGAACCGGAACCGCTGCGGTGGTTCGGGCATCGTGACCTCGTGCGTGTCCAGGTCGGCCTGGCGGCGGTGCACGTTCTTGACCAGTCCGCCCGCTCGGGTGGCGCGCTGGTGCTTGCCGGTGCCCTTGTCCGGGCGCCACCCCGACACCAGCCGGTTCTGCGCCGAACTCAGCAGGTCCCGCAGACGCGACCTCTCCTCCTGTTGGTGGGCGTACTCCTGCTCCCAGCGTTCCCGTTCGGCGCGGCGACCCCGACGGTAGCCGGCGTACCCGCCACCGTGGACACGGGGGCGGCCGTCGTCGGTGGGGTCCAGGTCCACCACGGTGTGCGCCACGTCGGACAGCAACGCCCGGTCGTGGCTGATCACCACCACTCCTCCCGAGCGCCGACGCAGGCGTTCGGTGAGGAAGTCCAGACCCGTGCGGTCCAGGTGGTTGGTGGGTTCGTCGAGCAGGAGGAAGTCGTCCTCGGCGCCCAGCAGGCAGGCCAGGCGGACCCGGTAGCGCTGTCCGACCGACAGTTCGGTGAGTCGGCGGGACCGGTCCGACTCGGCGCCCAGCGCGTCCAGGGCGATGTCGATCCGGCGTTCGGCGTCCCAGGCGTCCAACGCCTCGGCGCGTTCCAGGGCTCGGGCGTACCGTTCCTCGGCCCCGTCGGTGTTCTCGCCCAAGGCGAGCCCCGCGGTGTCGAGTTCGGCGAGCGCGGCCAAGGAGTCGGCGACGGCGTCCGCGACGACCTCGCCGACCGTTCGTCGATCGGCGGTGGACATCTCCTGTTCGGCCAGGCCGAGCGTCCCGACCAGACTCACGGTGCCCTCGTCCGGTACGAGGGTGCCCGCCAGTACGTGCAGGAGCGTGGTCTTGCCTCGACCGTTCTCCCCCACGATCGCGACGCGAGAGGTGGGGGTGACGGTGAGGTCGGTGTCGAAGAGCACTCGTTGGGTGCCCAGGGTGACACTGACCCCGGACACGACGAGTTGCGCGCGTGAGCGCGCGCGAAGAGCGGTGGGCATGTACGTCCTCTACAGCGGGCACGCCGATATGGGCATGCCGAAAACGGCGACCCTCGATGGGGTCAGGTCGTCAAGGCCGCGACGTTGGGCGGCCGACGACGCCGTTACAGGTAGAGAACGGACTGAATCATGTCTCCAGGGTAACGCGGGACCCCCGGTGCACGACAATGCCTTTTCCGGAGATCCCGCCCACGGGTGTGTCAGGCGCCGGTGAGGATGACGAGTCGATCGGTCGCCCGGGTCATGGCGACGTAGCGGTCCACCGAACCCTCGATGCCCTCCCCGAAGTCCTGCGGGTCGACGAGCACGACCAGGTCGAACTCCAGCCCCTTGGCCAGGGCCGGGGTCAGCGACCGTACGCGCGGCCCGGCCCGGAAGGCGGGCGCGCCGATGACACAGGCGATGCCCTCGGCGTTCTCCGCCGCCCAGGCGTCCACGATCGACTCCAGTTCCTCGGCCCGGCCGTACTCCACCGGGGCGCCCTCGCGAATGGACGTCGGCACGTTGGCGTCCGGCAGCACGGCCCTGATGATGGGTTCGGCCGCCGCCATCACCTGGGTCGGGGTCCGGTAGTTGACGCTCAGCGCCGCCATCTCGATCCGGCCGAAACCGACCCGCTCCAACCGTTCGCGCCAGGGCTCGGTGAACCCGTGCCGGGCCTGGGCGCGGTCCCCCACGATGGTGAAGCTGCGGGAGGGGCAGCGTTGCAGCAGCATCTGCCACTCCGCGTCGGTCAACTCCTGGGCCTCGTCCACGACGATGTGCGCGAACGGGCCGGCGAGCAGGTCCGCGTCGCCGCGGGGCAGGGCCGACTCGTCGACCAGGTTCTCGCGCAGGTCGGCGTGGTGCAGCATCGTCACCAACCCCTCCCCGTCGTCGTCCGCGTCCATCAGGTCGTCGATGACCATGGACACCCGGTCGCGTTCGGTCTCGGCGGCGGCCTCGTGGTGACGCTTGTGCTCGGAGGCACGCGGGTCGCCGAGTCGCCGCCGGGCCGCGTCCAGCAACGGCAGGTCCGACACCGTCCAGTCCTGGGTCTCCTCGCGCCGCAACGCGCGGATCTCGTCGGGCTCCAACCAGGGCGCGCACAGGCGCAGGTACGCCGGAACCGACCACAGGTCGCCCACCAGGTCGGTGGGTTCCAGCAACGGCCAGGACCGGTACAGGGTGCCGATCAACTCCCGGTCGCGCAGCAGCCAGGAGTGCAGCATTCGCGCGGTGACGTCCTCGTCGTCGTGCTGGTCGTCCAGGATCGCGACCAGTTCCTCCAGGATGCGTTCACGCGCCTCGTTGTGCGGGGTTCCCGGGTCCACCGCGTCGAACGCCTCCTTCCAGTCGGCGGCGCGCAACCGCAGGTCGAACCAGGGGGTCGACAAGGTCATGCCCTTGGTGGGCGGCTTCTCGTAGAACCGCACGGCCGACTCGATCGCCTCCACCAGGCGCGCGGACTCCTTCAGACGAGCGACCTCCGGGTCGGTCTCGTCCTTCGCCGTGGCGCCCTCGGGAACGAGGTCGCGCACGGTGCAGGTCTGCACGCCCTCCTCGCCCAGGCTCGGCAGGACCTCGGCGACATAGGCCAGATAGGGCTGGTGGGGGCCGATGAACAGCACCCCGCCGCGCCGGTGACCCAGGCGGGAGTCGGCGTAGAGCAGGTGGGCGGTCCGGTGCAGGGCGACCACGGTCTTACCGGTGCCCGGTCCCCCGTCGACGACCAGGGCCCCGGAGGCGCCCGCGCGGATGATGGCGTTCTGGTCGGACTGGATGGTGCCGAGCACGTCGCGCATCCGGTCGGAGCGGTTGGCGCCCAGGCTGGCGATGAAGGCGGACTGGTCGTCGAGGGCGGCGTGGCCCTCGAACCCCTCCTCGGTGAACACCTCGTCCCAGTAATCGCTGATCCGGCCGAGGTTCCACCGGTACCGGCGGCGGCTGACCAGACCCATCGGATCGGCGTGGGTGGCCGCGAAGAACGGTTCGGCGGCGGGCGAGCGCCAGTCGATGAGCAGGCGGTCGCCCTCCGAGTCGGAGAGGCCCAGCCTGCCGATGTACACGGGCTCGGGATCGCCCTCACGGACGAAGCGGCCCAGGCACAGATCCAGCCCGAAGCGGCGCAGGGCGCGCAACCGGGAAGACAGGCGATGGATCTCCATGTCGCGTTCGGCCGTCTCCCGGATGTTGCCGCCCGAGGATCGGCGTTGAACGTCGAGGCGTTCGTTCAGATCGGCGATGCTGCTTTCGAGGCTGTGGGCGATGGCGGCGAAGTGCCGTTCGTCGTCGGCGATCAGCTGCGGGGCGGCCTTCGAAACGAGGTGTCCGGAAAGGTCGAAGGCGCTGGTGGCCTGGGTGTTCACGTCGTCTCCCCGATCATGCGTAGTGCTCACAAGCGACGATTGTGAACCATCACCGGGGTCTTGCCGCAAGCCCGGGGGTGCGCTATAAATTAAGAGTGGCGGGAAGTCTCTGGAATCCTCCCCCGCCCCTTCGAGCCTGT
>NZ_FRFF01000028.1 GCF_900143625.1 Nocardiopsis sp. JB363
GGACCACCTTCAACTCCACCCCCGCCGCCAACGCCAACGTCGCCGCCCCGTGCCGCAGATCATGCAACCGCACCGGCGGCAATCCACTCTCAGAATTGAGTGTGCGAAACAGGCGGGACAGACGATCAGGAGCCATCGGACCACCCCGCACAGCCGTGAACACCCACCCGCGCGGATCCCACACCCACCCCTGGCTTTCGGCCTCGTTCTGCTGGTACCACTGGTGACGTCGCAACACCCCCAAGGTGGTGTGGTCCAACGCCACCATGCGGCGACTCGCCGCGCTCTTGGGCGCCAACTCCACCAACCCACCCCGGTGACACTGGAGTTGGCGCACCACCCGCACCGTGCCGCCAACGAGATCGATGTCGGGCCACCGCAGACCCACCACCTCACCGCGCCGCAGCCCGGTCATCACCGCCAGGTGGAACAGCGCGTACAACCGATGCTCGCCCACATGGTGCAGGAAGTGACGGGTCTGTTCCACCGTCCACACCGCCACCGCCGGCCGAACCCCGCCATGGGCCCATTCGGCCACAGCCTGCTCGGTCCACACCACCGGTCGCTCCGTCGCTCCTGGGTCCAACCGCAGCCCTTGGGCGGGGTTGAAGGGCAACAACCCTTCGCGCACGGCGGTGTTCAACGCCGCCCGCAACGTGGCACGGATCCGCTGCACCGTGGCCGCAGACACTTGTCCTCCTGCCGGTGTGGTGTGGTGGCGAATCTGTTCGAAGGCCTCCTGCACCAGGGCGGGGGTCAGCTCCTCCATCGGCACCGCACCCAGATGAGGCGTGAGGTAGCGGTGGATGTGCTCGGCGTAACTGGTGCGGGTCAAGGGCCGCAACCGGGTACGGGTGGCCAACCACCGCTCCAACCACTGGGCCAGCGTCAACACCGCCGGGTCGGTATCGACCCCCTCCAGTTCCCGGGCCTGGCGCAGTCCTTCACGCGCGGCTTCCCGGGAAACGAACCCGCCCCGGCGCACCCGACGCCTACCGCCCGGTGCGTGTTCCAAGTCCAGGGTGAAGTACCAACTCCCATGACCGCGCCTTGCCAGCCCCGAACAGCGCCCCTCCCGAGCCTTCGAGCTCCCACCGCCCCGGCATCCGCACCGCTTGTACACCGAACCCGACCCAGACATGACCAACACCCCTGAAACCAGTATCCGCCCCAGACAGGGATAGAGGCGATACCCCTCACGCCCGGGGCAGGCGACCTTCACGTTCACTCACTGCTCCCCCAACGACAGGAGACGATCCCTGCACACAACAAGCTCTCCTTCACACCCAGCACGAGACACCATCGGTGAAGACGGGCGTAGGCATATCCCTCGTCGTCATGCGGTTCCGCGGGCTTGCGCCGCCTCTGCCCACTGCGAGAACGGATCAGGGGTATTCTGCGCACCAGCGGTTACAGGTCCTGCCTGTCATATGTGTTTACCCCGGAGATCATCACTGACAGAGATAGGCCCGCCCGGTGGGTGATCAAGTAGATCTTCGACCCCTTCTTGCTCCGGTCGACAGGGTTCGAACCTATCGCCCCCTTTCAAGCGCATATGTTCACCGAGTCAACCAAGCACCGTAACCAATCCAGATCACCACGGACACCGATCTCATCCGGGACAAGACGTTCAGCCGTCGACACGCGGGCAAGTTACCGAGAATCCAATGAGAAATCCCCAATCACCAACTCGCATGAACACGCCTCGGCAAACTATCAAAATAGCCTCCTGATCCTTTACGCCCTAGGCCGCCTTCCACTAAAACGTCCCAAAAAATACATAATCAAGCATATTACACACAGACCCAAAATAAGCCATGAATCAATTCTAGTCTCACCATTCCTCAACCCTTCGGCAATAAGGACTCCGCCCATGACTACCGTGCCAATTAAACCAAAAACAAGCAAGCTTCTACTCACGCTTCCTCCGGCATTAAATACTCGAACATACACCACAAATCAGATCAATTACCAACCCCCCCAGGAGGAACAGGAGCCCCAACACTCCCCCCGCCGGAAAAGAACCTCCTGATCATTTCTTTGCTAATAGTCAGGACACCAAGGCCACCCATGGCGCCCTCTAGTGCAGAAACTACATAACCAAACATATCTCGATCCCTGGGATTGGTGGTCTCATGATATCTAGCGACGTTCCCGACAGCCCCGATAGCGCCAACTGCCATCACTCCAGCAATACCCGCCCCAAGATAGGCGACCGCGACCAAACTAGCAGCGAGCACCACTCCAGCAATCGCAAGACTTTTCATTGGCCCAGGCATATTTTCCCACCATTGGGACAAGAAATTACCAACAGAGCCCAACCAATCAAGGAATCTCTCTGGAGTCCCCTGCACCCACCCTGGAAACCCACTAAAGAAATCTGACAAGTCATCAGAAATGAAACACTGCACTGGGTTCAGACCTCTGCATTCTGCAGGAAGTCCAGGGAAATAGTTGCCAGTATTTGGCCCTTGAATGTGGCTTGCTTCTCCGAGGGCTACTTCTTCGGGGTCGACGTAGTCGATCTCCACGTAGGGAGGAGGTTTCGGGGCCGCAACCGAAGGTCCCTGGGAGCCGCCGGAGACGCCCCAACCACCCCAGCCACCGCCGGAACCACCGCTCCAGCCGCCGCCACCGGACCAGCCTCCGCCACCGGAGCTTCCACCCGAACCACCACCGCCGGAACCGATAAACCCGATGAAGCCACCCCCGCCCTTGGACGGGCCCTTACCAGGCTTCTTCCCCGGATTCTTGGGCTTGCACAGGCACGGGTGTGCTGCCTTGGGAAACAGGCCATCCGCGTCCGAGTAGGTGGCCGGGTTGTTCTTGGCGTAGGCGTACCCGTGCATCTGCTGGGTGTCGGATGTGTCGATCAGCGGGTCGACCGAAATAAAACTTCCCAGGCCCGCGTCATAGGATCGTGCCCCCAACTGCGTCAGGCCCGTGGACTCGTCGATGGTCCCGTTCACGAAACCGCGCTGGCCTTGCCAGTCCGCGGTGGTTCCACGGGATTCACCGAAGACGGTCATTCGGCGTTGGATGTAGTCGCCCCAAACCGCGTCCACGAGGATCTGTCCGGTGCCATGGTGATCCGAGAAGATCCAGGACAGGCTTCCGTCATCGTCACGGACGGCCACGGTTTCACCGGCGTGGTCATAGTAACGGGTGGCCTTCTCACTTCCCTCGGAGAAGTTCCAGGTGACGTCGGTTCCCGGGAGGTAGAGCGTGGACTCCTCGGCGGTCTTACGCATCAGCCGTTCACCGTCGGCGCTGTAGAGGAACTCGGTTTCCTTCCCGTCCTCTACGACCTTCTCGAGTTCGCCGCTTGCACCCCATTCCAGGGTCTGGGAGTGCACATCGTTGTTTCGCGCGACCATGTTACCGGCCTGGTCGTACTCGTAGGTGTGAGCGCCGCTGCCGCTCACGCCCGATTCGACGACCTCAGCGACACCGTGGGCAGGACCTTCTCCCTCTTCGGCATGGTGGTAGGTGCGGACCGCTTGCCCGGCAGGGGTGTGGTCGATTTCTTCCAGGCGGTTGCCGACCTCGTCGTAGGTGTATTCGCGCCAGTAGGGTGCCGCACCACCGAGTTCGGTGATCTCCGGTTCTGCTGCGCAGGCTTCTTCACCCGTGTTGTTCGGTGTCCAGGCCTGGGTCAGACGGCGCAGGTGATCGTAGTCGAAGCACTGCACGTCGTTCTGCAGTGAGCTGTCGGTGGGTTCGTCGGCCAGGCGCAGCAGGTTGCCCGCGTCGTCGTAGTCGTACTGCTGCGTGGACAGCGAGCCGCTACCGGCGCTGTGGACGAGGCTGACCATGTTGAGGCGGTTGGTCTTCTCGTCGAAGTCCTGGGTGACCCAGGTCTGGTCCGAGCCGAGGTTGCTGCGACTGAACTCTCTTTGCACCAGGTTGCCGACCTTGGAGTAGACCGTTTCGCTGACGATCCGGTCGCGCCCGATAAGGGTGGAGGGGTTACCCAATTCGTCGTAACCATAGGAGAGGGCTTCTCCTGATAGGTTTCCCGCGGCCGGCAGGCTCATACCGTCGAGACTGCCGTCGGGGTTGTAGAGCGAGGTGAACTGGTAGCTACCGGCCAGCTCGCCTTCGGTCTCGGGGATGGTGATCCTCTGGACCAGCGGGCGGTTGAGAGGGTCGTAGCTGAGGACCTGACTGGTGTAGGCCGCTCCTTCGTCGAAGCGGGTGGCCGAGCTCAGCTGGCCGACCTTCACCGTGTCGTAGAGCCATTCGGCCTGAAGTTCACCAGAGGAGGAGTCTTCTCGCTGCTCGATCTGGCGGCCGAGTTCGTCGTAGACCACATGCAGGCTTTCGCCTCGTGCATCGGTGGTGGACACCGCGCGACCGAGGTCGTCGTAGACGAGCGTGTTGGTGCCGGTGTCGGGGTCGTTGCTTTCGACCATGCGGCCCAACAGGTCGTAGGTGTAGCTCCAGATATTTCCCGTCGGATCGGTCACCGTTTCCGGCTGTCCTGCGGGTGTGTAGGTGTAATGGGTGGAGTCGTAATCGCCCTCCGCCGCCGGTCCGTGGTGGTCCCTTTGTTCCACCACGTTGCCTCGGACGTCCTTGATGGTCGTGCTACCGACCCCGCCCTCGGGTGTACTCACGCGTGTGGCTTCCCCGCGATACTCGGTGCTGGCTCGCCACTGTTCCACGCCTCGTGACATGTGGATCTGGTCGGTGGCCCGCCCGGAACCATCGAAGACCGTCTCCTGCCATCGGGGAATCTCGTCGTGGTTGTTAACCACGAACAGGTTCTCCGATGGTTCGTCCTCGTTGTAGTACGGTTCGCGCTCGATGACCGCCTGTCCACGAGAGTCGTAGAAGGTGTCGGTCAGGACACGACCACCACCGGGTGCCGGCGCCTGAGTCTGGCGCGGTCTGAGGAGTCCGTCCAGGATCTGGATCTGTGTGATGTAGTCACCGTCGGGTCCCAGCGCCTGGGTGGTGACGGTGCTGGGTTCGTTCTTCTCGATGTTGTATTCGAACCGCAGGGAGGGTGACATGCCCTGTGCTCCGGTGCGGTCCGCCAACCAGGCTTCGGTCAACCGGCCCAGTGGGTCATAGCCCAGGCGGGTGGTGTTGTCGTTGGCGTCTTGGATGGACACCGGCTGACCCCGGTGATCCATTTCCAGGGTCTGTTCATGGCCTAGGGGGTTGGTGGTGACCATTTTGGAGGATGCGCCACCGGCGACCAGGTCGGTGTACTGCACGGAGGTGGTGTTGCCTTCGGCGTCGGTACTGGTGATCGAGCGCCCGTACTCATCGAACGTCGATTCCGACGCGGTCAGGTAGTGCGGTGTCTGACCATCATGCTCGTCCAGGTTCTGTACGGCGGTGACATGTCCTTGGAGCGGGGAGTCACCGAAGTCCTGGCCGTCGTAGAGATAGCGGGTGTCACTGATCGTGTCCTCGGGAAGGCTCGGTGACTCCCCACAGGGGACAGCGACCGTTTGACTACGCGCGATGAGTTCCAGCAGGTGTAGGTCGGTGTTGCGAGCGAAAGTGTTGGTCGTACACCGGTCATCGGTTTCGTCGTCCACGTCTCCGAAGTCGTGGACAGCGCTGACCATCCCGTAGGAGTCGATCTCGTTGGTGGTTCGGCTGTGCCGGAGGGAACCATCCTCCAGTGTTTGGTAGCGGTCCGAGTGTTCGACACCGACCATGTGGGATTCGACCGTGCCCCAGGTGAACGTGCGTTCTGCGGTCTGGCGTTTCCACGGGGTGGTGATGCTTTTGGACAGGACCTCTCCGCCCGTCCCGTCCCGGACGATCAGCTCGCGGGTCTGGCCGTTGAAGACCTCATGGTCGTCCACAGCCGTGCCGGTGGAGTCGGTGATTTGGGCGGAACGGGTGCCTGACGGCAGATGGTCCTCGTCCATGCCCTGGTAGAACAGGTACTCGGTTTCGGTTTGGACATCGTCCGGGTGGCCGGTGCGCACGATGACCCGGTCGAACCCGCGCCACTGTGACCAGGTGCGTTGATCGTCGTCTACGAACCCGTCCGCGTCCACGTACCGCCAGGCTCCATCGCCCACGTAGTCGTAGCTGGTGATCACATCGGGTTGGTCCCCGACCAGGTCGACTTCGACCAGGTCGGTGACGGCGTACTTGGCGAACCAGTCGGTGATCTCCTCCGCACCCCCTCTGTGGGTGCGAATGACCGGGTAGCACAGCTGGGTGTTGGTGTGTGCTGTGGGCAGGTCGTCTGGGTCGCAGTCGGGTTCGGCGTAGGACACATCCACCTGGGCGCCGGTCTCGGTGTAAATGGCGGTGATGCGCCACTTGTTCATCGGGGCCAGGCCGTCGGTGGTCGAGTCGATGCGGTTGGGCATCGGAGTACCGGCGAAGGTGACCTCTGGGTACGATTCGCTGTTCTCACCGGTGTGGCCTGTATGGGTGATCGAATCGAGCCACAGCGCCGGGTCGGTCCCATCTCCCGGTGCGGGGAAGGAGTGTTCCAGCTCCCAGGTGTCCACGGTGGCATACTCGTCACCGTTGTGCAGCTGGGTGGTGACCTTGTTCAGCTTCTTGGTGCTCCAGAAGGTGGCGTTGTGCTGTCCGGCGCAGTCGTCGGTGCACTCTTGATCGAGAGGGGTATCGGGCCAGTATTCGGCGTTGTCCTCTTCCCGATCGTCTTCGGCGCACCCGAAGTCGGTGTCCACGCAGCGCTCGCCCACGGTGTAGAGAACCTGTGCTGGAGCCGTGGCCTGGGCGTCATCGTCGCGTAGGCCGTAGGCGGTGCGCTTCAGGTAACCACCGCGGTCGTATTCGACCGGGTCGGAGTCGAAGTTGAGTCCGTAGTGGTTGGTTTCGGCCGCGTAGTAGTGGGCCAGAGCGTTGTCCTGGACATCGACGACGTAGTCGAGGTTCCATCGCCAAGCCTGGTCACACCAGGCGTCGTCCAGGGTGGAGTTGTGGCAGGGTTCGCCGGAGTCGTTCCCAAAGACCGGGACGGTCCAGGCCGAATTCGTCTCGTCGTCCCCGGAGGAGTGCCCGGGAAGACGGTTGAGCCCGAAGTGGTACTGGGTGCCGTCGGTGGTGGTGACCTTCCAGTGTTCGCCGTCGTTGTCACCGTTGGTGGCACCGGTCAGGCGTTCGATCTTGGAACCGTCATCGTTCTTGGGGGTCCACTCACCATCGACGTAGAGCAGCTCGGTGGAGACTCCACCCAGGTGCAGGACGGCGTTGTGACGGGACCAGCAAAGATCCGGGATCCGGGTCCCGTCACTCTGGCACAACTGGTACTGGCGCTCGATGTAGCCCGGGTGGTAGTCGAACCCCTCACCGATCCACGAGGTCTGGTTGTTGGTGTCCGAGGTGCGCCCATCCACGGACTGAGAGGAGTAGCCGAGGGCGACCTCGGGTTTCAGGCTGCCCGCAACGCCGGGGGTGGCCAGCGGGTAGGTCCAGGAGAAGTTTCCTGTTTGAGGACCGACATTCCAGGTGGAGGAGGGGCTCAGTGAGGTGGCACCGAAGTCACCGGTGCCCTCCTCGCTCTGTGCCTGGGCCACTGCGGCAAGCAGGACCCCCTCACCGCTGGCCGGGGCCAGGGTGGTCAGGGACTGGTCACCGGTGTTGTTGGTCGACTCCAGAGGGTGCGTGGTCAGGCGCTTTTGGCCGTCAGCACCCTCGTATTCGGTGAGGGCGATCAAACCCAGTCGAGGCCCGTAGTCGGCCCCGTAAGCGGAAGCGAAAGCGGAATAGTCGATCTCCACTCGCACCGGGCCGGTCTCCTCCGCGTCATCGGTGCGAATCAGACGCAGGGCCAAGCCGTCCAGCCCCAACTCCTCTGCTTCGGACCTATTCAGGACGTGGAGTTCGGCGGCGCTCACTGGAACAGGCACCGTCTCAGGAGCGGGTTCGAGGTCTTCCACCTCATCTTCGGCTTCTTCAGCCTGGGTCTCGGTTTCCTGGCCATCTGACTCGGGTTCAGGCACAGAAGGGTCAGGGGTTTGTGCCTCTCCTTCCTCCTGGGAAGGGGCATCCGAGGTTTCTTCTTCGGGTTCCTCTACGTCTGGCTCACGCGGAAACCTTCGCTCATTCTCGGTAGTTTCTGGTGCGGTATCCGCTGCCTCGTCCCCTTGATCCGGTGTGGGAAGCGGAGAAACCCACTCCTCGAACTCCTCCTGGGTCACGCTCTCGATCGACACCGCCCCGGAGGCTTCAGCACCGGAATCGGAGAAGGTTTCCATCTGAGAGAGGTGGACCGTTTCGGCTTCTGGCCACGTCGCTTCGCCAAGCGAGGTCATAGCCGACTCAGCCACCGCGCCATCGCGTTCAATTTCGGGAAGCGATGCGTCACTTCCTGCGACAGACTCTTCCAGATCCACGTCAGGTCGGTTGTTGTACCCGAGTGCGGACGCGGGGACGGAGCCCACCAGGCCGGCTGCCATAACGAGCGCCATAAAGCCCACAAAAGGCTTTCCCATGGCCCTTGACTTGTGATCGTTGGGGGATTTCGACAAGAGTATTCCTCCAGCCCGGATGGAACGAAAACCGGACGCAAGTTATTGATCGACCGAAATATCCGGCTCTCAGTTCGCGGGCAGGTAACCCAAACGGATCTGAGTAATATCGTCTTCTGAGATCACACCCTGGTAGAGGTGCACATCACTGATATCTCCGGCCCAGGGGTCGGAGAATTCTTCTTCAAAGAGGGCTCCGCCGATCATTACCGGACCATTCGCTTGCCAGGCTTCGGGGATCTCGACCGGTGCTTGTGCCATACCGTCGACGTAGAGAGTGGCTTGGCCCAGGGCGTGGTCGTAGGTGGCGGCCAGGTGGGTCCAGCGGCCGAATTCGGGACTGTGGTCGGACAAGGACCGGTGCCACCCGCTCGCGCCGGTACGGTCTTCAGGCGGCAGCTTCATGACCCAGTTGTCATGTTCATAGGTGTGCTGATAGCTGAGGTAGAACGCGCTGTGGTCACTACCGTTCTGGGCCATGGCGGTGGAGTTGTGGCCGACTTCGTCGAGCCGGACCCAGGCGGCGACGCTGTAACTGCGGTCGGTTCGGATCGCCGGGGCCTCGGTGCTCAGGTGTTCCTGTTCGGCCACGTCCAGGCTCACGCCGGGGGCGAAGGTCACTTCGTTGACGGCCTGGTTCCACGCGGTCAGCGGGTCGGCATGCAGGGTGGCGTCCAGTCCCTGGTCGGAGGAGTCCGTCGCGAGGGTGCCTTCGGTCTCGTCCAGCTTCCAGCGACCTTCGAGTGCGGTGGGCCGGTTGGCCAACTCCCACACCTCTGATCGGGCTTCGTCGTCTTCGATGAACGGTTCGTCGAAGAGGACCCGGTCCCAGACCCGAACCTCATCGATGGCGCCCAGCCAGGTTCCGATGTGCTCCCCGTGGTACTTGGCGCCGCTGACCACGAAGTCACCTTCGGCGTTCCAGGGGGTCTCCTGCACCGCGGTGCCTTGTTTGACACCGTCCACGTACAGGGCGACCTCACCGCTTTCGGGGTCCAAGGTCCCCAGCAGGTGTGTCCACACGCCGATCTGTGCTTGCTCGGTGGACAGCGCCCGATGGGTCACCTGGGTGTCGTCCGTGTCTCGGGGTGCCTGTTTGAAGACCCAGCGTCCACCCCCGGAGTGCTGGTAGCCGAGGTAGAAGCCACTGTTTCGGTCTCCGTCCTGGGCGACAGCTGCGAGGTTCTCGGTCGCGCCCTCTTCCAGGCGCACCCAAGCCGACACCGAGAACGCTTGGCCGGTGTCGACGACCGGGCCGTCGGTGCGCAGGTGCCCGGAGGCTTCGCCAAACTCCATGGCCGTGCCCTCAAGGCGCTGGGTGCTGCCTTCGTTCGTTCCTACCCGTCCACGCACCCAATCCACGTCACCAGTGGCCGTCAGAACGCGGTCGTTGTCCATGGCATCGGTAGCCGTGGTGCCTTCGCCTTCGTCCAATGGCACATGGGAGACCGGGCTCGCGGGTGCGGCGACGGTGAAGATGTATACCAGTCCGCACTCGGAGGAGTTTCCGTAAGCGTCGCTGATACGAGCATGGACCAGGTTAGGTCCGTCTCGACGTGGGGTGATCGGCACCGTCACGCTCTGGCCCGGTTCGTCGAGTTCGATCTCGGCGGAGCAGGAGGCGTCGTTGAGGCTGTAGTGGTAGGAGGTGGCCTGGTCGACTCCGTTGTTGGCGAAGGTGAACTCACCTGAACGTCCCACCGAGCCGTGGATTTCATCACCGGCCGGGTAGTCGGTGGAGGTCACCTCGGGACCGGAGTCGGGTTTGGTGGTGTCGATCTCGATGAAGCACCATGAGGACCACGGTCCCCAGTTGGAGCGGTCATGGCCGCGCACCCGGTAGGCGATCAGTTCCTTTTCAGGGAGATCACGGGCGGTCACCGGCCGGTAGGAACCTCCCGACCACTTGCCCACGGTTACGTAGGCCGAATCCGCCGTGCCCAAGGCGGTGTCATCTGCCACGCTCTTCCACTCGAATCGGGACTTGACCTGTTGCCCCACCCAGTAGGAGTCACGGTCGCGGAGTTGGGCGTTGAAGGTGACGGTGGTGTCGTTGATCAGCCGGGGCTTGTCCTGGTCGGTGCTGCACACCCCGCCGAGCGAGTCGGAGATGGTGGAGGTGACCGGCTTCTCCGGTGGGTGGTTGTAGTTGATTACCAGTTTCGGCGGATTCTTCTTGACATTGAATCGGCGCCAAGCGCTGATACCTTGTTCGTCCCGCTCCTTCAGACGCAGGTAGATGTGCGAGGCGTCGTTATCGATCCCCCACTTGTAAGCGGCGGTAGCGTCGAACTCCACACCCGTGGAGGAAGGGCATGTGGCCCATCCACCGGTCACGTTCTGAGTGTCCAGAACCCCACCCTGGGTGGAAGGCTGGTTGTTCCAGGTGGTTTTACGGTTGAACGGTTTGACTCTCTGCAGCTGAATTCGGGAATTACTGTTGCAGCTGTAAGCCCAGTCGACTTCAGTGCGCAACGTGGCCGAATTGATGATGGTGTTGGGGTGCATCGTTCGAGCCATCATCGTGAACTGGAAGAACGCCCGTCGAGTCCAGGTACCGTCGGGGTCGGAATAGCGCCCCACGGCGAAAGGCTTACCGTCTGTGGGATTGAAGTAGGGCTGGTTGGGAAAGGCTCGGTCCACATAGGCCCAGTTGGCGCGGCTGGCGTTCACCGAGGGGTCGATGTAGATCGGGTACTGAGCCCTTTTCAACCTGAAGGTGCAAGTCACGGCTCTGTACCGACCTTCCAAAACCCCTCCTGAACAGCAAGGTCGGGTCGCCCGGAGGAGTCGCACCTCCGGGCTCCCACAGATCCCG
>NZ_FRFF01000165.1 GCF_900143625.1 Nocardiopsis sp. JB363
GACGGGTGGAGTCTGCCCTTGGTGTTGGAGGACGTCCTCACCACCTACCGAGGAGGACCGGCACAGGTACGAGCCGACTTCCGCTCCTATCTCGAAGTCCTCGGTGAACAGGACGACACGGAGGGGTTGCGCTACTGGCGCGAGCTCCTGGCGGACGTCGACGCACCCACACCCCTGCCCTACGATCACGCACCCGTGGACATCCGTCGGGTGAGCTCGACCGGTCAGTCCGGACACACCCTCTCCTCGACCGACACCGATCGCGTGCACACTTTCGTCCGTGAGCAGGGTCTGACGGTGAACGCTCTGGTGCAGGGTGCCTGGGCGTTGTTGCTCGCGGCCCACTCGGGTGAGGACGACGTGGTGTTCGGTGCCACGACCTCCGGTCGGCCCGATGACCTGCCCGGGGTGGAGTCCACCATCGGACTCTTCATCAACACCCTGCCGGTCCGTACCACCACGGCCCCCGGTGACCTGGTCGTCGACTGGCTCCGTGACCTCCAGAACGGACTCGTGGAGTCCCGCCGGTACGAACACCTGCCCCTCAACCGTGTCCAGTCCCAGAGCGGACTCTCGGGAGACACCCCGCTCTTCGACAGCATCGTCGTGTTCGAGAACTACCCCGTGGACGAGGAGTCCGCCCGTAGACACGGCGTCACGGTCGAGAGTATGACCGCGAGGGAGGCCACCAACTACGCGTTGACCCTGATCGCCTACGACGGTCCCGCCATCGACCTGCGCTTGCGCTATGACTCCGCGCTGTTCGACGTCGGCACGGTGGAGCGGCTTTTGAAGCACCTCTCCCACCTGGTGGACGGCATCGTCGCCGCACCCGACCGCCGCCTGGCCGAGCTCGACCTGCTCGACGGCCGAGAGCGAGATCGTGTCGAGGCCTGGGGGGATGGCGGTACGCCACAGCGGCTCCGGACGATCCCCGACCTCTTCTCGGCGAGGGTGTCACAGCGACGGGACGCGACCGCCCTGGTCACAACCGACCGAGAATGGACCTGGACGCAGCTCGACGAGCGCGTGAGCGCCATCGCCCGGCGGTTGGTGGACCGGGGCGTCGGTACCGGGGACGTCGTGGGAGTGCACCTCCAACGCGGGCCCGAACTCGTCGCCGCCTTCCTCGGGATCATGCGTGCCGGGGCGACTTACCTTCCGATCGACCCGAACTACCCGCGGGCCCGACGGCACTTCATCGCGCGGGACTCCGGAGCGAGCCTCGTCCTCATCGGGGCGGATCCCGTCGAATCCCTGCCCGACGACCTGGAACAGGTTCCGGTGGCCGATCTCTGGGACGTCGAGAACGACGCGGGCGGTGGTGATCCCGTACCACCGGGTCTGGACGACCTCGCCTACCTCATCTACACGTCGGGCTCCACGGGCACACCCAAGGGCACCATGGTGACGCACCGAGGTGCCGCGGAGCTGGCCGACTCCATGACCGAGCGCTTCGCCACCAAGGAGGACACCCGGGTCCTGCAACTGGCCTCGCCCAGTTTTGACGCCTCGGTGATGGAGGTCCTCATGGCCCTGGGCGCCGGTGCCCCTCTCGTGCTCCCGGAGCCGGGACCGCTCGTGGGCGATGACCTGGCGGAGGTCCTGCTGCGTGAGCGAATCGGGCTGACGATCATCCCGCCGTCCCTGCTCGCCTCGGTTCCCGAAGGGGAGTTCCCCGACCTTCGCACCCTGGTGGTCGGGGCGGAGGCCTGCACGGAGGAGCTCGTCCGACGCTGGTCTCCCGGGCGGCGCATGGTCAACGCCTACGGCCCCACCGAGATCACCATCGCGGCCACCTTGAGCGACCCACTCGTCCCCGAACGAACACCGCCGATCGGTCGCCCGGTGGTCGGCACCCGGCTCCGGGTGTTGGACGGGTTCTTGCGTTCGGTGCCGGTGGGTGTGGTGGGTGAGTTGTA
>NZ_FRFF01000006.1 GCF_900143625.1 Nocardiopsis sp. JB363
CCTTCGAGTTCCTCCCGGATGTTCCGGGGATACAACAAAGCGCCTCATGGCGCACGGGCGTTGTTGGCGAGCTCGCTGCCGAGCAGGGTGAACAGGTAGCGGTAGTCGGTGCCGCGCTGGGCGGCGCAGGTGTTCAGGAAGGCGCGTACCAGCGGCATGTACTGGACCGAGCGGCCGAAGGTGTAGCAGCGGGACTTGAAGAAGCGGATGTCGTCGGGGCCGGTGAAGTAGTGCCGCTGGAACGGCGGGATGAGTTCACCGAGCGGAAGGGTGACGTCGGGCAGACCGGCCAAAGGTGCGTTTACGGGCATGACGAATAGAACTCCTGTCACAAGGGTGAGGGAAATGGACAATTCGGCGCACCCGCTAGGTCAACGACCTTCACGATTTCCCGGAGGAGGGAAAGGGGCACGGCATAGCCTGAGTGGCTGTGACCCCCTGTGAGAGCCCAGTCACTGGCCTCGCGTCCATGTTGATCTAGGAATCCTCATCTGTCAACGCTAAAGTTAGGATTCCTCAATCAGTTCATTTCCGTTAGGCTCACTGCATGCCCACGCCCTACAGTCCCAGCATTCGACGGCGCCGCCTGTCCTCCGAGCTCAGACGCCTACGCTCTGAGGCGGGGTTGACTCTGGTCGAGGCCGCAAAACAGGCAGAGTTGAGCAAATCGAACCTGGGGAAGATGGAGCAGGCTGAATCAAAGAGTGTCCCGACCAGTGCCCTGGATAAGCTCCTCGACCTCTATGAGGTGAATGATCCCTCAACCAGGGAGGCGATGCACTCGCTTGCGCGCGACGCGAAGCAGCGCGGTTGGTGGTCCCGCTACAAGGATGTACTCCCTCAAATGCTTCCCGACTTCGAAGCCGAAGCATGCGCGTTTCGGACTTATCACGCACAAGTTGTGCCAGGGATGCTGCAAACTCCTGCATACGCCGACGCAGTGTTTCGCGCCAACAAGGTCCGGAACGACGACGAGATCGCTCAGCGGGTCGCTGCTCGGGTTGCTCGGCAAGGCATCCTGAACGAAGTGAACCCACCGAGCTACCAGGCCATCATTGATGAAGCTGCCCTACGACGCGTGGTCGGGTCAGAGAAGGTGATGCGGGAACAGTTGCAGCACCTGATCAACATGGCGTCACGTCACAACGTGGACATCTTCGTTCTCCCTTTCACGGCAGGAGCCCATCCTGCTACCGAGGGAACCTTCATCGTTATGGACTTTCCAGACATTAGAGATTCGAGCATTGCATACCTGGAGAACCCGGCGACTAGCCTGTATCTCGAAGAGTGCGATCAGATCAGGATGTTCAATGACATGTTCGGAAACGCGCAAGGGTGTTCGCTCACACCGGTGCAGTCTCTGTCCTTCATCGAGCGCATCCTTGACGAGCTAGAAGAGTGAGAGTAGTGACTGAGCTAGCGTGGCGAAAGAGCAGCTACAGCGGTGTTAACGGTGAGTGTGTGGAGGTTGCCCACTTCCCCAGCTTCCACAAGAGCAGCTACAGCGGTGTCAACAACCACTGCGTGGAGGTCGCGCATCTCCCCACCGGCTTCCGGAAGAGCAGTTACAGCGGCCATGACCAGAACTGTGTAGAGGTTGCCGACCTGCCCTGTGGCGCGGCACTTCGGGACTCCAAGCACCCCACCGACGGACACATCCCCTTCCCCTCCTCCGAGTGGGACGCCTTCCTCGCCATCGCCCGCGCTTGACCCCTCCTCCCCGAACGAACTACGTCGACGCCGGCGCCTCACCCCTTTCCGGATGAGGCGCCGGCGTTCCCATCAAGCGACCGGACCCGGGTGGCGGTGAGGGTGGGCAGCGCGCCCGGGGCCGCCCGCCGCACCCGTCCGTGGACCACCACCAGGTCGGAGCCGAACACCGAGGCCGCCGAGTGCCGTTGGGCGTCCTCGAACAGGGCCACATCGACCAGCCCGGTCCGGTCCTCCACGGTGGTGAAGACGACCCTGCGCCCAGATCGTGTGGGCGGGGTCTGCGTGCAGACCCGCACCCCCGCGACCATGACCCGCGCCCCGTCCGGAACCCGGTGCAGGTCCTGGGCCTGTACGAGGTCGTGGGCGGCGGCCAGTGCGGCCAGGTGTTCGGCGTACCGGTCCAACAGGTGCCCGGACAGCTCATAACCCAGCACCCGCAGTTCCTCGGCCACGCGTTCGGCGTGTGTCATCGGCGCCCCCGTCCCCACCGGTACCTCCGTGGGGACGGTGCCCAACGAGAGTTGGTCGGCCGTACTCCCCACGACGCGGTGGTGGCCACCCCCACGGTCCACCCCGTGCGATCGAACCAGGGTGTGTGCGTGCACGAGCAGGTCGCGCCGGTCCGGGGCGCCGGGGACACCGGTGACCCCGGCCAGGGAGTCCAGGGCCCCGGCCAACACCAGGTTGTCCACCGACTCGCGGGACAGGCCTGCCCGGGCGAGCAGGTCGCGTGGGTCGGTGAACGGCCGCCGCGTCAGCAACCGGTCGAGTTCGGCCCCGGTGAGGGCGCCCACGTCCGACAGGGACGGCCGCAGACCCCACCGCCCCTCGGCGTCGGTGTCCACGTGCCAGTGCCGACCGGAGACGTTCACGTCCAACGCGAGCACCGGAACCCCCAGCCTGCGGGCGTCGTGCAACAGCACCCGCCGTGGGTACATGCCGGGATCATGGGACATCACCCCCGCGAAGAACGCCGCAGGGAAGTGCCGTTTGAGGTAGGCGGACTGGTGGGTGGGCAGGGCGAACGCGGCGGCGTGCGCCTTGCAGAACCCGAAGTTTCCGAAGGCCGCCACCAGCCGCCACGTGTCCTCGATCGTCCGCTCGTCGTGCCCGCGCTCGGTCATCAGGACGCGGACCCGGGTCTCCACCTCTCGACGCCCCTGGTCGGTGGCCAGCGCGCGCCGCATCGCCTCGGCCTCGTCGGCCCCGCAACCGGTCATGGTGTCCAGGGCGCGCAGGAGCTGTTCGTGGTAGAGCAGCGCGCCACCGGTCTCGGCCAGCACGGGGGCCAGGGACGGATGGGGCAGCCGGGGCGGCTCCGTGCCCTCCCGCGCCCCCAGGTAGGCGCCGACCATGTCGGTGCCCATGGGACCCGGCCGGAACAGGGAGATGTCGGCGATCAGGTCGGCGACCCCGCGCGGGCGCAGCCGGGACACCAGTTCGCGCTGGCCCGGGCTCTCGATCTGGAAGCAGCCCAGGGTGTGGGAGGCGCCGACCATGTGGGCGGTGGCCGGGTCGCTGTCCGGTAGGGCCTCCAGGTCCGGGCGCGTCCCCTCGGTTCGGCCGATCTCCTCGACGGTGTGCGCCAGTGACGACTGCATCCGCACCCCCAGCACGTCCAGCTTGAGCAGACCCAGGTGTTCCACGTCCTCCTTGTCGGCCTGGACCATCGGGTAACCGGCCCCCGAGGGCTGGGTGGGGACCCGGTCGTCCAGGGCGTGGTCGGACAGCACCAGGCCACAGGGGTGCATCGCCACATGGCGGGGCAGCCCGGACAGCCGCTCGGCCAGTGCGAACAGCTTCTTCACGTGTGCGGTGTCCAGACCGTCCAGGTTCCGTAGTTCGGGGAGTTCGCGCGCGGTCTCGGTGATCCGGGAGGCGCGCACCCGGGGAAAGACCGAGGCGATCCGGTCGACCTCCACCGCGGGCAGGGACAGGGCGGTCCCCGCGTCGCGCAGCGCGCTGCGGGCCCGGTAGGTCTCCATCATCGCCACGGCCGCGCTGGCCCCGGGGTGGGCGGCGATCACCGCGTCGTAGGCCTCCAACCTGCGCGCCGACTCCACGTCCAGGTCCACATCCGGCAGGCCGGGCCGGCTCGGGGTGCAGAACCGTTCGAACGAGAGCCGGTGTTCCAAGGGGTCGATCGCGGAGATTCCGAGCAGGTGGACGACGAGGCTTCCCACGGCCGATCCGCGCGCGGAGCAACGGATGTTCTTGTCCCGGATGGCTCGGGCGGCGTCAGCGACGGTGAGGAAGTAGCTCGCCAACCCCATCCGGTCGATGACCTCCAGTTCGTGCCGGGCGCGTTCCTCGGCGGCCCGGCCCATACGGGTGGCTCCGTCGGTGACCAGGGAACGCAGCTCGGCGGCGGCCTCGTGCCGCTCGGGCAGGTGGAGGCGGCCCCAGCCCAGGTCGGCGGCGGGGTCCAGGGCGCAGGAGGTGGCCAGGGCCAGGGTGTGGGCGACCAGGCGTCGTGCGCGCGCGGTGTCCCCGCCGCACACCCCGGCCGCGACGTGGTGCATCTCCGCACCGGTGGCCAGGTGCGCCCGGTCGGTGCGGGGCTCGGGCCGATAGCCACCGGGGGCGTGTCTGCGGATCCGGTCCAAGGCTCGTGCCACCCCGGCGTGTTCGCCGGTCGGGTAGCGGGCCGCGTTGGTGAGCACCGCCAGCACGTGTTCGTCGTCGGCGAGACGGACCAGGTCCCGGGCGGTGCGGCGCTGCCCGGCGGCACCGTGGTCGTGTGGAGCCAGGGCGATCTCCACACCCAGGTTCCGCCAGGCGTGCAGCAGGTCGCGGGCGCGCACGGGCAGGTCCTGGGCCATGGCGCGACCCACGTCGGAGTCGTTGCCGAGCAGCACCACCAGCCCCTCGTGGTGTCGGGCGATCTGCTCGGGGGTGGCGGCCACCGGTCCGGGGGAGTGGTGGACGGAGGTGACCAGCCGGCACAGATTGGCCCAACCCCGGGCGCCGCGGGCCAGCAGGACTACCCGACCGCCCCCGGGCGAGGCCAGGGCCAGATCGACCCCGAGCGCGGGGCGCACCCCGGTCTCCGCACAGGCCCGAAGGTGCTCGGCGACCCCGAAGAGCCCGCCCCTGTCGGTGAGGGCCAGCACCGGTTGTTCGTCGAGGGCGGCCCGTTCGACCAGGGCCGCGGGCGGGACGGTGCCGTGCCGAAAGGAGAACGACGACGCCGAGCGCAGATGCGCGAACAACGGTGACACCCCTCCCGTAAGCGGCAGAAGGGGAAGGCGCCGTGATCGAACCTATGTTCGAAACCTTAGCGCAGGATGATCGGATCCGCATCCTCACCAGTGCGAACGGACGCTTCGCCGTCCCGCGTGGCTACATCCGGGGCGGAGACCGTACCGTAGCCTCAGAGCTCCGCCCTCGGGCTGCTATGGCCGGTAAAACCGTTGGAGGAGAGACATCATGGCCACCACACCCCCCGTTCGAACCACCGACCCGCACGGCTGGACCACCACCACATCCCCCGCCCGTGCCACCGACCTGCGCGACGAGATCGCCACCGCGATCTCCGCCGCACGCGAACTCGGCCCGGACTTCGACACCGAGATCGCCGATTCGCTGGCCACGCGCATGGAATCGGAGACCGCGCCGAAGCGTGAAGGAGAGCACGAGCGGTCCGGCTCCGCCACGCGCTTCGAACGGACGCGCAAGGTCGCCGGGTGGGGCGCGCTCGGTATCGTAGCCGCCGCCTGGATGGCCGAGTCCACCCCCGAGGGAATGGCGTGGGGGATCCTCGCCGTGATCGCGGTCGTGCTGCACGTGGTGCGAACCTGGCGGTCCTGACCCGCTCTCACGGGACACGGCCCGCTGCCACACTTCTGTGGCGGCGG
Organism: Nocardiopsis sp. JB363; assembly: GCF_900143625.1. Taxonomy (GTDB): domain Bacteria; phylum Actinomycetota; class Actinomycetes; order Streptosporangiales; family Streptosporangiaceae; genus Nocardiopsis. Next base: position 5,571 of record NZ_FRFF01000006.1, read on the forward strand.
GCCGCCGGTGGTTCCCCGGCCGATGCCCGGGCGGCTTCGCGCGGGCCCGTAGGTGGGTGGGTCAGGTCCTGAAGGGGTCGGTACGACGCCCCAGGACCGGCAGGGCCAGGTCCACACCCTCGTCCTCGGCCCGCCCGGACAGGAAGTCCAGGGTGGAGCCGAGGTCGTCGACCAACCGGGGCAGCGGCCGGGGCGGGTGGTCCAGGGAGACGGTGAAGTCGTCCCAGTGGATCGGCACCACCCGCCGCGCGCCGGTACGTTCCACCAGGTGGTGCCAGTAGTCGGACCGGAACCCCCCGTCCTGCTTGCCGAGCGTGCCCACCCCCAGGTAGACCGTGTCCGCGTGGTGGCCGTCCAGGGCGCCCGGCACCCAGTTGGCGCTGGCGTGGATCAGCAACTCCCCGTCGGGGTGGGCCACGTGCAGCGAGTAACAGTCACCGGTCTTGAAGTCCCCGGCGCGCCCGCTCCGCAACGGACGGCCGATCACGCCGGGGGCGATGTCACCGGGGCTGTGCTCCGCCGACAGCGCGGTGAGCGTGAGCGAGCCGAACCGCATGGGTTCGCCCAGGACCACCTGGTCGCAACGGTCGCGGTCCAGCCCCTGACCGGCGGCGATGTTGTGGGTGGACTCCGAGCCGATGAGCCGCGCCCCGGTCAGTTCGGCCACCAGGGGAGCGTCGAGGGCGTGGTCGAAGTGGGAGTGCACCACGAACACCGCGTCCAGGCGGGAGATGCCGAAGCGCGCGAGCGTGGCCCGCACCCGGGCCGGGTTCGGGACGAGCCGCTTGAACGCCAGGTCGAGCTTGCTCGGACGACTGAAGAAACCGTCGGTCAGTACCGACGTCTCGCCGTCGGTGAGCAGGACCGTGGAGACCCCCAAGAACACCGCGCGCAACCGGCCAGGGGTGTCAGCCGCAGCGGGTTCGCGCAGGTCGACCCAGGGGGACAAAGAGGGACGGAGCAGGCCGCCACCCTGTGATCCGCGGGGTCGGCGGGTGTGAGTGGTCATCGCTGGCCTCGTTCTCCGTGGGGGGAGGGGGGGAGTGGGTGGCCGTCCAGTCTGCCGAACGTCCTTTCTCTGAGGGTATTCGGGGCTTTCGGTGTGGGGCGGTATGTCTGGAAAGCCGTGACCTTGGGTCCTTGAGGGGCGCGTCCGAGACTGGGCTTGGTGGGGGTGGGCTGCCGACACCCCCGACGGGAGCCACTGTGAACCGGGGATATGACTCCGGGTGGGGGATTCGGCGTGCGGGGTCTGCTCGTAGGGAAGCGCCGCGATCGCCATCGACTCCTGGTGCATCTTTTGTCACGGGATGCTCCGGCATATCGGGATTCCCTCACGTCAAGGTCTTTTCCTAGCGTATCGGGAAGCACCCGCCAAGAGGCCAAAAGGACCTCCTGTGGTCCTATGAGAATTAAGAATCAATTTTCCCGACTTGCCTTCTTGACGCTCTTCGGAGTGGGTGTGACACTCGAATATAATGTCCCTTCCCTCAGGGAGGAGTGCCTGCTGGTGCTCAAGGTGATCGGTGGATCCGGATGCGGCAACGGGCCCTGTCCGACGGTCTACGAAACCGCGAACGGAACCATCCTCGTGCAGGGGTTCACTGTGAGTGGCGATAGTGTTGAACTGGACGTTCCTCCAGGTGAGAGCCTGGTCGAAATCCCTAGATACGTCCTTGAACGGGCGATGTCAGCGGAGCGCCCCGACGATGGGTGACCTTTCTTCCTAGCCCCGTGGAATGCCTTGTGCAAGGTGGATTCCAGGGCTCGCTCGCACCTGCGTACGCATGATGATCAGCACGGGAAAATGCACATGATTCTCAATATGGATCAGTTCGGCCGTTACTTCACGGAGTTCGCCTCATCGGCCACGCGGATCGAGACCCTCCCCTTCTACGACGTACCGGAGGAGAAGGAGAACTACGAACTCTTCCTCAGCGGCGCACCACTGCCGCCGGACCGCAACCGCGAGTGGGCCGACAACATTCGTCGATGTGTGGCCGAAGGCCGCTACATGGGCCGCGTGCACATCATCGACAAGGAGCTCACGCCCTACCTGAACTTCGAGATCTCCTGGTACTACGCGATCAACGGCCCGGCGGGCGAGGACATCCGCTTCATCTTCCGCGAGGACGTCCCCGACGTCACCCACACCGACACCTGGCTCTTCGACGACACCACCGTTCTGGACCTGGCCTACGACCCCCAGGGCCGGCTCCTCTACGTCAACCACAACGACGACCCCCGCCGACTGACGGAGGCCCGTCTGGCCTGGCGGGAGTTCCACAGCCGGTCCTTCCCCCTCGGGGAACTGGTGGCCCGACTTCGGAACAGCCCGGTGGTGGTACCGGAACCCCGTTCCGCCTCGACGGCGGCCCCATCCACGACTCCGACACGGCGTGGCGTGCGGGAACGGGTCCGCACCACTTCCTCCAACGCCGGCAGGTGAGCGAGTGACTGCCGACCGGGAAGCGAAAAGAGGACCGGGAACACGCACCGACTTCGTCCTCAATGATCAGGTCGACCATTATCCGACCCGAACCGTGCGTACCTCGGCGGACCCCGGCGACCTGGACGCTCTGGTTCGGGAGGGCTACCTGGTGCGCCGGGGCATGATCGGCGCCGACCACGCCGAGGAACTCGCCGAGGCCGTCATCGCGCTGTCCGAGGCCGAGGCGGGCCTCCCCCAAGCGGAGTACCTGCCCGGCGAGAACATCTACCTCAGGTCCCTGCTCGACAAGGACGTCACCTTCCATCCCCTCCTACGCCTGGAACCGGCCCTGTCGATCGCCCGAACGGTGCTGGGGCCACAGGTACGGGTGGAGGTGGAAGCGCGGATGAACTACCCGGGCAAGGTCGGGGTGGCAGTGCCCTGGCACGCGCACCTCCCGGTCATCCCGCACCCGCTACCGCCCCTGTTCAGCCACCCGCACCAGATCCACTGTCTGCTCTATCTGCGACCGGTCACCGAGCAGGAGGGCGCCCTGTGCCTGTTGCCCGGCTCGCACGCCGACCCGCACACCCGCATCCCGCTCGGCGACGGCGACGAACGGCCGGGTGAGGTGCGGCTGTACTTCGAGCCTGGAGACGCCGTCCTCATCCACGCCGATCTCTGGCACCGCAGCGTTCCCTCTACCCAGGCCGCCGGCGCTCGCATCCTGCTGCTCTTGGGCTTGGTCCCCGCGTGGATCAGGGCCGAGACCAGCAGAGGGGTGGATCCACGGGTGCGGCTGTCGGACCGGCTCCGGGCGGACGGCCGCCAGGACACCAAGGAACTGCTCGGCGACTTCGAATGGTGACCGCCCCACCGCCGTTCTAGGCACCCTCTTCCGGTGCGGGCACGGCGCGGGCGCGTTCACGTAGCTCGTCTGACCTGGGGTCGTCATACCCGCTGAGGATCTCCAAGGCCTCCGACCGGTGACGCGCGGCTTCCTCGCGGCCCTCCTCTCGCACGTCCGAACCCTCCCGACCCTCCAACGCCTGCGCCAAGTACAGCAGGCCCTTCGCGACCTTCCAATGGTCCGACAGGCTCCGGTGCACCGCCACCGAACGACGATGGAAGTCGACCGCCTCCGTGTACCTGCCGAGTAGGAGGTACGCGCTCCCCGCACCGCCCACGGCGATGGCCTCCCGGCTTGCGTCACCCTCGCGGCGGAACACCAACACCGCGCGCTGGTAGGACTCCAGGGCCTCCTCCGCCCGCCCCGCCGCTCTCTGGGCCCGACCCAGGTAGAGGAGCGCGGTGCCCTCCCACAGCACGTTCTCCACCGAACGTGCGATCTCCACGGCTCGTTCCGCGTGGGTCAACGCACTCGAAACGTTCTGCCTGTTCAACTCCACCAGGCTGCGGGCGGTGAGGACCAGGGATTCGTAGAGCGGATCGGACAGCTCCCGAAAACCTGCCAAGGCCGCGTTCAAGTGCCGGTCCGCCTCCTGCGAACGAAGCGATTGGGCGCAGGTGTAACCGAGGCTGTATCGCACGGTCGCGGTCCAGTAGGTGTCACCGGTCCCTTCCACCGCGGCGAGTGCCTCGGTCAGCTCGGCGTGGGCTTCGTCCAGCCGGTGCGCGAACAGGTGGATCCATCCCGACCCGTTGCGGGACTTGGCGGCGCTCAGTGTGTCACCGAGTCCTAGATGGATCTCCGTGGCGGCGCGATGGTGTTCGGCCGCCTCGTCCAAGCGCATCGTCATCCGTTCCAGACGGCCCAGACTCTCACGCAGTTCGGCCTCGCTCACCCGGTCGCCCTGTTCACGGGCGGCCCGTAGCCCGGCTCTCGCCGAGACGCGCCAGTCACGGAAGTGGTTGAAGGTGGAGTACAGCCGTTCCAGCACCGTCGCGAACCGGCTCACCAACTCCGTGAGCCCGGTTCCCTCGGCCGCCGTCATCGCGCCCAGCAGGTTCTCCCGCTCCTCGGCGTACCAGGCCGCCGCCACCTTCCGGTCCGCGAAGGACGCCGGGACCACGTCCCCGGGGACGTCCAGGGGCGGCAACAACGAGGTGTCATGGGCCAACACGGCGGCGCAGGCGTGCGCGCTGTGCAGGTACCACGTGCACACGCGCTCCACGGCGGCGAGCTGTTCCTCCTGGGTGACCTCGTAGCGGGCCCGGTCCACGGCGTAGGCGCGCAGCAGGTCGTGGAAGCGGTAACGGCCGCCGCGGCCCTCCTCCAACAGGTAGGCGCCGGTCAGGGTGTCCAATGCGGTACGCAGTCGGCCCACCCCCGAAACCTCCAAGGCGTTACCGGCGATCGCCTCCGCGGCGGCGGCACCGAACTCCGCACCGGGGTGCAGCCCCAACAGGCAGAAGAGCAGCGCGGCCTGGCGCGGCAGGGCCCGGTAGGACCAGGCGAACACCGAACGGACCGCGCTGGCCTCGTCCTCGTCGTCGGCGGACAGGGCGTCCCAGAGGGAGGACTCATCGCGCAGATCGGTGATGAGGTCGGCCAGCGGCATGCTCGGTCGGCTCGCCGCACGCTCGGCGGCCACGCGCAGGGCCAGGGGCAGGTGCGCGCACAGTCGGGCCAGCTCTGCCAGGTCCTCCGCGCTGTCGACCGGCCGGTACCCGGCCATGGTGGCGGACAGCAACGCGACCGACTCAGCCTCCGGCAGGATCTCCAGGTTCTCCCGGTGGGCGCCGTCGCGCACCATCAGCCCGGACAACCGACTCCGGCTGGTGACCAGGACCAGGTTGGTGCCGCTGCCCGGCAGCAGCGGGCGCACCTGGCCGACGGTGGCCGCGTTGTCCACGACCACCAGCATGCGTCGTTCGGCGAGCAGGGACCGGTACAGCGTCGCCTTGCTCTCGGTGCCGGCGGGGACGGCCGAGGCCGGCACCCCGAGGGAGGGCAGGAAGAACTCCAGGGCCTGGTCGGCGGTGAGCGGAGCGCCCGGGTCGTAGCCGCGCATGTCCACGTACAACTGGCCGTCGGGGAAGTGGTCGCTGACCCGGTGCGCCCAGTGCAGGGCGAGCGAGGTCTTGCCGACCCCGGCGGTTCCGGCGATCACGTAGGCCACCGTGGGAGGATTTTCGCCTTCGAGGGTCTGATCGAGCGCGGCCAGATTACTCGCGCGGTTGACGAACACCCGCAGGCCCCGGGGCAACTGGCGTGGCCGGGCCGACCGCGACCCGGTGCCGTAGTGGAAGTGGATCCCTCCGCTGACGTCCCGGGCCTGGACGACCTCGGACGCCTTGCCACTCATCTGGGAACGGGTGTCACCTGGGGAGGGGTGGGGGGAACCTGGTGCCTGGGACATGCTTCCTCATCCATCGTCGAGGCTGCGTAATCTATTGCCGCGATGGCCCGAGGCCAATCCCCCGAATCGGTCTCCGGTGACGCCGACAAGTCCCCAGGCATACCAGGTTCGGGTCCGCCCCGGCGGTGATCCACCGAGAAAGCGTGCTCGAACGACGACGGCACCCACCAACGCGGTGGGTGCGGGCTTGCCGGGTATGCCGAAGGTCTCCAAGCTCTCCCGACGGGCGCCGTCGCGCACCATGAGCCCGGACAGTATGAAGCTCGCGTGAAACCGAGTCCGCTGATACATCGAGAAGACCACACACGAGCGTGGTCGCGCCGGTGCACGTTGAACGAGCTGTGGATAGCCGGTGGCGAGCCTGTGCCCGGACTGGTGCGAGCCCTGAGTCTCTCGCCTACCTCAGCAGGCGAGGATCTCTCCCCGACGGAGAGGTTTCTGGTAAAACGCACATGGTTTACAACACATGCATTGTAGCGTTATCATCGTGTGGAAGATCGAACTTGAACTGGTGCAGCCGTGGTTGAGGCGACTCGACGCGGACTCTTATGAGCAGGTGGTCGCGGCGCTCGAAATCCTTGCGGAGTTCGGGCCAACGTTGGGGCGTCCCGTGGTCGACACGATCCATGGCTCACGACACAAGAACATGAAGGAGCTCCGCCCCGGCTCCAGTGGCCGTTCGGAATTGAGAGTCCTGTTCGCGTTCGATCCCCGACGCCAGGCGATCATGCTCGTGGCGGGAGACAAGTCCGGGGACTGGAGTAAGTGGTACACCAGGAGCATTCGGATCGCAGACGCCCTGTTCGACGAGCATCTCGAAGGGGTCAGGGGAGGGCAGTGATGGGTACGAGCTTGCAGGACATGCTGAATGAGCGGCCCGTCGACCGCGAAGCGGTGAACGCGCACAAGCGTCGGATGCTGGAAGACGTGCTCGTCCACCGGCTGCGTGAACTCCGCGAAGAGGCCGCCCTGACCCAGGTCGAACTCGCCGAGCGGCTGAACGTCAGCCAGAACCGGGTGTCCAGCATCGAGCGGGGCGGTATTGAACGCACCCAGATCGATACCCTGCGACGTTACATCGAGGCTCTCGGCGGTTCGCTGCACGTGGAGGTCGAGCTCGGCGATCAGAAGTTCCAGATCGCCTAGGGTTTCGCTCGGTCACGGCAACGGCACCCACCGACGCGGTGGGTGCCGTCCTCTTGCCTCCGGGGGAGGCGCCGGTCAGTCGACGTAGCGCAGGCCCGCCGTGGCCAGCTTCTCGCGCATCTTGTACATGTCCAGCCCCAGTTCGCCGTCGCGGAACCGGGCGCGCTTGGACTCCTCGTTCTCCTCACGCAGGCGCGACGCCTCGGCCACCCGCGCGGCGGACTCGCGCGGCACCACGACGACACCGTCGGCGTCCGCGACGACGACGTCGCCCGGGTTGACCAGGGCGTTGGCCACGGTGACGGGGACGTTGACCGATCCCAGGGTCGCCTTCACGGTGCCCTTGGCGTTGATCGAGCGGCTGAACACCGGGAAGTCCATCTCGGAGAGCTCGGCGACGTCGCGGCAGCCGCCGTCGATGATCAGGCCGGCCGCGCCCCTGGCGCGGAAGGACGTGGCCAGCAGCTCACCGAAGAACCCGTCCTCGGACTCGGTGGTGCAACCGGCCACGACCACGTCACCGGGTCTGATCTGTTCGGCGGCGACGTGGAACATCCAGTTGTCGCCGGGCTGCAACAACACGGTGACCGCGGTCCCGCACAGCTTGGCCTCCGGGTAGATCGGCCGGACGTAGGGCCGCAGCAGGCCGGTGCGGCCTTGGGCCTCGTGCACGGTGGCGACCCCGTAGTGGGACAGCGCCTCGACCGCCTCCGGGGCGGCGCGCTCGATGGAACGGTGGACGACTCCGAGCTCGGTCATGACTCTCCTCGTGAGTTGGGTGGACGGTATGGGGAGCGGCGCTCAGCGCCCCTGGCGCTTCAACCTGGCGTCCAGACGCGGGTACACGCGGCGGGTGTTGCCCTCCAGGACCGCCTCGCGTTCGGCGTCGGGCAGCTTCGCGCCCTCGATGTAGCGACCGGTGTCGTCGAAGTAGTGGCCCGAGCACGGGTCGACGTCGCGGACGGCGCCGATCATCTCCGAAGCGAAGAGGATGTTCTCGTTCGGGACGACGTCGAACAGCAGGTCGATGCCGGGCTGGTGGTACACGCAGGTGTCGAAGTAGACGTTGCGCATCACGTGCTCCTCCAGCTCCGGCTTGCCCAGCGCCATCGCCAGTCCGCGGAAGCGGCCCCAGTGGTAGGGGGCCGCGCCGCCGCCGTGCGGGATGATGAGCTTCAGGTCCGGGAAGTCGGCGAACAGGTCGCCCTGGACCAGCTGCATGAAGGCGGTGGTGTCGGCGTTGAGGTAGTGCGCCCCGGTGGTGTGGAAGGCCGGGTTGACGCTGGTGGACACGTGCACCATCGCGGGGATGTCGTACTCGCACATCGCCTCGTAGATGGGGTACCAGGACCGGTCGGTGAGCGGGGGCGAGTCCCACAGTCCACCGGAGGGGTCCGGGTTGAGGTTGATCGCCACCGCGTCGAGCTCCTCCACGGCGCGACGCAGTTCGGGAAGGCACTCGGCCGGGTCCACGCCGGGGGACTGCGGCAGCATGGCGGCGGTGGCGAAGCGCTCGGGGAAGAGTTCCGACACCCGGGCGATGAGGTCGTTGCAGATCGCGGCCCACCGGGAGGAGGTGGCCGCGTCGCCGACGTGGTGGGCCATGAAGGAGGCCCGGGGCGAGAACACGGTCAGGTCGATGCCGCGTTCGTCCATGAGGCGGAGCTGGTTGCTCTCGATCGCCTCGCGCAGGTCCTCGTCGCCGATGTTGGGATCAGCGGGCTGGGGACCACCGTCGAGCGCGGCGATCTGAGCTTGACGCCAGTCGCCGAGCGCGGCGGGTGCGGTGGTGAAGTGCCCGTGGCAGTCGATGATCATCAGTGTGCTTCCTTCTTCAGGGATTCCAGATGCCCAGAGGGACGTAGAGCTCTCCGGCCATGAGCGCGCGTGCGGTGCGCACGAGCGCCGAGCGGGTGATGCGGGTGGGATCCCCGGGGTCCTGGCCGAGCCGCACCTCGAAGGCGCCGCTCGGGTGTTCGATGGCCAGGGTGGTATCGGTGTCGTTCGCGGTGGGGAGGGTCGCCAGTTCGTGCGCGACCGTCCCCGGCAGCACGCAGGCGGTGGCGGCGGTGACGGCGGCCAGCACGCCGATGGATTCGTGGACCACCCGAGGGATGAAGCTGCGGGTGGTCAGGGCGCCGCCGTCCTCGGGCGGCGAGACCAGCGTCATCTTCGGGTAGTTGCGGCCTGAGACGTCGCCCAGCCCCATGAGCTCACCGCAGGTCAGGCGCAACGCCTCCACCCGCTCGCGCAGCTCGGGGTTCGCGGTGAGTTCTGCGGGGCTCTCCCGCCCGGTCACGCCGAGCACGGAGGCGTCCACGATGACGAGGGGCTGTCCGTTGTCGACGCAGGTGACGTCGATGGCCCCCACCCCGGGAAGTTCGACCGTGTCGCGCCGGTTCCCCGTCGGCAACAGGGAACCGGCGATCGAACCGGCGGTGTCCAGGAATCCGATCGTCACCGGAGCGGAGGTGCCCGGCACACCGTCGATGCGGGTGTCCCCGGCGTACTCCACGCCCCGCACGCCGCCCTCCTCGGGCGTGCGCACCGAGATGTGGGCGATCGCCCCGGTGTTGAGGGTGCGCACCCGCACCGTGGTGGTGTCCTCCACGGGCACGACCATCCCGGCCTCGATGGCGAAGGGCACCACGGCGGCCAACAGGTTGCCGCAGTTGGCGTTCATGTCCACCGAGTCGTCGTCCGGCCTGAGCTGGGCGAACCGGAAGTCGAGGTCGACCCCGGGCTCGGTGCTCGGGCCGACGATGCCCGCCTTGGAGGTGAGCGGGTGCCCGCCCCCCACCCCGTCGACCTGCAACGGGTGGGGGGAACCGAGGGCGGACCGCAACACCCGGGCGAGGGTCTCGTCGTCATCGGGCAGATCGGCGCGGGCGAAGAACGGCCCGCGAGAGGTACCGCCGCGCATCAGCACGGAGGGGATCGCGAGTCGGCCCCCGCGAGCCGATGGTGTGCTCGAAACTGTCATTCTCATCCTCGCGCGGCGCTATTCCCGGACCTCGGACCAGACCAGCTCGTCGTAGGCGGGCGCCTCCTCGACCAGACCGGACTCCATGTGGAAGTCGGTCGCGACACCGAAGGCGTCCTGCTGCACCTGCGTGGAGGTGGCGAACTCCTGCGCAAGGATCTCGTTGAGCGCTTCGAGCGCCTCGGGGTCGGTGCCGTCCATGTAGGACGAGAGCAGCTCCGCACTTCCCTCGGGGTCGGTCTCGATGAACTCCAGCGCGCGGTTGATGGCGCGGTTGAAGCCCTCCATCTGCTCGCTCTTGTTCTCGATCACGTCGGAGGTGCTGAACAGCGTCCCGTGCAGGGCCCCGGACATGTCGGGGACGTCGCCACGCTGCGGCGAGAGGTAGATGTCGCCGACCCCCTCGGCCTCGGCCATCTGTCCGGTCGGCTGGAAGAAGGCCAGGGCGTCCACCTGCCCCGAGGACAGGGCGCCGATGGCCGACGAGGGCACGCCGCCCAGGTTCACCAGGGTGGCGTCGGTGTTGGCGTCCATGCCGGCCTGCTCGAACAGGTAGATCAGCAGCGCCTCGGTCCCCGACCCCGGGCCGGTGATACCGATGTTCTTGCCCTCCAGCGCCTGGATCTTCTCCTCCAGGGGCGCGTCCGGGTCCCCCTCGAAGTCCGGGGCCGTCACCACGTCCACGTAGTACTCGGTGACCAGGGAACCGGTGAGCCGCGTGTCGGGGTTGTTCTCCGCCAGGTTGAACGTGTCGGTGAGGACACCGGCGGCCACGTCGATGGAACCGGAGGTCAGGGCCGCCGCGAGCTTGGCGCCGGTGCCCAGGCGGGGACGCTCGCCGAGCTGGACCCCCTCCTCCTCGAAGTAGCCGTTCTCCTCGGCGACGTGGAGCGGGAAGAACGCGACGGAGTCGCTGATCTGGCCCACGTTGAGGACGTCCGGGTCGGAGTCGCCCCCGCCGGCACAACCCGATGTCACGATGAGGCTCGCGGTCGCCGCGATCGCGGCCGCCGTCCTGAGGTGCGTGCTGAGTTTCATGATGTCCGACTCTCGATCGAGTGTTGGGAGGTCGAGAAACGCTCCCGACCTGGGGGATGGATCGCATGAGGCCCGCGTGGGCGCTACTCGGCGCCGAGCGGCTTCCAGCGGTTGGCTCGGGAGGACAGAACGCTCACGAGGGCGTTGAGGACCATGGCCAGTGCGGTCAGGACCACGACCGCGGCGAACACGCCCGCGGTGTTGAACTGCGCGGCGGCGTCGTTGATGAGGTAACCCAGGCCGCGGTTGGAGGCGACGAGTTCACCGATCACCGCGCCGATGAGCGCGTACGGGATCGAGACCTTCAGACCGGTCAGCAGACCGGACATGGAGGCCGGCAGGACCACCTTGAAGGCGACGTCCTTGTTCGATCCGCCCATCAGCCGGACGGCGTCGATGAGACCGCGGTCCACGTCGCGGACGCCGGCGGCGGTGTTGAGGAAGACCAGGAAGAACACGCTGACGGCCGCCAGGATGACCTTCATGTCCAGGCCGATGCCGAACCACACGATGAACAGTGGTGCGAGCGCCACCTTGGGGATCGAGTACAGCGCCATCATGAACGGCTCGAACACGTCGTAGACGATGCGGATCGAGGCGAGCACGAAACCGGCGAGCGCGCCGGTGAGGGCACCGATGACGTAACCGAGCACCACTTCCTGGATGGTGATCCAGGTGTGCGTGCCCAGGGTGCCGTCCTGGACCCAGTCGATCAGTTGTTCCCCGACGGCGATCGGGTTGGAGACGAACATGGGGTTGGCGACCAGGTTGCCGGCCAACTGCCAGAGCAGGAGGAAGAGCGCGAGCGCCCCCGCTCGCAGCGACCACACCAGCGTGGTGCGGCCGTGGCGGTACCACCAACTGCGTCGGCGGGCCTCTTTGACGGGGCCGCTCGTGCTCAGACCGTCGTTGGTCTGGGACGGGGAAACCGATCCGGTGCTCATCAGCGCGCTCCTTTCTTCAGCGCGGCGGCCAGCGTGGAGTGCAGTTCCACGAACCGCGGTCGCACCTTGGTCTCGTCGGGGTCGCGCGGGCGCTCGATGTCCACTTCCTGGTCCAGCAGGATGGTGCCGAGCGGACCCAGGACGACGACGCGGTCGCCGAGTAGCAGGGCCTCCTCGATGTCGTGGGTGACGAAGACGATGGTGTGCCCGGTCCGCGACCACAGCCGCAGCAACTCCACCTGGAGCTCGGAACGGAGCTGGGCGTCCAGGGCGCCGAAGGGCTCGTCCATCAGGATGGTCTCGGCGCCGTTGGCGAGCATGCGGGCCAGACTCGCGCGGCGGCGCATGCCACCGGAGAGCTCACGCGGGTAGTTGTCGGCGAAGTCGGACAGCCCGACCGTGGCGACGAGGTCCAGGGCCTTGGCCTCGCGCTCGGACTTCTCGACGCCCGCGATCTCCATGGGCATCTCGACGTTGCGCCGCACGCTCCGCCAGGGCATGAGCGTGTCGGTCTGGGTCAGGTACCCGATGTCGGGGGTGGGGCCGGTGTGCGCTTCGCCCCGGTGCAGCACCCGTCCCGAGGTGGGCTTGGAGAGCCCGGAGAGCAGGTTCAGCATGGTGGACTTGCCACAACCGGAGCGGCCCAGGATGGTGACGAAGGTTCCCTGCTCGATGGTGAGGTTGAAGTCGCGCAGGGCCACCGTGGCCACGTCGTCGCGTTGGAATTCCTTGGTGAGGTGCTCGACCTCCAGAACGACGCTCATGTGGAGATCGCCCCTTCCTCGTGGTGGGCCGACGGGGCGTCGGGCAGTGGGTCGGCGCCCGCGAGCCGGCGCGAGTTGTGCACCACCATCAGGCGCACCTCCTGGTCGGTGAAACCGTCCTTGAGCAGGACGTCCGCGGCCAAGGCGAGACCGTCTTCCACCGGCGGGTTGAAGGGCTGGCCCAGGTCCGAGCTGATGACGGAGGACTCCGGTCCGGCCGCGCGGATGTTGTCCAGCCACACCCGCCAGGACACTTTGCCGGTCAGCGGGGTGGTCAGGCAGCGCTCCAGGTAGGCGCCGTGTTCGGCGAGCGTCTTCTGGTTCTTGGCGGGGATGCGCTGGGAGGTGAACTCCGGGTGGGTGACGACGATGCGTCGGACACCGCGTTCCCGGGCGTAGGCGATCACCTTCGAGGACTCGTCACCGTGCAGGTGCCCGGTGGCCAGCGTCATGTCGTGCTTGGCGATGACGTCGAGGACCTGACGGGCCGCGGTCGCCACCTCGCCGTTCTCGTCGAGCACGTCGACGGTGGGACTGATGATCCCGTCGTCGCGCAGGTCCTGTTGGATCTGCGCCCACATGGGCGGGGTGGAGCCTTCGGGGGCCTCGGAGAGACAGCTGCGCTGGTTGTCGCTGTCCACGGTGGGGAGCCAGACGAACTGGGCGCCGCCTCGCGCCGCGATCTCGACCGCGACGGGGTTGAGTCCGCCCACGGAGGCGTTGAGGGTGATGGCGCCGAGTACGTCCACGTCCGGGTGGACGTTGCGGACGACCTCGGCGCGTTCGGTGGTGGGGGTGTAGTGGGACTTGAGCACGAAGCCCGCCAGGCCGTGCCGCTTGAAACGGGGGGCGAGTTCGAGATCGCTGACCCTGCGCTTCATCACATCGGGGGCGATGTGAACGTGGATGTCGTAGGCATCCTGGACGAGCCGGCGGGCGTGTGCGGTGGGTTCTGGGTGATGCGACATGCCGCCCCTTCGCTAACGAACTAGTGAGCGACATTGTTAACGATCTTGGTCACATCCGTCAATACCCACGTAACGTCAGGTCAGGGGGTAGGTGGCCTCCAGGCGTAGGGGCGCAACGCGGGCGATGGGCGTTTACTTCCGCTCGGTGAAGTACTCCCGTGTCGCCTCGAAGACACTCTCCAGGTGCGCCCGCATGGCGTTCGCGGCGCGTTCGGGGTCCTTCGCGCAGACCGCCTCCACGATCTCCAAGTGCTCGGGCAACGACGTGGCGGGTCGATGCGGCTGCATGGCCAGGCGGATGCGGTACCGGACGTTCTGGGCGCGCAGTCGCTGGACGACGTCGGGCGCCACCTTGGCGCCGCTGATGTCCAGCACCGCCTGGTGCAGATCACGGTTGGCCTGCGAATAGGCCTCCCCGTCACCCGTGTCCACCGCCTCGCGCATCACCTCGCCCAAGGACCGCAGCCTCGCCATGCCGTCGTCGTCTATGCGTTCGGCGGCGCGGGCCGCGCACATCGACTCCAGGGCCGCGCGCACCTCCACGATCTCCAGCGCCTCGTCCAGGTCGACGGCGCGCACCCGGGCGCCGCGATTGCGGATCTTCTCCACCAGGCCCTCCACGGTGAGGGTCGCCAGGGCCGCGCGCACCGCGCCCCTGCTGGCGTCGAACATCTCGATGAGATCGGTTTCCACCAGACGCTGTCGGGGGGCGAAGTCTCCGGCGACGATGGCCTGGCGAAGGCGTGACGCCACGCGGTCGGCGTCACTGACACTCCCTTGCGGCCCCTGCTCTACTGCCTCCTGGGTCATGGTCTTCCTTTCGCTCATCTTGGTGTGCATTATTGTAAACAATGTTGTTCACATCTGAAGGGCACTCGCTACCGGAGGACGCGATGATCGTCATCACCATGGTCGGCCTGGGTGAGGCCGGCAGGCTCATCGGCGAAGGACTCGCCGAGGCCGGGGCCCGGGTCAAGGGCTACGACCCGTTCGTCGCGTTGTCCGACTCGCCCATCGTGCAGTACGCCGAGCCGGCGGAGGCGCTCGCCGAAACGGAGATCGTCATCAGCCTCGTGGGCCCCGACGCCGCGGAGAAGGTCGCGACGCAGGTGCTCGCCCTGATGCCCGCCTCAGCGGTCTACGCGGACCTGAACACCCTCTCCCCGGGGGAGAAGAAAGCGCTCGGGGTCCTGGCCTCCGACGCCGGCGTTCCCTTCGCCGACGTCGCGGTCATGGCCCCCGTCCCACGGGAGGGCAGCCGGACACCGCTGCTCGCCGCCGGCAGCGGAGCCGAAACCTTCACCGCCGCGCTCTCGCCCCTGGGCACACCCGTGCGCGCGGTCTCCGAAGAGGCCGGCGACGCCGCCGCCCGCAAGATGCTGCGCAGCGTGTTCATGAAGGGCCTCGCGGCGCTGATCATCGAATCGCTCGACGCCGCGAGCGCCGTCGGGGCGGACGGCGACCTCCGCGACCAGATCGCCGCCGAGTTCGGCGAGAACGGTGCGGCCCTGGTCGACCGCCTCGTCGACGGCACACGTCAGCACGCCGGCCGCCGCGTCCACGAGATGGAAGCGGCCCAGGCCTACCTGGAGGAACTCGGGGTGGACCATCCCGTCACCGACGCCACGGTCGCCCACCTGCGCCGCCTGAGCACCTGACGGCGGGCTCGACGCCACCTGGGATGATCTTGATCGACACGCGACAGCGTTGAACCCCATTGGTGTCACGGAAAAGAGGCAAAGGGATGGAAACGTCGGCGAACGAGCGGCCGTTCAGAGAGTCTGAATGGAAGAAGGTCGAGGGTTTCGACTTCACCGACATCACCTACCACCGCTATGTCGGACCCGCGCGTAGTGGCGCGGGCAACGACATCGGTGCGGTGCGTATCGCCTTCGATCGCCCGGAGGTGCGCAACGCCTTCCGGCCGCACACGGTCGACGAGCTCTACACGGCGATGGAGCACGCGCGCTCCTGGACGGTGATCGGTACCGTCCTGCTCACCGGCAACGGCCCGTCCGCCAAGGACGGCGGTTGGGCCTTCTGCTCCGGCGGGGACCAGAGGGTGCGCGGTCGGGACGGCTACCTGTACGAGGACGACGGTTCCGACGGTGAGCAGCGCAAGGCCGACCAGGGCCGTCTGCACATCCTGGAGGTCCAGCGGCTGATCCGCTCCATGCCCAAGGTCGTCATCGCCGTGGTCAACGGCTGGGCGGCCGGCGGCGGACATTCGCTCCACGTGGTGTGCGACCTGACCATCGCCTCCCGACAGCACGGGTTCTTCAAGCAGACGGACGCCACCGTCGGATCCTTCGACGGGGGCTATGGTTCGGCGCTGCTGGCCCGTCAGGTCGGCCAGAAGCGGGCGCGGGAGATCTTCTTCCTGGCCCGGGCGTACTCGGCCACCGAGATGCAGGAGATGGGCGCGGTCAACACCGTGGTCGACCACGGTGAGCTGGAGGACACGGCGGTGCGGATGGCCACCGACATCTCCGACCAGTCCCCGCAGGCGCTCAGGATGCTCAAGTACGCCTTCAACCTTCCCGACGACGGGATGCTCGGGCAGCAGCTATTCGCGGGAGAGGCGACCCGGCTCGCCTACATGACCGAGGAGGCCGTGGAGGGCAAGACGGCATTCCTGGAGAAGCGCAGCCCCGACTGGTCGGGCTTCCCTCGGTACTACTGATCGGGGCACGGCCGGGACCGCTTCGGGCGGTCCCGGCCATACCTTCGCGGGCTTTCCGGTGTAGGGTCCCCACGACCCACGCCGGACTCCGAGAGGGACCCCCAAAAGATCGAAGGCATCGTGCTCGGCTTGATGAGCCGCCCACATCGCGTCAGCGGTCGCGCATGCCGATGCTGCCCGAAATCTGGATCCACCGGGCCCCCGGATCGGTCCGTGGCAGCTACTCGAATACCTCTTGGCCCTCGGACTCGGTCTTTTCACCTGCGTCTTCCTGACCGGCCTCGCCTTTCTCGCCCTCCGGTCCATCGACCACCGGATGCGGATCCGGTGGAACGAGGAAAGACCGCCGCCCACGCATCCGACAGGACACGGAAGCACGCACAACGTGGTCGGTGACGTCCACGGCTCGGGAGTGGTGATGCAGGCCGATCGCATCGACGTCCACGTCATATCGCCGCCCGGGAAACGCTGAAGGTCAGAACCGGAGTTCTGGCCGTACCACCTGATGTTTATCACCCACCGTCACCAACCGATACTCAGAAAGACTCGTTGGCGGCTCATCCCAATCGGGGGTGTAGAAGTTGGGGTCTGAAGCCGCCGGTCTCGAGCAGGCTTCGGGCGATGTAGTTGGTCAGGTTGCGGAACCCGAGTGCGGAGCCGCGCAGGTGTTCGAGCCGTCCGTTGAGCGCCTCGGTCGGCCCGTTGCTGGTGCCGGGTCGTTCGAAGTAGGCGAGCACGTCAGCGGCTCGCTTCTTCAGGGTCCGGCCCAGGGTGGTGAGCTCGGTGAGCACCTTGGGGACGCCGGCGCTGAGGTCGGTGATCAGCTTCTCCATGAGCTCGCGGCCACGTTGCCGGTCCTCGTGGCGATAGGCGGCGATCATGCGCTGGTAGACACCCCAGGTCGCCTCGACCTCGACGTGAGCGTCATCAACGAACAGCGCGCGTAGCCTGTCGCTCTGCTTGTCGGTGAGCAGGTCCGCGCCGGTGTGCAGCGTGCGCCGCGACTTGTAGAGCGGGTCGTCCCTGAACCCACGGTGCCCGTGGATCGCGAGTTGGACCCGGCGCCGGCACCTGTCGAGGGCGTCACCGGCCAGGCGCACGACGTGGAAGGGATCCATCACCGTGACCGCGTCCGGGATCTCCTCTGCAGCGGCGGTCTTGAACCCGGTGAAGCCGTCCATCGCGACCACCTCGACCGCGTCACGGAAGGCGTCGTCGCGGTCGGCGAGCCAGGTCTTGAACGCCGCCTTCGACCGGCCCTCGACCATGTCCAGCAGCCTTGCTGGGCCGGCGCCATCGCGGACCGGGGTGAGGTCGATGATCACGGTGACGTACTTGTCGCCACGCCTGGTGTGGCGCCAGACGTGCTCATCGACGCCAATGACCTTCACGCCCTCGAACCGCGTGGGGTCGTTGATCAGCAGCCGCTTGCCTTCAGCCAGGACCGCGTTGTTGGCGGTGTCCCACGCGACCCCGAGTCCCTCGGCGACACGTGCGACGGTGAGGTGTGCGACCACGATCCCTTCCAGCGCCCACCGCAGCCCGGTGCGCGAGAGCTTCGCGCGTGGCTCCGCCGCGGCGCTGGTGTCTTGGCGCCACACGTGTCCGCAGTCGGCACAGCGGTAGCGGCGCACTACAACTTCCAGCACGGTCGGTCGCCAGCCCAGCGGCTCGTGGGCCAACCGCCGGATCACGGTGTCACGAGCGGCGCCTTCGCTGCCGCACCGTCGGCACCACTGATCTGGTTCCACCACGCGGCACGCGAGGACCGCACGATCCGGTTCAAGTCGTTGTCCGGTCACGCTCAGACCGAGGCCGTCGAGTCGAGCGAAGGCGGTCAGGTCAGGGCGGCCGAAGCCGGCCGGCGGGGTAGCGTCGGACACGTCGAGGTCTTTCGGATGGATGGCGTAGGAACCTCCGTCGTCGGGAGACCTCGACGTCTATCTGCGGACCGACGCGCCCGGCCGACCTACACCGTCATCTGAGAAGACCCCTCACGGCTCTGCCCGACACCGACGTCGCTCTCCTCTGCGACGGACCCCTCGCCGGCTGAGCGCTCGCGGCCGGCATCCTGTCCGTGTGCCGATAGGCCTCGCACCGCTCGGCAACGCAGCGTGGCGTTGCGTCGCGACCTGGCGACGGCTCGGCGGGGCGCGATCGTCTCGTGCGTTGGCGGACTACGGGAGCTTGGACGCGAGGACGTCGGCCGCCAGGATCTCGGGTGCTGCGCCGAGGAGGTGCTGGTTGGCCATCAGGGCTGCGACGATGGCGCCGTTGGCGTGGGCGTCGCGAGCGGCTTCGTCGGGGAATGCATCGAAGATCCAGAAGGTGTCGGCGTGGGTCCTGACCGCGAACCAGACAATCGTTCCTACTTCTTCGTTGGCGAGTGCGACAGCGCCGGCGAGCAGATCGGCGACCGCGTCGTGCTGTCCATCGGCCGCGACGATCTTGGCGACGAAGGCATACGGAAGTGATGCGGGTGTGGACATGAGGGACTCTCCTTGACGTCGGGGTTCTTCGTGGGACGAGTTCAGCGTATGACGAGCGAGGGCCGGTGGGGAGTGGCGTATACGGCAGTATTGCTATTGTTTACGTCATGCGTATCGGACTGATCGCGATCGACGGCTGCTTCGGTTCGGCTATCGCGTCGATCATCGACATCGTGCGGGTGGCCGACGGAGCCCGCGGCGATGTCGACCCGCGGATCGACCCGATCGAACTCGCCATCCTCGGACCGAAACGGCGAGTGACCACGACGGCATCGATGACCCTGTCGGTGGACCACCCGCTGTCGGAGTCCGGAGAGTTCGACGTGGTCGTCGTCCCTGCGCTTGGAACCCTTACGGCCGCCGCTACCAACGACGTCCTCCAGAGCCGAGATGCTCGTTCGGTCATCGCCTCGCTCGGGCGCCTCGACGAGGCGACCACCCGGATCGCCGCGGCGTGCACCGGCGTGTTCGCTGTCGCCGAGACCGGACGGATGCATCATCGGAGGGCGACGACCAGCTGGTTCCTGGGGCCGGAGTTCCGGAAGCGCTATCCGACCGTCGCCCTCGATCTCGACACCATGGTCGTGGTCGACGGGAACCTCGTCACCGCCGGCGCCGCGTTCGCCCACATCGACCTCGCGCTCTCACTCGTGCGATCGATCAGCCCCGACCTGGCCCAACATGTCGCCAAGCTCCTCATCATCGACGAGCGTCCGTCGCAGGCGGCCTTCGTCGCCTACGAACATCTCCGGCACGAGGACCCGATCGTCGTCGAGTTCGAACGCTTCGTGCGCGCCCGCCTGGACGAACCGTTCAACGTCGCCTTCGTCGCGCAGTCGCTCGGCACCAGCCGGCGCACCCTCGAACGACGAGTCCGTGCGGCGCTCAACCTCACTCCGCTCGGCTTCGTCCAACGGCTTCGCATCGAACGAGCTCGGCACCTCTCAGCAACCACGGACTTCACCTCCGCCGAGATCGCGCTACGGGTCGGCTACGCGAACGCCGAGACTCTGCGCTCCCTCCTGCGCAGGGAGCGACGCCGTTCCTGACCTATCGCCATGCCTGTAGCCGGTGTCCTAGCGCTCGACTGGAACCACCTCTCAGCACGTCGCGTCGACGCTCCTGCGTCGCCCCTGGACGACCCACTCGACACGCCCGCAGCACAGGTCATGTGACGTGTCCCGGCTTCCCGGACGGTCGGGGTTGGGTGGCTGTGATGTCGCTGCGTTCTCGTCGAGGGGGTCAGCAGACTCGATCAGGGTCGACTGGGATGAGACGCGAAGGCGGTCAGGTCAGGGCGGCCGAAGCCGGCCGGCGGGGTAGCGTCGGTCACGTCGAGGTCTTTCGGACGGATGGCGTAGGAACCTCCATCGTCGGGAGACCTCGACGTCTATCTGCGGACCGACGCGCCCGGCCGACCTACACCCTCATCTGGGAAGAGCCTCGTTGGCTCCAGCCCTGCTTATGCCTCGGCGGGGGTGACTTTACATGTTTGCTTGATTACGTGCAGTGAAAATTATGCAGAACCTTCGATTCAGTCCGAAGGAAGGGCATTGAACTGGGCTGATGCAGTCTCCAGTAGGAGATCTGTATAAGCCTCAGTGAAACTATTGACGAGTCAGGCAGCGATCTGTATCGTGATCAAAAGTTAAATTCTCGTTCTAGCTCAGGTTTATTCGGGACTGCGTTCCGGCCTGTGTGGGGCGGAAGAAAATTTGCATTTGATACTTCTGTTCGTATTCTAGTTTGCTCGCGATGACCCGCGTTGCTTGGCAGTTGCTCGGTTGCCTTTCTCGTTTTCCCGGGGGTCATTTGTGCCTGCATCTATCAAAAGTCAACGGGCGTTGAAAGATGGCGGACAGATCTTTGATGTTTGCGTATACGGCGCAGGAATCATCGGGATGTTCAACGCTTTGCAGTACGCAAAACGCGGACTCAGCGTGGCGATCATCGATGAGTTGACCGAGACGGACAAGAACGCCTACAAGGTCGGCGAGTCCCTTCTCACGTTCTCCAACCCGATGCTGCGCACAGTCGGCGACCTCGACAACGAGATCTCCGTGTCCTTCGAGAAGTCCGGCCTGTGGTTTCTCTACGGTTACGAGGGCCAGGACGACTTCGATGGCGTCACCGAATGGGCCCAGTACACCCCGCTGCCCTCGGACTGGCGTGAGAAGCTGTACGGCGGTTCGTTCGGCCGGGCCATGTTCCAGGACGCGCAGATCGTCCGCCCCGAGGTCGAGGCGGTGCTGCGGGAGCGCATGGCGAAACAGCCGCTGATCACGGTGGTCGACACCGGCCGTGTCGCGGACGTCGAGTTCGGTTCAGACGGTGAGCCGCACGTGACCACCTGGCGCTCGCGCGACCGTGCGCGGTCGAGCAGTGTGCGCTCGCGGTGGGTCGTGGACTGCAGCGGCCGCAAGCGGTTCTTGGGCCGGCGGCTGGGGCTGGGGATGCCGCTCGATGGCGACTTCGTGACGTCGGCGGTGTGGGGCCAGTTCTCCGGCTGCACGGACGCCGACTTCGACGACTGGGAGTACACCTTCCCCGAGGGTGGGACGGCCCGGCGCGACTACACCACCGTGCACCTGTGGGGAGACGGCTACTGGATCTGGCTCATCCGCCTCACCGAGGACCGGATCAGCGTGGGCGTCAGCCTGAACCGCAGAATCCTGGAGCCGGGCGACCAGCTACGCGAGGTGTTCTGGCGGATCATCCGGCGCTACCCGGCACTGAAGTTCCTCGGCGAGGACAACTTGCTCGACTTCAGCGCCTACAAGAACATCCAACACATCTCCGAAGTCCACGTGTCCCCGGATCGCTTCATCGTTGCCGGTGACGCCGCGTCGATCATCGACGCCTACTACAGCCAAGGCATGTCCCAGGCGATGCTCACCTCCTGGCACGGAGCGAACATCGTGGAGCGCGACGTGTGCGACGGTGTGCTCGACACCGATTACATCGATCACGTGAACCGATCGATGAAGGCCGACTGGCTGCTCATCCGGTCCATGGTGAAGCACAAGTTCAGCCCCTCCATCGCGGACAGCCGGTTCTTCATCCTCGACCACCTGCTGGACTACCTGGTTTTCGCGGCGATCATTCCCGCGCGCTACAGGATGGCGATGTGGCTCATCCGGACGGACGGCGGCCGACCCGAACTGGAAACCCCTGAGACCGCCCGGACCCGGCGCTGGTTGGAGAAACACGCGTTCCTCAACCGTTCGGTCCCCTTTCGCTGGCTCAACCAGGAATCCGCCGTCGCTTTCGTCGACCTGCTGCGTTCCCTCAATCGGAGGAACGCGCAATGGCGCCTGGACAACGGTGTCAAGGTCCCTCCGATGGACGGGGTGATCCGCCTGGTGGCCCCACTGCCCGCCGCGTGGCGGATGCCGATCGGACAACTTCGGAACCGCCCCGTTTCGATCACGCCGCCGCTGCCGAACAAGCCGGTGAACCCTCCAGATTTCGAAGCCGGACTACCGTTCGCCTTCCGCGTCTTCGCTCTGGCCGCGACACCGATCGTCGGTTTCGTAACCGCTTTCGACTCCGCCCTGACGTCGGTGCAGCGCGTGGGACGCGGGCTGGCATCCGTCGTCCGACGCGGCGATGATGAACAGCGGAAAAAGCGGCGGCAGCGTCGCCCGGTGGGCCGCTGAGCACCGTTCCCCTTCGGATTCGACGGAGGGGAACCTGGGGCGAAGTTCGGGTTTCCATGAGGCAATCAATGCGGGCGAAACCACGGTTCTCAGTGGTATGTAATTCGATCTATCCATTTCTGTCTAATTGGCATTTGTATTCTTTTTGGGGGTGTGGGTGTACGAGCAGAGTCGACATCATGTCACCGGAGAAAACCAGTACGGGGTCGTGGATTCATCGGTCGAGCTCGGTGTAGAAAACCATTATCTCTCCGCGTTCGTTTTTGCTGGACAGGGTTCACAGTACTTTGGTATGGGCCGATGGCTCCATGAGAACGACACATATTTCCGGGACTCGTTCGACACACTCGACACGATGTTCGGCGACCACGGGATTCCCCGGCTTGGTGCCCGTGTCCTGGGGGCCGGTCCGCGCTTGACCGGCCCGATGGAGGACATCGAGCTGTCGCACCCGGGAATCGTCCTCGTCGAACTCGCGCTCTTCGACGCCCTCGCCCAGCGCGGGATCGGACCGGACCTGCTCGTCGGCGCGAGTCTGGGCGAGTTCGCCGCGCTCGCCGCGGGCGGGGGAGTGGACCGTGAGGACCTCGTCGCAGTCCTGGCCGACCACGTCCGGCTCCTGGCCGAGGAGTGTCCCCGCGGCGGCATGCTGGCCGTGGTCGCGGACCCGAAAGCCTACAGCGAACGCCTGGTGGACTGGCGGTCCCTGGAGTTGGCCGCCGTCAACGCCGCGCGCCACTTCGTCGTTTCCGGCCCGGTGGCGGACATCGAGCACGCCGCGGCCGCGCTCACGGCCAGCGGTGTGCTCTGTCAGCGCCTGCCCATCGAGTACGCCTTCCACTCCTCCTTGATCGACCCCGTTCGGGAACGGTTCGAGGCCGGGGTCGCCTTACTCGACGTCGGGCCGACCCGCGTGCCGCTCGTCTCCTGCGCGACCGCGGCGCCCGCCACGGGCTCTGTCTCGCACCTGTGGGACGTCGTGCGCGCACCGATCCTTTGGCGGGACACGGTGGGCACGCTGGAGCGCACCCACGGACCGCAGATCCGCTACGTCGACCTCAGTCCGAGTGGCTCCATGAACGGTTTCCTGCACATGGAGTTCGGCGCAGGGATCGGTGACCGCTCCTGCGCCGTCACGGGGCCGTTCCTCCCAGACCGGCCGGTGCTCGACGTGGTCGCCGAGATCGGACTTCTTCCCTCCACAGACGAAGCGAGAGGTACCCCCATGTCCGGCCATGAACACCACGATCCCAGCGAACCGGCGTTCACCACGGCCGTGCTGTTCCCCGGGCAGGGATCCCAGCAGCGGGGCATGGGCAAGGACCTATTCGGCGCCTACCCGGACCTGGTCCGGGAGGCCGATGACGTCCTCGGCTTCTCGATCGAGCGGTTGTGCCTCGACGACCCGGACGGTCACCTCGCCCGGACCGACTTCGCGCAGCCCGCCCTGTTCGTCGTGAACGCGCTGTCCTGGCACAGGTTCCTCGATGAGACCGGTACCGACCCGGGCCGCGTCCTGTTGGCCGGACACAGCCTGGGCGAGATCTGCGCGCTCTACGCGTCCGGGGCGCTGACCTTCCGGGACGGTGTGCGCGTCGTCCGCACCCGTGGCCTGGCCATGGCCGAAGCCCGAGACGGAGGCATGGCCGCCGTCATCGGACTGTCCGAGGACGAGGTGCGGCGACTGCTCCAGGAACGGGGGTTCGACGACATCGATGTCGCCAACATCAACTCTGCCGAGCAGATCGTGGTCTCCGGCCCGAGCGAACGCGTGCCGTCCGTGCGCGAGGCGGTCGTGGACGCGGGGGGCCGGTTCGCCCCGTTGCGCGTCAGCGGGGCTTTCCATTCCCGGTACATGGCCCCGGCCCAAGCGGGGCTCGCCCGCTTCCTCGCGGACGTCCCGTTCGGGGAACCGGCTGTTCCCGTGCTGTCGAACGTGACAGCCCGACCCTACGCGGACGATCCGCGGTCACTGCTCGTCGAACAGCTCGTGCGGCCGGTGCGCTGGCTGGACCTGATGCACGCGATCCTGGAACGGGGGATCACCGACATCCGAGAGGTCGGCCCGGGCACCACGCTGACCAATCTGACGAAAAAGATCCGGGATACCTGGGCCGCAGAGCCCCCCGCACGGCCTGTGCTCGATCGCGCGGACGAAACGCCGGCCCGGGCGGTCGGGGCGGACACCGCTGCGCTGGGCAGCGCCGATTTCCGGCGCGACCACGGTGTGGCGATGGCCTACGTGTGCGGAGCGATGTACCGGGGCATCGCCTCGGAGGCCCTGGTGCGCAAGGCCGCCGAACACGGCATCCTCGCCTACTACGGGGCCGGCGGACTCCCCTCGAAAACGGTGGCGGCGGCGGTCACCCGCCTCAAATCCGACATCCCCGCAGATCGTTCGTTCGGCGTCAACCTTGTGCACGACCCCCTCACACCGAGTTGCGAGGAGGAGGTCATCGACATCTGCCTCGATGAACACGTCCGGCGGGTCGAGGCATCGGCCTTCGTGAAGGTGAGCCCGGCACTGGTGCGCTACCGCGTGACCGGACTGAGCCGTGCCGCCGACGGCGGGGTCGAGATCGCCAACAAGGTCATGGCGAAGGTGTCCCGGCCGGAGGTGGCGGCCGACTACCTCGCGCCGCCGGACCCCGCCGTCGTCGCCGACCTCGTGCGTCGCGGCGTCGTTACCGGCGAGCAGGCCGAACTCGCGCGGCGCGTCCCGATGGCGGACGATCTATGCGCCGAGGGCGACTCGGGCGGCCACACCGATCGTCGCAACCCCGTCGTCCTGTTCCCCGCCATCGCCATCGAACGCGACCGGGCCCGGGTCCGCCACGGCTACCGCGCGCGCGTGCGCGTCGGCGTGGCCGGGGGCATCGGCACCCCGCACGCCGCTGCGGCCGCTTTCGCGATGGGTGCGGACTTCGTCATGGCCGGATCGATCAACCTGTGCACTGTCGAGTCCGGCATGTCGGACCTCGTCAAGGACATCCTCCAGACCATCAACATCCACGACACCGACTACGCGCCCGCCGGCGACATGTTCGAGTTCGGCGCCGAGGTCCAGGTCGTACGCAAGGGCATGTTCTTCCCCGCACGGGCACGCAAGCTCTACCAGCTGTACCGCAGCCACAGCAGCCTGGATGAGCTGGACGCGGACGTGCGCGAGCTCCTGGAGAAGCGGTACTTCAACCGCTCCCTGGACCAGGTATGGGAGGAGACCAAGGAGCACTTCGCCCGGCGGTCCCCCGACCAGATCCAGAAGGCCCTCGCGGACCCTCGGCACAAGATGGCGCTGGTCTTCCGCTGGTACTTCGGCCACAGCCAGCGCGCGGCCATGGAGGGCGTGCGCGAGCATAAGCTCGACTTCCAGGTCCACTGCGGATCGGCACTGGGCGCCTTCAACCAGTGGGTCTCGGGCACTCCGCTGGAGCCGTGGCGCACACGCCACGTGGATGACCTCGCTCACCGGATCATGGCCGGCGCGGGCGACATCCTCGCGGGCCGCTCCAGCACGGAGCCCAAGCGATGAGCCCGGCACCGCACTGGGAGGACATCGCCATCGTCGGTACCGCGTGTCGGGTGGCGGGTGCGGACTCGCCCGCCGAACTCGGAGCCAACGTCCTCGACGGCCGGTGCGACGTGACGGAGGTGTCCTCGGAGCGTTGGGACCCGGACGACTTCCACTCCAACGGTCCGGTCGCGGGCCGGGGTGTCTCCCGCTGGAGCGGTCAGCTCGCCGACCCCTACGCGTTCGACGCGGGCTTCTTCCGGATCGGCGGCGTCGAGGCTGCGCACATGGACCCCCAACAGCGAGTCGTGCTGGAGGAGTCCTGGCACTGCGTAGAGGAATCGGGCATCGCTGTCGAGGAACTGCGGCGCGGCTCCACCGGTGTGTTCCTCGGTGTGTGCTCTCGTGACCACCTTCAGAACCAGGTGCCGTTCGAGGAGATCACCGATCGCACGACCTTCGGCGGCTCGGACTACATGATCGCCAACCGGGTCTCGCACTTCCTCGGGCTCGACGGCGCGAGCTACTCGGTCGATGCCGCCTGCTCGTCGTCCCTGCTCACACTCCACCTCGGCGTCCGGTCGCTCCAAGCGCACGAGTCCGATTTCGCGCTCGTCGGCGGTGTCAACCTCAACCTCCATCCGTGGAAGTTCGTCTCGTACTCGCACGCGCGGATGCTCAGCCCGACCGGTCGCTGCCACGCCTTCGACCGGGCCGCGGACGGCTTCGTCAGCGGCGATGGGGTCGCGGTGCTGCTCCTACGCCGCCTCGACGACGCCTTGGCCGCGGGCGACCACATCCACGGGTGCGTGGTCGGCTCTGCGGTCAACAGCGCCGGGCCCCGCCGGTCGCTGACCGCACCCACCGTGAGTGCGCAGACCGATCTCATCCGTTCCGCGCTCGCTGCGGGCTCCGTCGACCCGGCGGGTGTCCAGTACGTCGAGACGCACGGCACGGGCACCCCGATCGGCGATCCCATCGAGGTCGAGGCGGTGCGCGCGGTCTACGGTGCGGCTGCCCGGGCACCGGTGCACCTGGGCTCGGTCAAGGCGAATGTCGGCCACACGGAGGGGGCCGCGGGCGCCGTCGGCGTGGTCAAGGTCCTGGAGACGATGCGGGCTGGGACCATCCCGCCCAGCGCCGAACTCGCGGACCGCAACCCGCTGCTACGACTCGACGACACGATGCGCGTGCCCTCCGAACCCGTGCCCTGGACGACCGCCGCTCCGGGGGAGCCCCGCCGCGCGGCCGTGAGCGCCTTCGGTGCGGGCGGATCGAACGCGCACGTCGTCATCGAGGAGCCGCCACGGCAGACGGCAGACGTCTCGCCGCCGTGGGAACCGGAGGCCGTGCCCGTCCTCGTATCCGCCGCCACCGGTCCCGCCCTGGACGCACTTCGCGACGCGATGGCCGACGCGCTCGACACGGCGAGCCTCTCCGACGCCGCGTACACCCTCGCCACCGGGCGGAGCGCGCTGGCACACCGTGTCGGCGGCGTGGCGAGTACCGCGGACGAGGTGCGTGAGGCCCTGGCCGGGGAACCGCCACGACGGCACGAGCGGTGGCTGCTGCGGGTCGGCGCCGCCGACCTCTCCGACGCCGACACCGCTGAGACCGCGCGGGAGCACGCCTCCCGGCTCGACGTGTGGGCCGTGGACTCAGGGCACGTGGCCGACGTCGCCGCCGCCTACCGGGCAGGCGCCGACACTCCGGGGACCCGGTGCCTGCACACCATGCTCGTCCTGGCCGTTGTGACCGAGCATGTCCGCGTCGACGCGTTCGTGCCCATCGGAGAGGGGTGGTGGCCGGTCGCCCACGCCGCCGGGATGCTGTCGGCGGCAGACGCCCTGCTGGCCGCAGAGGATCCAGACCGGGGCGCGCCGCACGTGCCGCCGACAGTGCCGGTGGTCGCCGACACGGGCTGGCCGTGGCTGCGCCCGGACCTGCTCACCTGGGACGAACTGCGCACGCTCCTCGACCGGGTGGACGTCACTGACGCGCGCGTGGAGCGGGCGGTGGCCGAGGCGCTCGACCTCGAAGGCGATATCCCCATGGTCGGGCGGGGTCTGGCCGCGTGGTGGGCCGCACTTGCCGAACACGGCGCGGGCGAAGCGGGGTACGCCCCGCCTGAGGAGGGGACGGGCCGCCGGAGGCGGGCCATGGAGGCGCTCGCGTGCGCGAGCGTGATGGACCGGCTCTCGACCCGCGCGGGTATCAGCGCGCCGCTGGGCGACGCCGACGACGACTTCGCCGCGCTCGTGCGGGCCGTGACGCTCTGCGACCTGGACGCCGCCGACGTCGTGCGCGCGATCATGGCTCCGGGCGACGCCGACTCGGCCCCGGTGCCGCTGTCCCGGGACGCGGACACGACGCCGCTCGCAGCAGTACGGCGTATGCGTGCCCAGGCGGCGGCGGACACTCCGGCGTCGGTGTTCGGCACCCTCGCGCGCAGCGGCTGCGGTACCGAACTCGCGTGCGCGCCCCTGGAGGGCGATATCGGAGACGGGTCGGTCACCCTACCGTGGACAGCGTCGCGCGCCAGGTTTCTGCCCGCGTTGGTCGACCTGTGGAGCCGCGGAGCCGAGGTCGACTGGAAGCACTGGTTCGGGCCGCGGCCGCGGCGTCGGGCGTCTCTGCCGACCTACCCGTTCCAACGTGCCATCCACCGGGTCGGCGGACCGGTCGCGGTGTCGGCCTCGGCGGCCCCGACCACCTACGAGTTGGTGGAGACCTGGAGCGACGTCCCGCGGTCGGCCGCACCCGGTACGCGACCCGCGCTGGTCGTCGCCGCCGAGGACGCGAGCGCCGGGGTGTGGACGGACACGGAGACGGACCCGCGCAGGCTCACCCACCGGCCCGGAACCGACTTCGATCGCGCTGCGGGCCGCGGCGACCTCCGGACCTTCGACGCTTGGACGGCCCTGCTCGCCGACGTCGCGCACACCGGTGTGGGTGTCGACGCCGTGGTGCTGGTCGCCGGGCCCGACGATCGGACCGGCGAGACCGACACACACTGGTCGGTGACTGCGGCGCTCGGCGTGGCCCGGGCCGCGATGCGCCTAGGCGTCGAGCACCCGCTGCGGATCGTGCAGCTCGTCCTGCCCGGAGCCGAGGGGGCGGCTGTGGAGGCCGCACGCGCGTTGGGACCTGCGCTCGCCGCCGAGTCCACGACCGTGTCGTTCTCCACTGTGGACGTGCACGACGAGATGTCCGGACCCGAGTTGGCCGAGCTTGTCCGTTCGGTCGTCGCCGCGCCGCCGCACCCGGTGCTCCGGGCGGGCCGCGACCGGTGCGTCCGTCTTGGCTACCGGTCGGTGCCCGCGCGGCTTCGGAAACGGTGGGACCTCCGTCCTGGCCTGCACATCGTGGCCGGAGGCGGCGGCGGACTGGGACAGCAGTACGCCCGCGCGCTGCTCGCTGTCCCTGGCGTGACGGTCGCGCTCCTGGGCCGTGCCGAGCGGGGGCCCACCGATCTCATGGCAAAGTACGGTGACCGATTGCGCTACCTCAGCTGCGACATCACCGACTCGGAGGGGGTGCGGGCAGCAGTGGCGGCCGCCGTGGACGTCGCCGGAGAGGTACGCGGACTCGTCCACGCCGCCGGTGTCCTGGACGACGCGTTCGTACGCAACCTCGACGAGCGGCGGCTCCGGGACGTCCTCGCACCCAAGATCTGCGGTGTGCACAACCTCGACGAGGCAACCGCCGACCAGCCGCTCGATCACTTCCTGCTGTGCTCGTCGCTTGCGGTGACGTTCGGCAACCCCGGCCAGGCCGGGTACGCCGTCGCGAACGCCTATCTCGACGCCGCGGCCCGTGAGCGCAACCGGATGCGCGACGCCGGGCTGCGCAGCGGCGTGTGCGCCTCCGTGCAGTGGGGCTGGTGGGCCGATGGCGGCATGCACCTCGACCCGGCGCA
This sequence comes from Nocardiopsis sp. JB363, assembly GCF_900143625.1. GTDB lineage: Bacteria > Actinomycetota > Actinomycetes > Streptosporangiales > Streptosporangiaceae > Nocardiopsis. The sequence goes on from NZ_FRFF01000006.1 coordinate 35,429, forward strand.
CCGGCTGGTGGCCACCGGGGCGCTGGCGCCCATGCCGAGTGCGGACGGGCTCGCCGTCACGGCGGGCGCGCTCGCGGACGGACGCGAGAACGTGGTCGTCGTCCACGGCGACCGGTCGCGGGAACACCTGGTCACCGCGGCATTCACGACCGCGGAACCGGATCCGGGCGACGCCATGCCCGCGGTCGGCTCCGCCCGCCCCACGGAAAGTGAGGAGCCGGCCGCGGACGAGGCCGCGCGCGACTATGTGCGCACCGCGCTCGCCGACATTCTGGGCACCTCGGCCGCCGATATGGACCTGGAGTGCGGCATCGAGACCCACGGTGTGGACTCGATCCACGTCCTGCGCTTCAGCCAGATGCTGGAGGCCGACCTGGGCTGTCAGGAGCCCGCGCTGCTCTTCGAGAGCCGGACCCTGGAGGCCGCCGCCCGGCGCCTGGCGGCGCGCCACGGCGAGGCATTGACCACGTGGGCGCGAGGGTCGTCGGGGGAAGCCGCGGAGGCCGCGGAGGCCGAACCGACGATGGATCGGATCGTGGACGGCCGTGTCGCTGACGGCGCGGCCGACGGGGCCGAGGAACCGGCCGACGCGCGCGACGCGATCGCGGTCGTCGGTATGGCCGGGCGATACCCGGGTGCCGCCGACCTGGACGCCTTCTGGGACGTCTTGCGCCGGGGCGAGGTGCACATTACCGACATCCCGCGTGACCGCTGGGGCGCCGATCCGCACCGAGGCAGCGCGAACTCCTGCCCGCGCGGGGGGTTCCTCAGCGGCATCGACCATTTCGATCCGCTGTTCTTCGGTATCTCCACCACCGACGCGATCACGATGGACCCGCAGGAGCGCCTGTTTCTCCAGACCGCCTGGCACGCGTTCGAGGACGCCGGAATCCCCACGTCCTCGCTCGGGGACCCGGATGACCCGGACCAGCGGCGTGTTGGCGTGTTCGTCGGCGTGACCACGGCGACGAACAGCATGTTCGGCCCCGAGTACTGGCGGCGCGGAGAGGACGTCTTCCCCACGTCGATGCCGTGGGCGATCGCCAACCGGGTCTCGCACGCGTTCGACCTGCGCGGCCCCAGCATCGCCGTGGACACCGCGTGTGCGTCCTCGCTCAACGCTGTGCATCTGGCCGTGCGCGGCCTGAGAGCGGGGGAGTGTGCCGCCGCGTTGGTCGGCGGAGTCAACCTCTACCTGCACCCCTGGAAGTACGCCTACCTCGGGCACAAGCAGATGGTCTCGCCGACCGGCGTGTGCAGCGCGTTCGGCGCTGCGGCGGACGGGTTCGTTCCAGGAGAAGGCGTCGGCGCGCTGCTGCTCAAACCCCTCGCCGATGCGACACGGGACGGTGACCGCGTGCTCGGCCTCATCCGAGGCACGGCGGTCAACCATGGCGGGCGGGCCCGGGGATTCACCGTGCCCCGGCCCAGCGCGCAAAGCGCCGTCGTCGGTGCGGCGGTGCGGGACGCCGGGGTGGACCCGAACAGTCTCGGCTACGTGGAGGCGCACGGCACCGGCACACGGCTCGGTGATCCGGTGGAGATCAGTGGGCTGGCCGAGGCGCTGGGCACGCTCCCGGGCCACCGTCTGCCGGTCGGATCGGTGAAGTCGCAGATCGGACACTTGGAGGCCGCAGCCGGGATCGCGGGCCTGACCAAGGTCCTTCTCCAGTTGCGGCACCGCACCCTCGTGCCCAGCTTGCATGCGGAACCGCCCAACCCTGTGCTCGACCTGGACGCGGTCGGAATCGAGGTCGTGTCTGAGACGCGGCGGTGGCAGGTGGACAGCGGTGCCGAGGGACCGCCGCGACGGGCTGGGGTCAGCTCGTTCGGGGCCGGGGGCAGCAACGCGCACGTCGTGGTCGAAGAGTACGGAGCGGGGGCGGTGCGTGTGGAGCCGGGCGACCTACCCGGACCGCACGCGTTCTGCGTCTCGGCGGCGGCGCGCGAACAGCTCGACGAAGTATGTGCGGGACTGGCCAGGTGGGCGGCCCAGCATTCCGGGACCCCGCCCGCCGTGCTCGCCCATCACCTCCAGGTGCGCCGGGACGCGCTGGCTCACCGCGTGGTCGTCGTCGCCGACACGCTCGACCGGCTCATCGACGTCCTGCACGCCCGGGCGCGTGGGGAGGCCCCCGTCGACCTCGTCGTCGGGCGCCGGGCCTCCCAGGTCCGCGGGGCGGCGGCACGGGCGGCGGCCGCGGCCGGACCGCACGCCGACGTCCGGACCCTGGCCCGACTGTGGGCCGACGGCGCCATCGTGGACTGGAGCGCCCGCTGGCCCGCCGGGCTCCCGCACCTGGACCTGCCGCTCTACCCGTTCGCCCGCCACCGGATCGCGTTATCCGAACCCGGTGCGTCCGACGGTGCCGGAGACCCCGGCATGGACGGTGCGGAGACCGGTGAGCGCCAGGGGGATGGCGGACGGCTCGCGCGCTGGCGCCGGGCGCGGGTGAGAGCGGTCGAACTCGACGCGGCCGAGACCGTCCTCGACCACCACCGCGTGCACGGCACCCCCGTCCTGCCCGCGGTCGCGGTGATCGAGCTCGTCCTCGCGGCGGCAGAGGAATGCGGCCTGAACCCCTCCGGTCTACGCAGACTCGTCATGTCCGAGCCGATCGCGGTCGCGGACCGGCTCTCCCTGCTCGTGGAATTCACCGATGACGCGCGGTTCACCGTGACGAGCCCCGGCACACCGGGGCGCACGACCCACGCGCAGGGACGTCTGCTCACCGAGTCGGTGGAGGGCATGGCCGCTGACCTCGCGGGGGTCCGTGAGCGCTGCGCCGAACAAGTCGATCCCGCCCGCGTCTACGGCACCCTCGGTTCCCGCGGACTCGAACTCGGAGGCCCGTACCGGGGACTCGCCGAGCTCGCCCTCGGTGAGGGCGAGGTGGTCGCGCGCGTCGTGCGGCCCCCCGACGACGACCGGAGCCCCGGCGCGACGGCACTGGACCCGGCCGTCTTCGACTCCTGCCTGCAGCCGTCCGTGCTCATCGCCGGTGGGGACGCCCTGCGCCTGCCGTTCGAGATCGGCCGATGTGAGGTGCTCGGCCCGCTGCCCGACGAGGTCCACTCGCACCTATGGCGGACCCGGTCCGTGCACGGCGCGACCTGCTTCGACGTCGATGTGCGCGGGCCGGACGGGGGACTCCTCGTGCGCCTCCGCGACTTCTGGGTACGCGACAGCCCGGCCTCCAGGGGAGGTGCGGCGGGCGCGGACATGGCGGGCCCCGTGGCCACGGCGCCCGTCGCCGGCGCGGTCCCCGGCCCTGCGGACGACCGCATCGCTCTGCTGGCGCCGTCGTGGTCGGCCGTGACCGGGACGGCCCGCCGCGCCGACGCCCGGCTGATCGTCGTGACCGACGATGAGCTGCTGGGCCGGGACCTCGTCCGGGGAGCGGACGGATCGCACAGCGGAGTCCTCGCGCTCGCGAACTGGACGTCGGAACCCGTCGAGTCCGAGCGCGCACTGGCGGAAGCGGTCGACGGCCCCGGGGGCGATCCGGTGGACGTCGTCCTTCTCACGGGACGCGGCGGGTCCTCCGACCCGTCGTCCGAACCGGTCGCCAACGCGGTCTTGGCCGCTCTCCGACGCCTCGTGCATTCGGAAACGTCCGCCGCTCGGTTGCTGTGCGTGTACGCCGGTGACGACACGCCGCCGCCGGCGATCGGCGCGCTCGCGGGCCTGCTGACCACCGCCAACACCGAACTCGACAGGTGCACCGGAGCGGTGCTGCACGTCGTGGCGGGTGATTCGGTACCGGCGGCCGTCCGGCGGCTCCGCGACTTGGAGTCCTGGGACCACGCCGAGTACCGCGTCGCAGGCGGCACGCTTCTGGTGCCCACCTGGGAACAGCGGGCCGTGCCCGAGGGGCGCCCGCCTCTGCGGACCGGTGGCGTCCACCTCGTCACCGGTGGCAACGGCGGACTGGGACGCCGGCTGGTCGAACACCTGGTACGCCAGTACGAGGCGACCGTGGTCGTCGCGTCCCGCTCGGGGACCGACCTCGAACTGGCGGTGGACGTACGCCCCTCGGTCCGCTTCGTCCGCGCCGACGTCACCACGAAGGCCGGTGCCGAGGCCGCCGTCGCGGCCACCCGACGGGTGCGCGGCCGACTGGACGGGATCTTCCATTGCGCGGCCGTCCTGCGCGATGAATACGTCCTCGCCGCGACCGAGGAGGCCGTGGGCGCGGTGCTGGCACCCAAGGTGCGCGGAGCCCTCCACCTCGACCGCGCCACAGCTGAGGACGAGCCCGGGGTGTTCTGCGTCTTCTCATCGGTCGCCGGGCAGGTCGCCAACCCGGGCCAGGCGGTCTACGCCTACGCCAACTCCTGGCTCGACCGGTTCGCGGCACGGCGCGCCGAGCGCTCCGGGACCACGTTGTCCTTGCTGGTCCCCTACGTCGCCGACGGCGGTATGGCGATGCCCGATGAGCAGGGGCGGCAGCTGGAACGTCGGTACGGCTTGCGTCCGGTGACCAGCGCTCAGGTACTCACCGGACTCGACGCGGCCCTCGGGTCGGGCGAGCCCGTACTCGCGGTCGTTCCTCCGAGCGGCGTCCTCGACCAGCGACCGGAGCCGGATCGCGCGGACAGCGGCGGCACTGTGGAGGCGCTGACAGCGTTCCTGCTCGCAAGGGTCGGAGCGCTGAGCATGACCGACCCGTCGCAGATGGACGCAGACGCTGAACTCGCCGTGTACGGCTTGGACTCCATCGCGTTCAGCAGCCTGGCGGTCGAGGTCAATGACGCGTTCGGCACCGACATCAGTCCGGCGACGTTCTTCGAGTACTCCACCGTGCGTGCGCTGGCCGGGCACTTCGGCGACTCCGTCGACGTCCCGCCGCGCACCTTTCCGGCACCCGCGCAACCGCAGGCACCGGAAACCGGGACGCTCGAACCGGACGCGCCGCGACCACGGCCCGAGCCCGCCGTCCCTGCGGCGCCCACCACTCCCGCCGTCTCCACCGCTTCCAAGCCCGACCGCGATGGCGGCCCAGCCGCGGAGCCGATCGCGATCATCGGCATGGCGGGCCGCTTCCCCGGGTCGGCGGACGCGGACGAGTTCTGGACGCACTTGGAGTCCGGTGACGACCTCGTCACCGAGATCCCCAAGGACCGGTGGGACTGGCAGGAGTACTACGACCCCGACATGGCACGGGAGAACACCACCAACAGTAAGTGGGGCGGGTTCGTTCCGGGTGTCGACGAGTTCGACCACGCCTTCTTCGGCATCTCGCCGCGCGAGGCCACGCTCATGGACCCGCAGCACCGGCTGTTCCTACAGACCGCATACCAGACCGTTGAGGACGCGGGCTACCGGCCGTCGGCGCTGTCGCGTGGGCGCACCGGGGTGTTCGTCGGTGTCGCGAGCCACGACTACTTCGAGCTGGTCCGCGGCTCGGGGCGTCCGATCGAAGGACACAGCGCGACCGGGATGTTCCACTCGCTGCTGCCCAACCGGGTGTCCTATCTCCTCAATCTCACTGGGCCCAGCTTCCCGATCGACGCCGCCTGTTCCAGCTCGCTGGTCTCGGTGCACACCGCCGTCGAGGCGCTGCGCGCGGGCAGCTGCGACACCGCCATCGCGGGTGGGGTCAACCTGCTCATCTCGCCGACCATCTACATCGCGTTCTCTCGCGCGGGCATGCTCAGTCCGACCGGCCGGTGCCGCACCTTCGACCAGGCCGCCGACGGCTACGTCCGGGGCGAGGGCGTGGCGGCCGTCCTACTCAAACCGCTGCGCCGCGCCCTGGCGGATGGGGACCACATCCACGGGGTGATCCGGGGCAGCGCGGTCAACCACGGTGGCCGGGTCAACACGCTCACCACACCCAACCCGAACGCCCAGGCAGAGTTGATCCGCAGCGCTCTGGCCGCGGCCGGGGTCACCGCCGACGAGCTCGACTACGTCGAGATGCACGGCACCGGCACGCCGCTCGGTGATCCGATCGAGATCAACGGGCTGAAGAAGGCGCTGGGACGGTCGCCACGCGAGCACGGACCGGGAGGACGGAGCGAACTCGTCGTCGGATCGGTCAAGTCCGTCGTCGGACACCTGGAGGCGGCCGCGGGCATGGCGGGGCTGTTCAAGGTCCTGCTGGGCATGCGGCACGGGGCCCTCCCGCGCAACCTCCACCTGCACACGCTCAACGAGCACATCCGGCTGGAGGACTCCGGTATCCGCATCGCCGACACAGCCGTGCACTGGCCCGCAGGCGATCGCCCGCGCCTCGCCGGGATCAGCTCATTCGGGTTCGGCGGGATCAACGCGCACGTCGTCGTAGAGGAGGGACCGCGATGAAACCGACCCTGAGGCTGGCGGGCACGGTACGTGTCGTGCCCCTGTCGGCCATGAACGAGGAGGCGCTGTGGCGGCGGGCGGAGGACCTACTCGCTGCCCTGCAGGGAAGCGTCGGCGTGCCGTGGGAGGAGACGGCGCGCGTCCTCGCGGACGATCTCGGGTGCGCCGTTGCGGACCTGCCCGAAGACGAGCCGCTGGTTGACCTGGGCGTCAGCCCGGCCGCCCTGGCGTCGCTGGTGCACGGCGTGGAGCGGGCAGTGGCCGCGCTCGGGCGCGGGTCGCTCGGCCGTCTGACCATTACCGACCTGCGCCGCGCGCTGGCGGGACCGGTGGACCGCCCGGAGGTCGCACTAGAGGACGTGGCGTTCACCCTCGCTTGCGGTCGCGATCCCATGCCGCGGCGACTGGCCGTGGTGGCGGGCACGGTCGGACAGCTGCGCGACCGGATCGCGGGGTGGCTGGCAGGACGGGCGCCGGAGGGTGTCCACACGGGTGTCGCTGAGGCGATGGAGGGCGCGGCGCCGACGTCCCCGGAGGAGCTGGCCGCGTTCTGGGCCCGGGGCGGGTTGGTCGACTGGGACGCGATGTTCGCGGGGGACCCCGTGCGTAGGCTGTCCCTGCCGACTTATCGGTTCGCGGCCCGACGGCATTGGGTCGAGGCTCCCGAGGGCACGCCGCCTGTGGTGAACGCTCCCGAAATCCTCGGCAAGGGCGGTGCGGTGGCGGCGGATCAGCCCTCCGAGGCGCTGGTGGAAAAGAGGCCGTCCGGCGGTGCGCCGGCGCGGTGGGTCGTGGCTCCTGGAGACGCGGCGGTGCGCGAGCACGTCGTCGACGGGATGCCGACACTGCCCGGCGTCGTCCACCTGTCGCGGATGTACGCGGCGGCACAGGCGTACACGACGGGACTGTCCGAGGTACGCGAAGTCGTGTGGGTGCGCACGGCGACAGTGCCCCAGGATGGGCTCGGCCTGGCCGTGTCGTGCGTCTCGGAGGGCGCGGGGGTGCGCACCGCGATCACGGCGGGACTGGGTGGACCGGATGCACAGGCAATGCTCTCGGAGGGGACGTGGTCGGCTCCGGAGGCGGTGGCCGAACGGCGGATCGACGTCACGGCCGCACTGGCGGCGTGCGCTGAAACGCACGACGCGGACGACTTCTACCGCGCCCTGGCGGCCCGCGGACTCGGGTATGGGCCGCTCTACCGGGGCGTCCGTGAGCTGCACGTCGCTGAGGACCGAGTCGTCGCGGAGTTCGCGTCCGAGCGCGGGGTGGATGAGGTGCTCGACCCGACCGTCCTGGACGCGGCGCTGCAGTCGGTCGCGGGCCTGCACCTGGCGGAGACCGCCCGCAGCGGTGGAACGGTATTGCCGTTCGCTCTGGACCGGTTCACGCTGCGCACTGGGCTGCCTGCCCGGGGCTGGATCGTGACCCGCCGCCTCGGCGAGTGCTATGACCTCGACATCACCGATCAGGACGGCGTCGTCGCCGCCGAGGTGCGAGGGCTCCGCGTGCGCCGGAGGCCGGACCCGGCGACCGGTGCCCGGGTCGCGCATGCGACCCTAGCCACGGACGGATCGGCCGCCGGGGACGCGTCCGGTCCGATCACGGCCCTGCCGCGGTGGGTTCCGGCCGCGAAGCCGTCCGGCCCCGCCGCACGGGGCGGGACCGCACTCGTGATCGCCGGCCGAGGAGTGTCCGACTCGGTCGTGGACGAACTCATGGCCCGCTACTCCGGCACGACCGCCCTGGCCCGGCCCGGCACCGCAGACGTCCCGAGCGGACCGTGGGAGGACGTCTGGTTCCTCATCGGTGCACCCGGGACTCCCGGCACGTCCGGTGCGGGCGCGGGGAGCGCCTCCCAGACGGTGGTCGACGCGTTCCGGACGGTCCGCGCCCTGATCGACTACGGCGTGCTGAGCGCGGCCGTACGGTTCACGGTCGTGCTGCCCGACATCTTCGGTATCCAGGGACACATACCGGAACATCCGTTGGCCGCTGGTGTCCTCGGACTAGTGCGGTCCCTGTCGCGGGAGGTGCACGGTCCCGAAACGCGGTGCGTGAGCGTTGGGGGTCCGCTCGACGACGCTCTGCTCGACCGGGTGGCCCAGGAGCCGCCGCTGGAGTCCGGACACGACGTCGTGCTGACCTCGGACGGCCGCCATGTTCGCGAACTCATCCCCATCGACCTACGGTCTTCCGACGGCTCCGCGTTCCGCGACGGCGGCCGCTACGTGATCACGGGCGGACTCGGCGGCATCGGGTTCGAGCTGGCCCGGTACCTGTGCCGGCGCCACCACGCGCGGGTCGTGCTCACCGGAAGGCGCGCGGCCGACACCGGGGTCCGGGAACGCCTGGCCGAACTGGACTCGCTCGGTGGCCGGGTGGAGTACCGCGCTGTCGACGCCGCGGACGCCCCGGCGATGCGTGCCCTCCTCACCGACCTGCGACGGGACGGGCAGTTGCACGGTGTCGTGCACTCGGCGTTCGTCCTCGACGACGCCATCCTGGAGCGCCAAACCAAGGAGCGGTTCACCGCGGCGCTGCGGCCGAAGATCGACGGCACGGCGCACCTGCTCGACGCGCTGGTGGGCGAACGACCGGACTTCGTCCTCATCATGGGGTCGACGCAGTCGTTCGTCGGTGCGCCCGGTCAGGCCAACTACGCAGCGGCCTCCACAGGAATGGACGCCCTCGCCCTATGGGGGCGGCGTGCCCTCGGCCTGCCGGTCCGTGTCGTGCACTGGAGCCACTGGGGGTCGGTCGGGGCTGTGGCGCGGCCCGGGTACGCGGCGAGCCTGGGCGCAGCCGGCTGGCGGCCGATCGAGACCGCGGAGGGAATGGATCTCCTGGAGCGGTTCTTGGCCACGGATCTGCCCTGCCTCGTCGGAGCGAAGGCGGAGCCGTCGACGCTGGAGATGATCGGGCTGCGCGCCGACAGCGGGCGGGCCGACTCCGAGGAGCTTCTCGCCCTCGACACTGTTGACGCCGACGCGTACGACCGGGTTGAAGGGCACCTGACCGCACTGGCCGCGGCGCGGCTCCAAGGCGTGCGCGACGTCGCCCCCGCGGCGCGGCGACACGTGGCTGCCCTGCGCGCGGTCACCGCAGAATTCGCCGCCGGGGGGACGGTCGCGGGGCCCGAGGACATGGATGTGCCCGCGGTGCCGCCGCTCGCATGCCGGCTCGATCTCGCCCGCGCCTGCGCGGAGCGCGTCGCCGAGTACGCGTCCGGAGCGCTCACCGCGCACGACGTCGTCTTCCCCGTGGGCGAACCGGACATGCTCGCGCGTTTCTACCACGAAGAGCCCTTCAACGACCGGGCGCAGCGCGTACTCGCCGACGAGGTCCTCCGGCTGGCGGAGGAGCGCCGACGGGAAGGCCGCCCGGCCCTGACGATCCTGGAGGTGGGGGCGGGCACCGGCAGCACCACGACGCACGTCGTCGAGCGGCTGCGCGACGCCGGACTGGGCGTCCGCTACCACGTCACTGATGTGTCCGACCGTCTGCTGGACCAGGCGAGGGACCGGATCGGGACGTACGGGGTGACCTACTCCCGGCTTGACCTCGGCGCACCCGGCGACCTCGCCCGCTACGGGGAGGTCGACGTGGTCGTCGCGGGCAACGTGCTGCACGCGGTGCCCGACCTGGACGCAGTGCTCGGCCGCTTGCGCGCCCTCCTGAGGCCGGACGGGGTCTTGCTGCTGAGCGAACTCGTCCGCACCTCGGTGTTCCACACGATCGTCTTCGGCATGTTCGACGCCTGGTGGCCGGAGGGCGACGAGGCGCGCCGACAGCCGCACTCGCCGCTCTTGGACGCCGCCGCGTGGCGGGACCGGCTCGGTGCCGTCGGGTTCGGTCCGGTGCACGCGACCGGTATCGGACCGCGCGGTGGCCGGGCGGTACAGGCCGTCCTACTGGCCCTGAAAGGCCCGACGACGCCCCCACCGATACGCATCCCCTCGGGAGGAGACATGAAGGACGCCGAACCGGATCAGAGAGCGGATCCCGGCCGACGGGCCGATCCTCGGAGCGCCGGTGCGAGCGCCGGTCCCGACGTGCGGGCGTGGGTCCGGGGAACCATCGTGCGCGTCACGACGGACACGCTCGGGATGGCGGGGGACGAGTTCGCCACCGACACTCCGTTCGCGACGATCGGTGTGGACTCGCTGGTGGGCGTCGAACTCGTCGGGGCGATCGGTGGCGAACTCGGGGTTCGGTTGAAGACGCTCGTGGTGTTCGACCATCCGACCGTCGATCGGCTCGCGGATCACATCGTTGACGTGCACGCTGATGAGCTTCGGCCTCCCGGGCGGGAACCAGCGGCCGCGTCGCCCGACCTCGCACCGGTGCACCCACAGGTGACCATCGAGCCGCACACGGACGGAACTGTGTCCGCTCGCGCCGTCGTCTTCGACGCGCCTGGTGACGTCGGCGACCTGACCGTGCGCGGAATCGAGGTCCGATCGCCCGGTGAGGGCGAGATCGAGGTGGTGGTCGCGGCGTTCCCGGTGAACTTCTCCGACGGCCTCGTCGCACGTGGCTTGTATCCGATGATGCCGGACTTTCCTGTGGTGCCCGGGGTCGAGCTGTCGGGCACCGTGTCGCGTGTGGGCCCTGGTGTGGATACCTTCGCGCCGGGCGATGCCGTGCTCGCGCTCACCCCGCCGGAGATGGGCGGCCAGGCCACGTCGGTCATCGTCGACACCGACTTCGTGGTGCGCAAGCCCGCCGGAGTGTCGCACGAGGACGCCTGTGGGCTGCCCGCCGCCCACCTCGCGATGAGCCTCGCGCTCGACACCGCCGGGCTGCGCGCGGGCGAGACGGTGGTCATCACCGGTGCGGCCGGCAACAACGGTCTGGTCGCGGTCCAGTTGGCCCGCGGCCGCGATGCGCGGGTCATCGGGACCGCGGGCTCCCCGGCCAAGGTCGAGTACCTGCGCTCGCTCGGGGTCGAGGCGTTGAACTACGCCGAGGACGACCTGCCCGCCAGGCTCCGGGAACTGACCGGTGGCGCGGAGACCGGGGCGGACGTCGTCATCAACACCCTCGGCGGCGAGGCGATCCAGCAGGCCATGCGGCTCGTCGGCCCGGGAGGGCGCTACGTCGAGACGGCTGTTTTCGGGCTGCGCGCCACCGGACCGCTGGACTTGTCGGCTTTTGTCCACAACCAGTCGTTCCACAGCCTCAACGCCAAGAAGTACTTCCTCGACCACCCGAAGCGGCGCGCGGAGTACCTCGCACGCTTCGCCGACGACCTCGCCTCCGGCGCGGTCCGGGCCACCACTGCGGCCGTCTACGACTTCGCCGACGTGCGCGAGGCGTACCTGTACAAGCAGGACCGTGCGCTGATCGGCCGCGTGGTCGTGCGGATGGACGAGGCTCCCGCCGCGGCGGTGCCCGTTCCGGCGCGGGAATCCGCGGCGGCCGCCTTACCCGACACACGACGCGACGACATCGCCATCGTCGGCATGTCCGCGCGGTATGCGGGCGCGCGCGACCCCGACGAGCTATGGGAGCTGCTGGCTTCGGGCCGGGACGTGTGCACCACCGTTCCGGATGGACGGTGGGACCGCGTCCGTTACGTCAGCGCCGACCGCGACCGGTTGGATACGACCTACTGCGACCACGGCTACTTCGTCGACGGCATCGACGAGTTCGATGCGTCGTTCTTCGGGATGTCCTCGCACGAGGCCGCGCAGACCGACCCGCAGCAGAGGGTCTTCCTCCAGGAGGCATGGAGGGCGTTGGAGGTCGCGGGCATGACCCGGAGCCGGGCGCGCGCCGCGCGCGTGGGCGTCTTCGCAGGGGCGGGACCGAGCGGCTACGAGAAGCGCATGGACGCCACCGGAGCCGTGCGCCGGGCGCAGTCCTTCTGGGGCAATGACTCGTCCGTTCTCGCCTCCCGCATCTCCTACGTTCTGGACCTGTCCGGGCCCAGCGTATCGATCAACACCGCGTGCTCGTCGTCACTGGTCGCGATCCACACGGCCTGCCGGTCGATCGTGGACGGGGACTGCGACACGGCGCTGGCCGGAGGTGTCTTCCTCATGCTCGACCCGCAGTACCTCGTCGTGGCGTCCAACGGCGGGATGCTGGCGCCGGATGGCAGGTGCAAGACCTTCGCCGCCACCGCCGACGGGTTCGGTCCGGGGGAGGGAGCAGGGGTCGTCGTGCTCCGTCGCCTGTCCGACGCCCTGCGCGATGGCGACCACGTGTGGGGCGTCATCCGGGGGTCGGCGATCAACCAGGACGGCCGGACCAACGGCATCACGGCCCCGAGCGGGACGGCGCAGACCGCCGTTGTGCGCGCCGCGCACGCCAGGGCGGGGGTCGATGCGCGCTCCATCGGCTACGTCGAGGCGCACGGCACCGGGACACGGCTCGGCGACCCGATCGAGATCGAGGCGCTGACCAACGCGTTCGGGGCGGGGCCGGACCACGGTTCGGCTGGTGGTACGGCATCGGGCAGTGCTGCCCAGTGCCTGGTCGGGTCGGCCAAGACCGTCATCGGGCACACCGCCGCCGCAGCGGGCGTGGCCGGCGTCATCAAGGTGTGCCTGGCCTTTGACCGCGGAGAGGTTCCCGTGTCGCCGAACGGTGAGCCGGGCAACCCGCTCATCGATTTCGACGGCGGCCCGTTCCGCGTCGCGCGGGGCGAGCAGTGGCCGTCCGCAGGACCGCGACGGGCAGGGGTGAGCAGCTTCGGGTTCAGCGGCACGAACGCGCACGCGGTCCTAGAGGAGTCGGTCCCGCGCCCGGCAGTGGCCGGAGCGCCCGGACCATGGTTGTTCCCGGTCACCGCCGAGGAGCCGGACCTGCTCCGGGCCCGGCTGGACGCGCTGGCGGCGTGGCTGGGTGCGCGGGGAGGGCGGTACGTGCTCGCCGACATCGCGCACACCCTCCAGAGCCGTCGAGACCACGGGCCGGTGCGCTGTGCGGTCGGTGCGGGCTCGGTCGACGAACTGGTCGCGGTGCTCGGCACCGTGGGTGAGGGGGAGGTGCGGATTCCCGCAGGGCTTGCCGGTGCCGAACCCGCGGTCCGGCGCTTCATCGCGGACGCGGACGAACCCTGGCCCGAGGCCGAGCGGACCGAGGGTCAAGCGGTTCCGGTGCCCGCCCGGCCGCTGCGTCGGGAGCGGTACTGGTTCCCGGAGGACGCGCAGTGGCACCGCCACCGAGGCGGGGTCCCCGAGGAGGAACAGTCGGATCGCCTGGAGGTGCTGGTGGACCGGATGCTGGCCGGAGAGATCGACGAGGACGAGGTACTGAGCATGTTTGGGGACTTGCGGTGAACGAACCGGTGCGCACACGCGCTGTACTGGCGGCGTTGCGGGAGGGAAACCTTTCGCGCGAGGAAGGGCTGGCGCTCCTACGCCGGGCCCGGGAGTCCGGTGCGGAACCCGTGGAAGTACGAAAGCCCGACCCGGCCCCGACCGCATCGGAGCCCGCGGACAAAGGGGCGGCCGGTACAGCGCTGATGGAGGACACCGGGGTCGCCGAGGCCGTCGGGGCGCTCCTCACCGAGTGCATCGCCCGGCACACGGGTACCCCGGAGCAGCGGATCGTCTCCGACGCCCCGTTCGAGCGCTACGGGTTCGACTCCGTCATGGCGATCGGTGTCGTCAACGACCTCGAACCCGTTTTCGGGCCGCAGCCGCCCACCTTGCTCTTCGAGGTCCGCACTCTCGCCGAACTCGCAGCACACCTCATCACACGGCACCCGGAGGCGGCTTCCCGGCTCAGCCGGACCACAGCCACCTCCCAGGTCACGGTCCCCGCGCAGATCACGGCCGAACCCCTTCCGGCGACACCCCGACCCGCGTCGGTGGAGCGTCCGACAACCCCCAGGGCGGACGATCGCGGTGACCGGGAAATCGCTGTCGTCGGCATCAGTGGGCGTTTCCCCCAAGCGGACGACGTCGACACCTTCTGGGCCAACTTGCGCGACGCCCGGGACTGTATCGAGGAGGTTCCGGCCGACCGCTGGGACCACTCCCGGGTGTTCGACCCGGAACCCGGTCGCGCGGGCCGGAGCTACAGCCGCTGGGGCGGCTTCCTCAGCGACGTCGACCGGTTCGACCACGCGTTCTTCCGCATCTCACCGCGCCAGGCCGCCTTCATGGATCCGCAGGAGCGGCTACTGCTCCAGGAGGTCTGGCACGCCCTGGAGGACGCGGGCACCTCCGCCGGATCGCTGGCCGGGCGGCGCGTCGGTGTCTATGTGGGGGTCATGTACTCCCAGTACCAGCTGTGGGGCATGGGCGGATCGCCCTACGAAGGCGACTACCTCGGCTCGTCGTACGCCTCCATTGCCAACCGCGTCTCGCACTACTTCGACTTGCGCGGGCCCAGCATCGCGCTGGACACGATGTGCTCCTCGTCGCTGACGGGGCTCCATCTCGCGACCGAGGCACTGCGAGCGGGCAGTATCGACGCGGCCGTCGTCGCTGGGGTCAACCTGACTCTGCACCCCCGAAAGCATGTCGACCTCAGCCAAGGCCGGTTCGCCTCCACGGACGGCCGGTGCCGCGCCTTCGGCACGGGCGGCGACGGCTACGTGCCCGGCGAGGCCGTGGTCGCGACCCTGCTCAAGCGTCGCGAGGATGCCGAGCGCGACGGCGACCGGATCTGGGCGACCGTGCTCGGCAGTGCGGTCAGCCATGGCGGTCGGACCAACGGCTACACCACGCCCAACCCCGACGACCAGGCGCGTGTGATGCGGGAAGCCATGGCCGATGCCGGGGTGGAGCCCGCCGACATCTCCTACATAGAGGCTCACGGCACCGGGACGATACTGGGGGACTCCATCGAGACCCGTTCACTCGGCGCGGTGCTCGCCGGGTCGGAGAAACGGCCGCGTACCATGCCGTGCCCGGTCGGCGCGGTCAAGTCCAACGTCGGCCACTGCGAGGCGTCAGCGGGCATCGTTGGTCTGGTGAAGACCGTCTTGCAGCTGCGCCACGGTGAGCTGGTGCCGTCGCTGCACTCGGAACGGCTCAACCCGGACCTCGACGTCCCCGACGACGTCCTGCGCATCCAGCAGGAGAACGAGGTGTGGCCGCGTACCGGAGACCGGTCGAGGCTGGCAGGGGTCAGCTCCTTCGGCGCAGGCGGCGCGAGCGCGCACGTGGTCGTCGCCGAGGCGCCGGCCGAACCCGTGCGCGACGACCCGCAGGACCGCGAGTACGCGCTGCCGCTCTCCGCCGGCTCCGAGGACTCGTTGCGGGCCACTGCGGCCGGCCTGCGCCGACACCTGCGCGAGCACCGGTCACGCCTCGACGACGTCGAGTTCACGCTCGTGCGTGGGCGGGAGCACCTGGAGTACCGGTGCGCGGTGGTCGCCTCCTCCGTCGAGGAGGCGGTCGAGCGGCTCGGCCGGGTCGAGGCGGCGGGGGCCGTCGACACCGGCGGCCACGGCGGTGCGCAGGAGACCTGGGTGCGCTCCTGGTGTGCCGGGGGCCCCGGGGTGGAGGCGCCGAACTGGGACCTGGCGGGCCGACCGGTCCGCCTGCCCGGCTACGTCTTCGCGCGCCATCGCCACTGGCCGGAGGCGGCGGACGCCGCGGTGGGCGGTCGGCGCGTGCGCGTGACACGTGAGACGTCCGTCAACGCGGACCACACCGTGTTGGGCGAGTGCGTGATGCCCGCGGCGGCGATGATCGAACTGGTGGGGTCGCTGGCTGGGGGAGACCCGGTCTTGGAGTCGTGCGCCTGGCCGGAACCCCTGCGGGTCCCGCAGGAGGGCGTCGAGGTCGACGTCGCCATCGACGGCAGTGCGTCCGAGGGGGTGTTCTCTGTGCGGACCGTCGACGGCGGCCGCCTCCTGTGCGAGGGGCGGTTGCGCGCGAGCGACGGCGCGCTCGCGAGGACGGAGCCCATCGATCCGGGTGCTTCCCGCTGGTCGGACGCGGAGGCGCATGACGGTGCCCAGTGCTACGACCACTTTTCCGCCCTCGGCCTGGACTACGGGTCGGGTCTGCGGGTGATCGAGTCCGTGTGTACGGACGGTGCCGGCGTTCTGGGGGCTGTTCGGATCAAACCCGGTAGCTCGAACGCGGCGGCCCTCGACGGAGCGTTGCAGGCTCTTGTCGGGTTCGGCGCGCGGGCGGGTCGACTGCTGCTGCCGTTCGCGATCGGTCGGGTCGAGGTAGGCGACCGTCTGACCTCGGCGCGGTGGGTCCACGCCGAGCGGACGGGTACGACGGAGCGTGGCGGCTCGACCTACGACATCCTGCTCGCAGACGCCGACGGCTTAGTCGTCGGCCGACTCGACGCCGTCACGGTGCTCCCCGTGCAGGTGACGAACCCCGACAGTGGACGTGCCGTCGCAACCTCGCACGCCGTGTCCGGCTCCGGCGCTTCACCCGTCTCCGCTGTACCTGTCGCCACTGACGCCACTACAGCCACCGACGCCACTGTGGTGTCAGCCGACTCCCCAGCCACTGCAGCCACTCCAGCCTCAGGGACCTCTGCAGACTCCACCGACCCCGGAGGCGCCGTGCACCCGAGCCTGCGCTATCTCGCGTTCGACTGGACCGAGGAACCGAACCGCCCGGCCGCCACGCCGCCCGGCAGGGTGCTACTGCTCGGCTCGGACGCCGGGGTGGCACGGGGCTTGGCCGCCGTGCTCACTGGGGCGGGTCGGCCCGGGGCGGTGTCGATCGCTGTTCCCACGGAGGACGGCAGCGTCGAGGTCGACGGACGCCGGGTGGCTGGTCTCTCCGAGGCGGTCGACGCGGTTGGTTCGGACATCGACACGGTCGTTGATCTCATGGCTGCCTGGCCGTCGACCGGCGCCGGCTCGGCGGAGGAGGTCGGCCGGAGGGTCGCCGCCTTCGACACGGTTGTGCGCACCGCGGTCCGCCTCCTGCACGAGGGCCCGGTGCGGTACTTCGACGTCCGCTCGACCGATGACTCGGACTCGGCGGCCGGCGCGGCCGTCCACCGTGTCCTGGCAGTAGAGAATCCCGCCTACCGCGGCCATACCATCGTTACCGGGCCCGAACTGGGAGAACCTGGATCCGAGGCCTGGAACCGGGCCCTCGCCGACGTGCTGCTCGGCGGCCTTCCCGACAGTGCAGGGGCGGCCGGTGCGGTGCGCCTCGATGGCCGGACCCTGCACAGGCAGACCCTGCGCATGACCGCCGGGCCGGACACCGCAGACCACGACACACATCCGCTGCGCCGGGGAGGCATCTGCCTCGTCACCGGCGGACTCGGCGGGGTCGGCCGCCAACTGGCCGTCCACCTGGCCCGTACCCGCGAGGCGCGGGTGGTCGTCGTGGGCCGCCGGGCGGCCGGGGTCGAGTCGGACGCGGTGCTCCAGGAGATCCGCGACGCTGGAGGCGCCGCGGTGTACGTCAGTGCCGACTGCTCGACCGAAAACGGAGCCCGCGTGGCCGTGGACGCGGCGACCGCCGCCTTCGGTGCCCTGCACGGGGTGTTCCACCTCGCGGGCGTGCTGCGCGACGGGTTCGCGGCGCGTAAGTCGGCCGATGCCATGGCCGCTGTGCTCGCCCCCAAGGTGTGGGGCGCGGTGTACCTCGACGAGGCCACGCGGGACCTGCCGCTGGACTGCTGGGTCGTCTTCGGCTCGGCCAGCGCCTATGTCGGCGTCCCGGGCCAGATCGACTACGCGTGGGCGAACGCACAGATCACCGCCCTCACCGAGGAGCGCGCCACCGCCGTCCGGGCGGGCCAGCGCCAGGGTCGGACGCTCGTCGTGTCGTGGCCCTTGTGGACCGACGGCGGTATGACCGTGGACGCCTCCGCCGCCGAGGTCCTGCGCACGCACCTGGGTTGGGATCCCCTGACCCCGCAGACCGGGCTGGCCGCGCTGGACGACATGCTCTGCGGCTCCGGCACGGTCCACCTCCCGGTCTACGGCGACCCGGCGGTGATCAAGGCGTGGGCGACGGACCACTGGGGCACCGCGCACGCCGCCGCGCCGGCGCCCGCGCCCGCCGCCATGAACCCGGAACCCTCTGAGCGGTCGGGATCGTCAGGCCAGGCGCCCGAGCGGGCGCCCGCTCGGTTCGTGGAACTCGTCGGCGGTATGGTCGCCGAGGAGCTCGGCATGCGGCCGTGGGAGCTGCGGCCGGAGGCCACGTTCGAGCGGCTCGGCCTCGAATCGGTCATGGCAATGAACCTCAGCCGTGCGCTCACCGACCGACTCGGTCAGGTTCCCGTCACCGTGTTCTTCGAGTACCGCGACGTTCGGGAGCTGTCCGACGGGCTCTGGCGCACGCACCGGGCCGCAGCGGCTTCCCTGGCGGACCCCGGCGGCGCACTGGGCGCTGGCGGCGTCCAGGAGGACGCCCGCACCGAGCCTGTCGCCCCGGCACCGGCCCTGACCCCGGCTCCGCCGTCGGCCCAGGAACCGCCCATGGCGTCCGAGCCGCCCTCCGTTCCGGAGCCGTCCCGGTCGTACGCGGTGGTCGCCCGCGGATCGGACGAACTCCGGCGGGACACCGAGGACCCGGTCGTCATCGTCGGGGTCAGTGGACGCTACCCCCAGGCCGATGACCTGGCGGAGTACTGGTCCGTGCTGCGCTCCGGCCGCGACTGCGTGACCGAGGTCCCGTCGGACCGCTGGGACCACGCCGCTCTGTTCGACCCGGCCGTGGGCACGGTGGGCCGGACCTACGCCAAGTGGGGCGGGTTCCTGCGCGAAATCGCCGGGTTCGACTGCCGCTTCTTCAACATCGCACCCGCCGAGGCGCGGCAGCTCGACCCCCAGGAACGCCAGTTCCTCCAGACGGCCTGGCACGCGGTCGAGGACTCCGGGCACTCCGTCGCCGAACTCGCCGGTTCGCGCACCGGCGTGTTCGCCGGGGTCATGCACGCCCATTACCAGATGTACGGCGCCGAATCCCGGTACCGCGACTCCGGTTTCCTACCCTCCTCCCTGGGAGCCGGGGTGGCCAACCGAGTGTCCTACAGCCTCGACCTGCACGGACCGAGCATCACCGTGGACACGATGTGCTCGTCGTCGCTGACTGCCGTCCACCTCGCCTGCACGAGTATCCGGGCGGGCGAGTGCGACGTCGCACTCGCGGGCGGCGTCAACGTCATCTCGCACCCGTACCGCTACCTCCAGATGGCACAGGGGCGCTTTGCGTCTACTGACGGCCGCTGCCGCAGCTTCGGCGCGGGCGGCGATGGTTACGTCCCAGGTGAGGGCGTCGGGGTCGTGGTGCTCAAGCGGCGCTCGGCCGCCCTACGCGACGGCGACCACGTGTACGGGGTCGTCCGCGGTGGCGCGGTCAACCACGGCGGGCGCACGAACGGCTTCACCGTGCCCTCGGTGTCCGCCCAGGCCGACGTGGTCGGGCGTGCGCTGCACACGGCCGGGGTGCCGGCTGCCGAGATCGACTACGTGGAGGCGCACGGCACGGGCACACTGCTCGGCGATCCCATCGAGGTCTCGGCGCTCGGCGGGGTATTCGCCGGATCGGGCCCGGACTGCCCGATCGGATCGGTCAAGTCCAACATCGGGCACCTTGAGTCGGCCGCGGGCATCGCCGCGCTCACGAAGGTCCTCCTACAGTTCGAGTACGCCGAGTTGGTACCGTCCCTGCACTCGGAGCCGGGCAACCCCGAGATCGGTTTCCATGGCCTGCGCGTGCAGCGCGCGCACGAGCCGTGGGCCAAGCGGTCGGGCACGGCGCCCCTCACCGCGTCGATCAGTTCCTTCGGCGCGGGCGGGGCCAACTCTCACCTGGTCGTGGCGGCTGACGACGCTCCAGTGGCCGCGAACGGCCCCGGTGACGGCGGACAACAGATCGTACGCCTGTCGGCCCGGTCGGACCGCTCCTTGCGAGAATCCGCGCGGCGGCTCGCCGACCACCTCGACCCCGGGCGGACCGCAGCGACCGCGGACCGGACGGCCGACGTCGTCGCGGCGGTGGCGGACGTCGCCGGTCTGGGCGCGGCCGACGTCGACCTCGACGCCGATCCGTCCGAGTTCGGGCTGGACGCGTTCACGGCCACGGAGATCGCCTCCCGTGTCGCGCCCCCTGGACAGGAGGAGAGCATCGCCCGATTCCTCGGTGTCGCTCGATCATTCCGCGAGGTCGCCGCCCAGCTGCCCCGGGAGGACGCGCCCGGAGCCGGCACGGGCCCCGCTCTCGCCGACGTCGCGTTCACCCTCGCCTCGGGCCGGGACGAGTTCGACGAACGCCTCGCCTTGGTGGTCGACGGGGTCGACGAGCTCTTGGCACGGTTGCGGGAGTTCGCCGCGACGGGCACCGAGACGCACCGCGCGGGCCGGACCGGCGAAGAGGACCGGGCCCTGTCGGAACTGTTCGGCGGACCGTCCGGCGAGCGGTTCCTTGACGGGATTCTCCGCGAGGGGCGGCTCGACGAGCTCGCGAAGCTGTGGACGCAGGGCTACTCCGTGCCCTGGAGCGGGTCCCCGGCTGGGGAACGCCGCCGCGTCCCGCTGCCCGGCTATGCGTTCGACCGTATGGAGATGTGGCTGCCCGGGATGTCCGCGGAGGACGCGCCGGCTGACGGGCCGACCGAACCCCGCCCCGCGGATACCCGGCACGTGGAGCCCTGGACCGTGGCGAACAACCCCGTGGATGACGCTCCCGTGACCGCGGAGGCGCTGGCCGGGCCGGATTTCGGCCGCGTTGCCGACACGGTCCGCACGGCCATGGCGACGGTGCTCGGCGCCGAACCCCACGATGTCGAACTGGACGTCCCGCACGCGGAGTTCGGTATCGACTCTGTGTTCGCCGTGGACATCGTCGACCGCTTGAACACCACTCTGGGCACTGACCTGCGTCCCACGGACTTCTTCCAGTACACGACGGTCCGCGAACTCGCGGAGCATCTGGTCGGGGTCCTGCCCCGTACCGGCCGGGCCGCGGCTACCGAGGAGCCTTCGGCCCCCATCGACGACCCCGTGGGTGAGGCCCCCGCGCAACGCCGGGGGTCTGCCCTGCCCTCGGCATCCCCGCCGCCACCCGAGCCACGGCACGCCGACATCGCCGTCGTCGGCATGGCGGTCCGCTTCCCCGGCTCGCCGACCACGGGCGAGTTCTGGGACAACCTCGTCAACGGCGTGGACAGCGTGGACATCGTCCGACCCGAGCGCTGGGACATCGGTCGGCACTTCGACGCTGACGCCCGAGCGCCGTTCCGAACCTACGGCAAGTGGGGGTCCGTCCTGGCGGACGCCGACCGGTTCGATGCGGACTTCTTCGGTTTCTCGCCCCGCGAGGCCAAGCTCATGGACCCGCAGCAGCGGCTCTTCCTGGAGAGTTCCTGGCACGCCATGGAGTCCGCCGGATACCCCGCCGACGCGCTCCGGGGCCGCGACGTCGGCGTCTTCGTCGGCGCGTCCTCCGGCGACTACCAGAACCACCTGCGCGAGAACGGCGTGCAGCCGGAGGGCTACACCTTCACCGGAAACCACGCGGCGATGCTGCCGTCGCGCCTGTCCTACCTCCTCGACCTGCGCGGTCCCAGCCTGGCTGTGGAGACCTCGTGTTCGTCGTCCCTGATGGCCGTCCACCTCGCCTGCGAAGAGATCCGGTCCGGGCGCGTCGAGGCGGCGTTCGCCGGGGGCGTCGCCCTGCTCTTCACGCCCGAACTCCACGTGCTCGCGAGCAAGGCGCGTATGCTCTCGCCCACCGGCCGCTGCCGGACCTTCGACGCGCAGGCCGACGGCTTCGTCCCCGGCGAGGGCGTCGGCGTGGTCCTGCTCAAGTCCTTGGAACACGCGCGCCGCGACGGTGACCGCATCCTGGGCGTCGTCCGCGGCTCCGGCACGAACCAGGACGGCCGTAGCAACGGGATCACCGCTCCGAACATGGTCGCTCAGCGCGACCTGGAGGTCTCGGTCTACCGGCGGTTCGGCATCGACCCCGAGGACATCGGCTACGTGGAGTGCCACGGCACTGGTACCCGGCTCGGTGACCCGGTGGAGATCGAGGCCTTGACGGCCGCGTTCCGCGAGTTCACGGGCGAGCGGAACTTCTGCGGCCTCGGCTCGGTGAAGTCCAACATCGGCCACACGCTCACGGCCTCGGGCATCGCGGGCTTCACCAAGGCGCTGTTGAGCCTGCGCCACCGGCGGATCGCGCCGACGCTGCACGTGACGAACGTCAACGATCACCTGCGGCTCGACGACTCCCCGTTCTACGTCGCGCGCGAGGCCCGGCCGTTCCCCAAGCCGCGCGGGGGCGAGCGGTTGGCCGCTGTCAGCTCCTTCGGGTTCAGCGGGACCAACGTGCACATGGTGTTGGCGGAACCGCCGGCCGAGGCGGAGCCAGGAGCCGCTCGGCACCCTGACAGCCCCGTGCTCGTTCCGCTGTCAGCCACCACGCCCGACGCGCTCGCCCGCCGAGTGCGCGCGTTGGCGTCCTTGCTGGCGGAGGGTCAGGCGGCGGACCTCACGGACGTCGCGTACACCTTGGGGGAGCGGCGCACGCACTTCCGGCACCGCGCCGCGTTCATCGCGACTGGCGTGGACGATCTGTTGGACCAGCTGCGCCGGTGGGAGTCGGGGACACAGCAGGAGCCCGAGGCCGCACGGGACGGCGGCGTCCTGGAGCGCGCCCGGGAACGCTACCTCGCCGGTGAGACCGTCGAGTGGGCGGAGCTGGGAACGGGCGGCCGCCTCGTCGACGCACCCCTCTACCCCTTCGAGGACCAGCGGCACTGGGCCGTCGACCGGGAGCGGAACACAGGATCGGCTACGGTGCCGGAAACGTCCTCGTCCGGGGCGCCGAACGATCCCACGGATCCGCGGTCCCTGGAGATCGTTCTTGATCCCAAGGATCCCTTGGTCGCCGACCACATCGTTGGCGGGCGCCCGATCCTGCCTGCCGCGGGCCACCTGAGTCTCCTCGTCGACCTCGTCCGGCGCGAGTTCGGATCACCCTTGTGCACGATTGAGCGCGCCGTCTGGATCCGCCCGGTGGTCGTGGACGAACCGCGGCGCGTCCGATTCGCCCTCACCCCCGAGGGCGACGAATGGCGCTGGGAGGTCACGAGCCGGCCCGCCACGTCGCCCGAGGAGGAACCGGTGGCGCACAGCCGTGGCCGGATCCTTCCGGGAGAGCCGGCGCACGCGCCCGACCTCGACCTGGAGGGCCTGCACACCGAACGTGACGGTGACCCCCACCTGCTCTACCACCGCTTCGACACGGTGGGTGTCCGCTACGGACCGGCTTTCCGGGCCATCACGTCTTACCGTGTGGGCTCGGACATCGTCGTGGCGTCGCTGCGGCGCACGCCCGGCGACTACCGCGACGTGCCGGTCGGGGTCCTGGACAGCGCCGCGCAGAGCCTCCTCGCGCTCCCGCCGGAGAACGACACGGGCCCGCACCTGCCCTTCGCGATGGACCGGGTGCGCGTGCTGCGCCCCGTGCCGGAGACCTGTGTCTCCGTCGTGTGGCAGGATGGCCGCGACCAATGCGGGCTCACCGTCGCCACCACGACGGGCGCGCCGTGTGTCGTCGTCGACGGAATGACCTCCCGGCCGTTGCGGGAGGCCGCCGAAGTCCACGAACTCGCACCCGTCTGGTCCGCGGTGGGTCCCGTGCCGAGCGTCCCTGGCAACTCGCCCGCGGGCGACGTGCTCGTCCTGGACAGCGGTGCCCACCCGGGGCTGACCGGCGCCGTCCTCGCCCGGCACGCCGGGTCCACCGTCCGCCGCATCGCGCTGGACGACCCCGCGCTCGCCGACGAGATGCGTCGCGTCGACGACACGGCCGCCCTCCGCCGGGTGTACGTGATCGGCGTGGCCGAGGGCACCGCGGCCGCGTCGCGTGAACGGCTCGGCCTACCGGTGCTGCGGGCACTGCGGACGCTCGCCGGAGGACGGCACGCGAGCCGAGCCCTCGACGTCGTCGTGCTCACCGTCGACGCCCACCAAGTGCACATCGACGATCCCGTCGCGCCCGCCGGGGCGCAGTTGTTCGGGTTGCAGCGCTCGCTGGCCCGGGAACGCCGCACGTGGTCGGTGCGGTGCGTCGATCTCGCCGCCGCCGACCTCGCGGGCACACCAGCGGACGTCCTGGGTCGGGCGCTCGCGCTTCCCCTAGACCCCGCCGGTCGCGAGGTCGCACTCCGCGCGGGCCGCGGCTGGACCCTGGGCCTGGACCCGGTCGGCGACGAGGACGGCACGGCCCCGGTACCCGGCTACCGCAGGGGAGGCACCTACCTGATCCTCGGCGGTGCGGGCGGTATCGGTTTCGTCACCGCCATGCATCTGGCGCGGACGGCGGGCGCGAACGTCGTCCTCCTCGGCCGCCGTCCCGAGGACGACGGCATCCGGGCCGGGCTCGACCTCATCGAACGCGCCGGGGGGCGCGGGCTGTACCTGTCGGTGGACGCGGCCGACGCCGACGCGGTGCGCGGGGCGGTGGCTGACGCCGTCGCGCGCTTCGGACCGGTCCACGGGGCTTTCCACTCCGCGCTGGTCCTGCGCGACGGCCTGCTCCAGACGATGACCGACGACGCCTATCGCGAAGTGTGCGAGCCCAAGGCGGCGGGCGCGGAGAACCTCGTGGCCGCGCTGCGCGACCAGCCGCTGGACATGTTCGTCCTCTACTCGTCGGCCCAGTCGTTCGTCGGCAACACCGGCCAGGCGAACTACGCCGCCGCGAGCACGCACCTGGACGCCTATGCCCGGGAGCTGCGCCGGGACCGGCTGCCCGTCCGCGTCGTGAACTGGGGGTACTGGGGCGACGTCGGTATCGTTGCCGACCCGAAGTACCGCGTGCTGATGGAGGCCAACGGCATCCATTCGGTGACCCCGGCCGAGGGCATGCGGGCGCTGGACCGCGCGGTGGCCCGTGGGAGGTTCCAGACTGTCGTCCTGAAGGCGGCCCCGGAGGGACTGGCCCAGTTCTCCGCGGGTGCCGCCACCGGCGAGCGGACGCGCGCCGCCGGCGGCGGGGAGGCGTTCGACCCGCTGGCCGGCCACCGCGGCCCTGGTACGGCCGGGCTCGACGACGTCCTCTCCGCCCATCGAGGGATGGTTCGGCGCGGTCACGTCTGGGCGTTGCTCCAGCTCGTAGCCGTCGGGATCGTCAACAGCGACGGACGCGTCCTCCCCCGTGAGGGGTGGATGCGCATGGGGGTGCCGGAGTCCGCTGTCTCGTTCGTGTCCGCGCTGCTCCGGCACGCGGAGGGCGCCGGCCTCGTCGAGGAGGTCCGCGGCGAGCGGAGGCTGTGCGCCAGCGCCCGCTCGATGACACCGCAGGCCGCAGAGGCCGACCTGCTGCGACACGGCCGGGAACACGGAGCCGTCGCTGCCCACGTGGAGCTGCTGGCCGCGTGCGTCCGCGCCTACCCCGACCTGCTCGCCGGCCGACAGGAACCGACGGAGATCATGTTCCCGGGGTCGTCGATGCGGCTCGTCAACGCCGTCTACCAGGGCGACGTGGTCGCCGACGGTCTGAACGACCTTGTGCGGCGGGCCTTGGAGACCAGGCTCGCGTCGACGTCCGACCGGATACGGGTCGTCGAGGTCGGAGCAGGTACCGGGGGCACCACGCAGGCACTGGTGCCGGTACTCCGGCGGGAGTGGGACCGGATCGACTACGTCTACACCGACCTGTCCGCGGGGTTCCTCCGCCATGGCCGCCGAATGCTCGATGAACTCGACAATGTCGAGTTTCGCCGGATGGATGTGGCGGCGTCCCCCGCCTGGCAGGGGTTCGCGAGTGGCGCGGCGGACGTCGTTGTCGCGGCGAACGTCCTGCATGCCACGCCGGACCTGCGCGCGGCCGTGCGCCACACTGCTGAGCTGCTGCGTCCGGGCGGCTGGCTGGTGCTGCTGGAGACCACCGAGGTCAGCGAGTTCGCGACCATGACGTTCGGCCTGCTCGACGGCTGGTGGAAGTTCGAGGACGACCTGCGTGAGCCGGACTCGCCGCTCGCGTCGGTCCGAACGTGGACGTCTGTGCTGCGCGATGAGGGCTTCGACGCGGTGGCCGTGGAAGCTCCGGGCGAGATTCGCGACGGGACGATCGGGCAGCACGTGCTCGTCGCCCGCCGCGCACCGGTCGGGCCCGAGACGCTGACGCGGCCAGAGTCCGTGGGCGGTACTGCCCGGGAGGGCGTCACCGACGAGCGACCGGACGTGCCCCGCGCGTCCGCTCCGGTGGAGTCCGGTGCGGGTGCGTTGGATGTGGTGGGGGAGATTTCGGCTGTGGTGGCGGAGACCCTATGCCGTGAACCGGGGAGTGTGGTGGGAGATGTTCCGTTTACGGATTATGGGGTGGATTCGATTGTTTTGGTTGAGTTGGTGGGTGCGGTGAATGAGCGTTTGGGTGTGGATTTGAAGCCTACGGCGTTGTTCGATTTCCCGACCGTGTCGGTATTGGCCGAGCACGTCACCGACGAACTCGGGCGGACCGAACCGCCTCCGCCATCGTTTGCGGCGGACGCCGGGCCCCCTGCAGGCCCCGTCGGGGACAACGGCATGGACGTACTGGAGCGCCTCTCACGCGGCGCCGTATCTCTGGACGACGCGTTGCGCCAATGGGAGGACACCGGTGAATGAATTCAAGCGCGAGATCCTGCGCCAGGTCCAATCGGGGGAGATCACCCCGCAGCAGGCGTGGGCGGAGCTGCGCCGTGCCACCGACCCGGCACCGCCCGCCGCCACGCCCGCGACCCCGACCGCCGCACCGCCAAAGCGCGGCACCGGGCCCGCGTCCGGCGACACGCGCCAGGGGGAGGCCGTCGCCGTCGTCGGCGCCTCAGCCAGGTACGCCGGGGCGCCCGACCTGGAAGGGTACTGGAACCTGCTCGATGAGAGTCGGTGCAGCGTCACCGAGGTCGCGCCCGAGCGGTGGGACGCGTCCCGGTACTTCTCACCCGAACCGGGCCGCCCCGGAACCACCTACTCCCGATGGGGCGGATTCCTCGACGGCATCGACCGCTTCGATCCGGGTTTCTTCCATCTGTCCGGGCGTGCCGCCGAACTCATGGACCCGCAGCAGCGCCTGTTCCTGGAGGCCGCATGGCGGGCTTTGGAGGACGCCGGGGCGGCGGGCAGCGCACGCCTGCCCGAGCACTGCGGCGTCTACGTCGGCACGTCGCCCAGCGACTACCTCGGCGAGGAACACCGCCTCGGCCCTGAGGCCGAGGCGCTGACGATGATCGGCAACGACAGCGCGATCCTGGCCGCGCGAATCTCGTACCTGCTCGACCTCCGCGGCCCCAACATCGCCCTCGACACCGCCTGCTCCTCGTCACTGGTCGCGATCGACCTGGCGTGCACGTCGCTGCTGTCCGGCCGGACAGACCTCGCCGTGGCGGGCGGCGTTTGCCTGTTCGTAGGCCCCGCCTTCTACCTGGCCGCCAGCCAGGGGCAGATGCTGTCGCCGACCGGCGCCTGCCGGGCCTTCGACGCCTCCGCCGATGGGTTCGTTCCGGGCGAGGGTGTCGGCGTCGTCGTACTCAAACGGCTCTCCGACGCCTTGGCGGACGGCGACCACATCCGCGGCGTCATCCTGGGCAGCGGCGTGAACCAGGACGGCAAGACCAACGGACTCACCGCGCCCAGCGCACTGTCCCAGGAACGGTTGGAACGCGAGGTGTACGAACGCGCAAGTGTGAGCGCCGAGTCGATCACCCTCGTCGAAGCGCACGGTACGGGCACGGTGCTCGGCGACCCCATCGAGGTGACGGCGCTCGAACGCGCCTTCCGCGCCGACACGGACCGGACCGACTACTGCGCCCTGGGCTCGGTCAAGACCAACATCGGGCACACCAGCCATGCGGCGGGCGTGGCCGGTGTGCTCAAGGTCCTGCTCGCGATGGAGCACCGCCGCATCCCCGCGTCCCTGCACTTCGACCGGCTCAGCCCCAGCATCGAGCTCGACGGGTCGCCGTTCTACGTCGCCGACGAGCCGCGCGACTGGCAGAGGTCAGAGGGGACTCCGCGTCGCGCCGTCGTGAGCTCGTTCGGGTACAGCGGCACCAACGCGCACCTCGTCATGGAGGAACCTCCCGAGCACACCGGCCCCGAGCGACCGCCGCGCGCCTTCCACCTCACCGTCGTCTCCGCGCGCACACCCGAGGCACTCGATCGGGTCACCAGTGACCTGGCGGAGGTACTGCGTGGCTCCGCGCGCGGAGCCGACCTCCACGACGTCGCGTTCACGCTGGCGCAGGGGCGTCGGCACTGGGACCACCGCGCAGCCTACGTCGTCCGCGACACCGCCGAGTTGGCCCGCCTGCTCGACGAGTCCGGAGCGGGTGAGCACCGCGCCGGGGACGGCGCACCGCACGACCTGCGCGACGCGGCCCGGGCCTACGTCGAGTCCGGTCGCGTGGAGGAGCCGCCGGGTGGTTGGCGGGGCCGGATCGTTCCGTTGCCGGGACATCCCTTCGACCGCCAGAGCTACTGGAGCGCGCGATCGGAGAGCGGAGCTTCGGACACGCCCACCGCGTCACCCGAGCACGGGGCCGTTTTGGGAGCGGACACCGGGTTCCCCCTCAACGAAGTCGACCGGGACGCCGTCTCGCGGCCCGGCGCACGCCTGTTCCGCGTCGAGGCCGCGCACTGGTGGGTGGACGGGCACCGGGTCGACGGCCGCCCCGTCCTCGCTGCCGCCACGACCCTCGCCATGGTCTTCGAGGCGGCTCGCCGATGCGGTCTGTCCGGAGCGCTGACAATACGCGACGTCCGTTGGGTGCGGCCGATCGAGTCGTCCGCCGCCGGGGTGGAACTCCGCTTCACCGAGGACGGGGACGGCCTGCGCTTTCGCGTCGGGTCCGCCGACGGCGACGAGCCTGGCTGCACCGGCCGCGTCCAGGCCGGTACGGGGCCCGCACCTGCCCGCACGTCCCCGACGGCCGGGGAGCACACCGTCTGGGATACCTCCCACACCCCCGAGGAGTGCTACCGGTGGTTCGCGTCGGCCGGACTCGTCCACGGCCGGCCGTTCCGCGCTTTGGATTGGCTGCGGACCGGGGACGGGGAGGTCGTCGCCGGACTCGACGCCGAAGGGCGCCCCCTGACCGGTGTCGACCCCGGGCTGCTCGACTCTGCCTTCCAGGCCGTCGCCGCTCTGCGCGGACCCGGCGGCGATCCGATGGGGTTCCCCGTTTCGCTCGACCGTTTCGAACTGGGCGTGGACGCCCTCACCGCCGCGACCCGGGCGCGGATCGTCCGGCGCGGCGACGCCATCGACATCGACCTCA
Organism: Nocardiopsis sp. JB363; assembly: GCF_900143625.1. Lineage (GTDB taxonomy): Bacteria > Actinomycetota > Actinomycetes > Streptosporangiales > Streptosporangiaceae > Nocardiopsis. The sequence continues at coordinate 64,917 of NZ_FRFF01000006.1, forward strand.
CCGACTCCGTGGGGCGCGTCCTCGGAACGCTCTCTGGACTGGCGATCGTCTCGGCCGCGCAGAACGGGACGCACCCCGTCCTGCTGCACGAGGAGTGGCGAGCGGCCGAGGTCGACGGAGCCCTCTGCCCCGAGCCGTCCTGGCGGCTCACGCGATACGGGGTCGAGCACGCGACGACCGGCGTCCAGGCCGCCGAGGCCGCCCTCACCGGCACGTTCGGCAGCGGTGACGTGGTCGTGGACGTGGCACGCGGCCTGGATCCCCTGACCTTGTACGCGCACGCGGCACGGCTGTTGCGAGTCGCTGCCGACCGGGAGTCCGCAGACCGGCTGTGCGTGACGTTCACGGTCGACGCGACCGAACCCGCCGCCGCCGACGCGCTCGCGGCCCTCGGCGCCAGCGTGACCCGCGAGCACCCGCTCGTCATCGTGGAGGCACTGCGCCCAGCCGCCGACCCCGGCCTCAGACCGGTGCTGCCTGCCCAGCGGGGCGGGAGCCTGCGCCGAACGCCCGCCGGACTCGAACGTCGCGGACTCGCTCCGTCGCCCGAGCCCCCGGCCACCGACCGCCCACGGCCTGGAACCGGGACCTATGTCGTCACTGGGGGGACCGGGACCGTGGGCTCGGCGCTGGCTGCGGACCTCGTTGCCGCGGGCGGACACGTCACCGTCCTTTCCAGGTCGGAGCCCACTCGGGACACACTCGACCGGATCGGCCCGCCCGACCGGGTGGCGCACGTGCGCGCCGACGTCACGGACCGGGACCAGGTCTGCGCCGCGCTCGACAGCGCCCGCCGCGACCATGGTGCCGTCCGCGGGATCGTGCACGCCGCCGGGACGGAGTACAGCCGGAGCTTCGCGCACGAGGACGGTGCCCGGGTGGACCGCGTCCTCTCGGCCAAGATCACCGGCACCGCTCTGCTCGACGAGGTGACCGCCGACGACGACCTCGACCTCTTCGTGACGTGCTCGTCGCTGGCCGGCATCACTGGAAACCGGGGCCAAGCCGCATACTCCTACGCGAACGCCGCGCTCACGGGCCTGACCCGCGCCCGTGCCGAGGCGGTACGGGCCGGTACCCGCAGCGGCCGCACCATCGCGCTGGCCTGGGGGCCGTGGACCGGCGGCATGGCGGCGCGCACCGACGCGGACCACGGACTCACCCCGCTCACCGCCGTGTCCGGCGCGGCGGCCTGGAGGTCGGCGCTGACCGGAGGGCAGGCGAGCGTCGCTGTCCTCGGCTCCGCCTGCGACGTCGACGGTGTGCTAGCCGAAGCCGCCGGGACCCAGACCGGGCCGGCCGCTTCCCGAACGGTCCCCGTGACGGAGTGGCCGGGGGCAGGTCCGGGGAACGCCGGCGACCCCACCCCCGAGGACGTCGCCGTCGAACTCCGGGACATCTTCGCCGACGAGTTGAGGATCCCCGCCGACAACGTGCGCCCCGACACACGCCTGGAGGAGCTGGGGATCGAGTCGGTGATGATCGCGGGGATCACCGCGCGGCTGCTCGCCGTGTACGCGGAGGTGCCCAAGACGCTGTTCTTCGAACACCGCACCGTGGGCGGTCTCACCGACGCTCTGACACGGCTGCCCCGGCGCACGCCGCCGGTGGCTCCCGCGCACGACCCCGGGCCGGCTGACGGGGACCGGCTCGCCAAGGGGCAGCCCCCCGCCACGGCCGAGGCGACCACACTCCCATGGCCCGAAGCCGCTCCGGACCACGGCGCACCGGACGGGGACCGCACAGATGGCCTCGCCGTCGCCGTCGTCGGCCTAGCCGGCCGTTACCCCATGGCCGAGCACGTCGGGCAACTGTGGGAGAACCTGCGTTCGGGACGCGACTGCGTCACCCAGATCCCCCCGGAGCGGTGGGACCTCGACGGCTTTTACGCACCGGACCGCGCCCCGCTGCGCAGCTACAGCAAGTGGGGCGGTTTCGTCGACGGCATCGACCGGTTCGACCCGACCTTCTTCCGTATCGCCCCGAACGAGGCGGCCATGCTCGACCCGCAGGAGCGCATGTTCCTCCAGGTCGTCTGGGAGACGATCGAGGACGCCGGGCTCACACCGCGGACCCTCGCCCGGCGGACCGGCACGTGGGTGGGCGTCATGTACGGCGACTATCAGTTGCTCGGCGCAGCGCCGGACGGTCGGATCGCGTCGTCTTCCTACGCCTCCATCGCCAACCGAGTGTCCTACACCCTCGATCTGCACGGTCCGAGCCTGGCGGTCGACTCCATGTGCTCATCGTCGCTCACCGCGCTCCATCTGGCGTTGCAGAGCCTGCGCTCCGGCGAGGTCGACGCGGCAATCGTGGGAGGTGTCAACCTCCACACCCACCCGCGCAAGTACCTCCAGCTCAGTCTCGGCGGGTTCGCGTCCTCCGACGGCCGCTGCCGTAGCTTCGGTGAGGGCGGCGACGGCTACGTGCCCGGCGAGGGCATCGGCGCGGTGCTGCTCAAGCCCTTGGCCGACGCGCTGCGAGACGGGGACCCTGTGCAGGCGGTGATCCGAGGCTCTGCCGTCAACCACGGCGGCCGCGCCAACGGCTACACCGTCCCGGACCCCAACGCCCAGGCGGGCGTGATCGGCGATGCCCTTGACCGGTCCGGGGTCGACGCGAACACTGTCTCCTACGTCGAGGCCCACGGCACGGGCACGGCACTGGGGGACCCCGTCGAGGTGCGGGCGCTGGCACGGCACTTCGGGCCGGAGCGGGAAGTGGCACTGGGATCGGTCAAGTCCAACCTCGGCCACCTGGAGTCCGCAGCGGGGATCGTCGCGCTGACCAAGGTGGTCATCCAGCTCCGCCACCGGGAACTGGTGCCGTCGCTGCATGGGTTCCCGGCCAACCCCGACATCGATTTCGATGCCACCGGAGTGCGAGTGACCACGTCCACCACCGGGTGGACCCCGGCGGTCGGCGCACCGCGACGGGCACTGATCAGCTCGTTCGGCGCGGGCGGGACCAACGCCTCGGTGATCGTCGACGAGGCGCCGCCGCGCGTGGCGGCGGGTGCACCGCCGACCGGGCCCGCCGACGGTCTCCTCGTACTGTCCGCGGACAGCGCCGAGCAGTTGCGCGAGGCGACGGGCCGTCTGCTCGGCCGACTTCGCGAGCACGGCGGCGGGCCCCCGGAGACCGCGGTGGCGGCGGTGACCCGGACACTCGCCGAGCACCTAGGGGTCGGGGCCGAGGACATTCGGGCCGACGACGAGTGGACCGACTACGGACTCGATGCGCTGGGCCGGAGCCGGGTCGAGGAGACGGTGCGCCGCACGACGGACCCCGGATTCGTCCTAGGTGCGGGCATCAACTCGATCGACGCCCTCACCCGTGTTGTCGCCGGTACCTCGGTGCGTGCGGAGCACGAACCCGACCTCGTCGCGATAGCGCACACGCTTCGAACCGGGCGGGTCGAGCGGCCCGAACGCCTCGCCATCGCCGCGGCCACGGTCGAGGATGCGGTCCGTGCCCTCTCGGCCTGGCTCGACGGCCGTACGACAGGGGACTGGTGGGCCGGACGCGCGCCATCCGGGGCGGGCACCGAACCCCGACCGGTCGCGTCGTTCGGCTCGGCACAGGAGATCGCGGTGGCGTGGGTGGAGGGAACTCCCGTGGACTGGGGAGCGCACACCGCGTGGACCAGAGTCGCGGGCCTGCCCACCTACCCGTTCCGGCGCGACCACGTGTGGCTCGACGACGCGGAACCGGTGACCTTCACCGGGTCCGGGACGCCAGCCACAGTACCTTGCGGACCCGACGCCGCCGTATCCGTGGAACATGGCGGTGGTGCCACCGATCCTGTACAGGGTCGCGTTGGCACCGCCGAACCGGAGTCCTTCGTCCCCTCCAACAGCGAGTCCGCCGATCCGAGCACGGATACGGTGGTCGGGCTGCTCCGCGACGACCTCGTCCGCCGGGCGGCGGCCAGGATCGGACTCGATCCCGAACGCCTCGATCCGCACGTATCCCTGGGTGACTACGGCTACGAGTCTCTCGCCTTCCAGGGGCTCGCCGAAGAGGTCCGGGACGCCTACAGCTTCCCCATCGACGCGTCGGTCTTCTACGAGACCCGCGGCGTCGGAGGACTCGCGGAGTGGCTGGTGGAGGAGGAGCCCGCGGCCGTGCGTCGCTGGGCCTCCTCGCGGGCGCAGACGGATCCCGGTGAGTTCCGGCGCGCCCCGGACACACTCGCTCCGGGACACGAGCGGGTGCGTACGCGTCCACCCGGCTCCGGGAGCGACGGCGAGACGGGCGCTGTCGCCGTAGTCGGGCTGAGCGGGCGGTTCCCGATGTCGCCCGACGCGTCCACGCTGTGGAACCGACTCCGCGACGACGAGAGCCTGCTGACCGAGACCCCCGCCCACCGCTGGGACTGGCGCGCCTTGGGCTCGTCGGAGGATGCGAACATCTACCGCTGGGGCGGCTACCTCGACAACGAGGACCACTTCGACGCCGCGTTCTTCGGGATCGCCGCCGAGGAGGCCGATTTCATCGACCCGCAGCAGCGGCTCCTGCTGGAGGAATCGTGGGCGGCCTTGGAGAATGCCGGATATGCGCCGTCGTCCCTGGCAGGGGGCCAGATGGGTGTCTTCGCCGGCGTCCAGTTTCGCGACTACCAGCACCTGCTCCACGAAGCGAAGGTGGTCAGCCCGATCACCGCGACCGGTAACGAGGACACCTTCGCCGTCAACCGCATCTCCTACCTCCTCGACCTGCACGGGCCCAGTGAGGTCGTCAACACCGCCTGCGCGTCCTCGCTGGTGGCCGTCCACCGGGCCATCCGCGCCCTGCGCTCGCGCGAGTGCACTATGGCGCTGGCGGGCGGGGTGGCGCTGAACCTCACTCCGTACGCACTCATGGCGCTGGACGGCATGAACGTCGTCTCGCCGAATGGCCAGAGCTGCCCGCTGGAGTCCCGGGCCAACGGCTACGTCAAGGGCGAGGGGGTCGGGATGGTGGTGCTCAGGCCATTGGCCGACGCCGTCCGCGACGGCGACCACATCCACGCCGTGCTGCGCGGTAGCGCGACCAACCACGGCGGCCGCGCCACGACCATCACCTCGCCGAACAGCCGCGCGCAGTCCGCGGTCATCGTGGCGGCCGTTGAGGACGCGGACGTGCCCGTGGACTCGATCGGCTACGTCGAGATGCACGGGACGGGCACCTACGTCGGCGACCCGGTCGAGGTCCGCTCACTCGGCCGCGCCTTCCAGGAGCTCGCCCGGCGGCAGGGCGCGGACCTGGTCGAGGGCGCGTGCGGTCTCGGATCGGGTAAGGGCGGTTTCGGCCACCTCGAACCCGCGTCGGGCATTGCGGGCCTGTTCCGGGTGATCGGCGCGCTGCGGTACCGCGAACTATTCGGGATGCCGGACTTCAAGGAGGTAAACCCGGGCATCCCGCTCGACGGGAGCCCGTTCTCGGTGGTCGACACCACGCGACCGTGGACCGCCGCAGTCTCCGGTGCGCCGCTGCGCGCGGGCCTCAGCTCGTTCGGCATCGGTGGGGTCAATGCCCACGTCGTCGTCGAGGAGGCCCCACAGCCCGGCGGGCGGGCCGGAGCCGCCCCGGCGCGGCCGATGGCCTTCCCGTTCTCCGCGAAGAGCACCGAGGCGCTGCGTGCGGTGCTGCGGCGGATGCGCGCGTGGCTGGACGACGTACCGGGCGGGGTCGGCCCCGCGCAGGTCAGCGCCACGACCGCGCACGGACGCGACGCGATGCCGATGCGGGCGGTCGTGGTCGCCGAGGATTTCGAAGGCCTGCGTGCCGGGGTCGAGCAGCTGCTCGCTGCGGCCGACCCCGCTGACGTGGTGTCCGTGGCCGACGGCGGATGGGCCGATCGGGAGCTGGAGGCGGCGCGGGCGTGGGCGGACGGTGGATCGGTCGTCCCCGGGGAGCCGTTGGAGCGGCGGGTCGAACTGCCCTCCTACCCCTTCGAACGGACGCCGCACTGGTTCGCCGAGCGGCGTCCGATCGGTGCCGAGCCGGACAAGGAGGCCGCAGCGGACCCCGTGGCCCCGGTGGCGCCAAGTTCGGAGGCGGCGGTCGTGCGCCCGGCGGAGACACCATCGTCCACCCCGGCCGCGGGTGGCGCCGCGCCCGGGACCGTGGTCCGACTCCGGGAAGTCGTCGCGGAGATCGTCGGCGTCGGAGCCGACACCATTCCGGACAATGCGACCTTCCGGGAGGTCGGCGTCGACTCCCTCATGAGTATCCGCATCATCGAGGCCCTACACGAGGAGTTCAGCGAAGACGTGCCTTACTCCGCGCTCACCGATCATCCGTCCGTCGCAGAACTCGCCGCGTTCCTCGCCCCGGACGAGACCGTCCTCGCGGCGGAGCCCGCCGCGCCGACCGTACCCGCCGAGGGCGCCGGACCCGCGTCGTCGGGCGGCCGTTCGACGAGGAAGGGGGCAGGCCGCACCTCCCGTGGCTCGGAGACGAAGGCGATGCTCTTGCCGTTCTCGCGCGGTGGGGACGGGCCGCCGAGCTTCTGGGTGCCCGGTGCCGTCGGCTTCGCTGCGGCGTTCGAAACCGTTGCGACCCGGCTCGGCAGGCGATATCCGCTCTACGCCTTCCAGGCCCGGGGCACCGATGGCCGATCCATGCCGCAGCTGTGGGACCAGATGGTGGAGGACTACACGGAGGCGATCCTGCGGATCCAGCCCGAGGGGCCCTACTTCCTCGGTGGCCACTCCTTCGGCGGGCTCACCGCGATGGAGCTCGCCCGCCGCCTGCAGGAGCGCGGTGAGCAGGTCGACCAACTGGTCATGATCGACACCTTCCCACCGACCCAGGAGGTCGTGGACCGGCACCGCGGCGACTACAACGACGCGTTCATCGTCTTCTACCTCGCCAACGTGCTCGTCGACGCCGAACAGCACCCCGAGCGGACGATCCGCGAGGACGACCTGGCCGGCGTGCCCAGGGAGCTGCACCTACCGACCCTAGCCCGCCTCGTCCACCAGCGCACCGGGGGACAGGGCCGGATGGAGGATGTCTACCACTACCTTCGCGGAGGGCTGACGATGTCCGAGCACTCGGCCGGCCTGTACCAGCAGGCCGAACTGCGCCCCTATGACGCATCGGACGTGCTGTTCATCCGGGCCCTGGACGGGTTCGTCGGACGCTCATCGGAGGTCTACTGGGAACGCGTGGACCTGATGCAGGGCTACGACTACGTGCAGCCGTGGCGCGACAACATCGAGGGCCGGGTCGACCTGGTCGACATCGACGAGGACCACCTGCACATCCTCGATGGCGACGCCGCGGAGACGGTCGCCGACGAGGTCCGGCGACGGCTCGACGCCGTGCACGCGGCCCGCAGCGGCTCGGGGGAGGTGGCCGCAACGTGAGGGGACACGACCTCGCCACCGTGATGACCTGCTACAACGGCCTGTGGCGGCCGGGTGGCACCGCGCGGGCCGCAGACGTGATCCACCCGGACTTCGTCCGGCACGGCAGTTCCGGCGAGCTGCGCGGCGTCGACGCCTTCGTGCGCTACGTCGAGCACTACCGCGCCGCGTTTCCTGACCTCGCCTTCGCTGTGGCCGACTGGCTCGCGGCGCGCGACCGCCTCACGGTCCGCTATTCCTTCACCGGTACCCACCGGCGCCCGTTCATGGGCCTTCCCGCGTCGGGGCGCCCGGTAACCGCCGACGGTGTCGCCATCTACCGCGTCGCCGAAGGCAGACTCGTCGAGATCTGGGACTATCTCGACCTCTACGGCCTGGAGCGCCGGTTGGCCGCGCCGCCCCACTCCATTAATCCAGCACTCGCCGCACAGTGAGGATCCCGTACAGATGGCCAGGTATTACGTCGGTCTCGCCAACACCCTGCACGACAGCGCCCTCGCCGTCGTCGGTCCGGACGGGCGGGTCCTGTTCGCAGAGGCGAACGAGCGCTTTCTCCAGAACAAGCGGTCGATCAATGCACCACCCGACCTCTTCTCACACGCCAGGGCGGTGATCGACGAGCACTGCGAACCGGACGCCGAACTGGTCGTCGCCCAGAGTTGGAGCGGCCGGGCGGTGCCGATCATGCAGCGGATGCTGGAACAGCTCAGGGGGGAGGAGCGGCAGCTGGTCGACGTGTTCGGCGAGGTCCCCGACTTCATGCGGACCCACTTCGCGTCGCGGGAGTACTTGTACGCGGCGCAGATCAGCGCGATCAACCAGACCGGTCTGACACTGAAGTACGAACTCAACCAGTCCGAGCGGCGGCCGTACGTGCGCTCCCTGCCGGTCCGTGCCTACGACCACCACCTCACGCACGCGGCGGCTGCCGCCTACACCAGCCCGTTCGACGAGGCCGTGTGCGGGGTCCTGGACGCACTCGGAGAGGGAACATCGACCGCGTGCTTCTCCTACCGGGACGGCAGGATCCAGCGCATCGACGACAATGCCGACTCGGTCGCGGGCAGCCTCGGCTTCTTCTACACCTTCGTGTGCGTCGTGTGCGGGTTCGGGCACCTCACCGGCGAGGAGTGGAAGGTGATGGGCCTGGCGGCGTATGGGAAGCCGCGCGCCGAACTCTACGAGCTCTTCCGGTCGATGATCGAGGTCGACGGCGTGGACATCCGGTTCGCCCGGGACCAGTCGCTACTGCCGATCTTCAAGCGCCTCCACGACATCCGGCGCCGGAGTGACGAGTCCCCGTTCGCCGCCGCCGACCTCGCGTACGCGGGCCAGCAGGTGTTCACCGAGGTGTACTTCGAGTTCCTGCGCAATTTGCGGGAGCTCGGCGGCTCCGACAACCTCGTCCTCGGCGGCGGCTGCGCGCTCAATTCCTCGGCCAATGGCCGCATCCTGGCCAACACCGGGTACGAGCGCGTCCATGTGTTCAGTGCGCCCGGGGACGACGGAAACGCCGTGGGTGCGGCGCTGCTCGCCCATCGCGAGGACCACCCCGACCACCCGGCGTCCGAGGGCGTCCAGTCGCCATACCTGGGCTCCTCGGTGTCGCAGGACACCCTCGACAAGCTGCGCACCTATGGGCCGCGGAAGCAGGCGCGGCTCGACCGGGACGAGCTGTGCCGGCGCGTGGCCCGCCATCTCGCGGACGGCAGGCTCGTGGGGTGGGCTCAGGGTAGGGCGGAGTTCGGGCCGCGCGCGTTGGGCAACCGCTCAATCCTCGCCGACGCCCGGGACCCGGGAATGAAGGACAAGATCAATGGCCGGGTCAAGTTCCGCGAGGAGTTCCGGCCGTTCGCCCCCTCGATCCTGCACGAGTACGGCGACGAGTACTTCGAGGACTACCAGGAGTCCCCGTACATGGAGCGCACACTCCGGGTACGCGAGGACAAGGCCGCGGAGATCCCCGCGGTCGTGCACGAGGACGGGACCAGCCGCCTACAGTCCGTGCGCTGGGAGACGAACGAGACGTACTACCGGCTCCTCGACGAGTTCCGACGCATCACGGGGGTTCCGCTCTTGCTCAACACGAGCTTCAACGTGATGAAGAAGCCCATCGTCCACTCCGTCGAGGACATGGTCGCGGTGTTCCACACCTCCGGCCTGGACGTCCTCGTCATCGGGGACACCGTCTTCGAGAAGTAGCCCCGGCGCCGTGTGGCGGGAGCCAGGGCCCGGTTCTTGAGGGGCGCCGCGCTTCCCGAATTCCACTCGGACGACAGATTGACGTTACTGAATAACATGTTAGTTTCTAACTATGGAAAGGGAAGCGAACCGGGACAAAGGGGTACGGACGCGCGCGTCGCTGCGCTCGGCGGCCTATCGGCTGTTCCTGGAACAGGGTTACGAGGGGACCACCGTCGCCGCGATCGCGGCCGAGGCGGGGGTCTCGCACATGACGTTCTTCCGCCACTTTCCGACCAAGGGCGACGTGGTCCTGCGGGACGAGTACGACCCCTGGCTGGAACGGATCGTGCGCGACCGCCCCGCCGGGGAACCGCCGGTCACCCGCATTCGGAGAGCGCTCACGAGTGCCGTCTCCCACGTGGCCGAGGAGGGGCGGGAGGCGCTGCTGCTGCGCACCCGCCTGATCCTGGACACCCCCACGCTGAGGGACCGGATGGCCGACAGCATGCGCGGTTCCCAGAAGGCGTTCGAGCGTGGGCTGTTCACACCGGACGGCGACACCACGGGCGCACCCCTCGTGGTCCGTGCCGTCGCCGCCGCATGTACCGCCGCGCTCACCGCCGCCCTGACCGAGTGGGCGGAGAGCGGTGGCACCGCGGACCTGACCGCCCTGATCGACGAAGCCCTCGGCGCCCTGGAGGGCGCGAACGTCAACCAAGGAAGCAGGCCATGACCGACGACGTCATCCAGGTGGCCGACCTGACCGTGCGCTATCGCGGCACCCAGGAGGCGGCCGTCAACGGGATGGAATTCTCGGTGTCGGTCGGCGAGGTGTTCGGGTTCCTCGGGCCCTCGGGCGCCGGCAAGTCCACCGTGCAGAACGTGCTGATCGGCCTGCTGCGCCGCTACCGGGGCGACGTCCGCGTCCTCGGCCGCCCGCTGGAGGAATGGGGCCACGACTACCATGAGCGGATCGGCGTGGGTTTCGAGTTGCCCGCCGCCTTCAGCCGGATGACCGCGCGGGAGAACCTGGCCGCGTTCGCTTCCTTCTACCAGGGGCCGACCGCCGATCCCGACCGTCTCCTCGACGAACTCGACCTCGCCGACGCCGCGGACCAGCGCGTCGGTACCTTCTCCAAAGGCATGCGAATGCGGTTGAACCTTGCCCGCGCGCTGCTCAACCGCCCCTCGATCCTCTTCCTGGACGAACCCACTTCCGGCCAGGACCCGGTGCGTTCCGCGCGCATGCGCGAGATCGTCCGTGCCGAGGCGAGCCGCGGCGCGGCGGTCTTCCTCACCACCCACGACATGCACACCGCCGAGGAACTGTGCGACCGTCTCGCGTTCGTCGTCGGCGGGCGAATCGTCGAGGTGGACACACCAGAAGCGTTCAAGCGGCGCCACGGGCGGGCAGGGGTGGTCGCGGAGTACGCGGAGGACGGCGACACCCGGCGAAGGGTGTTCGACGGCTCAGGCACGGACGTCGAGGAGCTGGTGAGGCTGCTTCGGTCAGGCGCGCTCACCACTCTGCACAGCCGAGAAGCCGCCTTGGACGAGGTCTTCGCCCAGGTCACCGAGGTCCGACTGTGACCGCCGCGGGGGTGCGGACGACGTCGGAACGCGAAGGTGTGTCCACGGTGCGCCGTCTGACGGCTGCGGCGCGGGCGGAGGTCCGGGCCGCGTGGCGGTACGGCGTGGTCGCTCTCGCAGCCGTGCTCGCCGTTCTGTGGTCGGTCATGCTGTTCGTGCTGCCCTCGGAGGGCGGCCAGCGGCTGCTACCACTGCTCCTGGTCATGGACACGGCCGGGTTCGGGGCTCTGATCGCGGTGGGACTGATGCTGTTCGAGCGCGTCGAGCGGGTGGACGTGGTGCGGGCGATGACGCCGCTGCGGCCGTGGGAGACGGTCGCGGCGCGTGTGGCCGTCCTGACCGCCCTGGCCGTGGTGATGGCGGTGCCCATGACCCTGGTCGCCGGGGTTCCGCTCAACCTTGGTGCGGTCGCGGCGGTCGTCGGCGGTGTCGCGATGACGTCGGTGCTGCTGATCGGAACGTGCCTGGCCCTGGGTGGCGGAGCCGCCACTCTCCCCGCGGCCTTCCTGCGGATCGCGCCCGGGGTCGTCTTGTTGATCGTGGTGCCTGCCCTGCACTTGACGGGGGTGGTGCGCACGCCGCTGCTCTACCTAGTGCCCAGCACCGCGGGTGCGGAGCTGGTGCGCGTGGGAACGGCGGAGGGCGCGTCGATGGACGCGTGGGCGCTGGCGGCGCTCGTCTGGGGTGTCGCGGGAATGGTGGCGGCCTGCGCGTGGGCGGCCCGGGGCATGGTTCCGTCCGTCGACGCGCCGCTGGGACGTCCGCGTTCGGTGACCCGGAGGGTTCCGGGGGGCAGCAGCGGTTCGGGAAGGACCGGCCCCGGCGCTGCTACGGCCCCTGGGCGGACCCGGAGCCGGTCACCGCTTGTGTCCTTCCTCCGCTTCGACCTGATGGCTGGGAGGCGTGACGCGCTGATCCTCCTTGTCCTGTTCGCACCGGCGTTCCTGGCTCTGCTCATCCGCGTGGCATACCCGCGGGTGTCGGCGTTCGTCCGGGACTCCTACGGGTTCGACCTGGCGTCGGCCGGGCCGGCGGTGTTCGCCGCACTGGTTCTGCTGCACGTCCCCATGATCGTGGGGTCGGTGATCGCGCTCCGGTTCATGGAGGACGTCGACGACCGCGCGCTGCTCGTACTGCGAGCGTCCCCCCTGCCGCTGCGCGGGTACATCGCCTACCGCTCGGGCGCGGCTGCGCTGCTGACGCTGGTCGGGCTCGCCGTCGCGGTCCCGCTCTCCGGGCTCGCCCCGCCGATGTCGGTGGAGCTCGTGGCCGCAGTCGTTGTCGCGGCCGCTGCGGCGTCCCTGTTCGTGTTGGCCGTCACAGCGATGTCGGCCAACAAGGTGGAGGCGCTGGTCGTCATCAAGGGGGTGAGCGCAGTGTCGGTGCTGTTGCCGATCCTCGCCTGGGCGCTGCCCGCGCCGCTGACCTGGGTGGTGCTGGTGGCGCCGCCGGGGTGGGCGCTGATGACGCTCCCCGGGTTGCCGATCTCCGGTCTCTCGCCCGTAGCGGCGGTGCTGGGCGGGTTGGTGTGGACGGCCGTCCTGTGCGTCGTCGCTGCCCGTCGCACCGAGGCGCGGCAGGAGCGGTGAGCCGGGTCCGGTGAACGCGGCCGGGCGTGACCACATCGGGGCCGGCGCGGACACGGTGACCGTCAGGTGTTGGCCGCGATCATCTTCGGGGCCACCGCGCACCGCCGTTTCATCGAGTGGAGCAGGGCCCGGGTCCGGCCAAGCTGCACCGGCTGGTGCTGGAAGAACTCGGCTTCCGCGGTCATGCTTGGACGAACGACTTTGGCGAGCTATGCCGCTGCACCACCTGATGACTCAAGTGACCCCTATCGCCGGACGCTCTTACATCGACGGGGCCGGCCTGGTGTGGGTGCTGATGGACCGGTATGGGCATGAACGGTCTCGCGGGAACGAGACGGGACGCGCGTGGGTCAGCCGGTGGGCCCTACGGGGTGCCTGACAGTCCCGCAGGCCAATGTCGGCGCGGTGGCGGACGCGGCCGCCCGGAGACACATACCCCGCTTCCGATAGGGTGGCTTGTGTCACAGCGGTTGGGGGCGGTGGAAACAGTGGTGGCCGAAACGGACAAGGTGCCCCTCGATAACATGCGCAAGGAAAGCCGATCGGTGCCGGGGGTGGCTGATCACCCACCGTTTCCCGGATGTCTCAGGGACACGCACGATCGAAGGAGTACCATGCCCTCTCTTGCCGGCAAGACTGCCCTCGTTACCGGGTCCTCCCGCGGGATCGGCGCCTATACGGCCAAGCTGCTCGCCGCGGACGGTGCGAACGTGGTGGTGAACTACCGCGAGAAGGCCCCTCGTGCGCGCAAGGTCGTGCAGGGGATCGAGGAAGCGGGCGGCCACGCCGTCGCGGTCGGGGCCGATCTCACCGACCCCGAGGCCGTGCGCGCGATGATGCGGGCCGCCGTCGACACCTTCGGCGGCCTCGACGTGTTGGTCCTCAACGCCTCCGGCGGCATGGAGCCCCACGTCGGGACCGACTATGCGATGCGTCTGAATCGTGACGCCCAGCTCGACACGCTGTTGGCCGGGGCCGAGCTGATGAGCGAGGGGGGCCGTGTCGTGTTCGTAACCAGTCACCAAGCACACTTCATTCGCGAGGTCGGGACGATCCCCGAGTACGAGCGTGTCGCCCGCTCCAAGCGCGCTGGTGAGGACGCCCTGATCGAGCAGATCCCGGTGCTCTCGGCGAAGGGCATCAGCTTCGTCACCGTCTCGGGGGACGTGATCGAGGGTACGGTTACCGCGATGCTGCTGAACTGGGCCCAGAAAGGCGCCCTCGAAGCGCGAAGCAAAGAAATCGGTGAATCCTACTCGGTGGCCGAGTTCGCCCAAGAGGTTACTGCGATGGCGACCGCGGACGTCGAGACCGGGCACGTGGAACTCGTCGGCGGCGCCGATGACTTCTTGGAGCAGATCAGCGCGAGCTGAGAGCGGTTGTGCGTGGAGCCGAGCAAGGGAACCCGGTCGGTCGCGAGGCTCGCCAGGACAGCGAGTACGTGTGATGCGGCACCTGCTCGATCTTCTGCTGGGTCCAGCCCCTGTCTGGGTGGTGACGGGTCGATGTCGGCCACGCCGCACCAAGGCCGACTGGGCCCACTGGTTTCCCGAGTCTGGCCCAGGCGAGAGTTCTTGCCCGGCACCTGCTTCGATCCGCTGGCCGCTCCGGTGATCAGACCGGCATGTCCCGGCGGCACAGGGCCCACACCCCCAGAGTGGTGAGCACCACCGCCGTGATGTTGCTTCAGTTCGGTGGACACCTGTGAGCTGGGATTTTACGTGGTTTCAGCCGGCTCAGCGGAGTCATTTCGGGCCCGCTGAGTGTGGCGACGTTCATACTCGACCGGGCTGAGCCGACCATTCGCCGAATGCCGACGCCACGGGTTGTAGAACCCCTCGATATAGGAGAATACCTCCCGCTGCGCATCCATCCGGCTGATGAAACGGGTGCGGTCGATCAGCCGGTGGATCACTTGCCGGCCTCCTCAAGCGAAGAAAGCCGTGGCCTTGCGCAGGATCTCGCGTTCCTCGCGCAGCTGAGCGTTCTCCCGCCGCAACCGGGCCAGTTCGGACTTGTCATCGCTGGTCATGCCGGGTTGTTCGCCGGTGTTGATATGTTCCTGGCGGATCCAGTTGCGGATGGTCTGTTCGGAGGGTTCGAACTCGGCCGCGAGTTGTTCGGCGCTGCGTCCGATACGAGCCGGCGATAGGATCTGCTCGCGGTACTCCTGAGGGTAGGCCGGTCGGGTCCTAGGCATGTTGAATCTCCTCGTTCAGTGGAAAACTATCCGAAAGTGGACATCTGTCTATCGGGCCGAACCGAAGCAAGATCAAGAGCAAGGTCGTGCGGGCTCTGTCGAACGATGCCCCGAGAGCTGACAGGAGTGAGCGATGAGCGCCCGTTTCCAGGAGCTGGACTGGCGGAAGACCCCGATGGGCGAACTCAGCCTTCGGCGTCGGTACGACCCCTTCTTCCGCGCCGAGGTCCATGAGATCAAGCTCGACGACGAATTCTTGATGTCCAGTCTGTTCACCGCGGCCGAGATCGAGTTGGCCCGCTTGGCACTGGCCGAGCTCCAAGGAACCAGTGAGCTTCGCGTCGCCGTCGGAGGGCTGGGCCTGGGATACACGGCTCAAGCCGTGCTCGAAAGCGCAGATATCGATTCCCTCGTTGTGGTGGAAGCGCTCGCGGAGGTCATCGACTGGCACCGGGAGGGGCTCCTCCCCGTGGGTCCGTCACTGACCTCTGACGCCCGGTGCCGCCTGGAACACGGCGACTTCTTCGCCACGGTCGACGCCGGCTCCGGACCTACTCCGAACTTGGGCACGCGGCCCTTCCACGCGGTGATCGTCGACATCGACCACTCTCCGCGCCACCTGCTCCATGCCGGCCATGCGGGTCTGTACACGGTGAAGGGACTGCGTCACCTCTCCGAACGCCTCCTGCTGCCGGATGGGATCTTCGCACTGTGGTCCAACGATCCACCGGACGAGGAGTTCACCGGTCTCTTGAGCGAGGTCTTCGCCGAGGCCCGTGCGGAGGTCGTCGCATTCCCCAACCCGTTGCAGGGAAACGACGCCTACAACACCGTCTATCTCGCCCGTTCCTGAACCCGCCGCTCACCGTGGATCCGATGACCGCTGCCACGGTCGAGCGACGGTCGGACACAGCGAAGGGCATGTGCCGGATCTCTCCGGAACATGCCCTGAACTGGTCATACTGTGTGGGCGATACAGGACTCGAACCTGTGACCCCTACCGTGTCGAGGTAGTGCTCTAACCAACTGAGCTAATCGCCCTGGGTGCAACTGGGAGGTGGAGACGGGATTTGAACCCGTGTAGACGGCTTTGCAGGCCGCTGCCTCGCCTCTCGGCCACTCCACCGAGTACACGTGGGCGGCCTGGACCGCACCAGCGTCTCCTCCGAGCGGACGACGGGATTCGAACCCGCGACCCTCACCTTGGCAAGGTGATGCTCTACCAGCTGAGCTACGTCCGCTTGCTTTCGGGCCCGACCTTCGATGTTTCTTCGGCCGTGCCTTGCTGCTGGTGAAGACTTTAGCGGAGATTCCACAGACGGCAAAATCGGTGGGGGAGAGGCTCCGGTGCGGCGATGGCCGGGGCGCTGGTGGGTACCCGGTAGCGTCCGCGTCATGCGGCCCGGGTAGGGCAGGGCACACCCCTGGAGAAGGAGGACTTGGCCGTGGTGGAGGAGTGCGGGGAGCACCGGGGGGAGACGTCCTGGTCACGGGCGCGCGAGCTCGCTCGGGGGCTGGGAGAGCGGCGGGGCTGCCCGGTGAGCGAGGCGCCGTTGGAGCGGGCTCTGGGCGGTCGATTGGCCGACGACCTGAAGGCGTTGGTGGGACTGCCCGCGTTCGACGCCTCGGCGATGGACGGGTACGCGGTGGCCGGTCCGTCCCCTTGGAAGCTGACCGGGACCCAGCTGGCGGGCACGCCCGTGGCCGGGCTGTCGTTGTCCTGCGGTGAGGCGGTGGAGATCGCCACGGGCGCGCGGGTGCCCAAGGGCGCCGAGTCGGTGCTGCCCTACGAGCACGCCGAGGTCGTGGACGGGCGGGTGAGCGGAGAGGCGTTGCCCGGGCGGCACGTGCGCTGGAGTGGGGAGGAGACCGCCCCCGGCGAGACCGTGCTGGAGGCGGGCGTGGAGGTGACCCCCGCGGTGCTGGGTCTGGCCGCTTCCTTGGGACACGACGTGCTTCCGGTGCGTCTTCCCACGGTGGAGGTACTGATCACCGGCGACGAGATCACCTCCGACGGGCTACCGGGGGAAGGGGTGGTGCGCGACGCCATCGGCCCACTGCTGCCCGGGGTGGTGTCCTGGGCGGGTGGCCGACTGTCGCGCACCCGCCACTTGGGCGATGGTCACGACGATCTGTACGAGGCGCTGAGCGGGTGCCGGGCCGATGTGGTGGTGGTGTGCGGATCCTCCTCCAAGGGTCCGGCCGACCACCTGCGCGCGGTCCTGACGCGGCTCGGCGCGGACGTGGTGGTGGACGGGGTGGCCTGTCGGCCGGGACACCCGCAGTTGCTGGCGCACACCGACGAGACCGTGTTCGTGGGGCTGCCCGGCAACCCGAACGCCGCGCTGGTCGCCGCCCTCACACTGCTGGTTCCGCTGCTGGCCGGGATGGTCGGCCGGGACGAATCGACGCTGGGTCTGGGGCGCGCGCCGCTGGTCGGCGAGGTCCGGGGCGGGGGCTCGGGACGGACCCGGCTGGTGGCGGTGCGCGTGGTGGACGGGCGGGCCGAGCCGGTGGGCCACGACCGCCCGGGGAGCCTGCGCGGAGCAGCCCTGGCCCAGGCCTACGCGGTGGTCCCGCCGGAGGGGCCGGGAACGGACGTGGAACTGCTGCGGCTGCCAGGGGCGTAGGTCATCCGTCCCCGGAACCCTTCGGCGCGGAATCGAGGACCTCGGTCGCCGATCGAGAGTGCGAAGAACCACAGGGGTCGGGCCCCGGGGGAGCGGTGAGCCCGCGGCCCCGCCCCGGGCGTCGTGGAACTACGCTCGGGTGCCCTCGGACTCGGTTTCGGACGCGCCCTCGGACTCGGACTCGTGCGTCACGGCCGGGGCCGGGGTCTCCACCGCCGGGTTGCCCCGTCCACGCAGCAGGAACCAGGCCTGCGCCGCGGCGGCCAGCACGATCACCACGGCGATCATCGAGGTCAGGTGCATGCCGTCGGTGAACGCGACCCGCGCGCCGTCCATCAGCGCCGCGCCCGCGCCACCGCCCACCTGGTCCGCGGCGTTGGCGGCGCCGCCCAGGGTCTCCCGGGCCGCCTCGGTGGCCGCGACCGGTACTCCGTCCACCTCGGTCAGTTGGACTCGGTAGAACGCGGTCAGCACACTGCCCAGTACGGCCACGCCCAGGGCACCGCCCATCTCGTAGGCGGTCTCGGAGATCGCCGAGGCGGCGCCGGCCCGCTTGGGCGGGGCCGCGGACATGATGGCGCCATTGGTCAGGGTCTCGGCGAAACCGGAACCCAGGGCGATCAGCGCGAACGCCGTGGCGGCCAGCACCACGCCACGGGTGACGTCGTCGGCGGGGGTGAACAGCAGGGTGGCGAACCCGCCCGCGGTGACCGTCAGGGACACCCCGAGCACGGTCGACAGACTCAGGTGGCGGGCCACCCGGGCGGCGACCAGACCGGCGACGACCGAGATCACCAGGCCGGGCACCAGGACGATGCCGGCGCGCATGGGCGAGACGCCGAGTACCAGTTGCAGGTACTGGGTGAGGAAGAACAGCGACCCCACCATCGAGAACACGATCATCAGGTTGGTGACCACGGCGACGCTGAACACCCGTGAGCGGAACAGGTCGACGTCGATGAGCGGGTCCGAGAGCCCCCGCTGGCGTCGGATGAACAGGTACCCCAGGGTCAGACCGACCACGAGGGAGGCGATCGAGGTCACGGCCAGGCCCTCGGAGGCCAGCTTCTTGATCCCGTACACGACGGGCAGCATGGCGCCGAGCGACAGCACCACGCTGACCAGGTCGATCCGGCCGGAGTCGGTGTTGCGCGACTCGCGCACCAGCAACGGCACCAGGATCAGGATGAGCGCCATCACGGGCAGGTTGATCAGGAACACCGAGCCCCAGAAGAAGTGCTCCAGCAACCAGCCGCCCAGGATCGGGCCCAGGGCCGCGCCACCGGAGAACCCGGACGCCCAGATCGCGATCGCGAGCAGACGCTGGCGCGGGTCCAGGAAGATGTTGCGCAGCAACGACAGGGTCGAGGGCATCAGTGATGCGCCCGCGATGCCCAGCAGGGCGCGGGCGATGATCAGCGTCTCGGCGTTGGGCGCGAAGGCCGCGAGGAGGGAGGCCACGCCGAAGGCGGCCGATCCCGTCATCAACAGGCGTCGTCGACCGATCCGGTCACCGAGCGAACCCATGGTGATCAGCAGGCCGGCCAGGATGAAGCCGTAGATGTCGACGATCCACAGCAGTTGACCGGAGGTGGGGCGAAGCGCCTCGCTCAGCGCGGGTACGGCGAAGCCCAGCACGGTCATGTCGACCGAGATCAGGACCACGGGCAGGACCAGGACTGCCAGTGCGGCCCACTCGCGCGGACCCGCGAGCGCGGGCGGGGCCCCGTCGCCCCCGTGTGCGCGGACGGAGTTGTTTCCGGTCTTGGCGGAGCTCATCATTCCCTCGTTAATCGGATCGCAGAGTGGCCCGGACCCCGAGAGGTCGACGTGTCCGGGAGGGAAGGGAAGTCTGGTCGACCGGTCGGGCCGCGTGGGACACAAAACCGGGACTCTTCAACCGTCCAACCGGTACAGTACCGTCCAGCCGGTACAGTGTCAATCGTGAGTACTTCGAATACACGTGAGCGCATCCTCGACTCGCTCCAGGACATCCTCGTCGGCGTCGGTTATTCCGCGGTGACCCTGGAGGCCGTGGCACGCGACGCGCAGGTGTCCAAGGGTGGCCTGCTGTACCACTTCCCCTCCAAAGCGGCCCTGATGAACGGGCTGGTCCAGCGGTTGGGCGTGCTGGCCGAGGCCGAGTTCAAGGAGGCGCGGGAGAGCGGAGAGGGCGTGGTGCGGGTCTTCCTGCGGACCTCGCTGCCACAGAGTCCCGAGGAGCGGGAACTGTACTGGGCGCTCATCGCGGCGCTGCGCAGTCACGAGGAGCTGGAGGAGGAGGCGGTCCGGCACGTGCAGTACCTGTTCGTGCACTGGCGCGAACTGCTGCACGAGGAGCTGACCGACCCCGTCCTCGCCGAGATCATCCTGCGGGCCGGCGATGGCCTGTACATGTCGGCGATCGCCGGCCTGGGCCGGCCCGATCCCGAGCTCACCCAGAAGATGATCGACCGCCTGGTCGAGGAGTCGGATCGGGTGCGTCGCCCCCGCTAGGGGACCCGACCGTCACCGGACCCGGTCCTCGAACACCTGCACCATTGGGAGCCGGATCCGCGTTCGGTCAGCCAGGCCACGGCCTCGTCGAACATGAGCATCAGCGTCGGAACGTCATCGGTGCCACCTCGGCGCAGCCGCATGGGCCTCTCCCGTGCTCGTGGGGGTCGTGTGCGACGGGTCCGGTGTGCGACGGGCGCGTCGAGGGAATGATGCCGGCCCCCGGTTCCCTTGCCGCCGGCCGTTTCCGGGAGCCGGGGGCCGGGACCGGAAGGTGACGATGTGGTGCTGTTCACGTGTCCCGGAACGTGGTTTACTTCCCAGTAACTTCGTTGCCGTAGTCGGGCTCCGTGCCGGTCACGGGCCCGCTTACCTGGTGAGGTGAGGTGTGCACTACCTCGACGAGTGGGGTGTGCCGGGTCGACCCGGGGACCGCTTTTCGCGAGACTGTTCCCACCTCGCCGGGGTGTCCGCGAGGTGAGAACACGCAGACGGGAAAGCGGGGGTCGGATGCACAGGCTCACCAACCAGGTACGACCGTACGCCTGGGGAGCGCGGGCCGCCATCCCACGCCTGTTGGGCACCGAGCCCGACGGCACGCCCCAGGCGGAATTGTGGCTGGGCGCCCACCACGGCGCACCCAGCACCGCGCACTGCCTGGACGGCTCCAAGTCCCTGCCCGACCTGATCGCCCGGGACCCGGACCGCGTGCTCGGCCCGGAGACCGCCGAACGCTTCGGTGCCCGCCTGCCCTACCTCCTGAAGTACCTGGCGGCGGAAGCGCCCCTGTCCTTGCAGGTCCACCCCGACGCCGCCCGCGCCCGCTCCGGGTACGAGGCCGAGGAGAGCGCCGGGATCCCCGTCGACGCCCCACACCGGAACTACCGGGACCCCCACCACAAACCCGAGCTCCTGCTCGCCCTGGAACCGTTCGACGCCCTGTGCGGTTTCCGTGAACCCGCCGCGACCCACGCCGACCTGGTCGGTCTCGGCTCCGACCTGGCCGTGCGTCTGTGCGAGGACCTGTCGCACCCCGACACCCACACCGCGCTGCGCGCCGCCCTGACCCGCCTGCTCAGCCTCCCCGACGTCGACCGATGTCGGATGATCGACGAGTTCGTCGCCGAGTGGGTCGAACGCGACCGTCCCTGCGCGCACGCCGAGATCGTCGCCGACCTGGCCGCCCGCTACCCGGGCGATCCCGGGGCGATCGCCGCGTTGCTGCTGAACCGGCTCACCCTGTGGCCCGGCCAGGCCCTCTTCCTTCCCGCGGGCAACCTGCACGCCTACCTCCAGGGCACCGCCGTGGAGGTGATGGCCAGCTCCGACAACGTGCTCCGCGCCGGCCTGACCGGCAAACACGTCGACGCCCCCGAGCTGCTCGACGTGGTGGACTTCTCCGTCCTGCCCATCCCCTACGCCCGACCCGACTTCCTCGATGGACGCCGTGAGTTCCGCCCGGCCGCCCCCGAGTTCGCGTTGCACGAGATCGGCCCCGGCCGGATCACCGCGCACCTGCCCGGGAACGGGCCCACCGTGATCCTGGTCCTGCGTGGCGACGTGGAACTGGTCGCCGAGGTCGGCGAGGGCGTCACCCTGCGCCGCGGTGAGTCGGTGTTCGTGCAGGCCGACAGCGGGCCCATCAAGGTCGAGGGGCACGGTCACGTGATCGCCACGACCGTCGGGTCGTACTGAACCATTCCGGCACGTCATCGCGTTCCGGGACGAGTGCACCGACAACACCGATAACGTGGGCCTCGCATTTCACAGCAGCGAGAGGGGACCCGTTATGGCGCTTGAGCGTCCGGAGATCGACTTCATCGAGGGCCCGCCGCCCGCCGACCTGGCGATCACCGACATCCAGGTCGGCGAGGGCGAGCAGGCCGGCCACGGCAGCACCGTCAGCGTCCAGTACGTCGGCGTCGCCCACTCCACCGGTGAGGAGTTCGACGCCAGCTGGAACCGCGGCGAGCCGCTCAACTTCCGTCTGGGGTCCGGCCAGGTCATCTCGGGCTGGGACCAGGGCGTCATGGGCATGCGCGTGGGCGGCCGCCGTCAGCTGGTCATCCCGTCGCACCTGGCCTACGGAGAGCGTGGCGCCGGCGGCGTCATCAAGCCGGGGGAGACCCTGGTGTTCGTGGTGGACCTGGTCGGCGTCAACTGACACGCCAAGGGCCCGTGGCGCGTTCGGTCGCGTCACGGGCCCTTGCGTTTCCCGCTTCCCCTACCCGAGGGTTGCGCCCACCTTCACGTGGCCCTTGAGCAGGTCGCGGGCGATGGTGCGGCGCTGGATCTCGTCGGTGCCCTCGAAGATGCGCAGCAGCCGGACGTCCCGGTAGAAGCGTTCGATGGGTAGCTCGCGGGTGTAGCCCATGCCGCCGTGGATCTGCATGACACGGTCGACGATCTCGTTGGCCTTGACCCCGCCGAACAGCTTGGCGATGGACTGCGCGTGCCGGGAGTCCTTGCCCTGGGAGACCTGCCAGGCGGCGTGCAGCACCAGCAGGCGCAGCGCCTCGATCTCGGTCTGGGAGTCCGCGATCATCCACTGGATGGCCTGCCGGTCGGCGATCGGGGCGCCGAAGGTCTCGCGGGTCTTCGCGTAGTCGATGGCCATGCCGAGCAGCCGCTCGCAACCGCCCAGGGCACGGGCCGGCAGCAGGTAGCGCCCCTTGCCGATCCACTTCATGGCCAGCGCGAAGCCCTGGCCCTCCTCACCGAGGATATTGGCGTGCGGGACCCGCACGTCCTGGAAGATGAGCGAGGCGGGGCGGCGCTCGCCCATGGTGTCGATGGGCTCGGAGGTCCAACCCATGTCACGGTCGACGAGGAAGCAGGTCACGCCCCCGTTGGCGCCCTTCTCGGGGTCGGTGACGGCGAACACCAGGGCGAAGTCGGCCTCGTTGCCACCGGTGATGAAGGTCTTCTCACCGTTGATGATCCACTCGTCGCCGTCGCGAACGGCCTTGGCACGGATGGCCTTGGCGTCGGAGCCGGCACCGGGTTCGGTGATGGCGAAGCAGGACTTGCGCTCGCCGGCGATGGTCGGCAGCAGGTAGCTCCGCTGCTGTTCCTCGTTGGCGTGGTAGAGGATGTTGTCGGCCTCACCGCCGAACTTGAAGGTCAGAAAGGACCGACCGAGTTCGGTCTCGATGAGGGCCTCGGTGACCGCGTCCAGGCCCATGCCGCCGTACTCCTCGGGGGTGGCCACACCCCAGAAGTCGGACTTGCGGGCCAAGGCGCGCAGCCCGTCACGTTCCTCGGCGTTCAGACCGGGCGGGTGGCCCTCGCGTTCGCGCCGCAGGACGTCGTTCTCCAGCGGCACCAGTTCCCGCTCGACGAAGGTCCGCACCCAGCTCTGGACGGCGCGCTGCTCCTCGCTCAGTGAGAAATCGATCACGGCTGCTCCCCAATAACCTAACGCTGTTCGGTTCTTTGAGGGTACGGCGTGCCGGGCCCTCCTCGCAAGGGCGTAACCGAACACTGTTAGGTCGAATCGCCGTCACCGGCCCGCCCCACCGCGCCCGCGTGCGATGATCGGCGGATGCCGCGGCCGGACGGGCCGGTGGCGGCGCAGCGTAGAAGGAGAGCGTTTCCGTGGCCCGACCCAAGACTCCGCTTCTGAGCAAACCGGCCATCCGGCAGGCCGCGCTCACGCTCATCGACCGGGACGGCCTGGAGAAACTCTCCATGCGCAGGCTCGCCCAGGAGTTGGACGTCCAGGCCGCGTCGCTGTACAGCCACTACCGGACCAAGGAGGAGCTGCTCAGCGACGTCGCGAACGAGGTCATCGCGCACGTGGACGTCAGCGAGTTCGGGGGCGGGGACTGGCGTGCCGGGCTGGCCGCCTGGGCCCGCTCCTACCGGGCCGCGCTGGACGAGCACCCGAACCTGCTGCCGGTGATCGCCTCCGGGCCCGGGCGCCGGGAGGAGGCGCTGCGCCGCGCCGACGCCGTCCACGGCGGACTGGTGGGCGCCGGGTGGCCACCGCGCTTCGCCACGATGATCGGCGCCTCCACCAAATACCTGGTCGTGGGCGCCGCCACCCACTCCTTCGCCCGCGGGTTCGACGACGACGTGCGCGTCTACCAGGACCGTTACCCCAACCTCTCGCAGGCCCACCGGTTGGCCGAGGTCGCCGCGGAGATCGACGAGGACAGCTTCGAGCTGGCGCTGACCGCGTTCTTGGACGGTCTGACCCCGGTCTTCGAGAAGGTCCGAGTGGAGCCGGCCGAGACGTCGGAGGGCTGAGTCCTCAGCCGCGCACCGGCGCCTGGGCGTCGATCCAGGCGCACAGTTCGTCGAGCGCCGACTCGACGCGCTCGCCGTCGCCGGTGATCAGGTGATCGGTCTGCAACCCGGAGAACGCCGAGTTCAGCAGGGTGGCCAGGCGCGACGCTCGCGGTCCGGGGACCCCGCGCAGGACCAGGCAGGAGGCGACGAACTCCGCTCGCCCGCGCACGAACCCCACCCCGGACGCGGGTAGGCGGTCGGCGGCGGCCAACCCCTCGATCTCGCGGATCAGCCGGGTCATGGCGAGCTCGTCGCCCAGGTTGCGCCGCCAGGCCTGCCGGACGATGTCGCCGACCGGGATCGCCGGGTCCTCCCAGCCCCCGGTGTCGAGCAGGGCGCTGTGCTGGCGTTCGTCCAGGCGTTCCAACACCGCCGTGACCAGGGCCTCCCTGTCGGCGAAGTGGTGGGTGAGTACACGGGTGCTCCGCCCCAGGCCTTGAGCCAGACCACGCAGTGTGAACCCGGTGACCCCGGTGTGCGCGAGCTGGTCGATGACGGCGTCCAGCACCTCGCGGCGTCGTGCGGGGTCGGCCCTGCGCGGCATGTGCACCTCCTTGGCACCCACACCTTGGCACACGACGTTAAGGTAACAACTGTTACCTTTATTTCATGCGTGCCCCACCCCTCTGGCTCCTCGCCCTGACCTTGGCCGCCTTCACCGTCCAGACCGACGACTTCGTCATCATCGGCGTCCTGCCCGCCCTGGCCTCCGACACAGGGGTCTCCGAAACGGCCGCCGGTCAACTGGTGACGGTGTACTCGCTCGTGTACGCGCTCACCGCGCCGCTGTGGGCGCTCGCCCTGGCCCGCACACCCCGACGCCGTGCCCTCGTGAGCGCGCTGGTGGTGTTCGTCCTGGCCAATCTGGCCGTCCTCGCGGTGGAGGACCACTCGACCCTCATGGTGCTGAGGGTGGTCGCCGCCTTGGCCGCCGCCGTGGTGCTGCCCCTGGCACTGGCGGTGGCGAGCACCCGCGCCCCCGAAGGGGAACGAGGCCGCTACCTGGCCACGGTGATGATCGGACTGACCGGGGCGGTGCTGTCGGGGGTGCCCGCCGGGACCTGGATCGGTGCCGTGGCCGGTTGGCGCGCCACCTTCGTGTTCTGCGGGTTGCTGGGGCTGATCGCCTTGGTGCTGATCCTGTGCGCCCTCCCCGGGAACGACCCCGTGCCCGAGGAGACCGGCGGACGCGCTTCCGGTCGACCTCGCCTCGACCCGGTCGTGACGGGGCTGCTCGTGGTCACCGTGCTGGTGGTGGCGGGCAACCTGGGGTTCCAGACCTATCTGGCGCCCTTCCTCGCCGGTCTGTCCGAGGTCGAACCCCGGGGCCTGGCCTTGCTGTTGGCGGCCTCCGGGGTGGGCGGGGTCCTGGGCACCCGGTACTCCGGACGGCTCATGGACAGGTCCGGGCCTCGGCGCGCGCTCCTTCTGGCCGGCGGGGGCTTCTGCCTGACCATGGTGGTGTTCGCGTTGCTGTGGCCTCTCGCTCCGGTGCCGGTCGCGGTGACCGGGGCCCTGCTGATGTGCTGGTCGTCCGCGGCCTGGGCGATGCCGCCCACCCTCCAGGCCCTGGTTCTGGACCGGGTGGCCGCCGACGCGGCGACCCGGGTCCTGGCCGTGCTCAGCAGCGCCGTGTACGTGGGCGCCGCGCTCGGCGGGGTGGTGGGCGGCGCGGCCATCGCCCACGGCGCCGGTCTGGTTCCGGCCATCGCCGCGCTGGTGGCCGGCACGGGCCTGGCCTTGGCGCTGCCGCTCCTGGCGTCGGTCAGGAACCGGTCGGCTTGATCTCCTCGTTGGTGGCCAACGCTCCTCGTTCCAGCTGGTCGAGCAGACCGCCCCCGTTCGTGGGCAGCGACTGTCGCGCGATCTCCTTGCCGTAGCGGATGCGGGTGAAGGTCTCCGGAAGTCGACGCTCCAGCCTGCGGTAGGCGATCCGGCCCAGCAACCAGGCGACCGGCACACCGTTGAGCAGGGCCACCGGCACCGACCACCACGGCGATCCCTGGAAGGCACCCCACACGAGGACGGCCAGGGTCGGCGACGACAGCAGCGGGACGGCGAGCATCATGATCCATACCTGCGTCTGGTTGTCACCGGTGTCGTTGGCGTCCACCCGCTTGTGCGGATCGACCCCCGGGGTCACGGTCACCACCGACAGCAGGGCCGCCAGCCCGTTGCTCACCCCGACGAACACCAGTAGGCAGGCGAGCACGTAGGGGGCCGCCCAGTACTCACCGGAGACGACGATGGCCGCCGCGCTCAACAGGGTCGCCAACGGGGCGATGAGCACGGCGATGGCGATCTGTCGGCCGCGAACCTCCTCGCGCAGGGTGTCGCGGCCCTGCCCGACCACGGTCAACCACAGGGCCGTTCCGTCGTGCCCGTACATGTTCGCCCCGCCCATGCCCATGATGAGCACCGCGAACACCCCGGAGAACAGCATGACCTGGGGGATGTCGGTGAGCAGTCCCAACAGACCGATGAACAGGCCCGCGTACAGGGCCGACCTCAGTTCCAGGCCGCGCCAGGGGTCCCGCCACCAGGAACGCAGTTCCTTGCCGACCACCGCGCCCAGCGGAGTGTCCGGCAGCCACGAACGCCGGCCCTCCAACACCCGGGAGCCCAACGGCCGCGAGCGTCGACGCACACCGCGCGTGGACACGCTCGGCGCCAGCAGACGCCCGGTGACCAGTACCGTCACCACGGTCAACGAGGCGAACGCGCCCAGCCACGCGAAGGCGACCGCCCACGAACCCGAGGCCGCCGCGTCCACGGCCAGCACCGGCCACGAGGTCGGCAGTACGGACAGGACCGTCGCGGCCGTCCCCCCGAGGCCCTGTTCGGTGAGGTTGCCCGCCGCGACGAACGCCGGCTGCACCGCCACCCAGCCGAAGAACAGGCCGGCGACGATCAGTCCCCACTGGACCGAGGCGATCTCCATGCCGATTCGGGAGTGCATCGCGGCGCCCAGCGCCCGGAACACCAGCCGGCCCAAGGAGACCGAGAACACCACCAGCGCCAGCATGCCCAGCAGGCCCAGGAAGAGGGTGGCCGGGTCCGAGGCGTAGGCGTGCCAGGCCAGGGCCGCGGCGGACACCAGCGTCATCGCCGGGCCGAACCCGACGAACATGGTCACCAGCAGGCCCATGCCCACCCGGTTCCGGTCCAGCGGCAGGAGGGTGAAGTACTGCGAGCGCAGCACCCCCACCCCGTTGGTGATGGTCGGGCCCAGGATCCACGAACCCGCCCACACGGCCAAGGCCAGCATCAGCAGGTTCGACCGCACGGCGTCGGAGGCGGCGGCCACGGCCAGGAACCAGGTGGCCGCGGTGCCGCCCACGAGCAGGATCACCGTCAGCCACCGGGTACCACCGGTGGTGTGCCGGCCCAGGGTGAACTTGAGTCGGATCAGGAGCTCAACCACGCCAGGTCCCCCTCTCCGACCTCGCGTGCGCCGACCAGCCGCACGAAGGTGTCCTCCAGGGTCGCGTCCGTCCCCCGGACCTCGCCGAGGGTGCCGTCGGCCAGGACCCGACCGTCGGCGATGATCGACACCCGGTCGGTGAGCTGTTCGACCAGCGCCATCACGTGGCTGGAGATGACGACGGTCCCACCGCCGTCGGTGAACCGCCGCAGGATGGCGGTCAGCACCCGCGCCGACACCGGGTCCACTGCCTCGTACGGTTCGTCCAGGACCAGGACCTGCGGTGCGTGCAGCAGCGCCGTGGCCAGCCCGATCTTCTTGCGCATACCGGTGGAGTACTCGGCGACCAGGACCCCGTCCCGTTCGGCCCGATCCAGTTCCAGTACCTGGAGCAGCTCCTTGGCGCGGGTACGGGTGAGGTCGCGGCCGAGGCCGCGCAGCCGCCCCCAATAGTCGAGGAGCTCACCGGCGGTGAGCCGTTCCGGCAGGGAGAGGCCGTCGGGCAGTACGCCCAGGTGCCGCTTGGCTTCGACCGGATCGGTCCACACGTCCACACCCAGGACCCGCGCGGTCCCGGAGTCCGGGCGCAGCAACCCCACCGCCATCGACAGCGAGGTGGTCTTGCCCGCGCCGTTGGGCCCGACCAACCCGAGCATCGTGCCGCGAGGGACGGCCAGGGACACCCCGTCCGCCGCCCGGGTCTCGTTGAAGGTCTTGGTCAACGCGTCCAGCTCCAGGGCGGGCACGTCGCCCTTCCGTGCTTCCGTACTCGTCATGTCTCTCATCCTGGGCGGGGACCCGGCCCGCGCGCATCGGCCGGACGGACATCGGCGCCCGGTCGGGTGGACAGGCGGAGCCGTCGGATCGACGCGTCCGCCGGCCACACGATCGAGGCCCGTCGACGGTCGGCCGTTCTAACCTGGAGTGGACAGTCACAGCACACCGTGAGGGAGAAGGCGTGGAACCCGGCCATCGCAGTCGCCGTAGCCGCCGCGACGTGGTCGTGGACTCCCTGCTGACCGTGTTCGCCGTGCTCTACGGACTGCTGGGTTTCGCCGGTTACGGCGGGGACCTGCATCCCGCCGACCGTGTGCCCGACTGGCTGCTGTGGCTGGACCTGGCTTTCCTGCCGGCCTGCTGTGCCGCCCTGTGGTGGCGACGTTCCCATCCGGTCACGGTGGCCCTGGGCGTCACCCTGGTCTCGGTGTTCTCGGTGTCGGCCGTGGGCGCGCTGGTCGTCGCCCTGACCTCCCTGGCGGCCTACCGGCCCTTCCCTCGGGCCGCCGCGATCACCCTGCTGGCCATGGTGCTGTCGCTGCCCTGGGTGGTGCTGGTCCCGATCGACGCCGGAGGCTCGATCGTCACCATGGTGACGATCGTGGTGATGCTCAGCGCCTGCCTGGCCTGGGGCACCGCGATCCGATCCCGACGCAGCCTGGTCGAACGTCTACGCGAGGACGTGCGCCGCGAACGACAGACGCACGAGGAACGTCTGACCGCGGCCCGGGTCGAGGAACGCCGCCGCATCGCCCGGGAGATGCACGACGTGATCGCCCACCGCATGTCCCTGCTGTCCGTGCACGCCGGAGCACTGGCCTACCGCACCGAACGGGCCGAGGCCGGACGGGCCGCCCCGCTGGAGGCCGCAGAGGTGGGTTCGGCGATGCGGGTCATCCGCGACAACGCCCACCGGGTCCTGGACGAACTCGGCGACATCCTCGACGTGTTGCGCTCGGGCGACCTGGTCGGGGAAGGTGCGGGGGAGGAGGACCGCTCCGCCCCGCCGCCGCGCTTGGACGACCTGTCGCGGTTGGTGCGCGAGGCGGTCGACGTCGGGGAACGGGTCGTGTTCGACCTCGACCTTCCCGAGAGTCACCGACCCCGCGAACAGGTACAGCGGACCGCCTACCGGATCGTGCAGGAGGGGCTCACCAACGCCCGCAAACACGCTCCCGGTGCGCGTGTCGTGGTCACGGCGGCGGGAGGGCCCGGACAGGAGTTGGTGATCGTGGTGAGCAACGTGCTGCCGATGGGGCTGGTGGCGCTGGAACTTCCGGGCGCCGGGGTCGGCCTGGCCGGACTGGCCGAACGGGTACGTCTGGACGGGGGCCGCCTGGAACACGGGCCCGCGCGAGGCCGGTTCCGCCTGGTCGCGACCCTGCCCTGGCCCACCGAGGAAACCGGGTCCGAGCGGCCCGGCGACGCTACGCGGAACGAACATCGGAAGGTGACATAGTGGCGGCCGATACCCCGATCCGGGTCCTGCTCGTGGACGACGACGCCCTGGTCCGTTCCGGACTGCGCATGATGCTGTCCGGGGACGGTGACATCACGGTGGTGGGCGAGGCCGCGGACGGGGCCGACGTGTGCGGCGCGGTCGCCGAGCATCGGCCCGACGTGGTCCTGATGGACGTGCGCATGCCGGGGGTGGACGGAATCGCGGCCACCGAGGCACTGCGTTCGGGCGACGGCGCCGGACCGCAGGTGCTCGTCCTCACCACCTTCGACGCCGACGCCACCGTGGTGCGTGCGCTGCGCGCCGGGGCCGCCGGCTACCTGCTCAAACACACCGAACCGGAACGGATCGTGGAAGCGGTGCGCAGGGCCGCGGCCGGCGAACCGGTGCTCTCGCCCAGTGTCGCGCGGACCCTGATGGACCGGGTGGCGGGGCAGGACCCGGCCGAGGGGGCCCAGGCGCCTCGCCGCAGGGAACGGGCCCGCGCCCGGTTGGCGCTGCTCAGCGACCGAGAACGGCAGGTCGCCGAGGCCGTGACGGTGGGGTTGTCCAACGCCGAGATAGCCGAGCGGCTGTACATGTCGATGGGGACGGTCAAGGCGCACGTGTCCAGCGCCCTGACCAAGCTGGACCTGAACGGACGGATCCAGTTGGCGCTGCTCGCCCACGACGCGCTGAGCCCGGACTGACCGGTCCCGGAGGAATAGCATCGTCTCCGACGAGACGTTCGACCGAGGAGGTTGCACCCATGGCCGAGAACCGTGTGCTCTGGGCGAAGAAGGTCCCGCAGGTCTACAAGAAGCTCGACGAGGTCGACCAACTCCTGGCCGAGCACCTCGACATCACCGTCCTCGAACTGATCAAACTTCGTTCCTCGGTGCTCAACGGCTGTGCGTACTGCGTGGACCTGCACACCCGGCGGGCGCTCAAGGAGGGTGAGTCGCAGCAGCGCCTCTTCCTGGTGCCCACCTGGTACGAGGCGGGCGAGATCTTCACCCCGCGCGAGCGGGCCGCCCTCGCCCTCACCGACGAGATGACAGAGATGGGCGAGCACGGGGTGTCCGACGAGACCTACGACGAGGCGGCCGAGCACTTCGACGAGACCGAACTCGCCGCCCTGATGTCCGCCATCGCGATGATCAACCTCTACAACCGACTGGCCGTGACCGGCCGGCTGCACGTCAAGAAACGCTGAACCGGTCAGAGGTCCTGGCCCGGGACCCGGCAGTGCCCGGCCCCGTACTCCAGGGCGGCCAGGGTCATCTCCACCACCCGGGCGCGCTGCTCGGCGAGCCGGTCGACGTCGACGAAGGTGCGCAGCGCGCCCGGGACCAGGGAGGCCAGGGAACTCTCCACCAGGGGGTTGGTCAGTCGGGTGCGCAGTGAGGCCACCGTGCCGGGCCACCGGGCCTCCAGGACAGCGCCGTCGGCCACCGCGGTGTGCCAGACGGAGGTCAGGTACGGCTCCGGGATCACCCCGGACAGGCCACCGTGGTGCGCCTTCAACCCGGTCGCCAGGTCCTCTTCCGAAACACCCCAACCGGCGAGGACCGCGGCCAGTGGTCGGTGCGCCTCCGGGACGTCGTGGTCCAGGTCGACCAACACCGGTGTGCCGAGGTTCCAGCGCAGGAACGGCAGGGCCCGGGGCGGTTCCAGGATCCCGCCCCGAGGGTGCACCGGCCCGGAGGCGAAGCAGACCGATCGCCGCGGCCCCTGCCCGTCGTTGCCGACCAGGCTCGGGTGGTCCTCGTGTTCCACCGGGTTGGGCATCGCCACCAACGGTGAGAGACCGCGCTCCCGCATGAAGCGCAGCACCGCGCGGTCGCCCGGTACGCCGGAGAGCTCGGTGACCTCCAGGAAGCGGGCCAGCTCCACGGAGAGCTCCCGTGGCAGGGCCAGCGCCACGATGGGTGCGTAGGGGTTGACCACCGGGACCGCGCCGACCCCGGTGAACACCGCCCAGCGGGCCAGGACGGCGGTGCGCGAACCCCATTCGACGAACAGGGACACCGGTGACTCGGGATGGGCGGCCAGGATGGCCCCCAGGGTGCCCGCGAACCCGTCGGCGAGACGGGCGTCGTCCTGTAGCACCAGATGGTGGTCGGATCGGTGCAGGGCGGCGGCCCCGAACGCCACCCGGGCACTGCGCAGGGCGGTGGGCGGCCCGTCCGGTTCGGGGTCGGTCGCCACCCCCGCCCGTGGCAGACCGGTCCGTTCCGCGATGAGAGCGGCCCGTTCGGCGCGGTCGGGGTGGGTCATCACCGCGGCGGACACGGAGGGAGGAGGCGCCGAAGCGCTGTTTCGGGGGGAGACCATGCCCTGATCCTAGTTTTCCCGGATCGCCTCGCACAGGGAACCGCCCCGTTCCGGAACCGGCGGAACGGGACGGAACCAGATCGCGGTCAGCCGGCGGACTGGCGGCGCGGGCCGTTCTGCTCCGGGGAGGGTGTGGGGCGGGGCGTGGT
>NZ_FRFF01000056.1 GCF_900143625.1 Nocardiopsis sp. JB363
CCAACACCGTTGTTTTAGGGTGTTGTCGCTGGTAGAGAGCTGCGGGATGCTGTGGGTCAGCTGTCGGGGCCCACCACTGCGGTGGTGTTCGCCGCCTGGGTCGTGTGCGAGATACTCGATGGCGTGACCAACGCAGCTGATCGTGCCTCTTTCGGGGTGCTGACCCAAACCTTCGCCCCCGACCTGGTCGAGGCGGTGACCATCCAGGGCGGCGCCCTCCAACAACGACAGCGCGAGCTGCCCGCACAGCTGACCCTGTACCTGGTGCTGGCACTGTGGCTGTGGCGCAACCTGTCCTACAAGGAAGTCTGGCGCAGGCTCGCCGACGGCTGCGCGTTCAGCGGCGGTGCCCCAGACCTGCCCGTGCCAGCCTCGGGTGCCCCCCAAGCCTCCAGCATCACCCGGGCCCGGGAGCGGCTGGGCACCGAGCCTTTGGCGTTGCTGTTCGCCCAGACCGCAGGACCTTTGGCCGACCCCGAAACCCCGGGTGCGTTCTGGCGCGGCTACCGCCTGAGCGCGGTGGACGGCACCTGTTTGGACGTGCCCGACACGGCCGCGAACCGGGCCTGTTTCGGCGGCCCCACCGACGGGGCCTTCCCCCAATTGCGTCTGGTCGCGCACAGCGAGATCGGCACCCGCTGCCTCATCGACGCCTCCTTCGACGCCTACAACACCAGCGAGAAAGCCCTGTGCGAGCGTTTGGCGGACTCCTTCGCACCCGACATGCTCACCGTCTTCGACGCCGGGTTCTGCGGAACCGACCTGTACCGCACGATCACCGCCACCGGCGCCCAGACCATCATGCGCGCCGGAGCCCAGTTCGAGCTGGCCCCCCTCGAAGTGCTCTCCGATGGCTCCTACACCGCGCAACTGTCCAAGGGCGGGCCGCTGGTGCGCGTGATCGAGTACACCGTCTACACCGACACCCAGACCCCACAGGGCCACAAGAGCACGGTCGGGGAGACGATCACCCTGGTCACCAGCCTGCTCGATATCGACCGCTTCCCCATCGCCGACTTCCCGGGCCTGTACGCGGCCCGCTGGGAAGCAGAGATCCTCTTTGCCGCGGTCAAAACCGAACTGCGCGGGGGCACGACGGTGCGTTTTCGCTCTCAGACTCCTGACCTGGTCCGCCAGGAGGCCTGGGCGCTGCTGCTCCTCTACCAGGCCCTCTCGGACCTGATCACCCGCGCCGCGGGGCACGCGCAGCTGGACCCCGACCGGATCAGCTTCACCACCGCCCTGAACACCGCCCGCCGGTCGGTCAACCAGACCGGTGGGCGTTTTTCCCCCTGAGTACCTGGTGGCCTTGGGCGTGTGGGCGTTCGGTGAGCTGATGGACGACCTGTTGCCCCAGCGGCGTTGTCGTTGGGCGCCCCGGGAGGTCACCCGGCGTTCCTTCCGGTTCCCCACGCGCAAACGTGGCACACCCGCCTCGGCCAAAACCCGACATCGAGTCCACCTGTGGCGTCTCACCCCACCAGCGAAAACAGCCTAAAACAACGATGTTGGGG
>NZ_FRFF01000134.1 GCF_900143625.1 Nocardiopsis sp. JB363
GGCGGGCGCCGTGGCGGGGGTGTCGTCGTGCTGCACGGGATCCAGCCTATCGAGGGACCGGTGGAACGACTCCGCCCCCGGCGGTGCCGGGGGCGGAGTCGTGATGGGGCGTGTTACCGCGAGGTCGACGCCCGGAAGGCGATCCACCACTCGATCACGGCCCGATCAGTAATACGTCGTCGTCGGGGCGCTGGCGGCCGCACCGAGGATGATCACCACGAAGATGATGTAGACCACCCAGAACAGCGCGTGCAGGATGAAGGCGATCAGACCGATGATGCCGCAGATCTTCGCGGTGTTGGCCGCGGACTCCGCGCCGGCGTAGTCGCCCATCTGCCACTTACTGTTCACCTGGAGGGCGAAGATGAGGCCGATGATGCCGACGATCATGCACCCGAAGATGCCCATGATGTTGAAGGCGATGTAGTTCTTGGGCGGCTCGGCGCCGACCGGGGGCTGGCCCCCGAAGCCGGGCTGGCCCCCGCTGGGCGGGCCGTAGCCGCCGGGAGGCGGACCGTATCCACCGGTGCCATAGCCACCGGGAGGCGGGCCGGGGTTGCCGGGAGGCGGGGGACCATAGCTCATGAGTGAGGTGTCTTTCCGAAAGAGGACAAGGGGTTCTGATGTGACGCGGCCTGGACACGCGCCGTTCCCAACGAAGGACAAGGTCGGGACTTACCGGACGACCGCGGGCCGGCGGTTTCGAATCATCGCAGATCGGCGAGACAGCGCCGAACGGCTTCGAACGCGGCGGACAAGGCCGGTGCTCAGAATGTACCCGCCCCGCGGGACCTAAGTCCATTTTCCGTTACTCATCCGTTGGGAACTGCGGTTTTTCGGTCCCGACCCCCCGATGCCGCTAGTTACCGCTCGTGGCCTCGGCCTTACGTCCGGTTTCCCACTCCTCGCGGGTGAGCGGCGTCGGACGGGGCTCCTTGCGGCCCAGGCCGGCCTTCTTCATCACACCGGCGATCACGGCGAGCACCACGCTGGCGACCAGGGCGATGATGGTCCAGGTCACCAGGTCACCACCGGCGATGATGACGACGGCGGCCACGGTCCAGGCCACGATCCAGGAGAGGGTGAGGAACCAGGCGGAGACGGTGTTGCCGTGGTCGTCGTGTTCCTCGTGGTTCGCGTCGGCCATCAGTGGTTCTCCTTCGGTTCGGCCGGCTGTTCGGCCGGCAGTGCGGGTTCTGTGTCGTCACCGGGTTCGGCTCGGTCCGCCCGCGGATCCGGGGCGGGCGTGCCGTCGCCCGGGGCGTCGAGTGTGGGGTCGTCACCGGCGTCCAAGGACTTCCACAGATCTGCGGGTGTCTCCGCCTTCTGTGGGCGCGGTGCGGCGTCCCGATCGTACCGGTTTCCCATTCCCGGCCAGGCGGGGGCACGCATGACGGCGACGAGGCCGCTGAGAATCAGCAGGGCCGCGCCGGCCGCTCCCATCAGGGGACCCAGGGTGTGGATCTCGGGGGTACCCACGACATCGCCGGTGCCGGCGGTATCGGTGGTGAGTTCGGCGACGGCCGAGGTGAGCGAGCCGGGCCGGGTGACCGACCACAGGGTGGTGAGCGCGAACACGCCGCAGGCCGCGACGAGGGCGCCGACCACGCGGCGGGGCCAGGAACGGGCCGCGTAGAGTCCGGCGATGCCGGCGAGTCCGGCCCAGCCCAGGCCGCTGAGGGCTCCGGTGAGGTCGCCGCCGGTGACCTCCACGGGAACCGAGGCGACGGGGCCGGGCGAGGCCAGCATCCCGGTCACCCACACGCGGCCGGACGCGGCCAGCATGAGGGCGGCGCCGGCGGCCATGGCGAGCATGGCGATCCCGTACTCGCGGCCGGGACGCGCCGAGCGGGTGGTGGAGGTCGATGTCACAGCAGCCGTCCCGCGTCGAAGCAGGTGTGGTCTCCGGTGTGGCAGGCCGCACCGGTCTGGTCGACACGGACCAGGAGGGTGTCGCCGTCGCAGTCGAGTGCGACCGACACCACGTGTTGGGTGTGGCCGGACGTGGCGCCCTTGACCCAGTACTCGCCCCGGCTGCGGGACCAGTAGGTGCCCTCACGGGTGGTGAGGGTGCGGTGCAGGGCCTCGTCGTCCATCCAGGCGAGCATGAGGACGTCCCCGGTGTCGTGTTGCTGCACGATGGCGGGGACGAGTCCGTCCGGGTTCCGCTTCAGGCGCGCGGCGATGTCCGGGTCGAGGTTGGTGACGCTCATGCCCCCAGGTTATGGGCGCCCGGTGAGCGATGTTCACCGGGTACCGGCCAACGGGTGCGGGCTCACACGTTCTAGAGTGCGAGCGTGCGCGACGGCGCCCCTCGCCTCGA
The DNA here is from genome assembly GCF_900143625.1 of Nocardiopsis sp. JB363. GTDB lineage: Bacteria > Actinomycetota > Actinomycetes > Streptosporangiales > Streptosporangiaceae > Nocardiopsis. The sequence goes on from NZ_FRFF01000134.1 coordinate 2,324, forward strand.
CGACCTGGAGAGTTCCCACTGTGACCGCCGAGTCCCTGGCCGCCGATCTGGCGGGCAAGCCCGACGCGCTGGCCGCGCTCGCCCGCAGGTTCCCTCGTTGGGACCCCTACGCCGCGCTGCCGGCCCTGTTGGAGGACGAACCCGCTTCGGTGCGGTTCCTGGCGTTGGGCCCGGCACGGCGCGCGTGCGAGGTGGCGGCGGCGCGGTTGCGGCGGGCGGGGATCGGGGCGAGCGCGGACCCGTCGACCTCGGCGGAGGCGCCTCCCGCCGGCGCGGAGACGCTCGTGGTGGCGGTGACCCTGGGCGACGGCCAGCGCGAGCTGAGCACGGTCCTGGACCGTTATGTGGGGCGTTCTCCCGTGGTGGTGCTGGCGCCGGACTCCGACACGGTGGTGGCGCGCTACGCGGACCTGCTGGTGCCGTTGCACGGCGGGGTGGAAGAGGCGGGGCAAGGGTGCCGTGCCTACCAGCACGCCCTGGCCCTGTTGCTGCTGTTGGGACACAGGTTGGGCGCGCCCGTGGGCGGTAGCGGGAACTTCCCGGGGCTGCTGCTTCGCGTGGCCAACGCGGTGGGGACGTTGCTGGACAAGGCCCCCGATTGGGTGCCGGAGGTCGCGCGGGTGTTGGACTCCCCCGCCGGCGTGCACCTGGTGGCGCCCGCGGAGCGCATCGCTTCGGCCGGGCAGGGGGTGCAGGTGTTGCGCCGGGGCCCGGTCCGGCCCGCGTACGAGGCGGAGACCGGCGAGTGGTCGCACACCGATCGGCACTTGGCCGCGGTGACGGAGTACCGGGCGTTGTTGTTCGCCGGGTCCACCTACGACCAGAGGTTCGCCGAGCACTTGGGGCAGTTGCGGGGCGCGTTCGTGGCGGTGGGCGCCACCCCCGACCGCGAACGCGTGCCGGGGGCGGCGCTGAACCTGCGCTACCCGGGTGACACCGACCCGGACGTGAGCCTGTTGACCGAGCCGGTGGTAGCCGAACTACTGGCCGCCCATTGGTGGGGCCTCAGGCCGAGGAGCTGACCCAGGAGGCGTACAGGTCGGCGTACACGCCCGGGCGGGCCACCAACTCGTCGTGGGAGCCGCTCTGGACGATGCGTCCGTCGTCGAAGACCAGGACCCGGTCCGCGGCCTCGGCGGTGGACAGTCGGTGGGCGATGGCCACGGAGGTACGGCCACGGGTGAGCCGGTCCAGGGCGCGCTGGATGCGTGTCTCCGTGTGCGGGTCCACGGCCGAGGTGGCCTCGTCGAGCACGAGGAGGTCGGGGTCGGCGATGTAGGCGCGTACCAGGGCGACGAGCTGGCGTTCCCCCGCCGACAGGGACTCTCCTCGCTGGCCGACCGGGGTGTCCAGGCCGTGGGCGAGGCTGCCCAGCCAGTCGGCGAGGCCGAGCTCGGTGACGGCGGCCATCAACTCGGCGTCGGTGCTCTCGGGCCGGGCGAAGCGGATGTTGTCGCCCAGGGAGCTGTCGAACAGGAAGCCCTCCTGCGGCACCATCACGACACGGCTGCGCAGCGAGGAGAAGGCGACCTCGCGCAGGTCGACCCCGTCCAGGCGGACGGTGCCGGTGTCGGGGTCCATGAGTCGGGTGAGGATCTTGACGAAGGTGGTCTTGCCGGAGCCGGTCTCGCCGACGACCGCCACCCGGGTGCCCGGTGTGATCCGCACGCCGACGTCGTCCAGGACGACGGGACCCTCGGGGTAGGCGTAGGTGACGTGGTCGAAGTCGACCCGGACGGCTCCACGGGGCAGGACGCGACCGGCCTCGCCGGGGTCGGCGATGTCGGGGACGGTGTCCAGGACTCCCAGGACGCGCCGCCAGCCGGCGATGGCGTTCTGTGCCTCGTTGAAGATCTCGGTGGCCATCATCATGGGCTGGACGAACAGCGTCATCAGGAACAGGAAGGCGATGAGCTGTCCGGCGGTGAGGTCGCCGCCCACTCCCAGCCAGACACCGGTCATGACGACCGCGGCGTTGGCGATCGCGGAGACGATCTCGGCGAAGGGTGACACGGCCATGGAGAGTCGTTGGGCTCTGACCTGTGCCTTGCGGGTCGCCAGGACGGTGGTGTCGATGCGCCCGGCGGTGCGTTCCTCGGTGCCGTGGGCGCGGATGACGGCGGCGCCCATGACGGTCTCGCCGATGGCTCCGAGCATGTCGCCGGTGCGTTCGCGGACCTTCAGGTAGGCCTTGGACAGGAGCTTCTGGAGCCAGCGGACCCCGAACAGCAGCGGCAGGAAGCAGATCCACACCACGAGGGTGAGCTGCCAGGAGTAGACCGCCATGAGGATGGTGGCGACCAGGAGTTGGCCGGTGCTGACCAGCAGGAGCAGGCCGCCCCACTGCATGAAGTTGCTGATCTGGTCGACGTCGCCGGTCACGCGCGAGACCAGGGCGCCCTTGCGTTCACTGTTCTGGGTGAGCACGGACAGGTCGTGGACGTGCCGGAAGGCCTTGCGACGCAGGGTGGCCAGCCCGGACTCGGTGGCCCGGTACAGGCGCAGGTTCATCAGGTAGGAGCAGAACATGGTGACGACCAGCAGCGCGGCGCAGACCGACACCATGCGGGTGACGAAGACCAGGTCGGGTCCGCCTTCGCCGCTGATGCCGTTGTCGATGATCTGCTGCACGGCGATGGGCACGATGACCTTGCCGGCGGTGGCCACCACGGCGAAGACGAGGGTGAGCCACAGGCCCTTGGCGAACTCCGGGGACAGCCGGAGACCGCGTTTGATCGTGCCGAGCGCCCCGTCCTCGCTGCGGTGCAGTGCGGGGGCCTGGTCACCCGTGGGGCGCGGCCCCTCGGTGCCCCGGGCCGACCTGTCGTCGGTACGGGTCCGTGTGGGTGCGCTCATCGGGTGTTCTCCTCCTTGGAGTCGGTGCCTGGTCCGCGAAGGTGGGGTTCGGCCGGTCCCGGTTCCTCCGGGATCGGGGTGCGCTCCGCCTCGTTCTCGGCGGAGGCGCGTTCGTAGGCGGTGACCAGGCGGTTGTACCCGGGCGAGGTGGTGAGGAGTTCGTCGTGGGAACCGCGGGCCAGGATGCGGCCGCCCTCCATGTAGAGGACCTCGTCGGCGAGTTCGATGGTGGCGCGCCGGTAGGCGACCACGATGACGGTGGCGGCGTCTTCGCGTTCGCGCAGTCCGCCGAGGATCTGGGCCTCGATCTGCGGGTCGACCGCGGAGGTGGCGTCGTCCATTATGAGCAGGCGTGGGCGGCGCACCACGGCGCGGGCCAGGGCCAGGCGTTGACGCTGGCCTCCGGACAGGGTGGTGCCCTTCTCACCGAGTTCGGCGTCGAGTCCGCCGTCCATCGCGCCGATGAACCCGTCGGCGCGGGCCAGGCGCAGAGCGGCCCAGACCTGCTCGTCGTCGACGTCCAGGCCCAGGGTGATGTTGTCGCGGACGGTGTCCTCGAACACGAAGGTGCTCTGGGGGACGAGCGCTGCGGTGCGGGGCACCTGATCGCGGGCGAGTTCGCGCAGGTCGACGCCGTCGTAGGCGACGGTTCCGGTGTCGGGGTCGACCAGGCGCATCAGGACGGTGGTCAGGGTGGACTTGCCCGATCCGGTGGGGCCGACGATGGCGACGGTACGTCCGGGTTCGATGTCGAGGTCGACGCCGTTGAGGACCATGGCGCGGCGTTCGTGGCCGTCGGGGACGTCCATGAGGTCGCGTCCGCCACCGTCGGCGTCGTAGGAGTCGGCGTAGGAGAAGGTGACGTCGCGGGCGCTCAGGGCCAGGCCGCGGGGCGAGGGCTCCAGGACCCGGTCGCCGTAGGCCATGGCTCCGCCCGCGCGCAGGACGGACTGGACGCGGTCCCAGCCCACGACGCTGCGGGGCAGGTCGCCCAAGAGCCAGCCGAAGGAGCGGATGGGCTGGGCCAGCAGGGTGAAGAGGAAGGCGATCTGGACGAGTTCGCCGGGGTCGATGGCGCCGGTGGACAGGCGCCACATGCCCAGGAGCAGGACGGCGAGAACACCCAGGTTGGGCAGGGACTCCATGAAGGGGTCGAACATGGAGCGCAGGCGGCCGACCTGGATGAGGGCGTCGCGCAGGCGGTGCGCGGCGTCGGCGAAGCGTTCGGTCTCGGTGTCCTCGCGGCCGAGGGTCTTGACGACCAGGGCGCCGTCGAAGGACTCGTGGGCGACCCCGCTGACCTCGGCGCGCAGTGACTGGGCGCGGGAGGCCAACGGGGAGACGCGGCGCTGGAAGATGACGTTGGCGATGGCCAGGGCCGGGAAGACGACGAAGGCGACCAGGGACAGGATCGGGTCGGTGACGACCATGGCGATGGCGGCGATGACCAGCATGAACACGCTACCGACGGCCATGGGCAGGGGTGCGAGCGGCTGCCAGGTGGCTTCGACGTCGGCGTTGGCGTTGGAGAGCAGTTGCCCGGTGGGGTGGCGGTGGTGCCAGGAGAGCGGCAGATCGAGGTACTTGCGGGCCACGGCGCGTCGGTAGCGGGCCTGCATGCGGAACTGCATGAAGCCGGCGAGCAGGCGCCGGATGGCCAGGCCGATGGCCTTGCCCAGTCCGACGGCCAGGAGCAGGCCGGCGGCCGCGGTGAGCGCGGCCAGGGTGGCCTCGCCGGCGGCGAAGGCGGGGAGGATGGTGTGGTCGGTGATGTGGCCCAGGACCGAGGCGGAGGCGACCGTGACCGCCGCGTGCGTCATGGCGCCGCCGACGGCGAGGAGGAAGATCCAGGGTTCGGTGCGGGCCGCGACCCACATGACCCGCAGACCGCGGGTGAAGACCCGCTTGTACTGGGCCCGCCCGGAGGTGTCACCGGTGGACGTGGATCCGGATCCGGGTGAGTCCTCCCGTTCCTCCGGTCCCACCGTAGTCGTGCCCTGCGCCATGCGCCCCCGCTTTCTGATTCGAGACCGGTGGACCGATGTGTCCGCACCCCGACGGGCCCGGTCGTGGCCGGGGTCGGTCGTGGGGTGTCGGCACAATCTATCCAGCGGCACCGACAAGCCTCCACCGGATTGTTTCAGCGCGGGACCCATCCGGACTATTCCGTCCAAACGAACTTCTGTTCGCCTGCCACGAGGAAGGCCCGGACATCCCCTTCGGGGGTGCCCGGGCCCTTGTGGCGCGTCGGTGTCAGCAAACCGTCCGTGACGTACTAGTAGTAGCCGTGGCCGGCCGGCGCCTTCTCGTCGTCGGACTCCTCGACGGGCTCCAGCTCCTCGTCGTCGACCGACCCCTCGTCGGTCAGGGCCTCTTCGTCGACGCACTTCTCCTCGGGCACCCCGACCTCGGGCTTGGTGATGGAGCACTTGAAGGTCATGCGGCCGTAAGCGCCGTCCACGCCGATCCCGGATTCCTCCTGGGCCACCTCGACGGCCGCCGCGGTGTCCTCGTCGTAGACGTCGTCGGTCACATCAAGGTCGGCGCCGAACTTGGCGTTGAGCAGGAACTTGATGGCGATGACCGCAGGGCCCTCGTCCCCGATCTGGAAGGCGTCGGCCTCCGTGGGGAAGAGCGTGTTCCTGAGCTTCACCCAGGTCTCGGTCTCCAGGACCCCGTTCTCCTCGATGGTCCCCGCGTCCGCTTCGAACTGACTGACCATTTCAGCCACTCCCTCGGAGTACTCGTCCCCGGGATCGAAGTCGTCCGGGAGGTCGTAATCGAGCGAGTTCAGGAAGTACACGGCGGCGTCGATGTCCGGGCTCGGCCCGGGCTGATCCACCGAGTAGACGGGCCAGGCGCGGGCCTCGATCTGCTCGATCACCTCGTCGGGGGTGCGCTCGTAGTCGTCGGCGGAAACGGTCGGAGCGAGCATGACGACACCGCCGAAGGCGATGAAGCCGGCGGTGGCCAACGAGACGGCGCGACGAGCGATGCCGCTGGTGAGGTACTCGGACATGATGTGTGCAGACTCCTCTGTCGTGCGTGTGAGACGAGAACATGCTCACACGCATTACGAATAAGACACGGAAGCGCCACGCTTAAATAACGATTAAGTTCGCACTGTTCCGAGCGGTGCCCTGGAGGACGAAAGGGCCCGGACACCCCGTTTCCGGGGTGCCCGGGCCCGCGTGACGCGTCACCGGCAAGGCGAACCTTCGCCGCACTAGTGGTAGGCGCGCTCGCTCTCGGTCTCCTCGGCGTCCTCGGCCGGGGGCTCCACCACGGCGGCGTCGTCGGCGGAGGCGTCGGCCCCCTCCTCGGCCTGGTAGGTGACGACACCCTTGTAGCTCAGCCACCCGAAGGCGCCGTCGACGCCGATACCGAGCTCCTCCTGGGCCGCCTCGACCGCCGCTTGGGTGTCCTCGTCGTACAGCCCGCTGGAATCGTCCAGCTCCGCGCCGAACTTCTCGTTGAGGATCGCCTTGATACCGACGACGGCCCAGCCACGGTCACCGAGCTGGTAGGAGGCGGCCTCGTTCGGGAAGTGCAGGTTGCGGATCTTGATCCAGGTCTGCGATTCCAGGGTGGAGTCGTCGTTGAGCCCCTCCTCGGAGTCGAACTCGACGATGGTGGCCTCGACGTCCTCGGTGAACTCCTCACCCGGGTCCGGGGTGATGTAGCCGAGATCGTTGAGGAAGGAGAGCGCGAACCGGATGTCGACGCTGGGGCCCGGGTTCTCGATCGAATAGTTGGGCCAGCTCTGAGCCTCGATCTGCTCGATGACCTCGCGGGGGGTGCGCTCCAGGTCGTCGGCGGATGCGGAGGGGGCGAAGAGGGCCGCCCCGCTCAGGGCGACGAACCCGGCGGTCGCCAGGGTAGCGATTCGACGGATGACTCCGCCGGTGAAGTGATCGGACATGATGGTACGAACTCCCGTGTCGTGTGCTTGGGACGGCCTCATGCTCACACGAATCACAACTGAGTTAACTTAGCGCCACGCCTTGACCACGTTTGGTAATTTTTTCTTGCCGGCCCCGGACCGATCCGCCGACCGGCCCGGGGATCACGTGCTCCACGTGCTAGCGGACCGGGTACCCGGCCTCCCGCAGGCTCTTCTTCACGTCGGCGATGGTGAACTCACCGAAGTGGAACACCGTCGCGGCCAGGACCGCGTCCGCGCCCGCGGCGACGGCCGGCACGAAGTGCTCCACCGCGCCCGCGCCGCCCGAGGCGATCAGCGGCACGTCCACGCGAGAACGCACCCCCCGGATCAACTCCAGGTCGAATCCGGTCTTGGTGCCGTCGGCGTCCATCGAGTTGAGCAGGATCTCCCCCGCTCCCAGATCGGCGGCCCGCTCGCACCACTCCAGGGCGTCGATCCCGGTGCCCTTGCGTCCACCGTGCGTGGTGACCTCGAACCCGCTGGGTGTGGGGGCGTCCCCCTCGCGAACCCGACGCACGTCGGCGGAGAGCACCAGCACCTGACGGCCGAAACGCTCGGCGATCTCCCCGATCAGCTCCGGGCGTACGATCGCGGCGGTGTTGACGCCCACCTTGTCCGCACCGGCGCGCAACAGGCGGTCCACGTCCTCGGTGGTGCGCACCCCTCCCCCGACGGTGAGCGGGATGAACACCTGGTCGGCGGTGCGGCGCACCACGTCGTAGGTGGTCTCGCGATTGCCGCTGGAGGCGGTCACGTCCAAGAACGTGAGCTCGTCGGCACCGCCGGCGTCATAGGTGCCCGCCAGTTCCACGGGGTCGCCGGCGTCGCGCAGGTTCTCGAAGTTGACGCCCTTGACCACCCGCCCCGCGTCCACGTCCAGGCAGGGGATGACTCGAACGGCCAGGCTCATCGACGCTCACCCCTGACCAGGGCCAGGGCGTCCTCCAGGGTGAACGCGCCCTCGTACAGGGCGGTGCCCATGATGGCGCCCTCGACGCCCTCGGCGACCAGGCCGGAGATGGCCTCCAGGTCGGCGAGGCTGGACACACCGCCGCTGGCGACCACCGGCTTGTCGGTGCGCTCGCACACGGTGCGCAGCAGGTCCAGGTTGGGGCCCTTGAGCATGCCGTCCTTGTTGACGTCGGTGACGACGTACCGGGCGCAGCCCTCGGCCTCCAGACGGTCCAGGGTCGTGAAGAGGTCGCCGCCGTCGCGCGTCCAGCCTCGCGCGGCCAGGGTGGTGCCGCGCACGTCCAGGCCGATGGCGATCTGGTCGCCGTGCTCGGCGATGATCCTGGCGCACCAGTCGGGGTGCTCCAGGGCCGCGGTGCCGATGTTCACCCGGGTGCAGCCGGTGGCCAGGGCGGCGGCCAACGACTCGTCGTCACGGATACCGCCGGACATCTCGACCTTGACGTCGAGGCGGCCGACGATGTCGCCCAGCAGGTCGCGGTTGTGTCCGCGTCCGAAGGCCGCGTCCAGGTCCACCAGGTGGATCCACTCGGCACCGGCGTTCTGCCAGGCCATGGCGGCCTCGTAGGGGTCGCCGTACTCACCGCCGGTGTCGGCCTTGCCCTGGACGAGCTGGACGGCCTGCCCGCCCGAGACGTCCACCGCCGGCAGTAGTTCGAGTGCGGGGGTGGACGTGGTGTGCTCGCCGGTCATACTCGCCTTCTCGTTCTCGATGCTGTTCACGAATGGGGGTGTCTAGAGGCCGGTGACCCAGTTGGCCAGGACGCGCGCGCCGGCGTCGCCGGACTTCTCCGGGTGGAACTGGGTGGCGCTCAGCGGGCCGTTCTCCACGGCGGCCACGAACGGCTCGCCGTGTTCGGACCAGGTCACCAGGGGTGCGGGGATGCGGTCACTGGCCGCGACGAACTCCCAGGTGCGCACCGCGTAGGAGTGCACGAAGTAGAAGCGCTCCTCGGGGTCGATCCCGGCGAACAGCCGTGTGCCCTCGGGTGGGGTGACGGTGTTCCACCCCATGTGGGGCACCACGGGCGCCTTGATCCGTTCGACGGTTCCGGGCCATTCACCGCAGCCCTCGGTGGCGCTGTCCTCGGCGTGGACGTCGGCCTGTTCGATGCCCCGGTCGAAGAGGACCTGCATACCCACGCAGATACCCAGGACCGGGCGCCCGCCGGCGATGCGACGGTCGATGATGCGGTCCCCACCGGCGGCCTTGAGGCTGGCCATGCAGGCGCTGAAGGCGCCCACGCCGGGCACGACGAGACCGTCGGCCTCCAGCGCGACATGGGGGTCGGAGGTGACGGTGACGTCGGCACCGGTGCGTTCCATGGCGCGCTGGGCCGAACGCAGGTTGCCCGAGCCGTAGTCGAGGACGACCACACGTGAGGACATCGGGTGTGTGCCTTTCTTAGAAGTAGCCGAGCCGCAGCGCGCCGAAGGCGATGGAGAGCACGACGCAGCCGGCCAGGCCGATGGCGACCATGCGGCTCTTGTGCCACATCGCGTAGACACCGCCGGCGAGGAAACCGCCCAGGACGATGAGGATCAGTCCCCACAGGTCGGTGTCCATCTACAGGACACCCTTGGTGGAGGGGACCCAGGTCACGCGAGGGTCGTTCTCCGTGGCGAAGCGCAGCGCCCGGGCGAACGCCTTGAACTGGGCCTCGACGATGTGGTGGGCGTTGCGGCCGTAGGGCACGTGGATGTGCAGGGCGACGCGGGCCTGGGCCACGAAGGACTCGAAGATGTGCCGGGTCATGGTGGTGTCGTAGTCGCGGCCGATGGTCGGGGCCATGCCCTCGGGTTCGCTGTGCACCAGGTAGGGGCGACCGGACACGTCGACGGTGACCTCGGCCAGCGCCTCGTCGAGGGGCACCTTGGCGTCGGCGAAGCGGCGGATACCGGCCCGGTCGCCGAGGGCCTCACGGAAGGCGGCGCCCAGGGCCAGGGCGGTGTCCTCCATGGTGTGGTGCGAATCGATGTGCAGGTCGCCCTCGGTGCGCACGGTCAGGTCGAACAGTCCGTGCTTGGCGAGCTGGTCGAGCATGTGGTCGAAGAATCCGACACCGGTGGAGACGTCGGCGACGCCGGTGCCGTCCAGGTCGACCTCGACCAGGACCTTGGTTTCCTTGGTTGCGCGTTCGATGCGTCCGGTGCGGCTCATGGTCACTCTTTCGATGGTGCGGTGGGACGTGTGGTCGGGGTCAACGGCCGGTGACCCGCAGGAGGGTCTCGCGGAAGGCGGCCATCTCCTGCGGGGTGCCGACGGTGACGCGAAGCCACCCGGGCGGTCCGACCTCGCGGATGAGGACCTCTCGGTCGAGCATGTCCTGCCACACACGGGTGCGGTCCTCGAACTCCCCGAACAGGACGAAGTTGGCGTCGGAGTCGGCGACCCGGAACCCGTGTTCGCGCAGCCAGGTGACGAGGGCGTCGCGTTCGGCGCGCAGGTCGGCGACGGCGCCGAGGAGTTCGTCGGCGTACTCCAGGGCGGTGACGGCGACCGTCTGGGTGACGGCCGACAGGTGGTAGGGCAGGCGGACCAGCTGGAGTGCGTCGACCACCGCGGGGTGCGCGGCGAGGTAGCCCACCCGCGCGCCGGCCAGGGCGAAGGCCTTGGACATGGTGCGCGAGACGATGATCCTGGGGTGTTCGTCCAGGAGGGTGAGGGCGCTGGGGGTGCCCTCTCGGCGGAACTCGGCGTAGGCCTCGTCCACGACCACCACGCCGGGGGCCGCCCGTGCGATGCGCTCGATGGCGTCCGGTTCCAGGGCGGTACCGGTGGGGTTGTTGGGCGAGGTCAGGAAGATGACGCTGGGCCGGTGTTCGGCGATCGCGACCAGGGCGGCGTCGACGTCGACACGGAAGTCGGCGTCACGTGGCACGGACACCCATGCGGTTCCGGTGCCCCGGGAGATGATCGGGTGCATGGAGTAGGACGGTTCGAAGCCCATGGCGGTACGGCCGGGGCCGCCGAAGGCCTGGAGCAGCTGTTGGAGGATCTCGTTGGATCCGTTGGCCGCCCAGATGTTCGCGGGGGTCAGACCGTGGCCGAGGTAGGCGGCCAGGTCCTCGCGCAGGCGGACCGCGTCCCGGTCGGGGTAGCGGTTCAGGCCCAGGGCGGAGCCGGCCACGGCGTCGGCCAGTGCCTTGGCCAGGGCCGGGGAGGGCGCGTGCGGGTTCTCGTTGGTGTTGAGGACCACCGGCACGTCCAGCTGCGGGGCTCCGTAGGGCGAGCGCCCGCGCAGGTCCTCGCGAAGCGGCAGGTCGTTCAGGGTGAAGCTCACTGGTTTCACACTCGTGGTCGGTCGTGGGAGGGGCGGGTGGGTCCGGTGTGACCGGGGCCGCCCGTCTCCGTCTGGTGTTCGGGTGTTCTCAGTCCCGGCCCGGGCCGTGATCCATGCGGGCGGCGACGGCCTCGCCGTGCGCCGGCAGGTCCTCGGCCTCGGCCAGGGTGATGACGTGGTGGGCGACGTCGGCCAGCGCGTCACGGTCGTAGTGGACCACGTGCACTCCGCGCAGGAAGGTCTGCACGCTCAGGCCACCGGTGTGGCAGGCGCAGCCGCCGGTGGGCAGCACGTGGTTGGAGCCGGCGGCGTAGTCGCCGAGGGAGACCGGGCTGTGGTCGCCCACGAAGATGGCGCCCGCGTTGCGCACCCGGTCGGCCAGGGCGGGGGCGTCGGCGGTCATGATCTCCAGGTGCTCGGCCGCGTAGGCGTCCACGACGGCCAGTCCGTGGTCGAGGTCGTCGACCAGGACGATGCCGGACTGCGGCCCCGAGAGGGCCTCGCGGACGCGTTCGCTGTGCCGGGTGGCGGCCACGCGTTCGGTGAGGCGTTCGGTGACCTTGTCGGCCAGGGCCTCGTCCGGGGTCACCAGGACGGAGGCGGCGACGACGTCGTGCTCGGCCTGGCTGACGAGGTCGGCGGCGACGTAGTCGGGGTCCGCGGTGTGGTCGGCCAGGATCGCGATCTCGGTGGGGCCGGCCTCGGCGTCGATGCCGATGACGCCCTTGAGCAGGCGTTTGGCGGCGGCGACCCAGATGTTGCCCGGGCCGGTGACCATGTCGGCGCGACGGCAGTCCTCGGTTCCGTGGGCGAACATCGCCACGGCCTGGGCGCCACCGACCGCGTACACCTCGTCGACGTCGAGCAGGGCGCAGGCGGCGAGGATGGTCGGGTGGGGCAGCCCGCCGAAGTCCTTCTGCGGTGGCGAGGTGACCGCGAGGGAGGACACGCCCGCCTCCTGGGCGGGGACGACGTTCATGATGACGCTGGAGGGGTAGACGGCGCGGCCGCCCGGCACGTAGAGGCCGACCCGTTCGACGGGAAGCCACTTCTCGGTGACGGTGCCGCCCGGGACGACCTGGGTGGTGTGGTCGGTGCGGCGCTGGGCGGCGTGGACCTTGCGTGCGCGGCGGATGGATTCCTCCAGCGCGGCGCGCACGGCGGGGTCGAGGTCGACCAGGGCGCTTTCGATGGCGTCCTTGGGGACGCGGACATCGGTGAGCCGGACGCCGTCGAAGCGTTCGGTGAGTTCGATCAGCGCCTCGGTTCCACGATGGCGTACGTCGTCGACGATGGGGCGGACGCGTTCGGTGGCGTCGGCCACATCCATTTCGGCGCGCGGAAGGGCGTCGCGCGGGTCGCCTGCGGAACCTCGGAGGTCGATTCGACTGATCACGTCTCCAGTCTAGGGGGAGTGGGCCGACCGGTGGGCGGTGGTGTCCGGATGATGGACACCACACCCGTCCGACCGGCACGAACCCGGCCGGGGCGGGCTTCGCGGATCAAGGTCGGATAAAATCTCCCAACAATCCCCGAATAAGCGTCACCTAACTTTGGATCACCTTACCTAATCAAGCTTGCGAAAGGCTTGCCTAACAAATTTAGAAACCGTTTTTGGTGTTTCGCAAAATGCTTTCGAATGCGTTATCGTGAAGCCATGACTTCCAAGACGACCGGCGATAGCGGCCTTTCCAAGTTCCACCGTCTCCTGGTCGACCAGGTGCGGCACGAGTTCACCGCGTCGCACCAGTACGTGGCGATCGCCGCCTGGTTCGACGACCAGGACCTGCCCCAGCTGGCACGGGTCTTCTACGAGCAGTCGCTGGAGGAGCGCGACCACGCGATGATGCTCGTGCGCTTCCTGCTCGACAACGACGTGACGTTCGCCCTTCCGGGCGTGGACGCGATCGAGACGGATTTCGCCGTCTCCCGTGACCTGGTCGCGCTGGCCCTGCGCCAGGAGCGAGAGGTGAGCGACCAGTTCCAATACCTGGCCAAGGTGGCCCGTGACGAAGAGGACTACACGGGCGAACAGTTCCTGCAGTGGTTCATCCAGGAGCAGGTCGAGGAGGTCGCCAAGATGTCGACCCTCCTCAACGTCGTGGACCGTTCCAACGGCAACCTGTTCGACGTGGAGACCTTCGTGGCCCGCGACATGCCGAGCGAGGACAACGGCAGCCAGGGCGCACCGGGCACCGCCGGTCCCACGGTCTCCTGATCCGCGACGCCTCGCCCGAACGTACGCCCCGCCCGAACTCCGGGCGGGGCGTCGTCGTACGCGCCGGCGGAGGCATACTGGGGGCATGCCTGAGGCTCTACCGATCTTCCCGCTGAACACCGTGTTGTTCCCTGGGATGACAATCCCCCTGCACGTCTTCGAACAGCGGTACCGGAAGTTGGTCTCGGAACTGCTCGGGCCGAGCATGGCCGGGGGCGAGGCCGGTGGCCGCGAACGCGGGCCGGCCCGTTTCGGTGTCGTGTGGATCGAGTTGGGACACGAGGTGTCGAGCGAGTCCGGGCAGGGCGCGGGCGGTGCCGACACCGGGGTGCCGCACACCGGCGAGCACGCGCGCGGCCCCTCGCTTCCCTTGGTGAGCGCGGTGGGATGCACCGCGGTGGTGCGCGACGTGCGCACCTACGAGGACGGCCGGTACGACCTGGTGGTGGAGGGCGGTACCCGGTTCCGCGTCACCGACCTGTCGAAAGTCGACACCTCCGCGGGCGACGATTACTCCACCGCTTCGGTGGCGTTGTTGCCCGAAGCGATGGGACCGGACGCCAAGGAACACGCCGACCGGGTGCGGGACCTGTACGAGGTCTACCGGGAGCGGCTGTCCGAGATCGGCATGGCCCCGGAGACCTCTCATGACCTGCCTCGGGATCCGATCGCGCTGTCCCACGCCGTGGCCGCCTCGATCGTGCTGGACCCGGCGGAGAAACAGCGCCTGTTGGAGGCCGAGGACGCCGCGACCCGATTGGCCGTGGCAGCGCGCTTCCTGCGCCGGGAGAACCGGATCGTGGCCGCCCCCACCCTGCCGAACCTGCCGGCGGGCCCCTTTCTCGACAACGGGGTCTCGTTCAACTAGGGCGTTCGTCAAAACCGGTGGGGCGGTGCGCTAGCCTGCCCGCAAGCCATCGACCAGTGGAAAGCTCAGGTAGCCGATGAGTGGAAGAGCCACGCCCGCGACCGTGGCAGCGGGACGTACCAAGACCACCTACACCCTGCATCCCTACGAAGCCGGTGGGGAGGGCGACGGCCACTCCTATGGGGCCGACGCCGCTGACGCGATCGGGGTACCGCACCATCAGGTGTTCAAGACCCTGGTGGCCGAGGTCGACGGGGTGGTCACCGTCGGGGTGGTCCCGGTGAGCGGTTCGTTGGACCTCAAGGCGTTGGCCATGGCGGTCGGCGGCAAGAAGGCGACCATGGCCGAACCGGACCGCGCGGAGAAGATCACCGGATACGTGCGAGGCGGCATCAGTCCGCTGGGGCAGCGCAAGCGGCTGCGCACGGTGATCGACTCCTCGATCACGACCTTGGGCGCGGTGTACGTGTCGGCGGGGCGGCGTGGGTTGCAGATGGAGCTGGCCCCGGCCGATCTGATCCGGTTGACCGAGGCGATCACCGCACCCATCTCGGCGATCTGAGGGCAGTCGGTCGGGGGCCGTCCCGGTGAAGTGCGACACGCACCCGTTTCCCCTGGGACACAGGGGGCCGTGGACCCCGGCACATTCGCCCATGAGCTGTTGCCCACCCCCCTACCCGGCGGTAGCTTTGTGAAATGGGCAACATCTCATCCCCCTACAGGTCCGTTCCCGACATGTTCGCCTCCCGCGTCGCCCTCTCCGGCGAACGGGAGGCGTTCAGTTATCCCGTCCCCTCCCCCAACGGCGGTCCCGAAACCTGGAAGAGCCTCACCTGGAACCAGACCCGTGACCGTGTGCGCGACCTGGCCCTGGGCCTGCACTCCCTCGGCCTGACCTCACAGGCCCGCTGCGCGATCGCCTCCAGCACCCGGATCGAGTGGATCCTCGCCGACCTGGCCATCCTGTGCGCCGGCGGCGCCTCCAGCACCATCTATCCCGGCTCCACCGCGCCCGACTGCGCCTACATCATCTCCGACTCCGGCAGCATGGTGGCCTTCGCCGAGAACGACGAACAGGTCGCCAAACTCCTGGGGCAGCGCGCGTCCATGCCCGGCCTGTCCAAGGTCATCGCCTTCGAGGGCGAGGCCGGCGGCGACGACGACTGGGTCATGACCCTGGCCGAGTTGGCGGCGCGCGGCGCCGAACTCCACGCCGAGCGGCCGGAACTGTTCGACGAACTGATCGCCGCCGTCCGGTCCGATGACCTCGCCACCCTGATCTACACCTCCGGCACCACCGGCCGCGCCAAGGGGGTGCGACTGGACCACGGCAACTGGCTGTACGAGGCCCAGGCGCTGGAGGTCCTGGACGAGGAGATCAGCACCCGGGGTCAGCAGATGTTGACCATCGACGACGTGCAATACCTGTGGCTGCCCCTGGCCCACTCCTTCGGCAAGGTCATGCAGGTCACCCAGTTGCGGCTGGGGTTCCGGACCGCCGTGGACGGGCGCGTGGACAAGATCGTCGACAACCTCGCCGTGGTGCGGCCGACCTTCATGGCGGCGGCTCCTCGCATCTTCGAGAAGGTGTACAACAAGGTCGTCCTCCAGGCCAAGGAGGGCGGTGCCGCCAGGTATCGCGTCTTCAAATGGGCCGTGCGCGTGGGCGACCGGGTGGCCCGGCTCCGCGAACAGGGCAAGGAACCCGCGGGGGTGCTGGCCGCGCAGTACAAGGTGGCCGACCGTCTGGTGTTCGCCAGGCTGCGCTCCCGCTTCGGTGACCGGCTGCGCTTCTTCGTCTCCGGCAGCGCGCCGCTGGCCCCGGAGATCGGCCGGTTCTTCTACGGTGCGGGGATCACCATCCTGGAGGGCTACGGGCTGACCGAGACCTCCGCCGGCGCCTTCCTCAACCGGCCCGGTGACGTGCGCTTCGGAACGGTGGGTCTGCCGTTGCCCGGCACCGAGGTCAAGATCGCCGAGGACGGCGAGGTGCTGCTGCGCGGGCAGGGGGTCATGCGCGGCTACCACAACCTGTCCGGCGCCACCGAGGCCGTGCTCACCGAGGACGGGTGGTTCGCCACCGGTGACATCGGCACCCTGGAGAACGGTCGTCTGCGGATCACCGACCGGAAGAAGGAACTGATCAAGACCTCCGGTGGCAAGTTCGTGGCGCCGCAGGGCATCGAGAGTCGCTTCAAGTCACTGTGCCCGTACGTGAGCAACCTGATCGTGCACGGCGACCGGCGGCCCTACTGTGTGGCGTTGGTGGCCCTGGAACCGGAGGCGATCGATGAGTGGGCCGAGGCCGGCGGTCTGGGTGCGCTCGACTACGGCGGTCTGACCAAGGAACCCAAGGTTCGAGCGATGGTCCAGGAGGCCATCGACGAGCTCAACGAGGACCTGCCCCGGCACGAGTCCATCAAGGCGTTCACGATCCTGCCGAGCCCGCTGACGGTGGAGGCCGGGGAGATCACCCCGAGTCTGAAGATGCGCCGTCGGGCCGTGGAGGAGAAGTACGCCGAACTGCTCGACGGGATGTACGAGGATTCCGTCCAGAGTCTGTGACCGCGGTCGGGGGCGCCGGCGCGAGGGGCCCGTGGTCGGGCTTCGCTCCTTCTTCCGGAGCCGGCTCCGACTCGGGCGCGCGGACGGGTTCGGGGACGGGTTCGGGGACGCCGGGCTGGTCGGAGCGCAGCAGGCTGATGCCGTCGAGCAGCCCGTACTGCAACACGTGCACGAAGGGCCACACGATCAGGAAGGCCAGGGCTTGGAGCTGGAGCGCGCCGGTGACGGTGTCACCGGGCTCGGCCGCCAGGACCACCTCCCGGGCCGGACCGTCCAACGCGACCCCGATCCGCCAGACCAGGGCGCTGCCCGCGACCGCGCCCAGGAAGCTCACCAACAGCAGCGGTAGCCGAAGGTCCTGTTCACGCCGGTCGGACAGGGTGAACTGGATCATGTAGCAGGCGTAACCGGTGACGACCCCGGCCAGGCCGGTGATGAGGACGAAGTAGCCCTCACCCGCGAAGACCTCCTGCGTGGCTCCGGCGAAGACGTCGCCGCCGCCCAGCGCGGTCACCTCGGGTCGGGGGGCGAGCCACCACCACAGCGGAGCGATGGCCGCGCCCAACAGCGCCATCGCCCCGAACATCGCCGTGCCCACGGCCAGGCCACGCCCCACCCCGGACGCGCCCGAACGGCCCCCCTCTGCCTTCACCCCGTCTGCCCCCTTCGTGTCCTGGAACTGCCGAAAACCAGTGGATACCGGTCACGACCCGAAGGACAATACCCGCATGTACGACGAGAGCGGTCCCGTGACCCTGCCCAAGCGTGTCGATCCTCCCACGGCGGCGGACGAGCGGACGATGCTGCTGTCCTGGCTGGAGTGGCACCGGGCCACCGTGCACGTCAAGTGCGCGGGCCTGGATCCCGCCCGGTCCTCGACCGCGCCGCTCCCGTCCTCGCCGATGACCACGATCGGTGGGATCGTGTCGCATCTGCGCTGGGTGGAAGCGTTCTGGTTCGAAGTGGTGATGCTCAACCAACCCGACGTGGCGCCGTATTCGGCCCAGGACCCCGACGGTGAGTTCCGGGTCGGTACCGAGCGTCCCCTGGCCGAACTGCTGGTCGATTACGAACGCCAGTGCGAGCGTTCCCGGGAGATCGCCTCCCACCTGGAGCTCGGCAACTCCTCTCGCCGTGTCCTTCAGGACGGCCGGGGACGGGTCACCCTGCGCTGGGCGCTCCACCACATGGTCGAGGAGACGGCCCGCCACAACGGGCACCTGGACCTGCTCCGGGAGCTCGCCGACGGCTCTGTCGGAGAGTGAGCGGTCCCGCGGCACGAGGGCCCGGAACGGTGGTGCGCACCGTCCCGTTCCGTCGCTAAGCGTCCTCGGGATCCTCGGCTTCGCTCGATGCCGGAACGTCCTCCTCGGCCAGGATCAGGTAGAGGTTGCGCCGGGTCTCGGCCAGCAGCCGCTTGGCGCGTTCCACCTGTCCGGGGCTGCCGGCCTGGGCGACCTGTGCCGCGGCGGCGGTCAGCTGGTGGGCCTGCGCACTGATCTCCTCGTAGTGCGACCGGGCGTCGGCGTAGGCGTCGGCGCCCGCTTCCCACGGCGGGGTGAGGCCGGCACCGTGCTCGTCCAGGTAGGCCACGCCGTCGTCGGTGAGCTTGTAGGGGCGTCGGCGCCCCTCGCGCTCGATCTGTTCGATCAGACCCTCGTCCTCCAATTGTTGGAGCATCGGGTAGACCGACCCGGAGCTGGGCCGCCAGCCGCCGCCGCTGCGTTCACGGCCCTCGCGGATGATCTCGTACCCGCTGCGCGGTTCCTCCGCCAGGAGCAGGAGGATGCCGGTGCGCACGTCGCCGCGCTTGGCTCGTGGGCCGCCGCGCCGACGGCCGGGGTGTCCACCGAAAGGCCCGCCCGGCCCG
This sequence comes from Nocardiopsis sp. JB363, assembly GCF_900143625.1. Lineage (GTDB taxonomy): Bacteria > Actinomycetota > Actinomycetes > Streptosporangiales > Streptosporangiaceae > Nocardiopsis. Next base: position 20,903 of record NZ_FRFF01000134.1, read on the forward strand.
AAGGGGCCTCCGGGAACCATGGGGGGTCCGCCGTGGCCGGGAGGCCCTCCGGGGACCACGGGGCCACCGGACCACGGGGGGTGCGGTGGCCCCGGCGGGTGCGGCGGTTCCGAAGCTGCCGCCCGGTGGTCGTGGTGGTCGTGGTGTTCCCAGGGGCCTCGGAATTCGGCACGGCGTCGGGAACGTCGGCCGCCCCAGGACCAGGGTCCGGGAAGTGCCATGGCGCTCATGATGTTCTCCTCTTCGATCACTGAAGACAGTCGCTCACTGTCTCGATAGGTCAAAGATATATCGCTAACTATCTCTTCGCAAGAGTCGAGACAGAAAAAGGCCCCCGTGTGCCGTGACACACGAGGGCCCGTGCTCCGTGGAGCGAGGGATGCGACCGGGTCAGTAGTCGACCGAGTACGCCCCCAGCAGACTCTTCACCTCACCGTTGAACTCCGGAGAAATCCGCACCGAGTAGTTCTCCAGCGCGTAGATCCGCGAACGCATCGGGTTGTCCACGCGGACCCGCACCGGGGTCTCACCCTTGTGGGTGCTCAGGATCTGGCGCAGGTCGCCCACCAGGTCCGAGGAGATCCGCTTCTCGTCCAAGGTGAGCAGCACCGGGGGTTCCCCCTCGGTGATGTGCGAGATGTCCAGGATCGACATCTCCGAGGCGAACATCGACCAGGTGCCGTCCCGGTCGTTGAGCCGGCCCTTGACCGTGACCGCGGTGTCCTCCAGCAACGCCTCCACGTACAGCGGATACGTCTTGGGGAAGAACAGCACCTCCATGGAGGAGTCCAGGTCCTCCACCGTGGCGATCGCCCACTGGTTACCGGCCTTGTTGGTGCGCTTGTCCACTTTGGAGATCAACCCGGAGATGCGCACCTCGCCTCGTTCACGGGCCAGGTCACCGGCGACGATCTGGGCGATGGAGGTGTCGCGGGAGCGGGCCAGCACGCGTTCGGCCCCGGCCAACGGGTGGCTGGACACGTACAGGCCCAGCATCTCCCGTTCGAAGGCCAGCTTGGTCTTGCGGTCCCACTCCTCGTCGCCCCACTGGATGTTCAGCCCGATGGGGGTGGAGTCGCCCTCGTCGTCACCACCGCCGAACAGGTCGAACTGCCCGTTCGCCTCCTGTTTCTTGGAGCTGATCATGCCGTCCACCGCCATCTCGTGGTGGCGGTACAGTTCCCGGCGCGGCTGTCCCAGGGAGTCGAACCCACCGGCCTTGACCAGCGACTCGATCACCCGCTTGTTGCAGGCGGCCAGCTCGATCTTGGCCAGGAAGTCGGTGAAGGAGGTGTACTTCTCCTTCTCCGTGCGGGTCTTGACGATCGAGTTGACCACGTTGGCGCCCACGTTGCGCACCGCGCCCATGCCGAAGCGGATGTCGGAGCCCACCGGGGTGAAGCGCAGACCGGACTCGTTGACGTCGGGGGGCAGCACCTTGATGCCCTGGGCCCGGCACTCGGCCAGGTAGACCGCCATCTTGTCCTTGTCGTCGCTGACCGAGGTCAGCAGCGCGGCCATGTACGCGGCCGGGTAGTTGGCCTTGAGGTAAGCGGTCCAATACGCGACGAGGGCGTAGCCGGCGGCGTGCGACTTGTTGAACGCATAGCCCGCGAACGGGAGCATGACGTCCCAGATCGCCTGCATGGACTCCCTGGAGAAGCCCTTCTCGATCATCCCCGCGGAGAACTTCTCGAACTCCTTCTCCAGGGCTTCCTTCTTCTTCTTGCCCATCGCCCGGCGCATCAGGTCGGCGCCGCCCAGGCTGTACCCGGCCAGCTGCTGGGCGATCGCCATGATCTGCTCCTGGTAGACGATCAGGTGATACGTCTCACCGAGGATCGGCTCCAGGGCGTCCTTGAGCTCGGGGTGGATCGCGGTGACTTCCTGCCGACCGTTCGATCGGTCCGCGTAGTCGTTGTGCGCGTTGGCCGCCATCGGACCGGGCCGGTACAGCGAGAGCACGGCGGTGATGTCACCGAACGCCTTCGGCTCCATCCGTTTGAGCAGGTTGCGCATCGCGCCACCGTCCAGCTGGAACACACCGAGCGTGTCACCCCTGGCCAGGAGTTTGTAGGCCTTCGGGTCGTCCAGCGGCAGCTTCCCGAGGTCGATGTCGACGCCATCGGCCTCCTTGATGCTCTTGACCGCGTCGTCCATGATCGTCAGGTTGCGCAGGCCCAAGAAGTCCATCTTGAGCAGACCCATGTCCTCGCACTGAGGGTAGGGAAAGCCGGTGATGATGGCGCCGTCGGCGTCGCGCTTGTGCAACGGAATGACGTCCAGCAGCGGTTCCTTGGACAGGATGACGCCGGCCGCGTGCACACCGGTGCCGCGGGTCAGACCCTCGATACCGCGTGCGGTCTCCATGATCTTGTTGACCTGCGGATCGTTGTCGATCAGGTTGCGCAGCTCGGTGGTCTCGCCATAGCGCTCGTGATCGGTGTTGTACGCCGCGTCCAGCGGGATCTCGTTGCCGCCCACCGGGGCCGGGAACGCCTTGGTGATCTGGTCGCCCGTGGAGTAGGGCATGCCCAGGATCCGGGTGGAGTCCTTGATCGCGGCCTTGGCCTTGATGGTGCCGAAGGTGAGGATCTGCGCCACGCGCTCCTCGCCGTACAGGCGGGTGACGTACTCGATCATCTCCCCACGCCTACGCTCGTCGAAGTCCAGGTCGACATCGGGCATGGACACACGTTCGGGGTTGAGGAACCGCTCGAACAGCAGACCGTGGTCCAAGGGGTCCAGGTCGGTGATGCCCAGCATGTAGGCGATCATCGAGCCCGCGGCCGAACCGCGGCCGGGGCCGAGCGCGATGCCGTTCTTGCGGGCGTAGTCACAGATGTCGGCGACCACGAGGAAGTAGGCGGGAAAGCCCATCTTATTGATGATGCCCAGTTCGTACTGGATGCGGGTGCGCGCCTCGTCCGTGGCCCCGTTCGGGTAGCGCACCGGGATGCGGCGCTCCACCTCCTTGGCCAGCCAGGAGGCCTGGGTCTCGCCTTCGGGGACGGGGTAGACCGGCATCAGGTCACGGTGGGCGAAGACGTTGTCGTAGGCGTTCGGGGCGACCCGCTCCGCGATGAGCAGGGTGTTCTTGCACCCCTGGGCCCACTCGTCGAAGTTGAGCAGCCCGCGCATCTCCTCGCCCGACTTGAGGAAGTAGCCCGAGCCGTTGAACCGGAACCGGGTGGGGTCGTCCAGGTTCTTGGCCACGCCCACGGCCAGCAGGGCGTCGTGCGCGGAGGCCTGGGACTCGTAGACGTAGTGGGAGTCGTTGGTGACCAACGGCGGAATGTTCAGTTCACGACCGACCCTGAGCAGGCCATCGCGAACCTCCTTCTCGATCGGCACGCCGTGGTCCATCAACTCCAGGAAGACGTTGTCCTTACCGAAGATGTCCTGGAGGCCGGCGGCGTAGGCGATGGCCTCCTTCTCCTGGCCCAGCCGCAGCCGGGTCTGCACACCACCCGAGGGGCAACCGGTGGAGACGATGACGCCCTCGCTGTACTCCGACATCATTTCCAGGTCCATGCGGGGCTTCATGTAGTAGCCCTCCATGGACGCCAGCGAGGACATCCGGAAGAGGTTGCGCAGGCCCTGCTCGTTCTCGGCGAGCATGGTCATGTGCAGGTAGCGGCCACCACCGGAGATGTCCTTGCCGCCCTCGGCGGAGGCGTCGTCGGAGGAGTTGGATCGGCCCCAGAACACCCGCTTCTTGTGGAAGCGCGACTCGGGGGCCACATAGGCCTCGATGCCGATGATGGGGGTGACACCGGTGCCCTGGGACTGTTGATAGAACTCGTAGGCACCGAACATGTTGCCGTGGTCGGTCATGGCCACGGCGGGCATCTCCAGCCGAGCCGCCTCCTTGTACAGCGGCTTCAACTTCGCCGCCCCGTCGAGCATCGAGTACTCGGTGTGGACGTGCAGATGTGCGAAGGAGTCGGCCATGACGCGTGTGCCCCCGGGCGAGTAGACGGACAGATGGTGGCTCCTGAGCCTACGACTTCCCCACGACGTTCGGACCCCCCTGTGGACAACTCAGGAGGGTCGTGACTGTGACGTTCCCCCCGGCACCCACGCCGTTACCCGGGGGTTCGATCCGGGCTGCTAGCCTCCGGCCGTTCGGTGTGCCGCGTCCGCCGCCGTGCGCCCCGCTGAGAGGATCACCCCCATGTCCCGCAGAACCCGCCGTGTGGCCTCCACCGCCACCCTCGTCCTGGCGGCCTCCGCCCTGGTGGCGATGCCCGCCGCCGGGTCGGAGTCGCCGTCGATCCCCGCCCCGCCCGGTGAGCACGAGGTTCGCTTCGCGACGTTCAACACCGCGTTGGAGCGCCCCGAGGAGGGGATGTTGGCCGAGGAACTGGCCTCCCCCGACAGCGAACAGGCCCGCAACGTCGCCGAGATCATCCAGCACGCGCGTCCCGACGTGTTGCTGGTCAACGAGTTCGACCACGACGAGGAGGGCGTGGGTCTCCAGCGGTTCCAGGACAACTACCTGTCCGTGGGGCAGAACGGCGCCGACCCCATCGACTACCCGTACGTGTACAACGCCCCGGTGAACACCGGTGTGGCCTCGGGGGCGGACCTCAACGGGGACGGCGAGGCCGTGACCGAGCCGGGCACGCCCGAGTACGCCGAGGACGCCTTCGGGTACGGCGTCTTCCCCGGCCAGTACGGCATGGCGGTGCTGTCCAAGTACCCGATCGTCACCGACGAGGTGCGCACCTTCCAGACCTTCCGCTGGGCGGACATGCCGGACGCGCTGCTGCCCACCGACCCCGAGACGGGCGAGCCCTACTACTCGGAGGAGGCCCTGGAGGTGCTGCGGCTGTCCTCCAAGAGCCACTGGGACCTGCCGATCGACACCGGTCGCGGGCGGCCGGTGCACCTGCTGGCCAGTCACCCCACGCCACCGACCTTCGACGGCCCCGAGAAGCGCAACGTGACCCGCAACCACGACGAGATCCGGTTCTGGGCCGACTACGTACGCCCGCGTGCCTCCGACTACGTCTACGACGACGCGGGCGTCCGGGGCGGATTGGCGCCGGGCGCGCGCTTCGTGATCGCCGGTGACCTCAACGCCGACCCCAACGACGGCGACGGGCACCCCGAGGCCGTGACACAGCTGTTGGAGCACCGGGACATCGTGGACGTGCGTCCCTCCAGCCAGGGCGGACGCGGCGCGGCCGAGCGTCAGGGCGCGGCCAATGACGACCACACCGGCGACCCGGAACTGGACAGCGCGGACTTCGTGGACGAACCGGGGCCGGGCAACCTGCGGGTCGACTACGTGCTGCCTTCACGTTCGCTGCCGGCCCGCGCCTCGGGGGTGTTCTGGCCGACCGTGGAGGACCCGCTGTTCCGTCTGACCGGTGACTACCCGTTCCCGAGCTCGGACCACCGCATGGTCTGGGTGGACGTGGTCCGCTGACTCTTCGGCGCGGGGCGGTGTGTGGGGGCGGTGTGTGGG
>NZ_FRFF01000145.1 GCF_900143625.1 Nocardiopsis sp. JB363
CGCCGAGACCGCTCCCCTGTCCCCCGCCCGCACCCGTGTGGCCTACGCCGCCGCGCACGTGGTCGCCGACCCCACCGCCGTCAACGCGCCTGGGGAGGCCGCCCGCCTGGACTGGGACGCCACCCTGGCCTTTCGGCACCACCTGTGGGACCAGGGGTTGGGTGTGGCCGACGCGATGGACACCGCCCAGCGCGGTATGGGACTGGACTGGCCCGCCACCGCCGAGCTGATCCGCCGCTCGGGCGCCGAGGCCGCCGGTCGCGGCGCCGCCCTGGCCTGCGGGGTGGGCACCGACCAGCTGGATTCTTCTCAGCAGTCACTGGAAAGCGTTGTCCAGGCGTACGTCGAACAACTCGACACCGTCCAGGGCGCCGGGGCCTCCCCCGTACTGATGGCCTCGCGTGCGCTGGCCGCCGTGGCACAGGGCCCCGACGACTACACCAAGGTCTACGCCTCACTGTTGGAGCGGGCCGAGCGTCCGGTGATCCTGCACTGGCTCGGAAAGGCCTTCGATCCGGCCCTGGCCGGCTACTGGGGGTATGACGATCCGGCCGAGGCGATCGAACCGGTGGCCGCGCTGATCGCCGACCACGCCGCGAGTGTGGAGGGCATCAAGGTGTCCCTGCTCGACGCCGACCTGGAGGTGCGCCTGCGCCGACTGCTCCCGGAGGGGGTGCGCCTGTACACCGGCGACGACTTCCACTACCCCGAGCTGATCCAAGGCGACGAACACGGCCACTCCGACGCCCTGTTGGGCGTCTTCGCCGCCATGGCCCCGGTGGCCGGCCGCGCCCTGGCGGCGCTGGACACCGGAGACACGGCCCGCTATCGCGAGTTGATGGACGCCACCGTTCCCCTGGCCCGGCACCTGTTCTGTGCGCCCACCTTCTACTACAAGACCGGAATCACCTTCCTGGCCTGGCTCAACGGCCACCAGAAGGGCTTCCACATGGTGGGCGGCCTGCACAGCGCGCGTTCGCTGCCGCACCTGGCGCAGATCCTGCGCCTGGCCGATCAGGCCGGGGCGCTCAGCGCCCCCGACCTGGCGATGGAGCGTATGAGTTCGTTGCTGCGCGTTTCGGGGGTGGACCGATGACCATCGTGCCCAAGGCCACCGACGTGGACGTGCCCTCCGGGCTCAGGGCCGCGGTCCCCACCCCCGCTCCGGGTGATCCGGTCCTGTCCCGGCTCTCCCTCAACCAGGCCACCACCAAGTACTGGAGCCTGCGTCAGGCGGTGGACGGTTGCCTGCGCGCGGGCGTGCCCGCCATCGGTCCTTGGCGTGAACAGGTCGCCGAGGCGGGGCTCGCCGCGTCCGCGCGCCTGTTGCGCGACTCGGGTCTGCGGGTGTCCACCTACTGCCGGGGCGGGTTCCTCACCGATCCCGATCCCGCGGTGGCGTTGGACGACAACCGTCGGGCGCTGGACGAGGCCGCCGAGCTGGGCGCCCCGGTTCTGGTCATGGTGGTGGGCGGCCTTCCCGAAGGCGACCGCGACCTGGTCGGAGCCCGGGAACGGGTGGCCGAGGCGCTACAGGTGTTGGTGCCCTATGCCGCCGAACGCGGCGTCCAGTTGGGGTTGGAGCCCCTGCACCCGATGTTCTGCGCCGACCGCGCGGTGTTGTCCACCCTGGGCCAGGCCTTGGAATGGGCCGAGCCCTTCCCCGCCGAACAGGTGGGCGTGGTGGTGGACAGCTACCACGTGTGGTGGGACCCGGCGGTGTACGAACACATCGCCTGGGCCGGTCCGCGTGGACGCATCGCCTCCTTCCAGGTGTGCGACTGGATCCTGCCTCTGCCCACCGACGCGCTGTTGGGTCGGGGCATGGTCGGCGACGGCCACATCGACGTTCGTTCCCTGTACCGGGCGGTGCGTGCGGCCGGTTACGAGGGCGACGTCGAGTGGGAGGTGTTCAACGCCGATGTGTGGGCCGCCGACGGTGACGACGTCATCGCGACCATGGTCCGCCGCCACGTGCAGTACGTCCTGTGAACCACATCCGATCCTGCCGCCAGGGGCGGCGCCCTCGTGACAAGGAGAAGCTCACATGAACTTCGACGGGATTCTGTTCTTTCCTCTCACACCCTTCGACGACGCCGGAGTGGTGAATCAGGACGTGCTCGCCGAGCATGTGGCCTCGGGTGTGTCCCATGGGGCGGGTGGGGTGTTCACCGCCTGCGGTACCGGTGAGATCCACGCCCTGTCCGCGGCCGAGCACGCCGCGGTGGTGCGTCGTACGGTCCAGGTGGTCGATGGGGCCGTCCCTGTGGTGGCCGGCGCCGGTGGCAGCGTGGGCACCGCCATCGAGCAGGCACGGACCGCACTCGAACTGGGCGCGGACGCCATTTTGTTGTTGCCGCCCTACCTGGTCTCGGCGCCCCAGCGGGGGCTGGTGGAGTACGTCAGGGCGGTGTCGGAGGCGGTGGAGATCCCCGTCATCGTCTATCAGCGCGGTTCCATGGTGTTCTCGCCCGAATCGGCGGCCGAGCTGGCCGCGATTCCGCGGGTGGTGGGTTTCAAGGATGGTGTGGGTGATCTGGGGCGCATGCACCAGATCGTGTTGGCGGTGCGTGCGGTGCGCGGTGCGGACTTCACCTTCTTCAACGGGTTGCCCACCGCGGAGCTGACCGTGGCGGCCTACTCCGGGGTGGGGGTGCCCCTGTACTCCTCGGCGGCCTTCGCGTTCGTGCCGGAGGTGGCCGACGCCTTCTATAAGGCCTTCCACTCCGCCGACCCGCTCGCCGGGCGTCTGGTGAGCGAGTTCTACGACCCGTTGGTGCGTCTGCGCGATCGTTCTCCGGGGTACGCGGTGTCGTTGGTCAAGGCGGGGGCCCGGCGGACGCGGCGGCCGGCCCGGGCGAGCA
>NZ_FRFF01000032.1 GCF_900143625.1 Nocardiopsis sp. JB363
GCCCCCGCTCGGATCCCCCGGGTCCCCCGGCCGCCACTCCTCCGGCGGGCGGTGGTTCACCGGATCCCGCTCCGGCCACTCCCCGGACCCGCCCTCGGGCTCCCGCTCACTCACTGAGAACACCCCTTCGTCCAGCGAAGGTCGGCCCACCCATCGACGGTGGGCGCCCCGAAACGCAGATTAACCGGGTATGGGCTCGGAACAGGGAAGTTCGCCGGGTGTTTCCGGTAAAGGTCCGGATGTCTCACCCGCGGTCGGCTGCCCGCGCACGAATCGCGAGGACGAACACGGGCAGTGTGAACAGGGCGGCGAACAGGTTGAGCCCGCCGAAACCGGCGACCGACAGCACCACCCCGGACAACGCTCCGGCGCCCGCCCCACCCAGGTTCATCACCAGGTCGCTGAAGCCCTGCGCCCGAGGGCGCACCTCCGCCGAGAGCGACTCGGCCAACAACGCGCTGCCCGCCACCAGCGAACCCGACCACCCCAGCCCCAGCAGGACCAGGCCGATGGTCACCCGGGTCTCGTCGTGCCCCGCCGTACCCGAGACCGCGGCGGCCACCAACAGCACCACCTGACCGGCCAGCACCACCGGGACCCGACCGAACCGGTCGGAGAGCCAGCCCACCACCGGGGAGAGCGCGTACATACCGGCGATGTGCAGGGAGATCGTGAGACCGACGACGGTGAGCGCCGCCCCGTGGTGGGTCATGTGCACCGGGGTCATCGTCATGACGGCGACCATCACGGTGTGGCCGGCCACGATCCCCACCACCGCCAACAGCGCGGAGGGACTGCGGCCGATGGCCCGCAACCCGTCGGCCATGGTGACGGCCGGGGCCTTCACCCCGTTCGCGGTACGGTCCGCGGTGGCCATGCGCAGCGGGTCGGGGCGCAACAGCACCGCGATGAGCGCGGCACCGCCCAGGAACCCGGCCGTGGTGAGCAGGACCGGCCCCAGGAGTTCGGTCAGTCCCAGCACCCCGGCCAGGCCTCCGGTCGGACCGATGAGGTTGGGCCCCACCACCGCGCCCACGGTGGTCGCCCACACCACGATCGACAGGTCGCGACCGCGCGTACGTTCGGTAGCCAGGTCCGCGGCGGCGTGCCGGGCCTGGAGGTTGGTGGCCGTCCCCGCACCGACCAGCACCATGCCCGCCAGGAACAGGGGGAACAGCTCCCACGCCGTGGCACCGATGACCACCACCCCGCCCAGGGCCCCCAACGACCAGCCCAGGGCCAACCCGGGACGACGACCCCGCCGGGCCGCGGTGGCCGCCAACGGCAGCGCGAACACGGCGGCGCCCAGGGTGATCATGGTGGTCGCCATCCCCGACCAGGTGTCCGACCCGCTCAGGTCCAACGCGATGAGCGCGCCCACCGCGAGCATGGCGCCCATGCCGATCCCACCGACGACCTGAGCCGCCATGAGGACCAGAACCGTACGCCGCTGGACCCGGGCCCGTTCGACCGGCCCCTGAGTGGTTTCCGTGGACACGCGGCCAACTCCCCGATTCGTCCCGACAATGGGCGAATCGTAACCCTTATCGAACCGAGTGGGTGCGGCCGTAGCGCCAGCGCAGGAAGTCGTGCTCGCGTTCGACGAAGCGCATCTCCGCGTACAGGTGGTCGGGCTCCTCGGTGTCGATCACCACACCGCCCTCGGGGATGACCGGCCAACACGCGAAGGCCCAGAAGCGGCGGGTGTAGACGCCCCACACGACGACCCACGCACCCTGCTTCTGCCACTCGATGTGTTCGGCGACCCGGCGCCGATCCTCGTCCCGCTCATCCATGCCGCCCCAGGGCCTACCCGAGACCGGGACACACCGATCCGGCCGGAATCGGCCATGACACGGGGTTTGTGCACAAAAAGAACGCCCGTGTCGAGCACGGGCGTTCGATGATCAGCGGCCGGCGACCTGGTCACTGCCGGGAACGGGCTCGGCCGGGTCGTTGCCCAGCGCGACGATCCCGTTGTCGCCGTCCACGTGCACGATGTGCTGGACGTGGTCGGCGCGCTCCCTCTCGTCGACCTGGGCGTAGCCGATGATGATGACGAGATCGCCCGGGCTCACCAGGCGCGCGGCCGCGCCGTTGATCCCGATGACGCCGCTGCCGCGCTCACCCACCAGGGCGTAGGTGACCAGACGGTTGCCGTTGTCGATGTCGACGATGTGCACCTGCTCGCCGTCGACGATGTCGGCGGCGTCCATCAGGTCGGCGTCGATGGTGATCGAACCCACGTAGTGCAGGTCGGCCTGGGTGACCGTGGCTCGGTGGATCTTGCCGTTCATGAGGGTGCGCAGCACAGCTCAAGCCTCGTTTCAGGGTGTCTTGCGAGAACTACAGGCCCCTCTCGGGGTCCCGTGCGTCTCCCATGATGACGCCCCCGTGTACCGCTTCGTCCACCGGGGCACCACTACGTTCACCAACGCCGCGTCCCGGACCGATGTTCCGGCTCCCCCGATCCCCGCACCAGGTGGGCGACTGTGGACGAGCCGTGACCAGGCCCCCTCGGGAGCCCGGTCACGAAGGTCATCGCGAGCCGCGAAATCCCGACGCTCAGTTGAGCGAGGAGTAGGCCACCACTCCACGCCGTACCAGGTCGGTGGCCTTGCGGGCGTTGGAGCGCAGCGTGGGATCGGCCGAAGCGGCGGAGATCTGCCCGAGCATGTCCACCAGCATCTTGGCGGTCCGCACGAAGTCGCCCGCCGTCATGTCGGACCCGCGCAGGATCGCGTCGAGCCGGTCGCCACGGGCCCACCGGTGGGCGGTCCACACGAAACCCAGGTCGGGTCGGCGCAGGAACGACACCCGGTGCCGGGACTCCACCTCGTTGAGCTCGCCCCACAGCCGCTGCATCTCCTCCAGGGCCTCCTCCACCGGCCCCTCGGGCAGGCGCGGGAAGGGGTCGTCACCGCGGCGCGCCTCGTAGACCAGGGCGGCGGCGCAGGCCGCCAGGTCCACCGGGTTCAGCTCATCCCACACCCCGCGGCGCAGGCACTCGGCCACCAGCAGGTCCAGGTCGGAGTAGATCTTGGCCAACCGGCCGCCTTCGTCGGAGATCTCGTCACCGGACAGGTACTCCAGATCCTCCAACACCCCGCACACCCGGTCGAAGGTGCGGGAGATGACGTGCGAACGCCCCTCCACGCGTCGACGCAGCACGTCGGTGTCCTTCTGGGTGCGCATGTACCGTTCGGCCCACCGGGCGTGGTCCTCACGCTCCGCGCATCCGTGGCAGGGGTGCTCGCGCAGCTGCGCACGGATCCGCTTGACCTCGGCGTCCTCCCGATCACCCTTGTTTCCGCCACGCTCGTAGGTGGGCGCGGTGCCCTGATCCCGGAGCTTGCTGCGCAGCGTGGCCGCCAGGTCCTGGCGCGAACGCGGGGACCGCGCCGAGAACGACTTGGGGATGCGCATGCGCCCGGAGGCCTTGACCGGGATCGGGAAGTCACTGGAGTTGATCCGCTTGACCTGTTTGTCCACGGTCAACACCAGGGGTGCCGGCAGATCGTGCCGCAGCCCGGGGTCCAACACCACGGCGTGTCCGGAGTAGCGCCCCGAGGGGATGCGGATGATGTCACCGGGCCGGAGCAGTTCCAGGCTCTCCAGGGCCTCGTCGTGGCGGCGCGAGGACCTGTTCTTGGCCAGCATGGACTCGCGATCGCTCAGCGCCCGACGCAGGGAGGCGTACTCCATGAAGTCGCCCAGGTGGCACTCGGCGGCCTTGGCGTACCCCTCCAGGGCCTCCTCGTGCTTGCGCAGCTTCTTGACCAGACCCACGACGGCACGGTCGGCCTGGAACTGGGCGAAGGAGGCCTCCAGCATGTTGCGGCTGCGTTGGCGGCCCACCTGACCGACCAGGTTGACCGCCATGTTGTAGGACGGTTGGAAGCTGGAGTTGAGCGGGTAGGTGCGCGTGCCCGCCAGCCCGGCGACGGTCTCAGGGTCGGTGCCGGCCTGCCAGACGACGACGGCGTGCCCCTCCACGTCGATGCCACGACGTCCGGCCCGCCCGGTGAGCTGCGTGTACTCACCGGGGGTGAGCATCGCGTGGGTCTCACCGTTCCACTTGTCGAGTTTTTCGATGACCACGCTGCGCGCGGGCATGTTGATCCCCAGGGCCAGGGTCTCGGTGGCGAACACCGCGCGGATCAGGCCTTGGGAGAACAGATGCTCGACGACCTCCTTGAAGGCGGGCAGCATGCCCGCGTGGTGGGCGGCCACGCCCGATTCCAGGGCGCGCAGCCAGCCGTCGAAGCCGAGCACGGTCAGGTCGGCGCGCGGGATGTCGGCGCAGCGCGACTCGGCGTACTCACGGATGTGGTCGGCCTCCTCGGGCGTGGTCAGGACCAACCCCGAGGCCACGCACTGGCGGACGGCGTCGTCGCACCCGGCTCGGCTGAAGACGAAGTCGATGGCCGGCAGCAGCCCCTCGGCGTCCAGCTCCTCGATGATCATGGGCCGGCTGGGCGGAGCGAACCTGGTGCGCGGGCGAATCGTGTTGCCGCGGGCCCGCGACTGCGGGTGACGGCGCCGGTCGGCCAGCTGGGTGGTGCGCGCGTCGTCCTCGGCGGCCCGGGTCAGGAACGGGTTGATGTGCAGCGTCTGCCCGCCCACCTTGATCTCGCGGGGCCGCTGGTGCTGGGAGCGGCGTCGTTCGCGCTTGCGCTTGGAACGTCCGCCCCCGCCCTGATCGTCCTCACCGGACTCGGTGGACTCGACCTCGGTGTCGACGAAGAGGTCGTGCAAGCGCTTGCCGACCATCACGTGCTGCCACAGCGGCACGGGACGCTTCTCGTCGACGATGACGGTGGTGTCACCGCGTACCTGCTGGAGCCACTCGCCGAACTCCTCGGCGTTGCTGACCGTGGCGGACAGGGCGACCATGCGCACCGACTCGGGCAGGTGGATGATCACCTCCTCCCAGACCGCGCCGCGGAAGCGGTCGGCGAGGTAGTGCACCTCGTCCATGACCACGTAGGCCAACCCGCCCAGGGTGGACGAGGACTCGTACAGCATGTTGCGCAGCACCTCGGTGGTCATCACGACCACCGGCGCCTCGCCGTTGACGCTGTTGTCCCCGGTCAGCAACCCCACCTGTTCGGCGCCGTAGCGCTTGACCAGGTCGTTGTACTTCTGGTTGGACAGTGCCTTGATGGGGGTGGTGTAGAAGCACTTGGTGCCCTCGGCCAGGGCACGGTGCACGGCGAACTCCCCGACCACGGTCTTGCCCGAACCGGTGGGAGCGGCGACCAGCACCCCATGGCCGTTCTCCAACGCCTTGCAAGCGTTGATCTGGAAGGGGTCGAACTCGAAGCCGTAGAGAGCCTGGAAGGCCTCGATGGTGGCGCTCGACGCGCCCTGCCGCCGACGGAAGGCGGCGTACCGCTCAGCGTGACTACTCATAGGCCTCTCAGCCTATGAGGTCGGATCCAACATCTCGACCGCTTTGGGCACCACTTCGCACTTCAGTGTCGGCGGCCCCATGCGTTCACCGTCGGCGAAGCCCACCCCGGCGTCACCACGGATGGTGACGCTCGCGCCGCGTTCGTGGCGCACCTCGTCCAACCCCATGTGGCTGCCGTTGAACACCCGGGGGAACTGCCGAACGAAGCGACCCATCGACGCTTCGCGCATGAAGACCACGTCGAGCAGTCCGTCATCGGACTCGGCCCCGGCGCACACCTTCAGACCACCGCCGTAGGAGTCGGTGTTGCCGACCGCGACGAGCATCCCGGGTTCGGCGATGGTGCGGCCGTCGATGTCGATCTCGAAGTCGATGGGCCGGAAGGTGCGCAGTTCGGCGATGACGCCGATCAGGTAGCCGGCGCGGCCCACCCCGAACCGGAAGTTGTTCACCCGTTCGTTGACCCGGGCGTCGAACCCGCAGGCCAGGACGCTCATGTAGTAGCGCCGCGTGCCGTCGGGCAGGGTCAGTCGGACCACGTCGCTGGGGCGGGTGCGCCCGGCCAGGATGGCCTGGGCCATGCCGCGTGCGGTGGCGCGGCCGGTACCGAAGGCGCGCGCGATGTCGTTGCCGGTGCCCGCCGGGACCACCGCCAGTGGTACTCCGCTGCCCACCACCCCTTGCAGGGCCTGGTGGACCAGGCCGTCACCGCCCACGGCCACCAGGGCGTCGGGGTGGTCGGAGACGGCCAGTCGGGCCAGACGCCTGCTGTCGGCGGCCGAGCGACCCGTGTAGACGTGGACGCGGGCGCCGGCGGCGCGCAGGGCCTCCTTGAGCCGGACCGCGAGGATGGCGGCGCGGCGTCGACCGGAGGCCGGATTGACCAGAAGTGCGATGTGAGGGGGCATTGCCGGTCCTTAGCTACCCAGAGTCGGGGTTCGGGGGCGTGCGGGGCCGGTGAGGTTCCCGCACACCCTCGCGCCAGGGGATGGCGGGCCGGTTCAGGCGTCCTCGGTCGTGGACCCCTCGGCGGCTTCCTCACGCTGGCGGCGATGGTACTCCTCCAGTGCTCCGGGGGTGAGCAGCGGGGAGGGCACCCAGGCGGCCTCGACCTCGCCGTGTCCGCGTTGGATCTCGATCTCCTCCTCGGAGAGGTACTCCTCGGGGATGTCGAACTCGCCATCGCGCGCCCCCAGCACGAAGGCCTCCCACTCGGCGGGGGTGAAGAACAGGGTGCCCTTCTCCGGCGACTTCCCGTCACGGACGGCGCGGAACCCGTCGTCGAACTCGGCGACCTCCACGATCGCCTCGGACTCCGGATCGGACAGGGAGGAGCGCAACCACACCGCGTCGGTGGTGTCGTGCCACTTCTCGTTCCCCATGGCCTCGGGTGGGAGTTCCCGCTTGGCCTCGGTCTGTTCGCTCATCAGTGCCTTCCCGGCTTCCCGCGTCCGACTCGGTGTGCAGGGGCGGCCACAAAGTCGCCCCCGCCCCGAACCCTAGCGCGTGGGAGGGCGGTCTCACACCCGCTTCTCGACGACCGTTCAGTCGCCCTTGCCCGAACCCCGGCCCGACTCGAAGTCCTCTAGTTCGTCCAGGTCGGAGGGCCGGTCGTCGATTTCGGAGATCTCGTCGTCGTCCAGGTCGGCGGCGGGGTCCCGGCGCTTGCGGCGACGGTCGTTGAGGAAGCAGAACAGCTCGGCGATCTCGAACAGCACCACCAGCGGGACGGCCAGCGCCAGCATGGAGATGGGCTCGGCCGGGGTGACGACGGCGGCGATCAGGAACGCGCCGAAGATGATGACGCGCCGCCACTTGGCGATGGCCTCGTGGGAGAGGATCCCCGCGATGTTGAGCAGCACCACCAGCAGCGGCATGACGAAGCCGATGCCGAACATGCCCATCATGATGAGCATGTAGTTGAGGTACTCGCCGATGGTCAGGTAGGGATCGGCGTCCTGGGGCAGGAACGCGAAGAGCATCTGTAGGGCCAGCGCGGTGATCGTGTAGGCCAGGGCGGCGCCGGCGACGAACAGCAGACCGGCCAGCGGGGCGAAGATGTAGGCGTACTTCTTCTCGGCGCCGTGCAGGGCCGGGGCCACGAACGCCCACAGCTGGTAGAGCCACAACGGGGCGGTGGCCAGCGCGCCGACGAACAGCCAGATCTTGAAGGCCACGAAGAAGGCGTCGAAGGGGCCGGTGACGATGAGGGAACAGCCGCCGCCCTCGACCACCTGTGAGGCGGGCAGGGAACAGTAGGGATCGGTGAGGAAGTCCCAGATCCGGTCGTAGAAAACGAAACCGAGTACGGCGCCCAGACAAAGGATGAGCAGTACCTTGGCCAACCGGTTGCGCAGCTCGCGCAGGTGGTCCATGAGCGGCATCCGGGCTTCCGGGTTGGCCGCTCCGCTTCGGGACCTCATCGTGGGGTCACTCTCTTCTCATCCGGGTCCGCGCACCGCGGACTCCCCTGACACAGACGCCGGGCGCGGTGCCTCTGGGGCACCGCGCCGACCGGTTCGGACCGTGGCCGCGCGCGACCCCGAACAGGTAGGAAACCGGACCGCTACTGGTTGTAGGTCTGGTTGCTGCGTTCACCGGACTCGTTGACGATGCGCTGGCCGGGGGGAAGCTGCGGGTAACCCTGCTGCTGGCTCTGCTGGCTCTGCTGCGGCGCGGCCTCGGGCCGGGGAGCCTGGCCCTGTTGGGCCTGTTGGTCACGCTGACCGTTGTTCTCCTCCTGCTGGCCCTCGTTGTTCTCCTCATCGACCAGGCCCTTGCTCTCGGCCTTGAGGATGCGAGCACTACGCCCCAGGGATCGTGCCAGGTCCGGAAGCTTCTTGGCTCCGAACAGCACGATGGCCAGGATCACCAGGATGGCGATGGTAGGTCCGTTGAACGGTCCCATGGTTCTACCTCTCTGTGGGGCGCGACCAAGCGCCTTCGATGGTACGCGCGTCCGTGTCGTCGGTCATCATCGCCGTGACCCCTCATGCCGGACACGCTCACGCAGGTCAGCGCTGCTCGCCTGGTACCCGCCCGCCGCCCGTGTCACCTTTTCGGACAGCACGACGGCCTCGCGCCGGACCTTCACCAAGAGGAATCCGACCACGAGTACACCGACCAGAACCAGGCCGAAAAGGACAGCGAGGGCGATCACGAACTCAGCATATCCTTTTCCGGAAGACCTACACCTCGACCCCCGATGAACAGGTGGGCGTCACTCCGAGGACGAATCGGTCTCGACCAGGTCGGGGGAGGTTTGCCCCGTGTCGTAAAGACCCAGGGCCCGTTCGGCCTCGGCGCGCACCTCGTGGGCCAGTTCGGCCGGAGCCACGACACGCCCCCGGGACCCCAGGGACAACACGAGTCGGGCCACCCATGCCGGTGCCGGGGTGCGCAGCGTGGCGCGCACCCCGCCCTCGGCCAGTTCGGTGACCGACTCGCACGCGTAGTCCTCGGTGATCCAACGCGCCGACGGCTCCAGGTCCAACACGACCAGGGCGTCGCGCTCGGAACGTTGGAGCACCCCCTCGGACAGATCGCGACGGCCCACCCCCTCGGGCACCTGTGCGGCGTAGGGCAGCACGGTCAGTTCCAGCACCCGGTCCAGCCGGAACAGGCGCACGTCCTCGCGCAGGTGGCAGTAGCCCTCCAGGAACGGCTTGCCATCCTGGACGACCAGACCCATCGGGTCCACGTCGCGTTCGGTGACCTGGTCCAGGTACCCGGACAGGTAGCGCAGGTGCAGGCGTTGACCGGCCTCCAAGGCCTGGGAGCAGCGCCGGTGGGTCTGCGCCACCTGCTCGTCCATCTCCACCCGCACCTGGACGGAGTCGGCCAGGGAGCCCATGGCGCTACCGGCCGCCCCGCGCAGCTTCTCCCCCACGCGCTTGAGCGCGCCGTCCTCCACGCCCTGGGCCTCGGGCAGCGCTTCCAGCAACGACAGGCCCACGACGAGGCTGGCCGCCTCGTCGGCGGTCAGGCGCAGCGGCTGGGCCAGGGTGTCGGCGTTGCCGATGATGATCTCCCCGGTCTCCTTGGCCGCGTCCAGGTCCACCTCGATGAGGTCGCCGGGGGTGTAGCCGGGCAGACCGCACATCCACAGCAGGCTCAGGTCCTGGACCACCTGCTTCTCGCTGAGGCCGAAGTGGCCGGCCACCTCCGAGACCCGCACGTCACGGCCGAGCGCGTAGGGCACCAGCATCAGCAGCCGACGCAACTGGTCCGCCGAGCGCGGTCCGCGCACCGGGGCGTCCTGTTCCTCGGCCTCTCCCACCGGTGCGGCCTCGGCCTCGGCCCGGGAGACCACGCCGCGCATGTGGGCGGCCAGCGCCGAACGCGCCTGCTCGGGCTCCACGATCTCGGCGCGGGCGCCCTGGGCGGCCACTCGTCCCACCAGGGCATTGGTGTCGGTGTAGGGCAGGGTGAGGGTGTCCCACACCGGCCCCACACCCTCCCGTTCCCCGGGGACCACGCGCAGGGCGCTGCGGCGCAGGGCGTGCGCGGAGTCCACGAGTACCCGCACGGTGGCGGTGTGGTCGGGGTCGGCCCGGTGCAGGGAGACCACCGAGCGCAGATCCACGCCCTCGGGCACCTGGACGTCCGGGCCGGTGCGCACCACCGTCACCTGCCCCTGGATACGCCCGAGACGAAAGACCCGGCGGGCCTCGCGCAGTCGGTCGTGGCCGACCAGGTACCAGTGGCCGTCCCGGTTGACCACGCCCCACGGTTCGACCTCACGGCGCACGGCCTCGGTCTGGCCGGGCCTGCGGTAGGAGAAGGACACCGGTCGACGGTCGCGGATCGCTTGCCAGACGGGACCGAAGGCGGGTTCGTCGGTGCGCATGGTCGGGGTCAGCCCGGGTGCCGCCTCGGCGTCCACCGGCACCCCGGCCGAGCGAAGCTTGAACAGGGCGTTGGCGGCGGCCTCGCCCAAAGAGGCGTGTCGCCAGGCCCGGGCCGCCAGACCCAGCACGAGCGCCTCGTCGGGCAGCAGCTCGATCTCGGACAGTTCGTAGTCCGAACGGGAGATCCGGTAACCCTCCTCGCCGCTGAAGGCGTCACCGGTACCCACCTGGATCGGGATGCCGCTGTCGCGCAGTTCTCGCTTGTCGCGCTCGAACATGCGCTTGAACGCCGACTCCGTGTCGGCCTCCGCGTACCCCTGCACCGTCGCCCTGATCTCCTGGGCGGTCAGGTGGCGCCGGGTGGACAACAGGCAGATGACCAGGTTGAGCTGCCGTTCGGTCTTCCTGCGCGACATCGTCGCCACTCCTTCACCCTGGGATGATGCACCGGGCGGGGCCGCGAGGGCGCGTCCTCCCACTTTCGGTTCAGCACCGACGGTACCGTGCCGACCATGATCCGGTGGCGTCGTGGCCGAGTCCGTGAACTCCTGCCCTCCTGGACCGGGGTCCGCGTGTGCGCGGTGGTTCTGGCCGGAGCCGCCCCCGACACCCCGCCCACCTGCCGGGCCCTGGCCTACCCCGACCTGGTCGGCGATCCGCGCGTGGGCGACGAGGTCCTGCTCAACACCGGCGCCCTGGACCTGGGGCTGGGAACCGGCGGATACGCGCTGGTGGTGGCCGTCCCCGACCGGCCGCCCGCCGACCGGGAGAACCCCGGACACCTGATCAAGGCCCGCTACACCCCGCTCCAGGCCACCGTTCAGGGCGCCGACGAACAGGGCTCGCCCCACCACGAGACGCTGCGCGCCGCTCAAGGGATCGACGGGATGCCGGTGGTCGTGGCCGACCTGCACTCGGCACTGCCGGCCGTGCTGGCGGGAGTGCGCGCCGAACGTCCCCGCACCCGGGTCGTCCACGTGATGCTGGACGGCGGCGCGCTGCCCGCGGCGTTCTCCCGGGTCCTCGCGGCGCTGCGCGAGGACGGCCTCCTCGCGGGCTGTGTGACCACCGGCCAGGCGTTCGGCGGCGACCTGGAGACGGTGACCGTGCACTCGGGCCTGTTGGCCGCCAGGCACGCGCTGGGGGCGGAGGTCGCGGTGGTCTGCCAGGGGCCGGGCAACCTGGGCACCGGCACCCCGTGGGGCTTTTCGGGTGTGGCCTGTGGAGAGGCCGTCAACGCCGCCGCGACCCTGGAAGGTCGGCCAGTGGCGGCCCTGCGGATCAGTGAGGCCGACCACCGCCCCCGCCACCGCGGGGTCTCCCACCACAGCCTGACCGCCTACGGCAAGGTCGCCCTGGCCCCCGCCGACGTGGTCGTGCCCGCCCTGCCCGGCGCGTTCGGTGAGAAGGTACGCGACCAGGCCTGGCCCCTGGGCGATCGGCACACCCTGGTGGAGGTCTCCACGACCGGTCTGGAGAGCGAACTGCTGTCGTTGCCGCTGAAGGTCTCGACGATGGGCCGCGGCCTGGAACAGGACCGGGCCGCCTTCCTGAGCGCGGCCGCCGCCGGACGATACGCCGCCACTCTCCTGGTCCCCTGACCGGGCGCGGCGCCACCGCTCACAGGTCGACGGCCCTGGGCACCCACGCGGCCGGTCGCCGGTGCTCGGCGTCGCCGTTGCCGGGCACGGGGGTGCGTCGAGTGGCCGCGAGCATGTGCTCGGACGGTGCGTCGAAGTACCGCCCGGGCCGGAACATGGCCAAGGAGGTCGGGTCGGCCACGACCCCCTCGTCCACGCTCACCGCCTCCGGCACGAACACGACACCGTCCCCACAGGTCACACCCCACAGCCTCCCGGGCCCGGCGGAGACGATCTGCCCGGGATCGCCGCCCACCACCTCGGTGGACAGCTCCCCCGAACGGAAGGTGATGCGGGCACCGCCGAACATCGCGAACGCCCCGGGGTAGGGGGCGGCCAGGGCCCGCACCATCCGGTCCACGTCACGGCCGGCGGCCGTCAGGTCCAGGTGCCCGTCGCTGGGCCGGCGCCGGGGCCACACCGACACGTGCCCGGTCTGGGGGCGACGAGAGGCACGTCCCTCCAACAGGGCGTCCAGGTTGCGCACGATCAGCTCGGCCTGCAAACGTCCCACCCGCTCGTACAGGCCGGTGGCGGTGGCGTCGGCGGCCACCTCGAAACGGATCCGGTCCACGATGTCACCGGCGTCGACCTCTCCGGCCAGGTGGAACAGGGTCACGGCGCTGGCCCGCATGTCACGCAGGATCGTCCAGGGGATGGGGGCGCTTCCGCGCCCCACCGGCAGCGGGGAGGGATGCATGCCCACACCGCCCAACGGAAGCGAGGCCAGGACCTCCCCCCGCACCAGCTGCGACCACCCGGCCACCACCATCAGGTCGATGCGGTGCGAGGCCAGGGCGTCGCGCACCTCGTCGCCGTTGATGTCGGTGGCGCGCAGGTGCGGCAGGTCCAGTCGGCGTGTCACCGACTCGTAGTCGACGTAGCCGCAGCGGTGCGCCAGCTCGGCGGGGTAGGACACCACCAGATCCGGTGGACGCCCCTGGGCACAGAGCTCCTCCAAGGCCGGCACCCCCAGGCGCAGACCGGATACGTAGCAGAACCGCCGTCCTTCCGGCATGGCTCCCCCTCGCCAGATCTCACTCCGAGTGACGACTCTACGCAGCAACCGCACCACTCCCCCGCAGGCGTGTCCATCCCGCGTGTCAGGGCCCTGGCGCACGACGACGCCCCCGTCGTGCGACGGGGGCGTCGAAACGCGAACGAACCGCGGGTACGTCGGAGCGGTTACTCCTCCTCGGGAGCCGCTTCGTCCTCGGCCTCGGGGTCGGCCGCCTCACCTTCGGCGCCCTCCTCGGCCTCGGCCGGCTCGGGCGGTGGCGGGTTGTCGTAGGCGCCCAGGACGTCGATCACGAAGACCAGGGAGCCCACGGGGCCTCCCATCGCCTCTTCCTCGGTCTCGCCATAGGCCATGGAACCGGGGACGACCATCATCAGTCGGTCGCCGACGTTGGCACCGACGATGCCCTCGTCCCAGCCCTCGATGACCTCGCCACCACCGATGGCGGTGTCGAACGGCGCACCACCGCGGTCCCAGGTGGAGTCGAAGACGGTGTGTTCCCCGTTCTCCTCGGGATCCCAGCGCACACCCGTGTACTGGGCGACGATCTGCTGGCCCTCCTCGACCTCGGGGCCCTCACCCTCGATGAGCGGGACGACCTCCAGGTCCTCCGGGGCGTCACCCTCGGGGATGTCGATCTCGGGACGGCTGTGGCCGTCCTGGGTCACCGTGGGCAGACCGTCACCACCGTCGGTGGTCTGCTCGCCCGGCACCACGGCGCCTTGGGCGTAGCGGTCCATCACGTCGATGACGAGCACACTGGCGCCCTCGGGAGCCTCCTGGCCCATACCCTGGGCCTGCTCCATCTCCTCCTGGGTCAGCGGCGGGAACACGTAGACCGCGCGGCTGCCGAGGGGCTGGCTCACCAGGGCGTCGGTGATGTACTCGGGCATCTCGTTCATACGAATGAGGTCGGGGGCACCGGATTCGTAGCTGGACTGGCCCTCCATCGGCTCGCCCTCGCCCGGGGCGGTCCACTGGTACTGGACGACGTTGGCGACCACCAGGTCTTCCGCGCCCACCAGGACGTCCTCCCCCGAACCCTTACTGACGATCCCGGAGATCTCCTCTTCGGGAAGCTCGTCGTCGGGGAAGGTGATCTGCGGTTCCTCACCGACTTCGCCGGTGACGTCAGGCAGCCGCGGGTCCAGCTCCTCCGCGTTCATACGCAGGAAGGCGGGAGTCTTCCAATCCTCTGGGATCGATCCGCAGCTTGAGACCACCAACGCGATGGCGGTCAGTGGCACCGCGAGGGCGGCGGCACGTCGGTGCATGGGTCACAACCTCTGATTTCCGGCTCAGGACAGGCTCACACTACCTAAAAGCACAAGCCCGGCCACCCCCGGGAACGCACCGGAAGTCACAAGCCCCGTCGGGCGGCTCGGGTCACAGCGATACTGTGCGCCGCCCGACGGGGCCCGGTTCCAGCGGTCCGGCGGTCCCGCCCGGACCCGGGATCGGTCCCCGGGCCCGGGCGGAACCCCCTGCCGGTTCACATTCCGGCGATCAGCTTCTCCACTCGCTCGTCCACCGACTTGAACGGGTCCTTGCACAGCACCGTCCGCTGTGCCTGGTCGTTGAGTTTGAGGTGCACCCAGTCCACCGTGAAGTCACGGCGTTTCTCCTGGGCACGCCGGATGAACTCGCCCCGCAACCGCGCCCGGGTGGTCTGGGGAGGCACGGACTTGGACTCGAAGATCTTCAGGTCGTTCACCACTCGATCCATCTGGCCGCGGTTCTGCATCAGGTAGAACAGGCCGCGATCGCGGTGGATGTCGTGGTAGGTCAGATCCAGCTGGGCCACGCGGGGGGAGGACAGCGACAGGTCGTGCTTGTCCCGGTAGCGCTCCAACAGAAGGTACTTGGCGACCCAGTCGATCTCCCGCGAGACCGTCTCCAGGTTCTGGGTCTCCACCGCCTCCAGAGTGCGGTGCCACAGGTCCAGGACCTGCTTGCCCACGGCGTCGGTGCCGTGTCGGTCCACGAAGCTCTGGACCTTCTCCAGGTACTCGCGCTGGATCTCCAGGGCACTGGCCTCGCGCCCGTTGGCCAGACGCACCTTACGCCGACCGGTCATGTCGTGGCTGACCTCGCGGATCGCCCGGATGGGGTTCTCCAGGGTGTAGTCGCGCATGACCACACCGGCCTCGATCATCCGCAGCACCAGGTCGGTGGAGCCGAGCTTGAGCAGAGTGGTGGTCTCGCTCATGTTGGAGTCGCCCACGATGACGTGCAGCCGACGGAACCGTTCGGCGTCGGCGTGGGGCTCATCGCGGGTGTTGATGATGGGACGCGAGCGTGTGGTGGCCGAGGAGACACCTTCCCAGATGTGCTCGGCGCGCTGACTCACGCAGTACAGGGCGCCCCTGGGCGTCTGTAGCACCTTGCCGGCGCCGCAGATGATCTGCCGGGTCACCAGGAAGGGGATGAGGACGTCGGCCAGGCGACCGAACTCCCCGTGCCGGCCCACGAGGTAGTTCTCGTGACAGCCATAGGAGTTGCCCGCCGAGTCGGTGTTGTTCTTGAAGAGGTAGATGTCGCCGGCGATGCCCTCCTCGTGCAGGCGCTGCTCGGCATCGATCTGCAGCCCCTCCAGGATGCGTTCGCCGGCCTTGTCATGGGCCACCAGGTCCAAGAGGCTGTCGCACTCGGGGGTGGCGTACTCGGGGTGGCTGCCCACGTCCAGGTACAGGCGGGCCCCGTTGCGCAGGAACACGTTGCTGCTGCGCCCCCAGGAGACCACCCGTCGGAAGAGATAGCGGGCGACCTCGTCCGGCGACAGACGGCGCTGCCCCCGGAAGGTGCACGTGACCCCGTACTCGTTCTCCAGCCCGAAGATCCGTCGTTCCACGCGACCTCACCAACTTCCGTCACCGGGGTGCCGACGACGGGGCCGCGTCGTCCACACCCGCCCGGCCGGTGCGACGCCCCGGTGGCGCCGCACCGTCGTCCCTAGCCTCGGTCCTGGTCGGCCTCGTCCCCACCGGTGTCCGCGTCCTCGGAGGTGTCCGTGGTGGCGGAGACGTCCGTGGCGGCGCCACGCTTGCCCTCCTCGATGAGGGAGTTCAGGCGGTCGCCGTGGATACGACGGAACTTGCGGTGCTGTCGGGAGCGGTCGAGAACGGCGACCTCCAGGTTGGTGGCCTCCAGTTCGCGCTCCTCCCCGTTCTCGTGGGCCAGTGCGCGGGTGGCGGCGTTGAGCGCCGCACTGAGCGGCGCGGAACCGTCGAAGCGGTCCTTGAGCTGCTCGGACACGTGCTCCGAGGATCCGCCCATCGCCACGAATCCCTGCTCGTCGACGATGGAACCGTCGAAGGTGATGCGGTAGATCTCGTCATCGGCCGCGGTGTCGCCGACCTCCGCGACGACGATCTCGACCTCCCACGGTTTGGGGCTCTCGCTGAAGACGGTGCCCAGGGTCTGGGCGTAGATGTTGGCGAGCTGGCGGCCACTGACGTCTCGACGGTCGAACTGGTACCCGCGTACGTCGGCGAAACGGACGCCCATCAGGCGCAGGTTCTCGAATTCGGGGTAACGCCCGACCGCGGCGAAGGCGATGCGGTCATAGAGTTCGCTGATCTTGTGCAGGGTGCGGGACATGTTGTCCGCCACCAAGAGGATGCCGCCCTCGTACTGCAGGACGACGGCACTACGGCCGCGCGCGATGCCTTTGCGCGCGTAGTCCGCCTTGTCCTTCATCTGCTGTTCGGGGGCGACGTAGAAGGGCATCGACACCGCGAATCGTTTCCTTACCTGGTCGGGAGAGGTCTGGTGGTGAGGGGCGCCTGGCCCCGGTCATGCGAGCCGGGTCATGGGGCCGTTCAATCGAGCCGGGCCGTGGGCCCGTCGGGGTGGGCGGCGCGCCCGTGGACCACTTCCGTGGCCAGAGCCGCGATCTCTTCGGTGGCGATACGGCGGTGTCCGTCCTCGGTGATGACGTCGACCAAGGGGAAGATCCCTCGGTGCAGGTCGGGTCCGCCGGTGGCGGAGTCATCGTCCGCGGCGTCGTAGAGCGACTCCAGAGCGACCTTGATGGCGGTGGTCTGGTCCAGGTCGTCGCGGTAGAGCTTCTTGATGGAGCCCCTGGCGAAGACCGAGCCGGATCCGATGGAGTGGTAGCGCTGTTCCTCGTAGCGCCCGCCGACCGCGTCGTAGCTGAAGACCCGACCTTCCTCGGTGACCTCGTCGAAGCCCACCAACAGGGGGATCACGACGAACCCCTGCATGGCCATGCCCAGGTTGCCCCGGACCATCTGGGCGAGCTTGTTGGCCTTACCCTCCAGGGAGAGGGAGCGGCCCTCCAACTTCTCGTAGTGTTCCAGCTCCACCTGATACAGGCGGGCCAGTTCGATACCGATCCCGGCCGAACCCGCGATGGCCACCGCGGAGAACTCGTCGGTGCGGTAGAGCTTGTCCATGTCCCGGTTGGCGATGACGTTGCCCTGTGTGGCCCTGCGGTCACCGGCCAGCAGGACACCCCCGGGGAAGGTCATGGCGACGATGGTCGTCGCGTCCGGAGTGAGGTGTTCGGCCACCCCTCCCGCGGCGTCCAGATGCCTTCCGGGCAGCAACTCGGGGTTGACCGCCCGGAGGAACTCGGTGAAGGACGAAGTACCCGCACTCATGAAAGCCGCCGGCATCCGTCCGCCTTCGAACCCTTCGAACACGCGACTCCCTCCACTCGCGCCCCACCTCGTCTCGGAGGCGAGTGGAGCGCCTGTCGTCCGTTTTTGTGTCGGTCCGCACGTCGGCCGGGCTTTCCCACCCCGGCCGACGTGTCGACCCTAACCCTGTGCACCCCGGGGCCGTGGGCTCCCGTGTGCGCTGTCAGCGAACCGTTCGAGGGCGGTCACTGACCGCCCTTCTGTACGAACTGCCGCACGAAGTCCTCGGCGTTGCTCTCTAGAACGTCGTCGATCTCGTCGAGGATGTCGTCGACGTCCTCATCCAGTTGTTCGTCGCGTTCCTGGGTCTCCGCGGCGCCTTCGGTCTCCTCGACCTCTTCGTCGCGGCGGGTGCCGTGCTTCTGGCCGCCGGTGTCCTTCGTCGCCATTGCAACCTCCCGTTCGGAGCTCTCGCCCTTATCTTGGCCCAACGACTCCCGGCTCAACCCCGTTCCCGGGGCCCGATACCCGCTAGTTACCTCTTACCTCGGCATCGTCACCGTGCGTGCGGGCGGAAGGGGAACGGGCGCGGGCGGGGTGCGCGCGGATTCGATGTCGCAGCGGGGCCGGGCGTGTCCCGAGGCACGGGCCACGGGGCGACCCTGAAGACCGGTTTCGCGAAATACGCACATGCGTTCGGCTTGCGAACATGATCTTCACCCTGGACGGCGGGCTGACCACGTGGGTTACGGCTATGTGTCCGATTCGTCGCTGTTGGTACGCGGTTCCGGTGTCCGCATCCGGCCACGATGTATCCCTTGACCTACTGGCGAGTTTGTGATCCACGTACATCCTCTCCGGAAAAGCGAAGGTCAGCGGGCCCGCCGTCGAACGCGAGCGCCCCAATTGATCCGATCATGGGATGATCCTGTTGTCCCCTCGCTGAAGTATCAGCTTTCCGGGGTTCCGGTTGTCCAAGATGTGCACTTATGGTGGGGCATCGTTTACCGAGTGTCTCGGTGAACGGAGGACCCCGCCTCCTTTCGGGGGTCCTCACACTCGGAGCGCACCGTCCACCCCCAAGCGGACGAGGCGCCTTCGAGACCCCGCCCCATTCCCCCTAGGAGAGTAGGGATCAATGCGACCCTCCCCCATTATCTCCGCCATCGGCACGGGAGCGCTGGCCTTCGGGCTGTCGATCTCCGTGGTCCCGGCTGCCGGAGCCACGACCGTGCCGACCGAGCCCGTCACACAGGACGACTCGATCGCCACCATGGAAGAAGCGCTTGAGCGCGACTTCGGCCTCACCCCGTTCGAGGCCGAAGAACTGCTCGACGCCCAGGCGGCCGCGTTCGGTCTGGACGAGGCCGCGGCGGACGCCGCGGGTGACGCCTACGCGGGTTCGGTGTTCGACACCGACACCCTGGAGCTGACCGTCCTGGTGACGGACACTTCCACGGTGTCCGACGTCGAGGCCGCCGGTGCCGAGGCCGAACTGGTCTCTTACGGCACCGAGGGCCTGGCCGAGATCATGGACGAGCTCGACGCCGCCGGCACCCAGCCGGGTGTCGTCGGCTGGTACCCCGACGTCACTTCCGACACGGTCGTGATCGAGGCCACCGAAGGCGACGACGCCCAGAGCCTCATCGAGGCCGCGGGTGTGGACGCCTCCGCCGTGGAGGTGCGCAGCACCTCCGAGCAGCCGCAGCTGTTCGCCGACATCGTCGGTGGCGACGCCTACTACATGGGCGGCGGCCGCTGCTCCATCGGGTTCGCCGCCACCGACAGCTCCGGCGGCGACGGCTTCGTGACCGCCGGTCACTGTGGCACCGTCGGCACCTCCGCCGAGAGCGAGGACGGTTCCGGCTCGGGCACCTTCGCCGAGTCGGTCTTCCCCGGCAACGACGGGGCGTTCGTGTCGGCGAGCTCCAACTGGACCGTCACCAACCTGGTCAACATGTACAGCGCCGGTGACACCCAGACGGTCGGCGGCTCCACCCAGGCACCGGTCGGCTCCGCCGTGTGCCGCTCGGGTTCGACCACCGGTTGGCACTGCGGCACCATCGAGGCCCGCGGCCAGTCGGTGAGCTACCCCGAGGGCACCGTCAACGACCTGACCCGCACCAACGTCTGCGCTGAGCCGGGTGACTCCGGTGGCTCGTTCATCAGTGACGACCAGGCTCAGGGCGTGACCTCGGGCGGTTCGGGCAACTGCACCAGCGGTGGCACGACGTACTACCAGGAGGTCGGCGCGATGCTCAGCTCGTGGGACCTCTCGCTGGTGACCGGATAGCAACACCCGTCCGGCACGGCACCGACGCCCCCGTCCGCTTTCGAGCGGACGGGGGCGTTCTCGTTCTCACCTTCCTCGGGCCGATCGCCTGGCCGCATCCGGCCAGGGCGCGTCCGATCCCGATTCGCGCGGGTGCGCCGCCGTCCTCCCCTCCTCGGGCCCTGGGTACGCCCATGACCAGAGGTGTTACGGGGGTGTGTCCGAGTGACCACGGTTGGTACCCGGTTCCGACGTCCGCATGTGGCCATTCTGCCCCTCTTGTGGAAATGCGCCCGTTTCGGTCCGTGATCGACCGTCTGCGGTAATCGCAAGGTGGGATCCCACGACCGCAACGGAGTGCGACCGGAACCGACCTATCAACCCATCACCGGATTTCGCCTTGAATGCTTTTCCCGCTCGACGGTCTTTCCCTCACCAAAACGTGCACTTATGGTTGGGCGTTGTTTACCGGATGTCTCGGTGAACAACGGCGACCGAGTCGAATCGGTCGCCGATCCCCCGCAAATCCCCCAAGGAGAGTAGGGACCATGCGACCCTCCCCCGTTGTCTCCGCCATAGGTACCGGAGCCCTGGCCTTCGGCCTGGCTCTGGGCACCACCCCCGCCGCCGCGGCACCCGTGGCACCCGCACCCCAGTCCCCCGACGCCGAGGCCGTCAGCATGGCCGAGGCCCTTGAGCGCGACCTCGGCCTGTCCCCGTCCCAGGCCGCCGACCTGTTCGAAGCCCAGACCGAGGCGTTCGAGATCGACGCCGAGGCCACCGAGGCCGCGGCCGACGCCTACGGCGGCTCCCTCTTCGACACCGACAGCCTCGAACTGACCGTCCTGGTCACCGACGCCTCCGCCGTTGACGCGGTCGAGGCCACCGGCGCCCAGGCCGAGGTCGTCACCCACGGCATCGATGGTCTCCAAGAGATCGTCGACGAACTCAACGCCGCCCAGGCCGACGCGGGCGTCGTCGGTTGGTACCCCGACATCGCCGGTGACACGGTCGTCCTGGAGGTCATGGAAGGCTCCGGGGCCGACGTGGACGCCCTCCTCGCCGACTCCGGTGTCGACGCCGCCGACGTCACGGTGGAGAGCACCAACGAACAGCCCGAGCTCTACGCCGACATCGTCGGAGGTCTGGCCTACACCATGGGCGGACGCTGCTCGGTCGGTTTCGCCGCCACCAACTCCTCCGGGCAGCCCGGCTTCGTCACCGCCGGACACTGCGGCAGCGTCGGCACCGGCGTCAGCATCGGCAACGGGCAGGGCGTCTTCGAGCGTTCCATCTTCCCCGGCAACGACGCCGCCTTCGTCCGTGGCACGTCCAACTTCACCCTGACCAACCTCGTCAGCCGCTACAACACCGGCGGGCACGCCACCGTGAGCGGATCCAGCGCGGCCGCGATCGGCTCCCAGGTGTGCCGCTCCGGCTCCACCACCGGCTGGCACTGCGGCACCATCCAGGCCCGCAACCAGACGGTGAACTACCCGCAGGGCACCGTCCAGGCCCTGACCCGCACCAACGTCTGCGCCGAGCCCGGTGACTCCGGCGGATCCTTCATCTCCGGTAGCCAGGCGCAGGGCGTCACCTCCGGTGGCTCCGGCAACTGCTCCTCCGGCGGCACCACCTACTACCAGGAGGTCAACCCCATGCTCAACAGCTGGGGCGTGCGTCTGCGCACCTGACCCCCGCACACGACGTCCCCGCCCGCGACCCGCGGGCGGGGACGTCCGCGTTCGGAAGGGGTCAGCCTCCGCGTTTGCCGCCCAGGATCGCGACCAGGTCCTCCGCGGTGTCGGCGGCGTCCAGCAGAGCGCCCACGTGCTCCTTGGTGCCCCGCGACGGCTCCAGGGTCGGCACCCGCTGCAACGAGTCGTGGCCGGGCAGGTCGAAGATGACCGAGTCCCAGGAGGCAGCCGCCACCGAGTCGGCGTACTTGGCCAGGCACCGACCACGGAAGAAGGCGCGGGTGTCCTCCGGCGGTTCGGTGATCGCCCGGGTCACCTCCGACTCCTCCAACAGTCGATGGACCCGGCCACGGGCCGCCAACCGGTTGTACAGGCCCCGGTCCTGGCGCACGTCCGAGTACTGCAGATCCACCATCTGCAACCGCGGGCTCGACCACTCCAGACCGTCACGGGAGCGGTAGCTCTCCAACAGCTTGAGCTTGGCTACCCAGTCCAACCGGTCGGCCAGATCCATCGGATCCCGCGCGAGCCCGGTCAGCACCGACTCCCACTGGTCCAGAACGTCGGCGGTGTCGGGGTCCACGTCCGTACCGAACCGGTCCTCCACGTACTTGCGCGCCTGGTCCAGGTACTCGCCCTGCAACTCCAGGGCGGTCATCCGTCGCCCGTCGCGCAACCGCAACCGGTGCTTCAACCCCGGGTCGTGGGAAACCTCCCGCAGGTCCGCCACCGACGTCTCCAACGACAGGTCCTGCTGCAAGAACCCGTCCTCGATCATCGACAGCACCAGAGCGGTGGACCCCATCTTCAGATAGGTGGAGAGCTCGCTCATGTTGGCGTCACCGATGATCACGTGCAGTCGTCGGTACTGCTCCGGGTCCGCGTGGGGTTCGTCCCGTGTGTTGATGATGGGACGCTTCAGGGTCGTCTCCAACCCCACCTCGACCTCGAAGAAGTCGGCGCGCTGGGAGAGCTGGAACCCGCTGCCCTGCCCGTCCGAACCGATGCCGACCTTGCCGGCCCCGCACATCACCTGCCGGGACACGAAGAACGGGATGAGGTGGCGGACGATGTCCCCGAAGGGCGTCGACCGCTTCATCAGGTAGTTCTCGTGGCACCCGTAGGAGGCGCCCTTGTTGTCGGTGTTGTTCTTGTACAGCTGGATCGGTTCGATGCCCGGCGTCGAACCCGCCCGCGCCGCGGCCTCGGCCATGACCCGCTCTCCGGCCTTGTCCCACAACACCGCGTCACGCGGGTTGGTGACTTCGGGGGCCGAGTACTCAGGATGGGCGTGGTCCACGTACAGGCGCGCACCGTTGGTGAGGATGACGTTGGCCAACCCCAGATCCTCGTCGGTCAGCTGGGTGGGGTCGGCCACCTCACGCGCCAGGTCGAAGCCGCGCGCGTCCCGCAGCGGGTTCTCCTCCTCGAAGTCCCAGCGGGCTCGCCTGGCCCGCGCCGCCGAGGCGGCAAAATAGGCGTTGACCACCTGGGTGGAGGTGACCATCGCGTTGGCCCCGGGGTTGCCCGGCACGGAGATCCCGTATTCGGTCTCGATACCCATAATCCGCCGCACACTCATGCTGAGAGGCTATCCGCCCGGGCGCCGTCTTGAACTCTTCCGCGCCAATTGTGGCCTAAGCGCCGTCTTCCCGGGCGTTTCGAAAGGTCTTCACCCGAGATGTCCGCACAGCTCACCACGGATTCTGACGGATTCGCCTAAAAGGGCGACGAGATTCGCACGAACCGGCCGACCGCATCCGGGGCAGGGGCGAGAAGTCCGGGGGCGCACACGCCGGGGCCCGCCGGAGAAGGACTCCGGCGGGCCCCGAAGCGGTACGCGACCGCGGCGAGCGTGTTCACAGGTACTGACCGGTGTTGGCGACCGTGTCGATGGACCGGCCCGAGTCGGAGCCCGTCTTCCCGGTGATGAGCGTACGGATGTAGACGATCCGTTCGCCCTTCTTGCCGGAGATACGCGCCCAGTCGTCCGGATTGGTGGTGTTGGGCAGGTCCTCGTTCTCACTGAACTCATCGACACAGGCCTGCATCAGGTGCGAGACCCGGATGCCCTTGGACTGCTGTTCGATGAAGTCCTTGATCGCCATCTTCTTGGCCCGCGAGACGATGTTCTCAATCATCGCGCCGGAGTTGAAGTCCTTGAAGTACAGGACCTCCTTGTCACCGTTGGCGTAGGTGACCTCCAAGAAGCGGTTCTCCTCGCCCTCGGTGTACATCCGCTCCACGACCCGCTGGATCATGGCGTCCACCGTGGCCTTGCTGGAACCACCGTGCTCGGACAGGTCCTCCTCGTGCAGCGGCAGCTCTTCGGTGATGTACTTGGCGAAGATGTCACGGGCCGCCTCGGCGTCGGGCCGCTCGATCTTGATCTTGACGTCCAAACGTCCGGGCCGCAGGATCGCCGGGTCGATCATGTCCTCGCGGTTGGAGGCGCCGATGACGATGACGTTCTCCAGCCCCTCGACACCGTCGATCTCACTGAGCATCTGCGGGACGATCGTGTTCTCCACGTCGGAGGACACACCCGAACCACGCGTACGGAAGATCGAGTCCATCTCGTCGAAGAACACGATGACGGGGGTTCCCTCGGAGGCCTTCTCCCTGGCCCGTTGGAAGACCAGGCGGATGTGCCGCTCGGTCTCGCCCACGTACTTGTTCAGCAGCTCCGGACCCTTGATGTTGAGGAAGAAGCTCTTGCCGACGTCCTTGCCGGTGCGCTCGGCCACCTGCTTGGCCAACGAGTTCGCGACCGCTTTGGCGATGAGCGTCTTACCGCACCCGGGCGGACCGTACAGCAGCACGCCTTTCGGCGGGCGCAACTGGTGCTCGAAGAACAACTCCTTGTACAGGTAGGGCAACTCGACCGCGTCGCGGATCATCTCGATCTGCCCCGACAGACCACCGACGTCGTCGTAGGCGATGTCGGGGACCTCTTCGAGGATGAGCTCCTCGACCTCCGACTTGGGAATGCGCTCGTACACGTAACCCGACCGGGACTCCAGCAGCAGTGAGTCCCCCGCCCTGATCGGCTCGTCGCGCAGCGGCTCCGCCAACCGCACGATCCGCTCCTCGTCGTGATGCGAGATCACCAGGGCACGGTCGCCGTCCTCAAGGATCTCCTTGAGCATGACGACTTCACCGACGGTCTCGAAGGACTCCACCTCGACGACGTTGAACGCCTCGTTGAGCATGACCTCCTGGCCCGGGCGCAACGATTCCAGTTCCACGGAGGGACTGACGTTGACCCGCATCTTGCGGCCATTGGTGAAGATCTCAACGGTCTCGTCCTCGCGCGACCCAAGGTAGACACCGAAGCCCGACGGCGGCTGCGCGAGCCGATCGACCTCCTCCTTGAGTGCCACGATCTGCTCGCGCGCCTCCTTCAGTGTGGAGACGAGCCGTTCGTTCTGCCCGTTGGCGGCAGCCAGGTTGGCCTGGGCCTCCCGCAACCGCTCTTCCAACAGACGCACATGTCGGGGCGAGTCGGCGAGCTTACGCCGAACCACGCTGAGTTCCTTTTCCATGTAGGAGACCTGAGCCGTGAGTTCAGCGACTTCACGGTCCTGGTCGTCTTGACGCTCGTCTTCGCGCTCGGCCACGTCCGCCACCTCCCTATGAGAAGGACGACTACTCGGGAACCTACCTACCCAGCCCCTTTCCTAACCTCCTGGCTTCGAGGAGTGTCGGGAGCCTCACTTTCACACCTTGCATCGACGCAGGTCACGCTGGCAGCGGATGACCCGACGTAATGAGAAAGTAACCTTCGTGGCGGGAATAAGGCAAGTGCATTCCAGACGTTTCCCCAGGCTTGCGCGGCACTGACACCCCCGCACCGGAAACGACGAGGCCCGCCCCGGACCTTGTCCGAAGCGGGCCTCGCACGGGCACCGCGCACGCTACTCGGCGGGCCGATCCGTTTCCTTCGCGGGCGTGTCCGACCCGGCCTCGGCGGAGGCGGCCACGCCCTGGGAGGCGGCGGCGCGCGCCGCCTCGTAGTCCTTGCCGTAGGCGCCCTTGGCCGGACGACGACGCCGCTCGGGCGCCGCCACACCATCGGCCAGACGACGCGCCACCACCAGGAAACCGGTGTGGCCGATCATCCGGTGGTCCGGACGCACCGCCAGCCCCTCCACGTGCCACGTGCGCAGCATCGTCTCCCACGAACGCGGCTCGTAGAACCGCTCGTCCTCGCGCAGCTCCTCCACCACACGGGACAGCTGGGTCGTGGTCGCCACGTAACAACACACCAACCCACCGGGGATCAGGGCCTTGGCGACCGCGTCCAGGCACTCCCACGGCGCGAGCATGTCCAGGAACACCCGGTCCACGTCGGTCTCGTCGAGCTCCTCGACCAGGTCGCCCACGGTCAGCCGCCACGCCGGGTGCGGTCCGCCGTAGAAGTTCTCCACGTTCTTGCGGGCGATCTCGGCGAAGTCGGCCCGCCTCTCGTAGGAGTGCAGCATGCCCTGCTCCCCCACCGCGCGCAGCAGCCAGTTGGACATGGCGCCCGAACCCGCCCCGGCCTCCACCACGCGCGCGCCCGGGAAGATGTCGGCTTCCACCATCACCTGGGCGGCGTCCTTGGGGTAGACGATGGTCGCCCCACGCTTCATGGACAGCGTGTAGTCGATGAGCAGGGGGCGCAGGGCCACGTAGGCCGTGCCGGTGTTGGAGGTGACGACGCTTCCCTCGGGTTCACCGAGGAGATCGTCGTGGTCGACCTTGCCCTTGTGCGAGTGGAAGGCGCCACCCTCACGCAAGGTGATGGTGTGCATCCGGCCCTTGGGGTCGGTCAACTGCACGGTGTCGCCATCGGTGAAGGGGCCGCGGCGGCCATGGATACCGGTCAACGTCGCTCTCGTCTTCCCACATCGCGTTCAGGTCGGGCAGTCGCCCAGCGTATCGGCCTCCCGAACCGCGACGAACCGTCCCGAGCCTCGCCCACTCCGCCCTTCCGCGTGCGAAAACCGAATTCGTTGGGCAGGATCAGGCGTGGAGCCGAGCCACGGACCCCCGTCAGCACACGAGGACCACAGGAGACAGCACCCATGTCACAGCCGACCACGGGCCTGGGAATCGACATCGGCGGCAGCGGCATCAAGGGCGCCCCCGTCGACCTGGACTCCGGTGAGTTCCTCCGGGAACGGCTCAAGATCCTCACCCCCGACGAGTCGGGCTCCGAGCCCGTATCCGAGATCGTCGCGCGGATCTGCGACCACTTCCCCGAGGCCGCGGGCGGCCCCGTGGGCATCACCTTCCCCGGGGTCGTGCAGAACGGCACGGTCCACAGCGCCGCCAACCTGGACAAGTCCTGGGTGGGCACCGACGCGCGCGCCCTGTTCACCCAGGCCGTGGGGCGCCCGGTCCGGGTCCTCAACGACGCCGACGCCGCCGCCCTGGCCGAGACCCGCTACGGCGCGGCCAAGGGCGTGCACGGCACGGTCCTGATGACCACCCTGGGAACCGGTATCGGCACCGCCCTGGTCGTGGCCGGTCGTCTGGTGCCCAACACCGAGTTCGGGCACCTGGAGATCGACGGGCACGACGCCGAGTCACGGGCCTCCTCCGGGGCCAAGGAACGCGACGGCCTGTCCTACCCCGAGTGGGCGAACGAGCGCCTACAGCGCTACTACCGGGTGATCGAGGACCTGGTGTGGCCGGACCTGATCGTGGTGGGCGGCGGGGTGAGCCGCAAGGCCCACAAGTTCCTGCCGTTGCTCGACATCCGTACCCCGATCGTGCCCGCGGCCCTGCGCAACACGGCGGGCATCGTGGGCGCCGCCCTGGCCGCCGCCCAGGCTCTGGAAATGCCCTGATCCCCTACCTCCACGGCGCGGCTTCCCACGGCCCCGGTGGTTCGCCATCGGGCCCGGGAGCGGAACACGCGTTCCTGAGGAGCGAGGGAAGGGAGGGGCGCCTGGCGAACAGTGGGGACGGTACCGCCAGGCGCCCGGGGGTGGAGGCAACCGACCCGGTCACGCTCCGGGACGGGTGATTCGGGTGTCGGGCGGGTTCGGAGCCCGCGCAGAGGGAGACTGGATTCGGGCCACCACCCGAACACCACCCCACACCCGGGGTCGCACCGCTGTGCGACCCGTCCAGCCACGCGGGCCCGTGCCCACGTGTGTCTTCGACGTCAGCCGCCCTCGGCGGCCGACAACACGCCCATGATCCTGCGGGCGGCGTCGGTGGTCCGTGAGGCCGGAGAGAGCGGCACCCCGGGCAGGACCGCCGATGGCGTCTCCACGGTCACGTGTTCTCCCTCCTCACAGCCCCGGCGGCCACCGCCGCCGGGCCAGCGACAAGTTCACTCTGCCCCATCCCGGAGAGCCCGCATGACCAGTATGCGGATCACGCATCACCCCTTCTTTTTCGCACATAGCCACCAAGACGCGCCGGGATCCCTAACCTGGGCTCATGCCCCAAGCAGACGGCCTTCCCCAGGACCTGTGGACCCGACCGCGCATGGCCGACGCACTGGCCAACTGCGACATGCCGACGGTCATCGAAAGCGTGCGCACCGCGCACGGTTGGTCCCAGGGCGACCTCGCACGGGAACTCACCTACTCGCAGAGCTGGGTCTCCCGAGTGGTCAACGGCCAGCAGTCGCTCACCATCAGCCAGGTCCAGGACCTGGCACGGCGGCTCGACATCCCGTTGCACCTGATCCGCTTCGGCGGAGACACCGCGTTGGAGGGCGCCGCCGCCAAGGTCCTGCCTCCCACCAGACGTCGCGACTTCGGGAAAGCCGTCGCCGCGGGCGGCCTCCTGGCCTCCACCGCCCGTCCCATCAACGGCCTGGAGGTCCACCACGGCATCGACGAGGACACCGCCCCCTCCCTGCGCGCCATCACCGGCGGCCAACGACGCATGGACGCCACCTCACCCGCACGCCACCTGCTGCCCGGAGCGATCGCGCACGTGCACCTGACCGAGCAGATGCTCACGAATGCGCGCGTGACGCCCTTCCACACCGAACTCAGCGCCGCCGCCAGCGAGGCCTCCGGATTCGCCGCCTGGCTCAACGCCGACCTCGGCGACATGGGATCGGCCCGCATGCACTACCGCACGGCCGTCGTCCGCGCCCGCCAGGCCGGCATGCGCCTGCTCGACGTCTACATGCTCGGCTCCCTGGCCGCCTTCGAGATCGAGACCGCCGAGGACCCCGAACTCGGGCTGGGGCTGGTCCAAGAGGCCGAACACGTCCTGGGCCCCGACTCCCACCCCACCGCGCGCGCCTGGCTGGCCTGCATCGGCGCCCTCGCCCACGCCGGCATCGGCGACCGCACCTCCGCCGCGAGCGCCATCCGCCGCGCCGAACGCGACGTCGACCGCCCCGACAACGCCCGCCCCCCATGGCCCTGGGTGTTCGTCTTCGACCAGACCAAGGTCGCCGGCTACCGCGCCCTGGTGGGCGTACGTCTACGCACCCCGCACGAGGCCCGCGCCGCCTTCGCCGACGCCGTCGCGCCGTCCTCTCGCAACGTCAAGCAGTCCGCCGTCCTCAAGGTCGAACTGGCCTCCGCCCACGCCGAGGCCGGAGACGTCGACGAGGCCTTCCGCCTGGCCCAGGAAGCCCTCGACACCGGGGTGCGCTTCGCCTCCGAACGCGTCGTGTCCCGAGTGCGCGCCTTCCGCAGGCGTTACCGCGGCCCCCACGCCGAGCGCGTCAACGAACTCGACACCCGACTCGCCGCTCTCGTTATCGGCATCCCCAGTGGGTAGAAACGCGGCGAAAGCGAACGAACTGGGAGGTCATGTGATCCGCATCGGCATCACCGGGCACCGCAACCTCACCCCTGAGGTGAGCGAACACGTCGCCACACTCGTCAAGGACCATCTGGAGCCCTACGGACACGCCCTGGTGGGCCTCTCCTGCCTCGCCGACGGCGCCGACGCCCTCTTCGCCGAGGCCGTCCTGGACGCCGGAGCCCCGCTGGAGGCCGTCATCCCGGCGGCCGGCTACCGCTCCGCGTTGCCCCCCGGTCACCACCCCGTCTACGACCGGTTCCTGGCCCGATCCGTCCTGGTCCACGAATTACCGCACGCCGTCTCCGACCCCCACTCGCACATGGCCGCCGGCCGCCTCCTCGTCGAACAGAGCGACCGGCTCCTCGCCGTCTGGGACGGCCTACCGGCCCGCGGCCCCGGCGGCACCGCCGACGTCGTCGCCTACGCCCGCGCCCTGGACCGCCCCGTCACGGTCCTGTGGCCCCAAGGCGCCCGACGCTGACCCCCGGCGAAGAACAGCCACCACCCCCGGTCACAGCGCTAAGGGCGTTCCCGACCCGCCATCGCCGCGTTGACGTCCGAGGCCCGGATCACCCCGAACACCCCACCGTCCTCGGCCACCACAAGGTACTCCGGCAACCGGTGACGGGTGAGCTCGTCCAGGAGCTCCTCACCTTCCAACCCCACCGACACCACCGAATGCTCCGTCAACGCCCGGGACACGTCCGAGACCGGCACCCAGGCCCGCCGCGCCTTCGAGATCGCCTCGTCCGCGGTGGGATGGACCACCGAGACCGGCGTGCCCCCGGCATCGACCACCACCACGGCCTCCGCGTCCACTTCCCCGGCGCGTACGTCCACCTGCGCCAACGGCAGATCCGCGGGCACCACCACCGCCCGGCGGGCCAACTCCCGTGCCCGTAGCCCCGGAACACGGGCCCGCACCCGCGCGTTGCGCAACGCCTCCGAAGCACCCATCCACATGAACCCGGCCAACACCACGCCCCACACGATGGCCCACGGTCCCGGCGTACCACCCGCGCTCCACGCGAACAGGAACGGCAACGCCGCCACCAGCAGGGCCAGCACCCGACCGCCCCAGGCCGCCACCACGCTCCCGGTGTGGGGCCGCCCCGTCAGTTTCCACACCCCCGCGCGCAACAGGCGACCACCGTCCAACGGCAACCCGGGCAACAGGTTGAACACGCCCACCAACAGGTTGGCGATCCACAACTGGAACATCAGCTCACCGGGAATGCTGAACGGGTCCGCCAGCAGAGCCAACCCGAACGCGCCCGCCGCCAGCACCAGCGACAACAACGGCCCCGAGAAGGCGATCCAGAACTCCTTACCGGGGGTGGGCGCCTCCCGGTCGATCTCCGACACCCCGCCCAGCACGTACAGAACGATCCGCCGCACCGGCAACCCGTACGACCGCGCCACCACCGAGTGCGCCAACTCGTGCACCAACACCGACGCGTACAACAGGATCGCGAAGACGAACGCCAACAGGTACGCCGAGGGACCCAACGCCAACCGGGACTGGACGATGCCCCCGTAGACCAGAGTGATCAGCACCGCCACGATCCACCACGACGACGTCACGTACACCGGTACGCCGAACGGCCGACCGAGCAGTAACCCCGGCTTCCGGGAACGGGGGTCGGACCTGGTCGCGGAAGGATCACTGCCATTGCTCACGAACCCCACACTATGGCGTGTTCGGTGACGGGCCCCACCGGTACCGGGCCCCACCACGCCAACCCCCACCAGGCGCTCACTCTCATAGGCTGAGGGGCATGACCACCGTGCCGCCACTGCCGAGCGCCCTGTCGCCCTCCCGAGCCTCCGACTTCCTCCAGTGCCCGCTGCTGTTCCGCTTCCGCACCATCGACCGCCTCCCCGAGGCTCCCAGCGCCGCCGCGCTGCGCGGCACCCTGGTCCACGCCTGCCTGGAGCGCCTCTACGAACTGCCCGCCGACACCCGCACCACCCGCACCGCCCTCAGCCTCGTCGACCCCCAGTGGAACAAGATCCGCGACAGCAAACCCGACGTCGCCGACCACCTCTTCCCCGACGGCGAAGGCCTCGACGACTGGCTCCAGTCGTCCCGCGACCTCGTCGAGCGCTACTTCGAACTGGAGAACCCCGCCAACCTCGAACCCCGCGAACGCGAGATGCGCCTGGAGGTGTCCCTGCCCACCGGTCTTCGCCTGCGCGGCTACGTCGACCGCCTCGACGTCGCACCCGGTGGACGGATCCGCGTCGTCGACTACAAGACCGGCAAATCGCCCCACCCCCGCTTCGAGGACAAGGCCAAGTTCCAGATCTTCTTCTACGCCGTCATGATCTGGCGCGACCTGGGCGTGGTCCCCGCCCGACTCCAACTCATGTACCTGGGCGATGGCTCCGTGCGCTGGTACGACCCGACCGAGGACGAGCTCGCCGCCGCCGAAGCCGAGATCGGCGACATCTGGGCACGCATCGAGGCCGCCGGACGGGCCGGACGCTGGGAACCCAAACGCAGCAAGCTCTGCGGCTGGTGCGAACACCAGGCCCTGTGCCCCGAGTTCGGCGGCACCCCGCCCCCGCTGCCCACCGCCTGAGCCGGCCCCGGCACTCCACCCCGTACGGCAGAATCGGCCCCGTGCCCGTCTCAGTCCTGTTGGTCGACGACCAACCTCTCGTCCGCGCCGGTTTCCGCATGATCCTGGAGTCCGTCCCCCATGTGTCCGTGGTGGGCGAGGCCTCCGACGGCCGCGAGGCCGCACGGGCCGTCCGCGGCCTGCTCCCCGACATCGTCCTCATGGACATCCGCATGCCCGGCGTCGACGGGATCCAGGCCACCCGCGAGATCGTCGAGTGGGCCCACGGCCTCGGACACCAGGTGCGTGTCCTGGCGCTGACCACCTTCGACCTGGACGAATACGCCGTGGAGGCGCTGCGCGCCGGCGCCTCCGGCTTCCTGCTCAAGGACGTGCCTCCCGGCGATCTGATCGCCGCGATCGACCTGGTCGTCGACGGTTCGTCCGTGGTCTCCCCCACCGTCCTGCGTCGCCTCCTGGATCGTTTCGTCCCCCTGCTGCCCGCCCCCGAGGCCGCGACCGAGCCCGACGCCGACCCCCTCACCACCCGCGAACACGAGGTGCTGGCGCTGGTCGCCCGCGGCTGGTCCAACTCCGAGATCGCCGGCCATCTCGTCCTGGGCGCGACCACCGTCAAGTCGCACGTGGGCAGCATCCTTACCAAGCTCGGGCTGCGCGACCGTGTCCAGGCCGTCGTGTACGCCTATGAGAACGGCCTGGTCACACCGGGGGAGAACCCATCGTCGGCCGCCGGATGACGGCGCGTCGACCGTAGAGCACGACGGCGCGCGTTGGCAGGATGGCCTGGGTGAGCGAACTCACCAGCGCCATCCGGACCGGAAAGGCGAACCCCGCCGTTGGGTACGACGTCCCCTTGGTGGCCATCGAAACAGGATCACCACCGGGTGCGGACGAAGAGGGGGAGACGGAGAAAAACCATGCCGAGCAAGCGGGGGCGGGCGGGGCCGCCGAGCGAGGAGATCATGCTCAGCCGGATGCGCGACTGGCGCGCCGAGCACGAGCGTGAACTGACCCCGGACCTTGACGACGACGAGGACGTCAACCTTCCCGACGCGAGGGCCATCAACCTGGTCCTGCGCGTGGGCGAACTGATGCTGGCCAGTGGGGAGAGCACCGAAGCGGTCAGCGAGGCCATGCTGAGCCTGTCGATCGCCTTCGACCTGCCCCGTTCGGAGGTGTCGGTCACCTTCACCACCATCTCCCTGTCCACCCACCCGGGCGGTGACAGTCCCCCGGTGACGGGCGAACGGGTGGTGCGCCGCCGCACCCTCGACTACTTCCGCGTCAACGAACTGCACACCCTGGTCCAACAGTC
This sequence comes from Nocardiopsis sp. JB363, assembly GCF_900143625.1. Taxonomy (GTDB): domain Bacteria; phylum Actinomycetota; class Actinomycetes; order Streptosporangiales; family Streptosporangiaceae; genus Nocardiopsis. The sequence goes on from NZ_FRFF01000032.1 coordinate 33,171, forward strand.
CGCCCTCGGGCTGTTGGAACTGGAGGACGCCGCCGGCCGCCTGGAACAGATCCGGCGGGCCCCCATGCCCTACCCGAACTGGTTGATCGCGGTGGGCTTCGGGCTCATCGCCTCCAGCGCCAGCCTCATGGTGGGCGGCGGTTTCATCGTGGCGACCGTGGCGTTCCTGGCCACCGTGCTGGGCGACCGCACCTCGGTGTTCCTCGCCAAGCGCGGTGTGGCGGAGTTCTACCAGATGGTCGCGGCGGCCACCGTGGCCGCCTCCATCGGCGTGGGTCTGCTGTGGGTGAGCACCACCATGGGCCTCGGTCTCCAAGCGGGCGCCATCATCACCGGTAACATCATGGCGCTGCTGCCCGGGCGCCCGTTGGTCTCCAGCCTCCAGGACGGCATCAGCGGTAGTTACGTCTCCGCGGCGGCACGCCTGCTGGAGACCTTCTTCACACTGGGGGCGATCGTCTCGGGTGTGGGCGCGGTGGCCTACACGGCGGTACGTCTGGGCGTGGACCTGAACCTGGAGAACCTGCCGTCGGCGGGCACCGCCCTGAACGTCGCGGTGTTGGTGGGCGCCGCCGGCATCGCGATGGCCTTCGCGATCTCGCTGGCGGTACCGCCTCGGATGCTGCCCAGCATCGGCGTCATGGGCGTGATGATCTGGGTGATCTACGCGGGGCTGCGGTCACTGGTGGACGTCCCCCCGGTGGTGGGCACCGTGGTGGGCGCGGTGGCCGTGGGCGTGGTCGGTCACTGGCTGGCCCGACGCACCCGCCGGCCGGTCCTGCCGTACCTGATCCCCTCGATCGCCCCACTGCTTCCGGGCAGCATCCTCTACCGGGGTCTGATGGAGATCACCCAGGGCACCGCCGTGGCGGGAATGCTCAGCCTCGCCGAGGCCATCACCGTGGGACTGGCGCTGGGTGCCGGGGTCAACCTTGGTGGCGAACTGGTGCGGGCCTTCCAGCACGGTGGTCTGGCGGGCGCGGGGATGCGCAGCCGTCCGGCGGCACGACGCACCCGCGGCGGTTACTGATCCCCTTCGGGCGTGTCCGGGTTCGGACACGCCCGAAGTCTTTCGGGGAGAACCGGCCGACCAGGGCGGGAGTCTCACCTGTGGAGAGCGAACAGAAACAGAGCGGCGTCCCTGTCGAGCTAAACCGACAACAGCATGTGACGTCAGCCACTACTGTTGGCCTCAACCGGCACACGACCGAAAGGGTCCATCCATGTGCAGCCACAAACCTTCCTGTCCCACCGCCGAGGACACCGACCACGAAGCGGCCCGGGTCGTCTCCAGCCACCCCGAACAGGGATGGAGTCTGCTCTGCAACGGTGTCGTCCTCTTCGACGACACCGGTGAGCTCCTCCCCGACGGGGCGGTCGTCGCTCCGCACCGTCCTCGCGTCGCCGCCTGAATCACCGATCGTCGACCCTTGACCGGCGCGCGTCGAGAACTTCCATCGACTCCCGCGGTCCTCATCGAACACCCGATCCCCTGACCTCTCCCGCCCGGGAACCGCGAAATCCCGGGCGGTGAGGTGTGCCCGAACGGGTCAGGAACCGTCCGGCCAGCCCTCGGGGAGCACGTCCTCCCCCATCGCCTCGGCGAGCCGCCGCCGGAAGTCCGCGTGCACGTCCTCCCCCCACACCAGCTCGCCGGGGGTGCGCAGGGCCTGCTCCATGGCGGCGCGCAGCGCGGCCGGACGCGACTCACCCTCCACCACCGGCACCGCCAACAGCGCGTGCATCTGGGTGACGACCGCGAAGAGCTCCCCCGCGAGCGCGGACGCGCTGGAGGTCGCCACCGCCTCCTCCAGGTACCCCTCCCACCAGGGCTCGGGCACCTCCTCGCCGTCCTCGCCCCTGGGCTGGGCGAAGGAGCGGCGCAGGCGCCACCGCACCTCCTCCGCGGTCTCACCGTCCCGGTTCTCCAACCCGGCACGCCAGACCCGGGCCGCCCCGTCCGGCTCGCCCCGCAACGCCAACAGCCCGGCGAGAAGCTCCACCGCCGCGCCCGAGGCCCCCGCTTCCGGGCGGCCACGCTCGTCGTCGGTGCCCGGGTCGGCGACCGCGGCGACGTCGGTGATGGCCCGCTCCAGGTAGGTGGCGGCGCGCAGCAGACGCAGCCCCGGATCGTCGCCCACGGCCAGGCCGCGTTCCACCGCGGCGGACGCCGCCTCCGCCTGTCCCCGGTCCAGCAGGCGCCCCGCCAGGTCCCGGGCGGCGTCCTGGACGGTGGTGGCGTGCAGGCGGCTCATCGGTTCGTCCTCGGGCGGCAGTTCCAGGGCGGCCTCCCAGTGTTCCTCCGCCTCGGTGTGCTCACCGCGCAGTTCGGCCTCCCGGGCCAGCCCGTAGCGGGCCACCGCGGTGTAGGCGGCCCCGCCCAACCCCAGCAGCCGTTCCCACACCCGCGCGGCCTCCCCGTGCGCGTCCTCCTGCTCCAAGGAGAGCGCCAGGTGGTAGGCGGCGCGGGGCGCGTAACGGGTGTCCCCGGTGGACAGCGCCCTACGAGCGGCCTCCCGCGCGGCGGCCAGGTCTCCGCGCTGGTCCTGGACCACGGCCAGCCCCAATAGGGCCCGCGCCTGCACCCTGGGGTGCGGGTTGGCGGCCACCGCCTGCCGATAGAGCTTCGCGGCCCGTTTCAGGTGCCCGTTCTCGGCGAGGTCACGGGCCTGGTCGCACAGGTCGGCGGCGTCTCCCCCGTCGGTTCCGGTGTCCTCGACGTCCTCGGGGTCGGTCGCCTGGGGCGGGGGGTCGGAAGGTCCAGGGCGTGCGGAAGGTCCGGACGTCGTGGTCATGATGTGAGGCTTTCCGTGGGGGCGAGGTGGCGCGGTGGGCGGCGCGGGTGTTCGGCTCGCCGTAACTCTAACCTGCCGGTCGATGTCGAGAGCGGCGTCCTGGTACCGGATGTCGCGTGTCGACCCATCCGAAGCGATGCCTTTACGACGTAGATTCTCAAAGGTGCGGAAAAGAGCGGGACGCCGACCGAAGCCGACACCCCGCTCACCTCGCTCAGAGCTCGAAGGCCTCCGGCGGCGGGCAGGAGCAGACCAGGTTGCGGTCACCGTAGGCCTGGTCGATCCGACCGACCGGCGGCCAGTACTTGTCCTGACGCAGCGACGGCAGCGGGTAGGCGGCCTCGGAACGCGTGTAGCCGCGGTCCCACTCGTCGGCGGTCAGCGCCTCCGCGGTGTGCGGAGCGCCGCGCAGCGGGTTGTCCTGCGCGTCCCACTCACCCTTGGCGACCTTGTCGATCTCGCCGCGGATGGCGATCATCGCCTGGATGAACCGCTCCAGCTCGGCGAGGTTCTCACTCTCGGTCGGCTCCACCATGAACGTGCCGTTGACCGGGAAGGACATGGTCGGCGCGTGGAAACCGTAGTCCATCAGCCGCTTGGCGACGTCCTCGTTGCTGATCCCGGTGGCCTTCTGCAACGGACGGATGTCGATGATGCACTCGTGCGCCACCAGGCCGCCCTCGCCGGTGTACAGGACCGGGTAGTACGCCTCCAGCCGCTTGGCGATGTAGTTCGCCGACAGCACCGCGGTCTCGGTGGCCGAACGCAGCCCCTGCTCCCCCATCATGCGCACGTACGCCCAGGAGATCGGCAGGATGCCCGCCGAACCGAACGGCGCCGCCGAGACGGGGCCGACCCCGGTGTGCGGACCCGCCTCGGGCTGGCCCGGGTGGTTGGGCAGGAAGCCCGACAGGTGCGAACGGACCGCGACCGGGCCCACGCCCGGGCCACCGCCACCGTGCGGGATGCAGAAGGTCTTGTGCAGGTTCAGGTGGCTGACGTCGGCGCCGAACTCGCCCGGCTTGGCCCAACCCACCAGGGCGTTCAGGTTCGCTCCGTCGACGTAGACCTGACCACCGGCCTCGTGCACCGATCGGCACACCTCGGTGATGGTGTCCTCGTACACGCCCGCGGTGGAGGGGTAGGTGACCATGATGGCCGCCAGGTCCTCACCGTGCTTGTCGGTCTTGGCGCGCAGGTCGTTCAGGTCGACGTTACCGTCGTCGTCACAGGCCACCACGGCCACCCGCATGCCGGCCATGACGGCGCTGGCCGCGTTGGTCCCGTGCGCCGAACTGGGGATCAGGCACACGTCCCGGTGGGCCTCCCCGCGCGAGCGGTGGTAGCCGCGGATGGCGAGCAGACCGGCGAGCTCACCCTGGGAACCGGCGTTGGGCTGAAGGGACACCGCGTCGTAGCCGGTGACCTCGGCCAGCCAGGCCTCCAGGTCGCGGATGATCGCCACGCTGCCGGCCGCCTGGTCCAGCGGGGCGAGCGGGTGCAGTCCGGCGAACTCGGGCCAGGTGATGGCCTCCATCTCGGCGGTGGCGTTGAGCTTCATGGTGCACGAGCCCAGCGGGATCATCGTGCGGTCCAGCGCCAGGTCGCGGTCGGCCAGACGGCGCATGTAACGCAGCAGCGAGGTCTCGCTGCGGTGGGTGTTGAAGACCTCGTGGGAGAGGTAGTCGACGCCGCGGGCCAGGTCCACGGGCAGCCGGTCGGCGGCTCCGTCCACGGCCACCGGGCCGCGATCGGCGCCGCGGTCGGCCTCCCCGAAGGCGGCCAGAACCTTGCCGAGGGTGTCCACGGTGGTGGTCTCGTCCACGCTCAGGCCGACCGTGCGCTGGTCGACGGCGAGCAGGTTGATCCCGGACTCCAGGGCCCGCTCCAGGACGCGGTCCGCGCTGGGCACGCGCACGCGCAGGGTGTCGAAGAAGTCCGTGTGGACGACCTCGAAGCCGCGCTGGGTGAGCGCGTCCGCCAGGGCCGCGGTACGGGTGTGCACCTGACGGGCGATGGCGCGCAGCCCGTCGGGGCCGTGGTAGACGGCGTACATGCCGGCCATGATGGCCAGCAGCACCTGGGCGGTGCAGATGTTGCTGGTGGCCTTCTCCCGACGGATGTGCTGCTCGCGGGTCTGCAGGGCCAGGCGGTAGGCGGGTCTGCCGACGTCGTCGACGGACACCCCGACCAGGCGACCGGGCAGCTGGCGACGCAGCTTCTCGCCCACGGACATGTAACCGGCGTGCGGGCCGCCGAAGCCGAGCGGCACACCGAAACGCTGGGTGGAGCCCACCGCGATGTCGGCGCCCAGCTCACCGGGGCTGCGCAGCAGGGTCAGCGCGAGGATGTCGGCGGCGACCACGGCGAGCGCACCGCGCTCATGGGCCTGCTCGACGAGCGCGCTCGGGTCGCGGACCGCGCCGCTGGAGGCCGGGTACTGCACCAGGACGCCGAAGGTCTCGCCCTCGGGCAGGCCCTGGGTCAGATCGGCGACGACCACCTCGATGCCCAGGGGCTCGGCACGGGTGCGCAGTACCTGGAGGGTCTGTGGGAAGACGTCGGCGTCGACGACGAAGACGTCGCTCTTGACCTTGGAGGCGCGTCGGGCCAGGGTCATGGCCTCGGCGGCGGCCGTGGCCTCGTCCAGCAGTGAGGCGCCGGTGATGGGCAGACCGGTCAGGTCCGAGACCGCGGTCTGGAAGTTGAGGAGGGCTTCGAGTCGGCCCTGGGAGATCTCCGGCTGGTAGGGCGTGTACGCGGTGTACCAGGCCGGGTTCTCCATGATGTTGCGCAGGATGACCGGCGGGGTGAGCGTGTCGTAGTAGCCCAGCCCGATGAGTGTGGTGTGGGGGCGGTTACGGCCGGCCAGGGCACGCAGCTCCGCCAGGGCTTCCGCCTCTCCCGCGGCCTCGGGCAGGGCCAGCGGGGCGCTGGCTCCGGGGCCGGTGAGGATGGACTCGGGTACGGCGGCGCTCATGAGCTCGGTCGTGGAACCGTAGCCCACGGTCTTGAGCATCTCCGCCGTTTCGGTGGGTGTGGGGCCGATGTGACGGTCGGCGAAGACCCGGGCCGGTGCTCCCGTGGTCGGAACGTTCGACGGGTCAGGCACGGAGACCTCCTGGTGACAGGGCCGATTCGATCGGCGGTGTTCCTCACGGTCTCCCCCTCTGTCACCGGGCACGACGGTGCCCGGCTTCAGAGCGGCCTCTTTCGCGCGGTCCATGGTGCCTGAGAGGTTACTGGGGAGTATTGCCCCGTCGGCGCCCCGTACTGGCGGGGTCTCTCCCGCGCGCTGTCAAAAGCCTGCTGACGCTCTGTACATGCATTCAAGCAGGGGAGAATGTCGGCTTTCGCCCCTGTTGTCATGACGACGGTACTCGATCGGGCCCCGAGGCGGCGAGCCAGGGCACACCTTCGAACCGGGCTCAGCCGGTGCGGCGTTCGCGTCGACGTCGGGCCAGTTCGTCGACGGGCTGGGGGTCGGGGGCGGGAAGATCCGAACGGGCCTCGGCCGGGACGACCCCCAGGGCCTCCTCCAGCTCACGGGCCACGTTCGCCAACGCCAACCCGAACATGCCCTGCCCCCGTTGCAGGAGGTCGACGACCTCATCGGGCGAGGTGCACTCGTAGACGCTCACCCCGTCACTCATCAGGGTGATGCGGGACAGCTCCCCGGCGGGACGGCCGCGCAGGTGATCGACGGCCGTACGGATCTGCTGCAGGGAGATCCCGGTGTCCAGGAGGCGCTTGGCCACCTTGAGCATCAGGATGTCCGGAAGACTGTACAGAGGCGCGTTTTCGGCTCCTGTGCGCACGCTCGGCTCCACCAGGCCGGTTCTGGCCCAGTAGTCGAGCTGTCGATAGGTGATCCCGGCGGCCGTACAAGCCGCTGGGCCCCGATACCCGACGTCCATAGGCAGCGCCATCACGTCCTCTTCGCACAGTAGGCCCTGCTGCCCCGCTAGCCGCAGCGCGGACCGCCTGTCATGGGGATCCCGCTTGCCGCTCGCTACCGCCACGCCGACCTCCGGCTTCTCGTCCCACGGCGGCATCGACAGGGGAAGGTCCACTCAAGGAATGGGCGCGCCGCGGGTTCCACAGCACTGACGGTAGGGCGGCGCCAAGGCAGCGTCAACGAGGCCGCCCGGCGCGTCGCCAAGTACGCGCGGTGACGGCTCCGACCCACCGACACGCCCCGCCCCCCAAGGGGACCGGGCTATTTCGGTTGTGGTCTCCGCATCCATTCCCTCATCCCAATCTACCACTGACCCCGATGATGAAGTCGCAGGTCACAGCCGTGTCCTTGACCATGACGGCCGGCGGCACGGCTCGTGCAAGCAAGAGGGGCCCACGCCGTGCGCGGGCCCCGCCCTTGCGTTCTCTCAGGTGCTGCGTCGACCGAAGTCCTCGGGCGAGATGTTGTCCAGGAACTCCCGGAACGCCTCGACCTGGTCCTCCTGCTCGTCCGGTATCGGCATCCCCGCTTCGTCGATCACGTCTTCGTGCGCGTAGATCGGGGTGCCGGTCCGCAGAGCCAGGGCGATGGAGTCCGAGGGGCGTGCACTGACCTCGGCACCATTACTGAAGACCAGTTCGGCGTAGAAGATGCCATCGCTGAGCCCGGTGATCCGCACCGTCTCCAGGCCGGTCTCCAAGGCGTCGAGCACGTCCCGGAACAGGTCGTGCGTGAGAGGTCGGGCGGGCGCGACCCCTTGTTGGGCCAAGGCGATGGCTGTGGCCTCCACTCCACCGATCCAGATCGGCAGGTAGCGGTCACCCTCGGATTCCTTGAGCAGGACAATCGGTTGGTTCGAGGGCATCTCAACCCGGACGCCGACGACCTCCATGTGCTTCACAGCGTCTCCGTCCCACGAGTCGTCATGCCGGCTGGGCACTCGTCCCTGCTCCCCCGTTGGATCAGGACCCGAGGGCGAAATCGGCACCCTTCGTTACAAAGCTCTCCGGAGGTGGGGGGCCGCAAACCTCTTCGGCCCTCCCACCCCCGTCGACCGTGGTCACCGACCCATCATCGGCGAGGCTTGGTCAACAGCACCATCCGGAACTTACCGATCTGGATCTCGTCCCCGCCGCCCAGCTCGGCCTCGTCCACCGGTTCCCGGTTGACGTAGGTGCCGTTGAGACTACCGACGTCACGAACCCCGAACCCGTTGCCCCTGCGGAAGAACTCCACATGGCGCCGGGAGACGGTGACGTCGTCGAGAAAGATGTCGCTGTTGGGGTGGCGCCCGGCGGTGGTCACGTCGCTGTCCAGCAGGAAACGACTACCGGCGTTGGGGCCACGTCGGACCACGAGTAGTGCGGTGCCCGGAGGCAACGCGTCGGCACTGGCGGGATCGTCGCCGCCGAGATCCTCGCCCGCCTCCTCATCCTCCAGAGCCTGTATTCCGGAGATGGAGATGGTCGAAGTGACGTCTCCCCCAGCGGATTCCCCGCCCGTGTTGGACGGCGGGCTCTGCTGGTCGGCCCTGCGGACGGGGGTTCCACAGTGGGAGCAGAAACGGGCATCATCCGCAACGGCGTGACCGCACTGCGTGCAGTAAACGCTCGACATAGGTCGGCTCGGCCTCCTACCGCACGGGGCGGTGCTTGATTCGGCTGATCGGTGGCGTGTTCCGGCCGCCGGACGGACACTGTGCCCGCCCATCGCCCGGAACACGGTGGGGCGTCCCGCCGTCGCGGCAGCGGTTCGTCCCACACGGTCGGTCGCTAGGTCTCATCCCCATGTTCTGCCCCTTGTCACCCCCGACGGGTGTCCGCCGTTGCCGGGATCCCCGGTGTCGGTGGTGACGAGATGCTTCAGGGAACACTCGACTTTAAACCATATCCCTGTCCAGACAGGGTTTCGCTCCCCCGCGACCCGCCGCGAGGCCCCGCGGTGGGCACAGCGGGACGGACTCGGTGAAATCGGCACCCGGGGCACCGCCACACCGGACCTCGGAAGAGATCAACGCCTGTTCAGAGGCAGATGCCGGTCCGGGGGGTTTGGTTCTGTTGAACGTGGAGTGGATTTTCGTGGACCTTCCGCACCTGGGCCGACCTGGCCTTCCCTCTGTTCTCCCGCCCGCCCCCTCCACCGGGAGGGCCCGTCCTCTCCCTCGACCGGCCGGCGCCCGTGGGCGTGGACGGCCTTCGCCGCCCACGCCCACGACCTGCCCGTTCAGCCTTCGGCACGTTCAACGACGGAGGCCCATTCGTCCAACAGGGCCTGCGCCCTATCCGAATCGGGACCTTCGGCCCAAAGATGGGTGACCGCTTCGGCCGTGTCGGGAAGGACCAAGGCCCAGCTTCCGTCCGACTCGATCACGCGGACGCCATCGGTGGTGTCCAGTTCCCGGTCCTGGGCGGCCTCCACGACCGCGCGCATGACGCTGCCCTTGACCGCCCACGGGGTGGGCACCGAACGGCGCAGCAGGTGCGCCTGAGGGATCGCCCGGTCGATCTCCACGATCGGGCGACGGGTCCGTGCCACCAGACCCAGCAGCCGCACGAACGCGGCGATGCCGTCACTGGTGGGACTGAACTCGGGAAGGACGAACCCGCCCCGGCCGTCGCCGGCGAAGATGATGGCGTCACCCTCGGCACGGACCGCCTTGGTGAGCTCGTGGGTGGCGGTGGCCGTCCAGTGCACCTCGACACCGTGGGCCCCGGCCACCCGCTCGGCCACCCTGGTGGTGGTCACCGGCAGCGCCACCTTGCCCGCACCGCGTTCGGCGGCCACCAGGTCCAGCACCACCAGCAACGCGCGGTCGTCGTCGATCAGCTCCCCGTTCTCGTCCACGATGGACAGTCGTTCGGCGACCGGGTCGAAACGCACACCGAAGTCCGCACCCGAACCCGACACCAACTCGCCCAGTCGTTCCAGGTCGCGCATCTTCTTGGCGACCGTGTCGGTGGGCGAGGCCTCGTCCAGGCGGTTGTTGACGGTGAGCACGTCCACACCGATCCGGCCCAGCAGTGAGGGCAGGATGAGCGAGCCCGTGCCGCCCGCGCAGTCCACGACCACCTTCAGCTCCGCCTCGGCCACCCCGGAGGTGTCCACGGACCGCAGGAGGTCGTGGGAGTAGTTCTCCACGTTGCGGGCGGCGAAGGTCAGCTCGCCGATCTCCCCGGGGAACGCGCGCCGGTACTCGGCTCGGGAGAAGACCCGGTCCAGCTTGCGCTGGGCACCCGGCGACAGGTCCGCTCCCTCACCGTCCAAGAAGATGATGTCCACCGACTCGGGGTCCCCCGGGCTGGTGCGCACGACGATGCCGCCGCTGACACCGCTCTGGGAGGTGTGGAAGCGCGCCACCGGCAACGGCACCACCTCCAGGTCGCGCACCTCGATGGCGGTCGCTGTGAGCGCGCTGATGATGGCCCTCTTGAGCGTGCGCGCCGCGCGCGAGACGTCTCGGGAGGTCGTGACCATCGCACCCTTCTTCAGGGTGGTGGCGTAGGCGTTGGCCAGACGGACCGCGAGCTCGGGGGTGATCTCGACGTTGATCAGCCCGGACACCCCGCGAGGACCGAACAGGGAGCGTTGGCCCCGTGACTCCCAGACGACGTTGCTGCTGACCACCGCGCCCGCCTCGATGGTCTTGAACGGGTAGACCTTGACGTCGTTGTGCACGTAGGCCTCGGACTCGATGACGCAGTCCTCGCCCACGACCGCGCCCTCCTCGATCCGCACGGCCGCCATGACGTCGGTGTTCTTGCCGATCACGGTGCCGCGCAGGTTGGCGCCGCGGCCGATGAACACGTTGTCGTGGAGCACGGTGCGGTGGGCGAAGGCCTCCGCGCGGACCACGGCGTTGCTGCCGACCACGGTGTACTCGCGCAGTTCCGCGCCGGCCTCGACCTTGGCGTAGTCGCCGATGAAGAGCGGCCCCTTGAGGACGGCCTCGGAGCTGACCTCGGAGCCCTCGCCGACCCACACGCCCGGGGAGACCTCGAAGCCGTCGATCTCGACTTCCACCTTGCCCGAGAGCACGTCGGCCTGGGCGCTCAGGTAGCTCTCGTGGGTGCCCACGTCCTCCCAGTAGCCCTCGGCGACGTAACCGTAAAGGGGTTCGCCCTCGGCCAGGAGTTCGGGGAACACGTCACCGGACCAGTCGACCACCTCGCCGGCGGCGACTCTTTCCAGGACCTCCGGTTCCATGATGTAGATGCCGGTGTTGACGGTGTCGGAGAAGACCTGACCCCAGGTGGGTTTCTCCAGGAAGCGCTGCACGCGGCCCTGTTCGTCGACGATGATGATGCCGAACTCCAGCGGGTTGGGCACCCGCTTCAGGGCGATGGTGACCTTGGCTCCGCGTTCGCGGTGGAAGCGGAGCATGTCGGTGAGGTCGATGTCGGTGAGCGCGTCACCGGAGATGACGATGAACGGCTCGCCGCGTAGGTGTTCCTCGGCGTTCTTGACGCTGCCCGCGGTCCCCAGGGGGACTTCCTCGGCGACGTAGTGGAGCTTCATGCCGAGCTCCTCGCCGTCACCGAAGTAGTTGCGAATGAGGGTGGCCAGGAACTGGACGGTGACGACCGTCTCGGTGAAGCCGTGTTTGCGCAGGAGGCGCAGGACGTGCTCCATGATGGGCTTGTTGACCACCGGCAGGAGCGGTTTGGGTTGGTTGGCGGTCATGGGGCGCAGGCGGGTGCCCTCGCCGCCCGCCATCACGACGGCCTTCATGGGGGGCGTGGTGGTGGGTTCCTCGTTGGGCGGGGTCATCGCCGACACCCCCGTACGGCCGGGCCGTGGGGGGCGGCGGGGGACGCGTGTTCTTCGAAGCACGCACCGTAGCGCGCGGTGGGACATGTTCTCATGGCGGAGACGACACTCCCTTTCGATCCGACAGGACTCAGGTGAGCCGGCCCGCCGGTGTCACGGATCAGGACCCGTTACCGCCCTGGTCCTGACGGCCCGGTCTCTCCGGACCCTCGGGCGCCGCGCCGGGTTTGCCGTCGACGGTCGCCGGTGCGGTCGGAGCGTCTCGATCCGTGAACCTGCCGTGCCCTTCGTCGCTGTCCGGGTCTCCCGTTCTCACATCCTCGTGATCAGCGCGTTCGGCGCGGCGGGACTGGTCCATCAGGCGTAGTCCCTGTACGGCGTAGAGCAATCCGGCCCACCAGTAAAGAGCCGTTCCCCACACGGCGAACGCCCAACCTACAATTCTGGCCACATCTCCCACAATGGAGGCGTATTCGGCCACGAACAGCAACGGGAAAGAGTAGAGCAGGCACAGTGTGGCCGCCTTTCCCGCGAAGTTCACCGGCAGCGGCCCGTAGCCGAAGTACCGCAGCAGCGGCAGGGCGCCGAGGATGAGGACGTCGCGCAGGACCAGGATGGCCATCAGCCACCACGGCACGACCCCTCGGATGACCAGGCCCAGCAGTGCCGCGAAGATGTAGAGCCGGTCGGCGGCCGGGTCGAGGAACTGGCCCAGTTTGGAGGCCTGGTTCCAGGCACGGGCGATCTTGCCGTCCAGCCAGTCGCTGATCCCGGCGAAGGCGAGCAGGAGCAGGGCCCACCAGTCGGCCTCGGGCCCCAGGATGAGCCACAGGAACAGCGGAACGCCCAACAACCGGAGCATGCTCAACAGGTTGGGAACCGTCCAGATGCGGTCAGTGACCACCGGGCCGGTCACACTGCCCCCCGCCTCGTGTCTGCCTTCTCGCGCGGATCGCCCCATGGCGACCACGATAACCGGCGGGACCGTCGTCTCCCGCCGCGACGCGTTCCGTCAAGGTCCCGTGACCCGACGGAACGAGCACCCGACAATCGTAGCCTGTACGGACTCATCTTCCGGTTCGGGCTCTTCTCCCGACGAACGCGTCACCAGGGGCGGCTGTGGGCCCCGCCGCCCCGGCCCGCTCAGGACTTGCGGTTCTCCCCGGTCTCCTCTTCGATCGGGTTCACCGGCCCGGTGTCCTTCATCGTCTCGGAAAGACCGGGTTTGGTGTGTTCCCGACGCTGCTGGGCCCGATCGGACTCCTTGCGCGCGTCCGTGTCGGACTCGTCCATGGGCACCGACCGCAGAACGTCGTCGGGTCGGTCGTAGTCGACCGGAGGCATCGCCCTCAGTGCCCTCATGATCTCGTCGTCGGCCCCCAGAGAAGCAGCCCGGTCCAGGATCCGTTCCTTGTCCGCGGGAAAGGGCACCTGGCCCAGAATCGTCTTCAGACCCTCGACACCGTGTTCGGTCCCCATCGTGGCTCCCCGTTTCCTGTTCGATGAATGACACCGTCGGCCCCACACACACGAATTCCCTGGTCAAAGGGGTGCGCGGCCCGTGAAATCGCACTACCCGCCCGTCACCGGGCACAACCTCCCGCCGAGGGGATCAGTCCAGGGCCAGGATGCGCGCGGCCTCCCGCAGTCCCGACAGCATCGCGCCGTGCACCGTGGCGCTGTGCTCGACGTCGGTGGCCTCCCCCGCGAAGAACACGCGTTCCCCGATCGGGTCGGCCAACGCGACACGGTCCTCGTCGCCGGAGCCGACCGCGTTGAAGGAGAACCCTCCGCGCGCGAAGGGGTCGTCCATCCAGTGCGTCAGGTAGTGGTCGATCGGGTCCGGCGCCTTCTTGAACATGCCGCGCAGCGACTCCATGGCGTGTTCGACCACCTCCCCGTCCTCCTTGTCGGCAAGGAAGCGCGCCGCGTTGCCACCGTTGCGGCAGACCAGCACCGGCACGCCGAACACGTTCTGCCCCGAGTACCAGTGGAACCAGGTGCCCTCCTCGGTCCCCAGGTGCACGATCACCTCGGCGTCGCCCCAGAACACCTCGTCGAAGCGCAGGAACAACTTCTCCAGACGACCGTTGCCCAAGCGCTCCAGCGACCCCTGTTTGGCCTCGGGCAGCGGCGGGTCGAACGCGACCTGGCCGGACCGCAACACACCCAGCGGCAGGGTGACCAGGACCCGGTCGGCGGTGAGGGTCTCCTCGCCGGCGGGGGTTTCCACCCGGACCCGAACCCCGTCGTCGTGGTGTTCGACCGAGAGCACGACGTGCTCGAACCGTACGTCCAGGCCCCGGGCCAGGTGGTCGGTGAGCTGTCCCATCCCCTCGGGGAAGACGACGTCGTCACCGCTGAACTCGTGGCCGGCGCCGACCGCCGTGAAGGCGATCTCCCCGGTGTCGGCGCCATGGTCGGCCTCGGCGATGCGGTGCACGATCTCCACGGCGTCGCGAGCGCGGGCCCGGACCAGGTTGACGTCGTAGAGGGCGTGATGGAGGCCCTGGTCCATGGACTCCTCCCGGCCCGCACTGACGGTCGCCCAGTACATGTGCTCGTGGAGGAGGTTGACGTCCTCCATGTTGCGGCGGTGTCGGTCGAAGAGGAGACGGCGTCCCTTGGGGTCGTAGGCGGTCTCGGTGGACCGGTTGAAGATGGCCGTGCGCGCGCCCGCCTCCCGCACCAGGTGGGAGAGCGGGTTGTTCTCCTCCCCCCGCATCCAGGAGGCGCCGGCATCCAGGGTCGCCCCGTCCCAGGTGTGCACGGAGTGGATCCGCCCGCCGGTACGGTCGCGGGCCTCCAGCACGGTGACCCGTTCCCCCTGGTCGGCGAGTCGATCGGCTGCCGCCAGCCCGGCCATACCCGCCCCGAGAACGATGGTGTGGCCGTGCCCGGGTTCGGGGGCGCGACCACGCGGTTCGGGCTCGGGGTCGAGCCTCGCGCCCTCCTCCTCGCCGGTGGCCTCGTCCCGGGTGTTCTCCCCGTTCACGTCCTCGGTCATCGAGTTCCCCCTACTCCTGTCGGCGGCCGACAAGTGCGAGCCTAAGCTCATGCCCGGCGCCGACCTGGTAGGACACCCCGTGGGGGCCCGGGTGGGGTCATCGAAGAAGCGGCGGTGGTCGACGCTCTCCATCGACCACCGCCCGCGAGGTGCTCCCCTCCCCGAGGCGGCGGGCCGCGAGGAGGGTCTGACCGCAGGGTGCCGTCCGTCCCCGACACCCCTCGATCAAGAAACCTAGTGCACAAGGCTTTCGGTTTCCTTTCGTCCCTCCGGTACCGGGCCCCACAGAACGGTGCGCCGGGCGCACGAAGGCACCCGGCGCACGACGATGGTTCCGGTCAGTCGGTGTCGGAGCGCGGCACGTCGCCCTCGCCCTCGAACTCGAACCGCTCCTTGCGGATCTCGCCCTCGACGTGCTCCTCGCGCGTGACGTCGCGCTTGCGGACGTGGACCTCCTCCACCGGCACGTTCTTCTTGGAGACCACCGGACGCTCCTCGTAGAGCGTGAAGATCTGCTCACCCTCCTCCAGGTCGCCATCGTCGGTCACCTGGGACGGGTCGGTGATCGGCCGATGCTCCACCTCCAACTCCTCGTGGTGCACCGGGACGGTCTCGTCGAAGCGCTCGGTGTCCACGTGACGGCGCATCCGCGCCTGTCCGCTCTCTCGGCGTTCGACGCCGATCTCCACCTGCTCCTCGTGCCGGATCATCGAGACTTCGTCGGCACCGGGGTCGACCGGACCACCGAGGCGTTCTCCCGAACGAGCACGGCCGACCATGGAGCCCGTGTCACCGCCCTCGGTCCAGGTGTTGGTCTCGTCGTCGGTGGACGACCGCCCGGTCATGTTGTCCGTATCTCCCCCGCTCTGGCGGGGCACCCCGCCGTGCTTGGCGAAGTAGTCGCGGACGATGGCCTCGTCCTCGGGGTCGACGTGACGGTCGGCCTCCACCTGCGGAGCGTCCTTGACCGTCGCCTTGTCGTAGGGGATCTCGATGTCCTCCGCCGTCGGTCGAGCTCCCTGGAGCGGCACCAGGGTCTCCTTCGTCCCGAAGAGCCCGGTGTGGACCGAGACCCAACTGGGCTCCCCTGTGCGGTCGTCCAGGAAGACCTGCTTGATCTTCCCGACGTTGTTGCCTTCGGGGTCGAGTACGTGATGCCCGATGAGGTTCTCCGGTACAAGTTCGCTGGTCACTGCGCAACCCCTTCCTGGTTCGCGGGAGGCGGGGCTGTTCGCCTTCCGTTCGCCCTCGCCCCCTACCCGCAGCGGGTGCCCCTACAAATGCTCCCACCAGGACTTATGCGAGATCCAACCGAATCCGTACCTGCCGTTGGCGCGGCCCGGGAATCATTGGCCCGCGCCCGAAGGTCCCTTGGCCCTCCCCGGACCGAAGAGCCCGCCTCCGGACGATTCCGGGGCGGGCTCTTGGACATGTTCGGCGCGAGCGGTCTTCAGGGTGACCGAGACGAGGCGACGCTCGTCGGGAGGACGATCAACCCTTGACCGCGCCGGCGGCCAGGCCCGAACGCCAGTACCGCTGGAGTGTGAAGAACAGGACGACGAGGGGGACGATCCCCAGGAGCGCGCCCAGCATGACCGCTCCCTTGTCCGGGGAGAAGTAGCTCATCATCCCGTAGAGGCCCAGGGTGACGGGCTTCAACTCGGGCGAGGAGACCATGAGCAGCGGCAGCAGGAAGTTGTTCCACGTGGCGACGAAGATGAAGAGGAAGATCGTCACCATCGCGGGCCCGAGGAGTCGGAGCACGATCGTGAAGAAGATCCGTGCTTCGCTCGCACCGTCGATGCGCGCCGCCTCGATGATCTCGGTCGGAACCGCGGTCTTGGCGAAGACGATGCCGAGGAACACACCGAAGGGCGAGGCCGCGGACGGGATGATGATCGCCCACATGGTGTTCGTGAGCCCGAGCGCGTCGAACTCGATGTAGAGCGGCACGGTCAGGAGCGCGACGGGGAGAAGGAGCCCGCCCATGATCGCGCCGACGAAGACCTTCTTCCCCGGGAACTCGAACTTCGCGATCCCGTATCCCGCCATCACCGCGAGGAGGGTGCCGAGCACCCCGGCCACCCCGGAGTACAGGACCGAGTTGGCGACCCAACGCCAGAACAGACCCTGGGTCCAGCGCATCAGGCTGTCGTAGTTCTGGTCGAGGTTGAAGTCGGCGAACCAGAGACCGAACGTCGACGCGAGGTCGGCGTTGTTCTTGGTCGAGGCGACGACCAGCCAGAACACCGGTAGGAGGAAGTACAGGCACGCCCCGACGAGGACCAGGACGCCCAGGGTGCGGGCGATCGGCGACGGCCCGATCGACGGCGGGGGAAACCCGGGTCCGGCCTTGCCCCGACGTGGACGAGGCTTCTTGGTAGTGGTGGTGGCGGACAAGGTCACTCGCCCTTCTGTCGTTGAGCGAACGCGTAGATCGCGGCGAGTGCGCCGGCGATGATCGCCATCAGAAGCGAGATGGCCGACGCCGGTCCGCTTCCGGAGGGTGTGACCTGTCCCATGAGGCTGTTGTAGGCCAGCATCATCGGGGTGTAGTCATTGCCCATCCACTGGTTGACGCTCTGCATGATGACGGGCTCGTTGAACAGTTGTACGGTCCCGATGATCGACAACAGGATCGCGAGCAGCGCGGCACCGCGCATGAGCGGGATCTTGATCCGGGTCGCGACCTGGAACCCCGTCGCCCCGTCCATGGCGGCCGCCTCGTACAGCTCCCGCGGAATCGCCTGGAGCGCCGCCAGGAAGATCAGCATGTTGTACCCGGTGAAGGTCCACGTCGTCATGTTCGCCATCGACAGGATGATGACGTTGGGCGCCATGAAATTCGTCCCGTCCGGAAGGTACTCCAGGAACGGTGACAGCTGCGGCGTGTACAGATACGCCCACATCATCGCCGCGATGACCCCGGGGACGGCGTAGGGGAGGAAGAACGCGAGGCGGAAGAAGGCGACCCTGCGCACGATGAAGGAGTCCAGGAGGAGGGCCAGGAAGAGGCCGCTTCCGATCATGAGCGGGATCTGGACCAACCCGAACAGAGCGACCCTGCCCATGCCCTTCCAGAAGGCGCCGTTCGTCGCGGCCGCGACGAGGTTGTCGAGCCCGACGAACTGGTCGACGAGTTCTCCCCCGCCGTACAGTCCTCCGCCCGAGGCCACCTGCGCGAAGAGCGCCGAACGAATCGAAACGATGATGGGGATGAGGAATACTACGACGAACAGAACAAGAAAGGGCAGCAGGAACAGGAAACCTGTGAGGCCTTTCCTTCCCGACCGTACGCTTCGGCGGGGACTCTTGTTCTTCGCCTCAAGAGTGAGTGGCATGGATTCTCTTTTCCGGGGCCGACCCGAGAAGAACGATGACCGTTCTTCTCGGGTCGACCTGATCGGTGTCGGGGGTGATCCGGGCCGGTCCGTCGGCCGGATCCGCGCACCGAACGGTTATCAGCTGTCGGCTACCGCGATACCGAGGTTGTCGAGCGCTTCGACGCTCGTCGACCGCGCGGTGTCGAAGATGTCCGACACCGGCACCGAGCCGTCACCGGCCTCCGCGGCCGTGCTGTTCATCGCCGAGAGCGAGGCGAACCCGGGCACGTACACGAAGTCGGGGCTGAGGGCGGCGTTCGCGATGTTCATCTCCTCGAAGACGTCCTGTCCGCCGAACTGTCGCGTCATCTTCTCCGGGGTCTCGGGCGCACCGGTGGCGGCGACGACGAGTCCCTGGGTGGCCAAGTCGTCGACCTGGGTGTTGAACCAGTCGTTGAAGGCCATGGCCTCCTCCGTGTACTCGCAATCCTTCATCACCGCTACGCCGGAACCACCGTCGGGGCCGGTCATGCCCGTTTCACCGAAGGCGGGAAGCTGCGCGACGCGCCACTGGCCCTCGGCGTCGGTTCCGTCGAGGGGGTCCAGGAGGAAGCCCGCCTCCCAGGCGGCTCCGACGTGGCCGATGAGGGAACCATCGGTCAGGGCCTGGGTGAATCCGTCGCCCCACCGGTCCTGGACCAGCACCTCGTCGTCGTCGATCAGCTCCTGCCAGAACGAGGCCACCACCTGGGTTCCCGCGCCACCGGTGTCGACGATCCACTCCTCGCCGTTGGGGGTGAACCAGTTGTCGCCGGCCGCGGCGGCCTGACCGGAGAGCCAGTACTGCGCCTCGTCGGGGGTGAACGCCGCGGCGTACTGCTCCTGGGCCGCGGCCGTCGCCGCGATCTCGCTCAGCTCGTCCATCGTGGTCGGCACCTCGACGCCGAGCTGCTCGAAGGCCGTCTCGTTGTAGTAGTAGACGAGGGGGCCGGTGTCCTGGGGCAGACCGACGACCGTGTTCCCGACGTTCATCAGGGAGTAGGCACCGGCGGAGTAGTTGTCCTTGTACCGGTCGGCCTCCGAGCGCACGTCCTGGAGCAGGCCCTTCACGTACAGGTCGGGCACCTCGCCGTAGCCCACCTGGGCCAGGCACGGCCCCGTGCCGGCGTTGACGTCGGTCTCCAGCTTCAGGGCCAGTTCACTGGCGTCACCGTCGAACTTGGTGGCCTCGACCTGGATGTCGGGGTGGTCCGCGTTCCACTTGGCCACGATGTCGGCCACCGGCGTCATGCCCTCTCCGTCGGGCAGACGGTGCAGGTAGTCGATGGTGACCGCGTCACCGTCGGAACCGTCTCCGGCACCGCACCCCGTGAGCAACAGGGCTCCCGAACCGAACACTGCGCAGGCCATGGCCATCTTGGACTGGGCGAATCTACCCACTACCCACACTCCTCGTGAAGTCGCTCTGCGGGACCATCGCCCACGCCGTCGCAACGGTGTCTTGTGAGATGAGAGATTACGATCGGGAACCCGCAATATCAATCATCATTAATCAACCTGTTACGGCTTTCGCTGACAGAGACAACCCCCCTACGGACTGTGACCGCCGTCTCAGCACGCACGCCGCGCGAGCGCGGGGCCGCCAGGGCCCTAGGGCCCCCTTCGGGCGTACTTCGGGGCTTTGGGCGGACGTGGGGCGGACGGCGACACTTTGAGCCGCACAGGTCGTCTTTGGTGAACTTTCCTGAACGAATCGGGGGAAAATCAAGCAAGAACGCTCATACTGTCCCGGTAGTCTCGGCCCGGAGCCTCGTCCGCGCCCCCAGCCCCCACCGCCCGCAGGACGTCGGGCCTTCACTTCCATCGCTAGGAGCCCCATGGCAAGCCACTCGTCCCCCGGCGCCGATCCGGCGGCGAACGCCCCGACCCTCACCTACCGTGATGGCGGGTTCCGGCGGAACGGTTCGCCCCATCAGATCTTCGCCGGGTCGATGCACTACTTCCGGGTGCACCCCGACCAGTGGCGGGACCGTCTACTGCGACTGGTCGACCTGGGGCTCAACACCGTCGACACCTACGTCGCGTGGAACTTCCACCAGCCGCGTCCAGACGAGGCACCGGACTTCACGGGGTGGCGGGACCTGCGACGCTTCCTCGAAACCGCGGCGGAGGTCGGCCTCGACGCGATCGTGCGGCCGGGCCCCTACATCTGCGCGGAGTGGACGAACGGGGGACTCCCGACCTGGCTGACGGCCGGGCACACCTCGCTGCGCACCGCCGACAGCCGCTTCCTCGAACCCGTGGCCACCTGGTTCGACGCTCTCCTGCCCCATGTCGCCGACCTCCAGGCCCGCCACGGAGGCCCCGTCGTCGCCGTACAGGTCGAGAACGAGTACGGCAGTTTCGGCGACGACCCCCACTACGTGCCGGCCATCCGTGACCTCCTCGTTCGCGGCGGCATCTCGGAGCTGCTCTACACGGCCGACGGCCCGACCGACCCCATGCTCGACACGGGAGCGGTCGACGGAGCCCTCATAGCGTTGAACTTCGGATCTCGCGCGGCGGACGCCCGGGCCGTGGGCCGGGAACGCCGCCCCGGGGAACCGTTCTTCTGCGCGGAGTTCTGGAACGGTTGGTTCGACCACTGGGGCCACCCCCACCACGTACGCGACGCCGCCGACGCCGCGGCGACCGTGGCCGACATCGTCGCGGACGGCGGCAGCGTGAGCCTCTACATGGCCCACGGCGGCACCAACTTCGGCACCTGGGCGGGCGCCAACGACGTGGACGGGGAGCTCCGGCCGACCGTGACCAGTTACGACTCGGACGCGGCGGTGGCCGAGGACGGGACCCTGACCGAGAAGTTCCACGAGATCCGCAAGGCGTTGGGGGCACCCGAGGCCGTGCGTTCGGAACCACCGGTGATGGTCACGCCCGTGACGGCGCCGGTGACGGCGGGTGCCGGGCTTCTGCCGGGCCTGAGGGAGCTGTGCGCCGCCCCGGTGGAGACGTACTCGACCGGAGCGTTCGAGGAGTTCGGTTTCGAGAGCCCCCTCGTCCGGTACGAGGCCGAGGTGCTCCTGCCCGCCTACGAGGTCGAGCTGTCGTTCCAGGAGGTCAGGGACCGCGCCCTGGTGTACGTGGACGACGTCTTCGTCGGCGCGGTCACCGCTTCGGGTTCGGTCACCGTGTCGGGGCACGGTGGACCGAGCCGGGTGATCCTGCTCGTGGAGGCTCTCGGCCAGATCAACTACGGACCACGGCTGGGCGAGCGCAAGGGCCTTGTCGGGCCCGTGCTCGTCGATGGCCGTCGGATGATCCAGCGATGGAGCGTCGCGGAGTTCCCCCTCGCGTCCTGGGAGCGCGACGCGGTCTCCTCGGGCTCCGATACCGACCCCTCCGGTGCCGGTTTCGCGTTCGCGACCGTCACCCTGACGGCCCCCGCCGATGCCCACCTGGCCCTTCCCGGGTTCGGGAAGGGGTTCGTGTGGGTCAACGACTTCCTCCTCGGTCGTTACTGGGAGGTCGGCCCCCAGCAGACCCTCTACGTGCCGGGTCCCCTGCTCCGCGCGGGTGAGAACCACATCGTGGTGCTCGAACTCGAACATCGCGGCGCGGAGGTCGAGCTGCGGGATCGTCCGGAGCTCGGCCCCACCGAGGAGTACGTCGAAACCCTGTGAGTCGCCGTTGAACGGCCCGGGCTCGGCGTCACGACCACCACCGCCCGTCCGTCCCGAGATCGCTCGGGACGGGCGGGCGTTTCGTTCACGCTCAGGGGCCGGACCGATCACAATCGAGATCCGACTGATTGATTTTGATCGTTTCTCTCTACTAAGATCATGCGAAGTCATCGATTGATGGCGTCGCGCTGTCGAGAGAGTGAGAACATGCCAGGCACCTTCGTCGATGTAGAGATCGCGTCCCAGCCCGACCTGTGGGAGCGTGCGTCCGCGCTCCTTCCGGAGGTCGAGAGTCGTCTTCCCCGCACCGGGGAACGCGTCGCCGTCGTCGGCTGCGGCACGAGTTGGTTCGTCGCCCAGAGCTACGCGACCCTGCGCGAAACACGGGGAGCGGGGGTCACCGACGCCTTCGTGGCCTCGGAGTTCCCCGCCGGGCGCCGCTACGACCGGGTCGTGGCGCTCTCCCGTTCCGGGACGACCACCGA
The DNA here is from genome assembly GCF_900143625.1 of Nocardiopsis sp. JB363. Lineage (GTDB taxonomy): Bacteria > Actinomycetota > Actinomycetes > Streptosporangiales > Streptosporangiaceae > Nocardiopsis. The sequence continues at coordinate 55,186 of NZ_FRFF01000032.1, forward strand.
GGTCATCGACCTGCTCCGTGCCCTGGACGGAGCACCGAGCCTGCTCGTCACCGGTGTCGAGGACTCCCCCGCCGGCGCCCTGGCGAGCGAAACGCTCGTTCTGGACTTCGCCGACGAAGAGTCCGTCGTGCAGACGCGCTTCGCGACGACGACGTTGGCGCTGCTACGCGCTCACCTCGGTGAGGACGTCGCCGCAGTGGCCGATCAGGGTCGACGCGCACTGGAGCTCGACCTGTCGGCGCTCCTGGACGCCGACCAGGTCACCTTCCTCGGTCGTGGCTGGAGCGTCGGCCTGGCCTCGGAGGCCGCGCTGAAGACCCGGGAGGCCGCCCGGTTCTGGGCCGAGGCCTACCCCGCCATGGACTACCGCCACGGTCCCTTCGCCATCGCCGAGCCTGGCCGGCTCGTGTGGGCGCTGGGCGAGGTTCCCGAAGGACTCGCGGAGGAGGTCGCCGGTACCGGAGCCACCTTCGTGCACCACGAACTCGACGCGATGGCGGGCCTGGTCGTCGCGCAGCGCTTCGCCGTGGCCCTCGCCAAGGGCCGAGGACTCGACCCCGACCGCCCCCGCTCCCTCACCCGCTCCGTCGTCCTCTCCGGAGACTGATCCATGCCCGAACAGGTCTCCCTCGGCGCGGGCGCCCCGGTGCTCGCCGCCGATGTGGGAGGGACGGTGACGAAGGTCAGCGTGGTGGACGAGACCGGCCGCGTCTCCCCGCCCGTGCGCGTCCCCACCCCCTCGGGCTCCACCGACACCCCGGCCGCGATCCTGAACACCATCTCCGACACGGCCCGGGGCCTGCCCGGCTCCGATCGGGTGCGGGCCGTCGGGGTGGCCCTTCCCGGCATCTTCGACGAGGACCGCGGGGTCGGGGTCTGGTCGGAGAACCTGGGTTGGCGCGACGTCGACTTCGGCTCTCTCGTCCAAGAGCACTTCCGGCTACCAGCCGCCTGCGCTCATGACGTCCGCGCGGCGGCGCTGGCCGAGCTACGTCTCGGAGCCGCCCACGGCCTGCGGGACGTCGCCGTCCTGACCGTGGGGACCGGAATCGCCGCGGCGCTCTTCGTCGACGGCCGGCCCCACGTCCGCGGTGGTTACGCGGGCGAGATCGGTCACGTCGTCATCGACCCGGCCGGGGAACCCTGCCCGTGCGGGAACCGCGGTTGCCTGGAGGCGACCGCGTCCGCGGCGGCGATCGCGCGCCGCTACGGCGAGGCCTCCGGCACCTCGGTCGCCGGGGCCCGGGACGTCCTCGAACGCTCCCGGTCCGGCGACCGGACGGCCTCGATCATCTGGTCGTCGGCCATCGACGCCCTCGCCTCGGGGATCGCGCACCTGAGCGCCGCGATGGCACCGCAGGCCATCGTCATCGGCGGTGGCCTCTCCGAGGCCGGCGAGGACCTGTTCGGCCCCCTCCAGGAAGGCGTGGACGCTCGGTTCCGGCTCCGCCCGACCCGACTGCTGCGAGCACGACTGGGCGAGGACGCCGGGGTGATCGGCGCCGCCGTCGTCGCCAGGGAGGGCGCTCCCTCCCATCGTGAACCCGCGGGAGGACCGCACCGATGATCATGACCATCACCCCCAACCCGGCGATCGACCTCACGATCACCACCCCGGAGTTCGACCCCGGCACCACCCGGGTGGTGCCCCCCGCGCGCCGGCGCGCGGGGGGCAAGGGCCTGAACGTGTCCCGTGTGCTCGCCCAGACCGGGTTCGCCACACGCGCCATCGCCCCGGTCGGCGCGAAGGACGCCGGCTGGTTCGCCGCCGACCTCGGCAACGGCCTCGGCGGCGACCTGGAGAGCGACTTCCTGCCCTGTGCGGGGGCCACGAGGTGCACCTACGCGATCGTCGAGTCGCGGACCGGGCGCACCTCGATGATCACGGAGACC
>NZ_FRFF01000186.1 GCF_900143625.1 Nocardiopsis sp. JB363
CACCTGTGGCGTCTCACCCCACCAGCGAAAACAGCCTAAAACAACGATGTTGGGGCCGGCCACCCTCCTACGGGACGGGACCCTCGTTCCCGGAACGCTCGTGTTGTCCCACCCCGAACAGCTCGACCGTCTCCGCCTGAGCTGCCCCGAGGCCGTGGAAGCCGCACTCATCGCCGGAGACCCCTCCCACGACCGCATCCTGGCCGGACTCCCCTGGCGTGACCGCTACCGCGACCACCTCGAAACCGGGCACCGGAAACTGGTCATGGTCAGCTCCACCTGGGGGCCGGGTTCCCTCCTCGGCTCCCGGCCCGAACTCCTGAACCGATTGCTCGCCGAACTACCCGTCGACGAGTACCGCGTCGCCTTGGCCCTGCACCCCAACACCTGGCACGGCCACGGTCACCACCAGGTACGTTCCTGGCTCGCCGAGGCCGAACGCGCCGGTCTGCGCGTACTTCCGCCCCGCCAGGGCTGGCAGGCCGCGCTCGTGGCCGCCGACCACGTCATCGGCGACCACGGATCCGTCACCGCCTATGGGGCGTCCCTGGGTACCCACACCATGCTCGGGGCCTTCCCCGACACCGAAATGGACCCGTTCTCCCCCATCGCCCGATTCGGCCGCTCCGCCACCCGGTTACGCGCCGACCTCCCCCTGCTCCCGCAGATCCTCGCCGACGCCGCCGACCACAAACCCGACCGGTTCGCGGCCTTCACCGACCGGCTCAACTCCGAACCCGGCGGCTCCGGACGGATCCTGCGCGAGACCTTCTATCGGCTCCTGGATCTGCCCGAACCCGAGCACCCGGTACGGACACTCCCGGCCGACGTCCCCATCCCCTACCGACGGGGTTGGCCCGACACCACCGACCACGCACCACTGTGGAGCACCGTCCAGGAGGAGGGTTCCAGGCTCCGTGTGCGCCGCCACCCCGCCGAATCCGTCACCAAGGAACGTCTCTTCCTGGACCGCCCCCACTTGGTCACCCATACGGACGAGACCCAGGCCCGGTGGAGCGAAGCCGCCTGCCTGCTCCTCTGCGGTCCCGACTCGGAAAGCCCCGGTGAGGGTGCCTCCTGGGCACTGCTGCGGGCGAGGCTGTCCGATCATCCTCGGGCCCACCTCGCGGTCGCCGCGGACGGCCCCGACTGCCTGCTCGTCGACCGTGACGGCACCCGGATCAGGCTGGTGGCGGACGACCCCGGGCACCGACACGATCCCACCGCCGCCGCCTCGGCGTACTGGCATCTATGGGTCGAGGGTGAAGCCCCCGAGGGGTCACTCCTCGTCCTGCTGGGCGAGCACGAGTCGAGCTTCACCGTCCGAGCATCGAACGAAGAGTGACGGCCCGGAGGATCATCCGGCGAGTCGCTCGCGGACATCGGCCGCGTCGCGCTCGGCGTTCGCCGCCTCGTACGCCTCCAACGCACGCTCCAGGTCCGCTCGGGAGGCCACGGCGTCCCGCGCCTGGTTCACGTCGGCTCGCAGCACGTACACGTCCCCGACCCGGCGCAGGTCGCCCAGGAGACGGTGGCGATCGATCGCGCCATCGTACGATTCCAGGGCCTCCTCGAATCGTGCCTGGTCCCGACGCAGGTCGCCCAGGGCCGTGCCGGTTCGGGCGTGGTTCTGGTGGTCGCCCTCGGCGAGCAGCCCCTTTGCGTGCAGGAGCAAGGACTCCGCCTCGGCCGGACGTCCCGCCCGCCGGTGGGCGACGCCCTCCTTACGTTCCATGATGTGCAGTGCCCTGAGATCGACGGGGTCCAGACCTTCGGCGATGCGGCGGGCCTCGGCGAAGTGCCCAATCGCGGCGTCGTACTCTTCAGCATCGATCTCGACGTCCCCGAGCGCGTCGTGGGCGGTGAGGACCACCAGCGGGTGCTCGCCCTGGGCGAGTTCCAGGGCCCGCTCCGCTTGAAGGCGCGCATCCGTCGGGTTCCGGTCCCGGCGATAGGCGATGGCCGTCTGCACGCACAGGCGGGAGAGTCGTGCGGGTTCGAGGCGGTGGGTGTCCAGGGTCGCCCGCAATACGGGCGCCTGCGCATCGACCATGTCGGTGAACCAGCCGGAGTGGAACCAGAAGGGCCACAGAACCTCGCACAGTTCCGCGGCCATCGCGAAGTGGCCCGCGGCCACGGCGTCGATCACGACCTTGACCAGGGTCTGACGTTCGGGGGTCAGCGCCTGTCGGGCCTCGTCGATGCTCGCGAAGGAGCGAGCGGCCCGCGCGCTGTCGGGGAAGGCCGAACGACCGTCGAGTTCGACCTGGAGCCAGCGACCCGGCATCAGCTTTCGGTGGGCGGCGTAACCGATTTCGTAGTAGTGGGTGAGGGTGCGTTGGGGGGTGTCCAAGCGTTTCTCCGTGTCAGGGGTGAAGGTCGACCTCATACTGCGCGTGATGAAGCGGAACCTGGGTTCGGGGCCGGTCACGATGGTGTCGAGGACGCCCCTCTCCGCCAGGATTCCCAGCCCCGCACGCACGTCCTGCGGTCCTGCGGAGTCGGCCATGAGTGCCTCCGCCAGATCGAAACCGAAATCGACGTCGGGGAGGCCGGCCAGTCGGACCGCCAAGGCACGTTGCCCGTCATCGAGTCCCGCGAAGTCCACGCGATCACGTGGACGCCGCCCCGGAACGGCGCTCGAACCGAAGTGGTTCCGGTGCGCGGTGGCGAGTGGGTCCGGTGCCCCGCACTGGCGTTCGACGTGGATATCGAAGGCGTAGTCCGCGATGAGCCCGGGATTGCCTCCGGCCGCGGCCACGAAATCGGCGACCATCGCCCATTCCCGCGGCCGGGAAGGTGCCAGGTCCGATCGCAGGCGGAACATCGTCGTGGCGTCCTCGTCCGACAGGGCGTCCAGCTGGATGGAGCGCCATTGAACGTGGCGCAGGAGCCTCCTGTCGTCGCGGCCCAGCGTCCTCAGGTCGAAGTCCTGGGGTCCGGCGACCACGGTGAGACTTCCGGGGGAGGTCGCCAGGAAGAGGCGGACGTCGGTGAAGTTGCCGGGAGAATCCACCATGACGGCGATCCCGCTCCGCCATCGCGGGCTCTGGTGCAGCTTCTGGATACGCCACTCCAGGGTGGCCGGAATGTCCTCCTCCGGAATGTCCATGAGACGCAGCAGACGGCCCACGGCCATCCACGGATCCTCCCGGACCAGGTCCACCAGGACGTGGCCGCCGGGAAAACGGGCACGATCCCGTTCGAAACCGTCGTGCAGGAGTTTCAGACCGAAGGCGGTCGTGCCCCCGCCCTGGATCTTGCTGGACACCGTGAGCATGGTCGAGGCACTCGGGTCCTCGTCGATGATCCGCTGCGCGTCGGCCCGAGGTTCATCCCGGTCCACATAGGAGGGAGGCACCAGGAGATCGAAGGTGCGTTCGGAATCGTCGGAGACATCAGAGATGGCACCGTTGATGTAGTGGACCGTGATGTCACGCGCCTGGAACAACGTTCCGAAGACATCCCGGGCGTTGTTGGACGTGCTGTCCCTGGGGGTTTCGACGCTCAACGGGTCCACCTCACGGTGCGCGACTGCTGGGGTACCGGAAGACTATCCAGCCATACCCGACCCGACCGTTCGGGTGGCCCCGCCGGCCGCAGTCGGCCACCCGTACCTGGGAGGGATCAGCCCTCAGGCCCCTCCCACTTGTCGCGAAGGAACTCGTCGACGTCATAGGGCATCAGGTTGAGCGGCGGGCCCGGGGGTGCGTTCGTGTTCATCGCCCGGATCTTCTTGTTCAGGCCGTCCAGGAGTTCCCTGACCCGCTTCTCCGTCCGGGCCGTGCGCGCCTCGATCAGGGTGTCCTCGGCCTCCTTGCGCAGTCGCAGAGTGGGCGGCAGCAGCGAGACGTTCTCCTGCTTGAGCTTGCGCTTGATCCACCAGTTCTCGTCATAGGGGCGGTCGATGTCGGGAATGGGCTTGCCGGCACCGGGAAGATCGTCGAATGCCCCCTTTTCCTGAGCCTCACGGATCTGGGCGTCGATCCAGGACTCGAATTCCATGCCGGTGGGCTTGCGTTTCGTCATTGAACCGCCTCCTGACGGATGGCTTTGGGAACTTGCGGTGATCCTGTGAGAATACGCCGATGTGAGGCGCCGGAGGTCGAGTGCCTTGGGGTGGTCGGGCGTCTCGTAGGTCTGTGGTGGGGCGCCTGAGGTCGAGGGACCTGGGGTGGTCGGGCGGGGTTGCGGTGGTCTCCCCCTTCCCCGCCGCGTGATTGTTGCCGCCCGTACCGTGCGCGTCAAGGCGATGTTGTGTGCTGTGGCAGCGGGGCGGGTGACCTTGACCCGCACGGCACGGGCGGCGGTTGGCGGCTATCGGGGAAGGGGGAGGTGGGGTCAGGGACCCAAAAGCCCTTCCGGGCCTTCGGCCCGCCGGGCTTCGCCCGGTCCGGCCGCAGCCGGCCGAATCCCTACCCGTCCGTCTGGTGGTGTCGTTAAGCGCGTCGCCACTACGTGACGGGCCCGGTCACGAAGGGCCCGCTACAAATGGGTCGGGTGGTGGTCCGCGTCCCAGCGGTTGCCGGCTCCGGTGGGGTAATGGCGGAAAAAGGGGTTGTGGATAACCCGCAAAAGGCGCCATTCCATGATAGGCACGCCGGCGCCTTGGGAAAAGAAAATAATATACCCGAGAGTAGGGCTGCCATTCTCTATGGCATTGGCATATAATCGGAGTATGCGCTTCTTTGACACCCACACCGCTTCGACCGGGGCCACCCCGGTCGAGAAAGCAATGGCGGGTGTGCGCGAGCAGATCGAGGATATCTTCACCACCCCCATCCCGCCCGGCTGTGCGAAAAGCCGGCTGGAACAATCGGTGGGCTTGCACCGCGACATGGAACGCTCCACCTACCTTCTGCTGGGTGACCTGGCCACCATGGAGGCCACCGGGGACCTGCTCGAAGAGGGTGGCCAGCGCAGTATCCAGGCGTGGATCACCCACAAGTGGGGCACCACCCCCGCCGAGGCCACCAATCTGGCCACTCTGGCCCGGGCCGTGCACCGCCAGCAGTTGCCGTTGGTGGATGAGGCGTTTGGGGACGCAACCCTGTCGTTGGGTGAGGCGTGTGCGATCGCGACCTCCACCGAAAAGGCTGTGACCGACTGGGCCAAGGTCCTGGAAACAGCCGATGAGGCGTTCAAAGCCGACCACCCCGACGTGGAGGGTTTTCGGGCCCGCCTGGAGTTCGGGCTGATCGCCTATAAGAAGGAGTGCCCGAAGGCGTCGGTGCGTCAGTTGCGGGACGCGGCGAAATGGTTCGTCGCCCAACTGGACCCCGATAAAGCCGACCGGGATTATGATGAGACTTTCGACAACCGTGGTGCGCAGTTCTCGCCGACCTTTGAAGGCGGGTTCCTGCTGCGGATGTGGGGGCCGGGTGCGGATAACCAGCTGATCCAGGCCGCATTGGATGCCTACACCGAACCGTATGGTCCGGATAGTGCGGCGGTGCCGAAGCATCAGCGCACTTATGACGCGATGATGCGGATCTTCGAGACCGCTCTGGCCCACCGCACGTGCGCGAAGGCGCCGAAGCCGGTGGTCACGTTGAACATCACCGTGCCGCTCAAGCGCTACCTGGGAGATACCTCGGCGGAGCCGGCGGTGACGGAGGATGGGGTGGTCATCCCCGACCAGATGATCTCCCGTCTCACCCCGAAGAGTTGGTTGCGCCGCTTCCTGACCGACGCCGAAGGCAAAACCCTGCTCGATGTGGGGCAGAAGCACCGGTGCGCTCCCGACCCCGTACGCCAAGCGGCCGGCTACAAAGAGTTTCACTGCGAGTGGCACGAAGGCTGCGACATGCCGCGTAGCTGGTCGCAGTTCGACCACATCATCGCCTTCTCCCACGGCGGGGCCACGAGCTCGGACAACATGCAACTGCTGTGCTCCACCCACAACCGGCTCAAGCACCGGTTGCAGGTGAAGGCGAACCAGCAGATCTGGGAACACCACCACACCCAGAACCGCCAGAACACCGAGAAGGACGGTGGCGGCGGGGACGGTGAGGGGGAGCCAGCCCCAGCCACCGCCCTCTAACACCACGCCCTGTGACCAGGCGAAAGCCCACCTTGCTCCGAACGATCAACCCGGAGCAGCCCCCGCACCTCTCGAAAAACACCCCCGGGTGGGTGTCAGACCCCAAAGGCCGTGTGCCTTGTGGGGATATCGGCATGCCTACCCCTGCGAACCCCCCACCCAGAGCCATATCCAAGGGCCAACGTGGCTCCCGTTGGGGGTACCGGCAGCACACTCGCACCCGCACCGGTACTGGCACCGATACTGCTGCGGGTACCGGCACCGCACCGGTGCTGGGGAGTGACCGATCCACCTCCACCAGGGCCGGCCACCGCTGGGACGCGGCCCACCTTGTGAGCACCTGTAGCGGGCCCTTCGTGACCCGACCCGTCACGTAGTGGCGACGCGCTCAACGAGAAGACGAGACGGACGGGTAGGGATTCGGCCGGCTGCGGCCGGACCGGGCGAAGCCCGGCGGGCCGAAGGCCCGGGAGGGCTTTTGGGTCCCTGACCCCACTCCCCGCTTTCCCGATAGCCGCCAACTGCCGTCGTAGCGAAGCGGGTCAAGGTGGAGCGCTCTCTCGGCGAAGCCGCCCCTGCGACGACCTTGACGCGCGTAGCGGAGACGGCCACAATCACGCGGCGGGGAAGGG
>NZ_FRFF01000049.1 GCF_900143625.1 Nocardiopsis sp. JB363
GCGCAGCACCCCCTCACGGTCGATCGCCGCCCCCACCCGGGACAGCACCGTGGATTCCGCCACCAGGAGCGTGTCACTGGCGCAGGCCGAGGGTTCGGCGTCCCGGTCCAGCAGCAGGCACGCCGTGCTCACCACCCGCGCCTCCTCCCCCGCGTCCTCGGGCACCCGGACCCGCACGGTGAACTCGGATTCCCCACCCGCGGGAACCTCGACCCGCCAGTTGGCGACCCCCTCTTCCAACACCCCGCCCTGGCCGACCTCGACCACCTCCAGGGGTTCGGGCACGTGTTGGGCGAGCAGCCCGCCTTCCACCGCTTCCCCTTCGCCACCGGCGACCGTCGCTCGATAGACGAACTCCTCACCCGCCGGGGGTGGCTGGGGCGCGCCGGACAGGACCAACCCGACGGGCGCCGCCTCGGAGGCGCCCTCCCCCTCGTCCACGGCGGAAGCGGGGGCGACCAACAACGCCGCGGCGGCGACCCCGGTGACAGCGCCGGCCACCGCACGCCCGGCCCCTCTCGTTCTGCCACGTCCACGAACACCCTCGAAAACGGCCAGCGTCATCCCGTGTCTCCCCGGTCTCACTGTCTCTCACTGTGTGACACCTCAAGACAACTACGAGTGACTGCATAATCACGTCAGGTGACACGCCCTTGCCCGCTCCACCGCCCGGAGTGACCGCTTAGATCAGGGATCGACCTCTTAGTCCCGGACCTCCGCATCCAGCGGGCGAAGGGTGCCAAGACCCGGATCTCTCCCGATGCGTGGGCCGCCCTCTTAGTCCGATCGTGGGACCCACGGCGGCCGAGAGCCGACCGCCGGGGAGAAGCGGAGAGTGTCATGTTCCAGATCGAGACCCTGCACAACTACGTCGAACGCCCCGGACCGAAGGAGGTGCTGGAGCACCGGCAGCGTCGGGAGGTCCTGTGGGAACGGCGACGCCGTCGAGAGGCCCGTCGGACCGAACGCCGGGCCGACCGTCGGACCCGCCGCGCCTTCGACACCTGACCGGTCCTTGCGGTGCGGGACATAATGGCCGGCATGCCCCTTCTTCCCGCGACCACCACCCACCTCGTCGGCCGCTCGGAGGAACTCCACGCCCTGTCCGCGCACACCGGCCACTGCCGAACGCAGGCCTCGGCGACGATGATGATCGGCGGCGACGCCGGCGTAGGCAAGACCCGCCTGGTCACCGAGTTCGCTGCCACCCTGCCGACCGGGACCGTGTTCGCGGGCGGCTGCCTGGAACTGGGCGTGGACGGCCTGGCCTACGCCCCGTTCACCACGCTGTTGCGTCAGGTGCTGCGCGAACGGGGACGCGGAGACTTCGAGCTCGCCCCCGACGGTGGTGGAGTGGGCGAGCTCGCCCGGATCCTGCCCGAACTGGGAGCGATCCCCACCGAGCGCCCCGAGTCACGTGGCGTGCTCTTCGACCAGGTGCTGACGCTGATCCGGTCACTGGCCGAGAATCCGGGGCCGACCGGGGAGAAGGGCCTGACCCTGGTCCTGGAGGACCTGCACTGGGCCGACGGCGCCACCCGTGACCTGATGGTCTTCCTGGTCCGGGCGCTGGACCGGCCCGGGGTCCAGATCATCGCCACCCACCGGTTCGTCGAACTGGACGGCGCGCACCCGCTGCGCCGACTGCTGCCCGAGTTGGAACGCCTGCCCGAGGTGACCCGCCTGGACCTGGCCCCGCTCACCCGGGAGGAGGTCGCCCGCCAAGCGCACGCCCTCACCGGCGACGCCCTGGACGCTCGGGGACTGGACGAGTTGTACCGGCGCAGCGACGGCATCCCCCTGTACGTGGAGGCGCTGGCCGGTGACGACGAAGCGTCCTCCCCGGTCCCCGAACACTTCCGCGACCTGCTGCTGGCGCCCGTGCGCCGGCTGCCCGTCCCCTGGACCCGGGTGCTGCGCGCCGCCGCGGTCGGCGCGCTCTCCGGGGAGGTGGGCCATGAACCACTGCTGCGGGTGACGGGCCTGTCCGAGGACGACCTGGAGGAGGCCCTCCAAGGGCTCGTGGACACCCGGCTGCTACGGATCAGCGGGGACGGCTACCGCTTCCGGCACGCCCTGCTGCGCGAGGCGGTCCACGAGTCGCTGCTGCCGGGGACACGTTCGAGACTGCACCTGCGTTTCGCCCGGGACCTGGACGAACACAGCGACGCGGTGCCGGGCGAACGCCGCGCCGCCGAGCAGGCCCATCACTACCAGGCCGCGAACGAGCTGCCCTTGGCCCTGGCCTCGGCGTGGAACGCGGCGGTGCGCGCCGGGGAGGTCCTGGCCTTTGGCGAGCAGCTGGCCGTGCTGGAGCGGGTGCTCGTCCTGTGGGACCGGGTGCCCGAGGCGCGCGAGTCGGTCGGTGGCCGTTCCCTGGCCCGGGTGCTGGCCGACGCCGCGTTGGCCGCGTTGCAGAGCGGGCGGCCCGAACGCGCTTGGGAACTGTGCGACGCGGCGCTGCCCGACGTACCCGAGGGCCCCGACGACCATGACCTGACCCTGCGTTCGCTGCTGCTGCGCTGCCGTGGACAGGCCCGGACCCAGTGCGTGGCCGAGGGGGCGGAGGCCGACCTGGCCGAAGCACTGCGACTCCATCCGCCGCACATGCCCGGATACGGACGCACCCTCTCGATCGTGGCGCGCGAGAGCATGTTCCGCCCCAGGGAGACCCTCGGTCTGGGGTTGTCGGCGGTGTCGCTGTCCGAACGCGCCCTGGAAGTGGCCCGTCGGGACGGGGACCGCTCCGCGGAGGCGGCGGCGCTGGTCTCGCTCGGCTCGGTGTACATGAGTCGCGGTCGCGGCGAGGAGGGACGGCCCCTCTTGGAGCGGTCCCTGAGGTTGGGCCGTGAGATCGGCGACCCGGCGATGGAGGCGCGCGCCAGCGGGAACCTCGCCCACTACCTGCGCGAGCAGGGGCGCACCGACGAGGCTCTGGAGTTGCTGGAACGTTCCCTGCGGTACCAGCGCGAGCGGGGTTCGGCGAGCCTGCACAACGGCTTCACCCTGCAGAACCGGGCGGAGGTGTTCTACGACACCGGCCGTCTGGAGCGGGCCAGGGAGGTGATCGAGGAGACCGCCCCGCGCGCGTCCACCCCGATGCACCGGGTCTTCCTGACGAGTCTGCTGGCCCGGACCCTGGTCGCGCTGGACGAGACCGCCGCGGCCCGTGCGGCGCTCGGACACGAGGACCTGGCCAGGGCCCGGGAGAGCCTGGAGCGTCTGGGTCGGGTGTCGGTGCTGAGTGTGGAACGCCTGGACCAGGCCCAGCTGGTGGTCGCCGCCCATCTGGACGTGTACCTGGCCGAGGACGACCTGTCGGCCGCCCGCGCCGAGGCCGACGAGGCGCTGCGCCGGCTGGAGTTCCCGGACTCCCCCGGGTTCGGCTGGGCGCTGCTGTCCCTCGTGGCCGAGACGGCCCGTCGCGGACGCGAGCCCGAAGCGGTCGAACGGACCATGCGCGCGGTGGAGCGGATGCCGGTGCACGGCCCGGTCCAGACGGCGTCGCGGGCCGACTGTCGGGCCCGGCTCGTCGAGGCCGGGCGGGGACCCGCGGCGGCCGTCCAGGAGTGGGGCCGGGCGGTGTCGGCCTGGGAGGCCGTCCCGATGCCGCTGCACCAAGGGTGGGCGCGGCTGCGTCGGGCCGAGTCCTGTGCGGTGGCGGGTGACCGCGCCGCGGCCACCGACCCCGTCCGGCAGGTACGGGAGAGTGCCCGCGCACACGGCGCGGTGGCGCTGGAACGGGCCGCCGACGACCTGGCCCGACGGCTCGGGCTCTCCCCCACCAAGCCGGTGCCCGGCTCCGCGGGGTTGACGGCCCGGGAGAGGGAGGTGCTGCGGTTGCTCGCCGAAGGCGCCACCAACGCCCGGATCGCCGAGCTGCTGTTCATCTCGCCCAAGACCGCCAGCGTGCACGTGTCCAACATCCTGGCCAAGTTGGAGGTGCCCAACCGGGCCACCGCCGGCGCACGTGCCCGGCGGTCGGGCCTGGCCTGAGACCCCACCGGAAGGTCTTAGGGGATGCCCCGTCCGACTTAGCGGCACGGACGCCGGGGCCGTGTCCCCACGATGGAAAGCAGGAGTTCTCCCCATGTGGCGGCGGGTGTCTTAGCGACATCGTCGTAGATGTGCCGAACGCGTCCGGCACATCACGACACCCAGGGGGAGACATGACCTACGACGACCTGCGCACCGCCACCGCCCACGCCATGCGGGACGAGCGCCTCCAGCACGCCGAGCGGGCCCGAGAGGCCCGCCGACTGCGGGCCGAGGCCCGCGCCCGACGCCGCGAGGAGCGTCGGATCCGCGGCGAATAATGGGCGGAGAAATGTCCCGGGCACAGAGCATAATGAGCGGTATGCCCCTGCTTTCCGATACCAGCCCCGTCTTCGTCGGCCGCCATGACCAGCTCCGGCTTCTCACCGACCAGGCCGACCGGGTGCGTTCCGGAACACCGGAGATGCTCCTGGTCGGTGGGGACGCCGGGGTGGGCAAGACCCGCTTGGTGAACGAGTTCACCGCCACCCGGCCGGCGGGAACGGTGTTCACCGGCGCCTGCCTGCAACTGGGTGTCGACGGACTCTCCTACGCCCCCTTCACGGCGGTGCTCCGCCAGGTACTGCGCGAGTGCGGCCGGACCCCGTTCGAGGAGGCCGCCCCCGGCGGGCTAGGAGAGTTCGCCCGTCTCCTGCCGGAGCTGGGACCCTTCCCCGAGGAACGTCGGGAGAACCGGGGCATCCTCTTCGAACAGCTACTGCGCCTGTTCACCCTGTTGGCCGGGGACGAGGGCGTCACCGTGGTACTGGAGGACCTGCACTGGGCCGACGGTGCCACGCGTGACCTGCTGGTCTTCCTGGTCCGCAACCTGGACCGGCCCGGGGCCCAGATCGTCGCCACCTTCCGCAGCGACGACCTGCACCGCGCGCACCCGCTGCGGCGACTGCTGCCCGAGTTGGAACGCCTGCCCGGGGTGGGCCGGATCCAGTTGGAGCCGCTCTCCCGCGAGGAGGTGGCCGCCCAGACCCGGGCGATCCGGGGCGAGGACCTCACCCCCACCCAGCTGGACTCGCTGTACCGCCGCAGCGAGGGGGTGCCCCTGTTCGTGGAGGCCCTGGCCACCGCCGAGACCTGCCCCACCGACGAGGACCCCGACCTGCCCGACCACTTCCGCGACCTGCTGTTGGAGCCGCTGAACCGATTCGACGACACCACGTGGGCCGTGCTGCGCGCGGCGGCGGTGGGAGCGGTGAGTGTCACCGTCGAACACGAGATGCTGTACCACGCGGCCGGGCTGCCCGAACGTGAGTTGGAGGCGGCCCTGCACACCCTGGTGGACTCCAACGTGCTGCGGGCCGGGCAGACCGGATACCGCTTCCGGCACGCCCTGCTGCGCGACGCCGTGCACGGGGAGATCCTGCCCGGACCGCACGCCCGGCTGCACCTGTGCTTCGCCCAGCTCATCGACGAGTACCCCCACACGGTCCCCGTCGACCGGCGTGCCGCCGAGGAGGCCCATCACTACCAGGCCGCGCACGATCTCCCCAGGGCGTTGCAGGCCGCCTGGTGGGCGGCGATCCGGGCCGGTGAGACGCTCGCCTTCAACGAGGAACTGGCCATGCTGGAACGGGTGCTGGGTTTGTGGGACCAGGTGCCCGATGCCGCCGAACGCACCCAGGGGCATACCCGGGCCAAGGTGGTGAGCCGGGCGGCCGGGGCGGCGCTGGACACGGGCCGACACCGGCGGGCGCTGGAACTGGTGGAGGAGGCCCTGGCCGACCTGCCGGAGGACCCCACCGACGACGAGGGCCGCATGATCCGAGCCCTCCTGTTGCGCAGACGTGGTCAGGCTCGCGCGTACAAGATGCGCGACGGTGGCCTGCCCGACCTGGTGCGGGCGTTCGAACTGCACCCGCCGCACATGCCGGGGTACGCGCAGCTCCTCGCCGACCTGGCGCGGGAGAGCAACCTCCTGCGCCTGGACCGTGCGGGCACCCCCGAGCAACGGCTGCTGAACGATCTGCGCCGAGCCGGGCACGGCCCACGCGAACTCGCCGAGCTCGCCATCGAGGTGTCCTCCCGGGGAAACCCCGCGGATCTGTGCGGTGAGGCGGACGCGCGGATCATCCTAGGTTGCCTGCACATGGAGGACGGTGACGTCGAACGGGGCCGTCCACTCATGGAACTGGGTACTCGGCGGGGAGCGGAACTGTCCAACCCGATGATCGAGGCACGCGGCGCCGGAAGCCTCGGCCACCACCTGCGGGAACTGGGCCGACATGAGGAGGGCATGCAGGTCCTGGAGCGTTCGCTGGACCGACACGAACGGCTCGGCTGGGCCTCGGTGCACCGGGACTTCAACCACCAGAACCGGGCCGAGATCCTGTTCGAGTCCGGCCGGCTGAAGAAAGCTCGTGCCCTGGCCGAGCACACGGTGACCACCTCCACCAAGATCAAGCTGCACTTCATCCAATCGGTACTGGCCCGGATCGCGGCCGCGCAGGGCGATCTGGAGACGGCCCGGAGGTCGGCCGGTTCCTTGGGCGACCGGAGCATGCTGGACGCGCACCGGATGGACATCCTGCAGCTGCGGGTCCTGGGTTCCTTGGAGACCGCGCTGGCCGAAGGGGAACTGGAGGAGGCTCTGGAGTTGTCCCTGCGAACCCTGGACCAGGTGATCCTGGAACGGTTCCACGGGTACACCTGGCCGTTGCTGGAACGGATGGCCGAGACGGCCCGCCTGGTGTCCGCCCCGGAGCTGGTCGCCCGGGTACGCGAGGTGGCGGATCGAACCCGGATCACCGGCCTCGCCATGCCCGCCTACGCGGCGTCGGTCGTCGCTCTGACGGCGGAGGCCGATGGGGAGGACGCCACCGACCTGTGGAAGGGCGCCTTGGTGGCGTGGGAGGCGACCCCGATGCCGCTGCACCTGGCCCGGGCCCGGCTGCGTGAGGCCGAGGTGGTGGCCGTCGGCGACCGCGACCTGGCGGTGCGCCGGATCCGGCAGGCGCACGAGAGCGCGGTGGAGTGCGGGGCCGCGCCGCTGTCCCGCGCCGCGGAGGGGTTGGCGCGCAGGCTCGGCACCGGGGTGACCGAGCAGGCGGCCCCACCGGCGCCGCCGGCGGGGTTGACCGCGCGTGAGAGCGAGGTGCTGCGGTTGCTCGCCGAAGGCGCCACCAATGCGCAGATCGCCGAGCGGCTGTTCATCTCACCCAAGACCGCCAGCGTCCACGTGTCCAACATCCTCACCAAGCTGGACGTGCCCAACCGCGCCACCGCCGGCGCCCGTGCCCGACGGTTGGGCCTGGCCTAGATGCCGTGATCGGGATTCCGGTCGTCGAGGACGAGGCTGTTCACCACGCGGGTGACGAGCCCCTCCAGGTCGCCCTCGGGGGCGAGCACCCCGGGCAGGGTGAGGTGTTCGGTGACCAGCCAGTTCAGGGCCAGGTAGAGCACGAGGACGGTGTCGCGACCGCCCGGCATCGCGGTCTCCTCGTGGAAAGCGAAGTTGGCCTCCAGGTCGGCGCGCACGCGAGCGGTCATGTCCGCGCGCAGTTCCGGGCGGCGGGTGGCCTCCAGTTGGAGTTCCAGGGTCGCCAGGTAGACGTGGGGGTCGGCGGCCAGGCGCTTGACCGTGGCGCGCATGACCTCGGCGAGTTTGGCGCGGTCGCGGGCGCCGACCAGCACGTTGTCCCACTCGTCCTGTTCGGGCATGAAGCGCTCGTAGGTGCGCGCGCCCGTCTGGGCGAGCAGGTCGCCGCGGTCGGTGAAGTAGTTGGAGGCGGTGCCGATGGGCACGCCCGCCCGGGTGTCGACGGCGCGGAAGGTGAGCCCGCGCGCGCCCTCTTCGGCGAGTGTCTCGATGGCGGCGTCCAGTAGCGCGGCGCGCCGACCCGGGTTCCTGACCACGTGTTCCTCCTTGATCCGGGGACTTCCCGAAAACCTCTTGGCAAACCACTACACACGAAGTACTTTGGCTGAAGTACTTTAACCATAGTGGTCGCTCGACCGCAGGAAACCCCTACAAGGAGACACATGCGAAACCTCACCTACTTCGTCGCGGTCTCGCTGGACGGCTTCGTCTGCGCGCCGGACGGTTCCTTCGACTTCTTCCCCGGTGGCGACGACGACGGCAGCGGCGGGGAGCTCGGCGAGAACGGCGAGTTCCACGCCCGCGAGTACCCGGAACTGCTTCCCACCGTGGCACGGAACCACCTCGGACTGGACGTGCCGCACCAGCACTTCGACACCATGATCCAGGGCCGGGGTTCCTACCAGATCGCCCTGGACCAGGGGGTGACCAGCCCCTACGGGCACATGCGCGAGTACGTCTTCTCCCGCACCCTGCCCGCCGACCTCGACCCGAACGTGACCGTGGTGGCCACCGACCCGCTCCAGGCCGTACGCGAACTCAAGGAGGAGGACGGGGGCTTGGGCATCTGCACGGTCGGTGGCCCCTCCATCGCCGGACTCCTGCTGCCGGAGATCGACGAGCTGGTGATCAAGCGCTACCCGGTCGTGGCCGGGGCGGGGAAGTCGTTCTTCGAGGGCGCCGCCTTCGACCCGGCCGTCTTCGAGCGGGTGGAGAGCACCGCCTTCGACAACGGCGCCGACTACACACGGTTCCGCCGTCGCCTCGGTGCGAGGTGAGCACCGACGGGTCCGTCACCCCGCCGGGTGACGGACCACATGTTCGCGGTCGGGGGTGGCCCGAACCCCCGCCGTGAGCGGTCATAATGCCTGTGCGGACGACGGTCCGGGGACCGCCGATCCTGTACTGAAATACCCCGGAAATATCCGCACGGCACACTGGGTCCCGGGACATCGTGTCCGGCTCGGCTCCGCGATCGACGGAGCGAGGCAGGGACCGACCGGCTTCGAGGAAGGTTGCTCGTGAATCGACAGCAGGAATTCGTGCTCCGCACGTTGGAGGAGCGCGACATCCGGTTCGTGAGGCTGTGGTTCACCGACGTGCTCGGGTACCTCAAGTCCGTGGCGGTGGCACCCGCCGAACTGGAGGCGGCCTTCTCCGAGGGCATCGGGTTCGACGGTTCGGCCATCGAGGGGTTCGCCCGGGTCTACGAGGCCGACATGCTCGCCCAACCCGACCCCACCACCTTCCAGGTCCTGCCCTGGCGCAACGAACCGCACGGCACCGCGCGCATGTACTGCGACATCCTCATGCCCGACGGTTCGCCCTCCCCCGCCGACCCGCGGCACGTGCTCAAGCGTCAACTCAGCAAGGCCTCCGACCTCGGGTTCACGTTCTACACGCACCCCGAGATCGAGTTCTACCTGCTGAAGAAGTTCCCCGAGCACGGGGAGTTCCCCGAGCCGAACGACTCGGGCGGCTACTTCGACCACACCCCGCACAACAGCGCGCACGACTTTCGCCGTAACGCCATCAACATGCTAGAGGCCATGGGCATCTCCGTGGAGTACAGCCACCACGAGGGCGGGCCGGGCCAGCAGGAGATCGACCTGCGCTACGCGGACGCGCTGACCACCGCCGACAACATCATGACCTTCCGGCTCGTGATGAAGGAGGTGGCGATGGAGCAGGGCGTGTACGCCACGTTCATGCCCAAGCCCTTCACCCAGTACCCCGGATCGGGCATGCACACCCACCTGTCGCTGTTCGAGGGCGACCGCAACGCCTTCTACGAGCCGGGTGCGGAATACCAGCTGTCGAAGGTGGGGCGCGGGTTCATAGCGGGCCTGCTGCGGCACGCGGACGAGATCACCGCCGTCACCAACCAGTGGGTCAACTCCTACAAGCGGTTGTGGGACGACCCGGCCGCCTCGGCCGGCATGGGCGGCGAGGCGCCCGCCTACATCTGCTGGGGGCACAACAACCGGTCGGCTCTGGTGCGGGTGCCGATGTACAAGCCGGGCAAGTCCAACTCCAGCCGGATCGAGATCCGTTCCGTGGACAGCTCCACCAACCCCTACCTGGCCTACGCGGTGATCCTGGCCGCCGGGCTCAAGGGCATCGAGGAGGGGTACGAGCTTCCCCCGGGCGCCGAGGACGACGTGTGGGCGCTGACCGACGCCGAGCGTCGGGCGGTGGGCATCCGTCCGCTGCCGCAGAGCCTGGACGAGGCGCTGCGTCTGATGGAGAACAGCGAACTGGTCGCCGAGGCGCTGGGCGAGCACGTATTCGACTTCTTCCTGCGCAACAAGACGTCGGAGTGGAACTCCTACCGCCGCCAGGTCACGCCGTACGAGCTCCAGCGGTACCTGCCCACCCTCTGAGCCGGTATGGCGAACACCAAGGCCCGTCCACGGGGGACGGGCCTCGTCTCCGTGACCAGGGTGCCCCGCCGGGTCAGACCAGGCCGAACTCGTGGGCCCTGGTGACGGCGGCGGTGCGGTTGTTCACCCCCAACTTGGCCATGAGGTTGGTGACGTGCACGCTCACCGTCTTGGCGGAGATGAACAGCGCCTCGCCCACCTCTCGGTTGGACAACCCCTTGGCGACCTGGACCAGGACCTCGGCCTCGCGGGGGGTGAGCCCGGCGGGCAGCGCGACGGGGGCCGGTGCGGCGTCGGCGAGGGCCGCGCCCATCCCCGCCACGTCCCCGCAACTCACCGCCGGACCCAACCGGCCGCGCAGTTCCCTGACGCGGTCCAACAGCCCCGTGGCCCGCTCACGGTCTCCCAGGGCGAGCAGTGTCCAGAAGGCTCCGGTCCAGGCGTCGATCCGGGACATCACGCTCGCCCTCTCGGCGAGCGGCAGCGCACGCTCCCAGTGCACGAGTGCCCCGGTCGGGTTCTCGGCGAGCCATCCGAGCGCCATGTGCCGGTTGAGCGCGCCCGCCGGTGAAGTCGGCCAGTCCGCACGCTCCAGCGTCCTACGAAGCAGCACGGCGAGTTCCTCGGCGAGTTCGGCGTCTCCGGGCTCGTCACGGTGCCGTAGCCGGGACACCAGCTCCGACAAGGACGGCAGACCTTGGTGGCTGAAACGGACCTGATCGATCAGCCCGATGTCGGCCTCCCCCTCGAAGGCCAGGCGGGCGGCTTCGGCCAGGCGATCCCCCGGGCCCTCCTTCAACAGCCACAGCCGTCCGAAGTAGTAGGTCAGGTACTCCATCGCCGAACTACGATCCCGGGGCAGGACGCGGGTGAACTCACCCAGGACCCTTTCAGCGGCCTCCCAATCCCCCTGTATGAGGTGGAACTGGGCCACGACCCCTTGTCGACGCGCGGCGGTGAGTTCCTCTCCCGCGGGATAGACCTCCAACACCCGCCGGGCCTGATCCATCCGACCCAGGCAGTTCAGGTAGTTGGCCGCGGCGTTGCCGTAGTCGCCACCCTGACTGCGCAGGATCCCCAGCTCGGCGCAACGATCCGCGAAGCGCCTCGTGGTGTCCAGCGCCTCCTCGTACTCCAGCCGCATCGCCAGGTTGTTGGAGAGGTTGATGAACCCGCGCAACTCGACCTGGACCTCGCCCGGTTCCCGGGCGATCCGGATACCCTCGCGCAACAGTTCCAGGGCCTCGTCGGAGCCGGTGACGTCCAGCAGCGCCCCCCGGGTGACCAGGGCGTCGGCCTCACTACCGCGATCTCCGACCCTCCGCGCCAGGTCGATGGTCTCCCCCGCGACCCTCTCCGCCTCGTCGTGGAACCCCTGGAGCATCAGGACCGAGGCCGTCGCGGCGCCGATCGCCGCCTGTTCGAAGTGTCCCTCGGGCAACAGTTCGGCGGCGGCCCGCATGTCGTCCAGCGCGACGATACGGCCCAGGTTCTTGTAGGCGCGGGCGCGGGCCACCAGCAACCGAGCTGCCGCCTCGGGTTCGGTGGTGGAATCAAGGTCGGCCAACCCGTCCGTGGCGTGGTCGACCGAACGGCGCAGGTCACCGGCGACCTGGGCGGCCAGGCACACCCGCAGCAGCAGGGCGCTACGGTCCAGGTCGAGTCGATCGGCGGCGTCGGGCACCAGTTCCCACAGCTCCAGCACCCGCTCCAGCAACTCCAGGTGTTCGGGGTGGGCGGTGGCGGCCAAGGCCCGCTGCGCCGCCTCCCATGCCGCGACCAGTGCGCGCGGGTGGTCGTGGGCGGCGTAGGCGTGATGCGCCAGTTGAGCCACGGTCTCGGCGCGCGGCAGCCCGGGGACCCCGGTGTCGAGCACCTCCGCGTAGCGGCGGTGGGCGCGCACCCGTTGGCCGGGCAGCAGGTCCGCCTTGACCGCCTCGGCGAGCAGGGCGTGCCGGAACACGTAACCGATCTCGGTGGCCCGTAGGACCTGGGCGTCCACCGCGTGGCGCAGCGCCTCGTCCAGGTGGTCCTCCTCGATCCCGGAACGTTCGGCCACCTCGGCGAGCAGCGCGTGGTCGACCCGGTCCCCGGCGACCGAGACCAGTCCCAGGACCTTGCGGGCGGTGTCCGGCAGGGGTTCCACCCCGCGCATCAGGAGGTCACGCGGACCCTCGGGGACCCCGCCGCCGTCGGCCGTGCCGACGAAGGACTCGACGAACAGGGGATTGCCACCGCTGCGTTCGTGCAGCAGGTCCAGGTCGGTCTCGGTGAAGGCGGCCCCCGCCAGCGCGGCGGCCTGTTCGGCCACCTCCTGGCGGGTGAGGGGATCCAGGTCCATCCGAGCGACCCGGGGGAGCCGTTCCAGTTCCGGCAGGAGCGGCCGAAGCGGGTGGGTGCGGTGCAGGTCGTCGGTGCGCACCGACACCACCAGGTGCACCGGCGCCGTGCGCAGGTTGCGCAGCAGGAAGACCAGTAGGTCCCGGGTGGAGGCGTCCGACCAGTGCAGATCCTCTACCACCAGGGCGAGTCCCTCGGGGCGGGCGCGCTCCTCCAGGAAGGTGAGCACCGCCTCGAACAGGCGGGCCCGGCCGTTGTCGCCGGTGTCCGGGCCGATGTCCTGGCCCAGCCCCGGCAGCAGACGCGTGAGCTGCGATCCGGTCTCGGGGGCGCCGTCCTCGGCGCGCAGCAGGTGGCGCAGTAGCGCGGTGAAGGGGGCGTAGGCGATGCCCCCGGTGCCCAGCTCCAGGCAGGACCCGAGCGCGGTCCGCCCCATGGGGGTGTGTTCCAGGTATTCGGCCAGCAGCCGGGACTTGCCGATCCCGGCGTCCCCGCACAGCAGGGTGGCCTGTGACTCCCCTTCCAGGGCCCGGCGGGCGTCGGTGAGGAGCCGGTCGAGGTGGGGCCGTCGGCCCACGAAAACGGAGTGCGCTGAGGGGGACATAGTGGTCAGTATGCCCGGCGCGCGGTCGCTTCGGTGTCCCTCAGAGCAGGCCCAGTTCCCGACCCCGGGCCGGGTACTCCGGGGGCTGGGTCAGCCGATCAGGGCGGAGAGCAGGCGCTCGGCGTCGAACTCCCCGTCCTTGACACCCTCCACGAAGGCATCCCACTCAGCGCGGGTGAAGACCAACGGAGCGGCATCGGGGTTCTTCGAGTCACGGACCACGAAGACCTCGCCCTCAGCGCTCTTGTTCTCCACAACCACCTCGTGACCGGGAACGACAGCGACCTCAACACACTGCCCCCCGTTCTGGGAGTACGTCGACCTGAGCCAGTCACTCATCAGTGATCTCCTTCAATCTGCGAAGGGTGTCGTCTACGGGGAGGGCACTACCTAGAGCGGTGCGCGCGAGGTCCTGCAACCGCTCAATACCACGGGCTTCGTTCACCACGATACTCCCGTTCGTATGCTCCGAAGTCGCCACCCGAGAGCCGTCCCTCAGCTTGTAGATCTGGAAGGGCGACGTCACACCAGCAAGGATGCTGCCGGCCGGAACCATGTTGACCCTTACCCGGTCAGTCGAAACGAGGTCCAACAGGTGAGCGGCCTGTTCTTTCCTCGCAGTAGCCGGCACTCCCGCAAGGCCGGCCTCAGGGAAGGTCGCGAACACTCTTAGCCCCGGATCCAGACGGGACAGCTGCGAGCAACGGATTTTCACCAGTTCATCGATGACACCCATGGGGTCAGATGGCCTGCCCTCCGCCAAGGCATAACGCGCGTACAGCGGCGACTCCAGAATTGCGGGAACTAACACGGGTGTGACGACCTCGATCGTCACAGCTTGTCGAGATAGCTGATCATCATCACGCAACCACGGAGGTGCACCCGAAGTCTGTGTCACGTCCCGAAGAACCCGGAGCAGACCACCCCGCGCCCCCAGGAGTTCGTCCAGTTTCTTCGCAGTTTCCTCATCTGGTGTCGTTCGCCCGTTTTCCCAGTTAGAAGCTGCCGAAGGAACGTAGCCGACATGGTCGGCGACCTGCGCCTGCGTGAGACCGTTCTGTTTGCGCAAACGACGAAGCTCTCTTTGAAAGTCATTCACATGACACAGGATCACACACTGTCAATACGAGTGAGGAGTGTCTAACGAGAAACATTGTCATGACCTAGGCGACAAAAGTCGTCGGGCTGAGGCTGGGGTCATGGACGTTTTTGGACAGCAGCAGACACGGACCACCCGCAACACTCAGAGCCAGAACACCGATCCTCGGGCCGAAGCCCTGCACGCCTTCCGTGAGATGCGGGGGCTGACCTTCACCGTGGAGTGGCGACGCTTCCCCTGGACCCATGGCCCGGACCTCGAACGCGCCCTGGTCGGCCCCGCCTACCTGGGCAACGTCGCCCTTGGTCTCAAGGACCGCAGCCACTGGGCCTACCAGTCCCGGGACGGCCATACCTGGCGCTACATTCCCCGAGCCCAGATCCGCCGACTGGTCCACGAGGTGGTCGAGGAGTTCGCCGGGTTCGCCCCGCCCCTGCCCCGCAGGTCCTGACCTCTGGCTGGAACACACCACTGTTCCAGGAACACCCGCCCTGGACTGCTCCCGTCCCCGGCAGCAGGACCTACCCCGCACAGCCATGCGGGGTCCTGACAACCGAAGCGGCCCGGCGGTGCAACCAACACCCCGGGCCCGGACAAGTGAAAGAAGCACTTGCCATGACGTACGTTACCGCCGCCCTGTGCACCCTGGTGCGCCTGCTCCGCCCATGCGGCGGGCTGCACACCGACCCCTCCGGCTACCTGCGCGCCCTGGCCGCCGAATACCGGCGCCGCTCCCGCCGGGTCCGCCGCTACACCCTGCCCGAGCACACCTCCGCCCGTCCGACAGCCACCGCACAGGCCCCGGACCAGTTCGACCCGTTCATCCCCCGCCCCCGCCGCCCCGTCGACCTCCAGCACCCGATTCCGCTCCCGGCCTCTTCCCGGACCATGTACTCAACCCCGGAGACGCCCTGGGCACTGTTGCCGACCTTCCGTGTCTCCCACGACCATGCGCACGTGCTGAAAACCTCCGCCGCGACTGCCCGAGACGACCTCGTGCGCACTTACTACCGCGTCCATGAGCAGCACGCCCGCACCATCCGAACCCGTAACGGCCACACCGCCTGACCTTTCCTGCCCCGGCCCGCGCTCAGAGCAGTCCCAGTTCCCGGCCCTTGGCGGCGGCAGCGGTGCGGTTGTCCGCCTCCAGCTTGGCCATCAGGTTGGTCAGGTGAACGCTCACCGTCTTGGCGGAGATGAACAGCGCCTCGCCCACTTCTCGATTGGACAGCCCCTTCGCGACCTCGACCAGGACCTCCAGTTCCCGAGGGGTGAGTCCGGCAGGCAGGGGCTCCCTGGTCGGTGCGGCCGCGGCCAGCGCCGCCCGCATGCGTTCGGCCTCCCGTCGCAGCACCAGACCGATCCCCGGCCCGAGGTGGGACTCGTAGCGTTCCAACAGTGCGCGGGCCCGGTCGATGTCGTCCAGGTCCAGGGCCGCGTGGAAGGCGCCCAGCAGGCTCCGCAACAGTACGAGCCGGTAGCCGGCCTCCTCACAGACCCGAGCCGCCTCGGTCAGGTGCTCCAGTGCTCTCGCCGGGTCCTCGGCAAGGAAGCCCTCGATCATCCGGTGCCCCAGCCGCCCCAACGCCGAGACGTGGCCATGGTCGTGTTCCAGGTGGTGGCGCAGGTGCCCGCTGAGGACGTCGACCCACCGCCGCGCCTCGGCGTCGTCGATCATCCTCAGCCGGAACACCAGCTCCCCGACCACGGTGAGCCCGTAGTAGGGGTAGCGCCCGGGGGTCAACAACCCGACGTCCGCGTGGGCCCGCTCGACCGTTCGGGCGGCCTCGATCGGCTCACCCCGGCGCATCGATAGGTAGAGCCGGGCGTAGTGGTGGTTGAGGTACTCCATCGGGGAACTGGTCTCTGGGGGCATGACCCGGATGAACGCGGCCAGCGACTCCTCGGCCCGATCCCAACGTCCCTGGAAGGTGTGGAACAGGGCCGTCAGGTTCAGCCGGTAGGCCTCGTTCCTCGACCGGCCGTGGGGCAGCCGCGTGAGCAGTTCCTCGGCCTCGTCCAGCCGGCCCATGTCGTTGAGCAGGGCCGCCATCGCCGTCGCGCAGCCGACCCCCTGGCCACGGGAGACACCCAGTTCGGCGCAGCGACGCCACCCGCGTTCGGCCGCCCGATAGGCCTCCTCCAACCGCAGGTCCTGATCCAGGTGAGCGGCGAGGTTGCGCCAGGCGCGCACCTCCATCCTGACCTGGCCGGTGCCTCGGGCGACGTCGATGGCCCGGTGCAGCAGGGCGGTGACCGACTCCCCGGGCCGCCGGGCCCCGGTGGGGTCCTCCGCCAAGCCCTCGATCTCCCCGATCAGGTTGGCCAGGGTCATCAGGGCGTCGACCTCGGTGACCCGGTCCCCCGCCCTCTGCGCGGAGTCGAGCGCGACCCGGGCGGCCCGCTCGGCCTCCTCATCGAGACCCAGCCGCATGAGGACGGTGGCGGAGGTGGCGTCCAACCCGGGGCGCCGGCGGTGATCACGGGGCAGGTACCGGGCGGCGGCCCTCAGATCGTCCAAGGCGTCGGCGCGACCCAGGTCGCTGCGGGCCCGGCCGCGTGCCATGAGCAGTTCGCCGGTGAGCCCGGGGTGGACGACCGGGTCGGTGACTCCCAGCCCTGCGGTGGCGTGCGCGACCGCGCGTCGGGTTTCGCCGTGGACGTGCGCGGCCTGGCAGGCGCGGAACAGGACCTCACCGTGCGGGAGACCGAGCCGGTCGGCGGCGTCGGGCACCGACTCCCACAGCTCCAGCACCTTCTCCAGCAGGTCGAGCCGTTCGGGGTGGGCGGCGGTGGCGGCGGCGTATTCGGCGGCGGTCCAAGCCGCGGAGAGCGCCCGGGGGTGGTCGTGGACGGCGTGGGCGTGCCGGGCCAGCTGTCCCGCGAGCTCACCCTCCGACGCGCCGGGGACCCCCTGTTCGAGGACCTCCGCGTGCCGGCGGTGGGCGCGCACGCGTTCCCCGGGCAGCAGGTCGGCGTAGACGGCCTCGGCGAGCAGCGCGTGCCGGAACACGTAGCCGTCGTCGGTGGCGCGTAGGACCCGGGCGTCGATGGCCGGGCGCAGGGCGGTGTCCAGTTCCATCTCGGTGATCCCGGCACCGGCCGCGGCCCCCGCGAGGACGGTGTGGTCCACCCGGTCACCGGCGGCGGAGACCAGTCCGAGGACGGCGCGGGTGGTCTCGGGCAGGGGTTCCACGGCGCGCAGCAGGAGCTCGCGGGGCCCCTCGGGCAGGGCGGTGTCGGAGTCGGGTGCGGTGAGCAGGGACTCGACGAACAGGGGGTTGCCGCCGCTGCGCGCGTGCAGGAGGTCGGGGTCGGTGCGGTGGCCCAGTGCGGCGGCCTGTGCGGCGACCTCCTCGACGCTGAGCGGGGCCAGGTCCAGCCGGGACACCCCGGGCAGGCGCTGGAGTTCGGGCAGCAGGCGACTCAGCGGGTGGGTGCGGTGCAGGTCGTCGGTGCGCACGCTCACCAGCAGATGGACGGGGGCCGAAGCCAGGTTGCGCAGCAGGAAGACCAGCAGGTCGCGGGTGGAGGCGTCGGCCCAGTGCAGGTCCTCCACCACCACGGTCAGCCCGTCGGGGCGGGCGCGTTCCTCCAGGAAGGTCAGGGTGGACTCGAAGAGACGGCCCCGGCTCTCCTCGGTGGTCTCGGGGACCGGGCCCAGCCCGGGGACCAGCCGGGCCAGCTCCCCTCCTTCGGCGGTGCCGGGTCCACCGGAGCGGACCAGGTGGCGCAGGACGGTGGTGAAGGGCGCGTAGGCGATGCCCTCGGTACCCAGCTCCAGGCAGCCGCCCACGGCGGAACGCGCCAGTGGGGTGCGACTCAGGTGTTCGGTGAGCAGCCGGGTCTTGCCGATCCCCGCGTCGGCGCACACCAGGGTGATGCGTGGATGCCCCGCCGCCACCGCGCGGGCCTCGTCGAGGAGACGGTCCAGTTGGGGTCGGCGACCGACGAACTCGGCGGGTTCGGTGGGGGGCATGGGCCCCAGTATGCCGTTCAGAACAGGCCCAGTTCCCGGCCCTTTGCGGCGGCAGCGGTGCGGTTGCGCACCTCCAGCTTGGTCATCAGGTTGGTGACGTGCACGCTCACGGTCTTGGCGGAGATGAACAGGGTCAGACCGACCTCCCGGTTACTGGAGCCCTTGGCGACCTCGGCCAGGACCTCCAGTTCACGCCGGGTCAGACCCATCGGGAGGGTGGTCCGGGCCGGGCTGGAACCACCGGTGAGGGCGGCGGGTTCGGACGCCGCCCCGGTGGCCGGGTGTTCGCCCGGCCCGGGCAGGGCGTGGCGGGCGCGCAGGCGTAGCGACTCACGTTCGAACAGGACCATCCCGTGTTCGACCGCGAGGCCGTGCAGGAGGTCCACGTGCCGGATCGCGGCGGCCCGGTCCTCGGCCCGCAGGGCGGCGCGGACGGCGCCCAGGTGGTACTCGGCGGTGGAGACGACCAGACCCGTGGGGCCGAGTTCGGTCAGGGCTCGTTCGAACAGGCTCAGGGACGCGACGGGATCACGGCTGCGCCATGCGCGCGCGGCCAGGTCGGCGGCCGGGGCGTCGGAGCGCACCGCGTCGGGTGGCAGGGCGTCCAGGGACTCCTCGATCCGCAGGGCCAGCCGCTTGGATTCCTCTTCGGGTTCCTCGGAGAGCAGGGCGGCGACGGCTGCGTGCCAGGGCAGGATGGAACGGTAGAGGCCGTGGGTGTTGGAGAGGGCCCCGCGCTCGCCGAGGGCCTTGGTGAGCATGGCCAGGGAGATCCGCCCGGCGTCCTCCAAGCGCCCCTCGTGCAGGGCGAGCTGTTGCAGGACCATGTGCACCGGCAGGTGTTCCAGCGGGGAGCTGTCGCGTTCGGGCAGCAGACGGCGGAAGTGGTCGGTGGCGGTGCGCACGGCGTCCGGGCGCCAGCGGTACAGGTCCAGGTGCATGCGTAGGACGAGGGCGCGGGCCCGGGTGATCGAGGTGTCATCGATCCCGTCCAAGAGGGCTTCGGCCTCATCGAATCGGCCCTGGTTGAAGCGGGTGACGGCCAGCCCGTAGACGAAGACGCCGCCCTTGGTGCGGGTCAGACCCAGTTCCCGGCAGCGACGTAGCCCTTCCAGGGCCACCTCGGCACTCGCTTCCAGCCGCCCGTGGTTCTTGAGGACCCCGCCGAGGTTGGTGAGCCCGCGGATCTCGGCCTGAACGTCCCCGACCTCTCGGGCGATGCGGATGCCGTTGCCGAGTACGGGCAGCCCGCTGCCGTTCTCCTTGTCCTCCAGCAGGGAACCCAGGGTGATGAGCGCGTCGGCCTCGCTGCGCCGGTCGCCCAACTCACGGGCCAGGTACAGGGCCCGGCGGGCACCGCCCTCGGCGTGCTGATGGTGGCCGCGTATCAGCAGAGTCGCGGAGAAGGTCGCGATGACCGCGGCGCTCTCGGGGTGGCCCTTTGGCAACAGGACACTGGCCTCGCCCAAGTCCTCCAGCGCACCGTCCAGACCCATCTCCTTGAGGGCGAGGGCGCGAGCGTGGCGCAGGAGGGCGATCCGTTCGGCCTCGGCCGGTGGATCGCCGAGGTCGACGTGCAGGGCGGTGGCCCCGAGTTCGGCCAGACCGTCGTCGGCGTAGCCGATGGCCCGGCGGACCGAACCGGCGACCAGGCACACCTGGGCGGCGCGGACCAGGACGTCCACGCGTTGCAGTCCGGTGCGTTCGGCGGCGTCGGGGACCTGCTCCCACAACTCCACGACCCGTTCGATCAGGGCCAACTGTTCCGGGTAGGCGTCGACGGCGGCGACCTGGTCGGCGGCGCTCCAGGCGGCCTCCAGGGCCAGGGGCTGATCGTGCGCGGCGTGGGCGTGGTGGGCGAGTTGGACCGCCTGTTCGCGCTCGGACATGCGGGGCACACCGCGCTGGAGCGCCTCGGCGTAGCGGCGGTGGGCGCGCACGCGTTCGCCGGGCAGCAGGTCGGTGTACACGGCCTCGGCGAGCAGGGCGTGCCGGAACACGTAGCCATCGCGGGTGGTGCGCATGACGCGGGCGTCGATGGCCGGTCGCAGCGCGTCCTCCAGCTCCTCCTCGGTGGTCCCGGCGCGTCGGGCGGCGGCGGCCAGCAGGGTGTGCGGGACCCGGCTCCCGGCGGTGGCGGCCAGGCCGAGGACACGTCGGGTGGGTCCGGGAAGGGGTTCGACCGAGGCCAGGAGCAGGTCGCGGGGACCCTCGGGAAGCACCGCCCCGGCGGGGTCGTGACCGTTCAGCAGGGACTCGACGAACAAGGGGTTGCCGCCGCTGCGTTCCCAGAGCAGGTCCAGGTCGGCGGGGTCGAGGCCGGCACCGCGCAGCGCGGTGGCCTGTTCGTCGACCTCCGCACGGGAGAGCGGTTCCACGTCCAGACGGGACACCCCGGGCGAACGCTGTAGCTCGGGCAGCAGCCGGCGCAGCGGGTGGGCGCGGTGCAGGTCGTCCGTGCGCACGCTCACCAGCAGGTGGACGGAGGTCGGTCCGAGGTTGCGCAGCAGGAAGAGCAGCAGGTCGCGGGTGGAGGCGTCGGCCCAGTGCAGGTCTTCCAGGACCAACGTGAGCCCGTCGGGGCGGGCGCGTTCCTCCAGGAACGTCAGGACCGACTCGAACAGGCGGGCCCGGCTCTCGTCCGTGCCGCCGCCCGCTCCTCCGAGTTCGGGGAGCAACCGACCGAGGTCGACGGCCTGGTCGGTGGTGGGTCCGCCCGAACGCAGGAGTTCGCGCAGCAGGGCGGTGAAGGGGGCGAAGGGGAGGCCGTCGGAGCCGACTTCGAGACAGCCGCCGACGGCGACGCGGGCCTCCGGGAGGCCGCGCAGGTGTTCCTCCAGCAGTCGGGTCTTGCCGACCCCGGCCTCGCCGCAGACCAGGACGGTGCGGGCGCCTTCCCTCCGGGTTCGACGCCCGTCCGCGGTCAGGGTGGACAGCTGGGCTCGGCGCCCGACGAACACGGTGGAGGGATCGCGAAGCCGCATAGCGTCGAGTATGTCCGGTCGACGCCGCCCCCGACACCGTATTTCGCCCACGGGGCGGGCGCCCGGTCCTGGACGCTCGCCCATCCCCATAGCGGTCAGTTCTGGCCGAGCCAGAGGTCGGGACCGAACACCTCGTAGTGCACCCGGCGCGCGAGCAGTCCACCGTCCAGCAACCCGGAACGGACCGTGCGCATGAACGGCAGCGGGCCGCACAGGTAGGCCTCGGCCGCCTCGGGGATCTCGACCGGGTCCAGGTCCATGGTGCCGGGACGCACCGTGACGTCCGCGCTCTCGCCCGCGTCGGTGTGGTCCTGCTCGTACCAGACGTGGGCGGTGGCGCCGGGCAGCCGCTCGATCAGCTCGTTGAGCTCTTCGCGGTGGGCGTGGTCAGCGGGCGTGCGGTCGGCGTGCAGGACGATCACTCGGCGGGTGCTGCCGTGTTCGTCCAGGTGCCGGAGCATGGCCGCGATGGGGGTGCAGCCGATACCGGCCGACACCAGGACCAAGGGGTGGTCGCCGTCGGAGAGGGTGACGTCGCCGGCCGGGGTGGAGACCATGAGGGTGTCACCGGGGGCCGCGGTGCCGTGCAGGAGGGTGGAGACCTCGCCGGCCGGATGGTACTCCCCCGCGCGCAGGCGCTTGACGGTGATCAGCCGCCGGCTGCCGTCCCAACCGGAGACGGAGTACTGGCGGGCCTGGTGGACGCCGTCGGGCATCTGGGCCCGCACGCTCACGTACTGACCGGGCCGGAAGTCGGGGGCGGGGTCGCCGTCGCCGGGCTCCAGGGTGAGGGTGACCGCGTCGGCGGTCTGCTCGCGGCGTTCGGTCACCTTCCAGGGGCGCCACACGTCGCGGCCACTGCTGCCGGACTCCAGGTACAGGCGGGCCTCCATGGCGATGAGGGCGCCGGCCATGAGCCAGTACACCTCGTCCCAGGCGGCGACGACCTCGGGGGTGGCCGCCTCGTCGAGGACGTGCGCGATGGCGCCGAAGAGGTACTTGTGCACGATCACGTACTGGTCCTCGGTGATGCCGAGGGAGACGTGCTTGTGCGCGATGCGGGACAGGAGGGCGTCGGGGCGCTCGTCCGGGTTGTCGAGCAGCATCGTGGCGAAGGCGGCGATCGACCCGGCCAGGGCCTTGCGCTGTTCACCGCTGGCCTGGTTGCCGCGGTTGAACAGCCCGTCGAGGAGCTCCGGGCGTTCGCCGAGCATCGTGTCGTAGAACCGGGCGGTGATGTCGTCGAGGGCTCCGGCGACGGCGGGGATCGTGGCGCGGACCGTGGCCGCGGACTCGGTGGAGAGCACGCTTCCTCCTGAGTCGGGACGTGAGTCCCGGCATCGATAATTGGTATCTAAAATGCATATTAAGCGCGCTGATCGGACACCTCACACCGGGGTGGGTTAACGGAAAACGCCAGTTCAGACCGGGTTTTAGACCGGGGAACCGTCCTCGCGGAGCAAAGTGAGCACCTGCCGTGTGGGCGAGCTCACCAACGATTCCACGGTCACTTCGTCCAGGGAGGCGTAGAAGGCCTCACGCGCCTGCGACAACGCCACGCGCAGTCGACAGGCGGCGCGCAGCGGACAGGGCGGGTCGTCCTCACAACCGGCCAGGTCGCCCGAGCCCTCCAGCTCACGGACGATCGCCCCCACCGAGGAACGCCGGCCGGTATCGGTGAGCCGCAGACCGCCGCCGCGTCCGCGTCGGGCCTCGATCAGGCCCATTTCCGACAGGCGCGCCACGGCCTTGGCCATGTGCGTGTAGGGCACGTGGAGCATGCCCGCGGCGTCACGCGTGGTGAGGAGTTCACCCTCCCGAGCGACCGCGAGCCGCATGACCAGGCGCAGGGAGACGTCGGTGAAGACGGTCAGACGCATGTCGCCCATGGTAGGTCGTGTGCGGTGACCTTGCTCGGATCCGGTTCACCCACCGCTCTCACGGCCGCTCCGAGGACGCCCCTCCCCCTCCGGACCCGGACTCGCGTCGTCGCCCCGGCGTGGAGCGGGAGCGCCGCGCGGCATCCACACCAGCACCACCAGCAGGCCCACCAGCCCGAGGGCCAGCGAGACCGTCGCCGCCAGGTGCAGCCCCTCCAGGAAGGCTTCCTTGGCCGGCGTGACCAAGGCCACTCCCTGTTCGCCCAGTGTCCGGGCGAAGGCCATCGTGCCCTCGATCGACTCCCCGGCCACCCGGACCTGTTCGGGGTCGGAGTCGGTCTCGGTCGCCACCTGCCGCAGCGTGGGGGCCATCGCCGACCGGTAGTGGAACGAGATCACCGCGCCCAGGACCGCCACGCCCATGGCCGTGGCGACCTGCCGCACGGTGTTCTGCACCGCCGACGCGGCACCGGCCTTGCCCGGCGGCACCGACGACATGATCGCGTCCGTGGCCGGGGTGAGCACCACGGCCATCGCCGACGTCTGAAGGAAGAAGAACGTGATGATGAGCGGCAGCGGGGTGTCCTGTTCGATCCGTGTGTAGAACAGGAAACTGCAGCACACGATCGCGATACCGATGGCGGCCAGGGTGCGCGCACCCACCCACCGGACCAGGGTGGGGCTGAGCGGCGCGAACACCATCTGCCCGATGGCGGCGGGCAACACCAGCAGGCCCGCGACGAACGGGGAGAACTCGCGCACGCTCTGCCAGTAGAAGCTGAGGAAGAAGATGATCCCGGACATGCTGAAGAACAGCACCATGATCGTGGCGATGGACACGCTGAACCGCGGGTCGCGGAAGAACCGCACGTCCAGCGAAGGGTTGGGGACCCGCGACTCGTGCACCAGGAACAGCACGATCACCGCGACCCCCAGCAGCAGGGCGCCGAACACGTCCCAGTCCGCCAGCGACGCCCGCTCCCCCGCGGTGATGATCCCGTAGATCAGCAGCACCAGACCGGGGATGGACAGCAGCACGCCCACCACGTCCGGGCGACCCGCGTGCTCGTCCCGGGACTCGGGGATGAGCACGAACATCAGCGCCAGCCCGACCAGGACGAACGGCACGTTCACCAGGAAGATCGAGCCCCACCAGAAGTTCTCCAGCAGCAGACCGCCCGCCGACGGCCC
Organism: Nocardiopsis sp. JB363; assembly: GCF_900143625.1. Lineage (GTDB taxonomy): Bacteria > Actinomycetota > Actinomycetes > Streptosporangiales > Streptosporangiaceae > Nocardiopsis. The sequence goes on from NZ_FRFF01000049.1 coordinate 24,329, forward strand.
GATCGCCATCGCCAGGCCCACCGCCCCGGCCCAGATCCCGATCGCCCGGCCGCGCTCCTCGGAGGGGAACACGTTGGTGATCACCGACAGGGTCTGCGGCATCACCATGGAGGCGCCCAGACCCATCACCGCGCGCGCCGCGATCAGCTGTTCGGGGCTCTGCGAGTACGCCGACAGCGCCGAGGCCGCACCGAACACGACCAGCCCCCACGCCAGCAACCGTCTGCGCCCCCACCGGTCCCCCAGGACACCGAAGGTGAACAGCAGCCCGGCGAACACCAGCGTGTAGGAGTTGATCGCCCACGCCAACTGCGCCTGACTCGCTCCCACCCCGTCGACCGGGTCGGACAGGGTCCGCAGGGCCACGTTGAGGATCGTGTTGTCGGCCACGACCACCAACAGGCAGATGATGAGCACCGCGAGCCCACCCCATCTGCGCCGGTACGCCGTCCGCTGGTCCAAGGGGACACCTTTCGATCACCACGCCCGCCCGCCGCGCGCCGCCCCGTCATGCTAGTAGGAGGGGGTGATCCACATCTCGACCGGTGGCACCCCTGGAGGCGGGGCGACAGGTGGGAGCGCGCTCACAGAAGTTCACGGAAGATCCCGTGCGGTGGCCCCACGGGCACCCTGCTTCCACGACACCACGGACGATGCACCGGTTGTTCGGCGATGTGAATTCAACCCCCGCCCCGGGTCGAAATCGACATGCTCCGCGTGGGATGATGCTCGTGTGCGGTCCTCGCACGCTTGTTCTCCCCCTACCGGTTCGGCCGGGGGCAAGGGAACACGGCGGTGGGGAACATCCCGCATGAGCACGCCGTTCCCTCCGGGGAACCAACGCGCACACGTGCGCACGACAACCCTTCTCGTCCACACGTCCGGGGACACCCACAGCAGGTGCTTCGAGACAACGGAGGAAGAACACCATGAGCAACACGGCCCAGACCCCCTCCGCCGGGAACGCCCTGTACGGCGGGGTCACCAACCGACGCGTCACCATCCGCGACCTGGCCCGCGCCAAGGAGCGCGGCGAGCGCTGGCCGATGCTGACCGCCTACGACGCCCTCACCTCCCGGATCTTCGACGAGGCCGGCATCCCCGTTCTCCTCGTCGGCGACTCCGCCGCCAACGTCGTCTACGGCTACGAATCCACCGTCCCGGTGACGGTGGACGAGCTCCTCCCGCTGACCGCGGCGGTGACCCGCTCCACCAAGCGTTCACTGGTCGTGGCCGACCTGCCCTTCGGCTCCTACCAGGGTTCTCCCCAGCAGGCGCTGGAGACCGCCTCGCGCTTCATGAAGGAGGGCAACGCCCAGGCCGTGAAGCTGGAGGGCGGCCACTCCGTCGCCCCGCAGGTGGAGATGCTGGTCTCCGCGGGCATCCCGGTGATGGCGCACGTGGGTCTGACCCCGCAGTCGGTCAACACCCTGGGCGGCTACCGGGTGCAGGGTCGGGGCGAGGCCGCCGCCGACCTGCTCAAGGACGCCAAGGAACTGGAGCGCGCCGGCGCGTTCGCCCTGGTACTGGAGGCGGTCCCCGCCGACCTGGCCGCGCAGGTCACCGAGCAGCTGTCCATCCCCACCGTCGGCATCGGCGCGGGTGCGGGCACCGACGCCCAGGTTCTGGTCTGGCAGGACATGGCCGGGTTGAGCCCGCGGGTGGCCAAGTTCGTCAAGACCTACGCGAACCTGGGTGAGACGCTGCGCGAGGCCGCGACCTCCTACGCCGACGAGGTCGTCAACGGCGCCTTCCCGGCCGAAGAGCACACCTACAAGAGCTGACTCCGTGAGCCATGAACGCCGGCCGGGCATCCCCCGGCCGGCGTTCTCACACGTGGGAGACGGAACAAGTGCGCCTCGCGCGAGGTTGGTGCTCTGCGAAGACTTCCGAATCGAGGGGGAATCCGGACATGGCACCGAGCAGTGCGCCGACCGTCGACGTGGCCTGGTTGGCGGAGCACCTGGACGACGAGGGTCTCGTCCTCGTGGACGCGACCACGCACCTGAGCATGCCCGCGCAGGGCCCCTACACCGTGGAGTCGGGACGAAGCACCTTCGACGCCGCGCACATCCCCGGCGCCCACTTCGCCGACCTGCTGACCGACTTCGCCGATCCCGACGCCCCCGCGCCGTGGACCGTGCCGTCCTCGGAGCGGTTCGCCGCGAGCGCGGGCGCCCTGGGAATCGGCCAGGGCGCGCGAGTGGTGGTCTACGACCAGTCCAGCGGTTTCTGGGCCACGCGCCTGTGGTGGCAGTTGCGTTTGGAGGGCTTCGACGACGTGGAGGTCCTGGACGGCGGGCTGAACGCCTGGAAGGCGGCCGGTCACCCGGTCACCGACGCCCCGTCCCCGGCCCCCACCGCACGGACCTTCAAGGCGCACCGCCGCCCGGAGCTGCTGCGTTCCACCGAGGAGGTCCGGGCGGCCATGGGCGACCCGGGCACGGTCCTGGTCAACGTTCTGGACCCGAAGACCTACAGCGGTGAGAAGAAGAGCTACGCCCGGGCCGGCCACATCCCCGGCAGCATCAACCTGCCGGTGAGCGAGGTCACCGACCCCGCCACCGGAACGCTCAAGCCGGTGGCGGAGCTGCGGACCCTGTTCGCGGCCAAGGGGCTGCTCGACCCGGGCGTCACGCCCGTCACCTACTGCGGCGGCGGGATCGCGGCCACCGGTGTGGCCCACGCGCTGGCCCTGGCCGGTCGCGAGGACGTGGCGGTCTACGACGGTTCGATGACGGCCTGGACGGCCGACGAGTCGCTCCCCCTGGTCACCGGCGACGAGCCCGAGTAGGGGCGGGGCCCCGGGGAAGGGCGAGCCCGGCCGGTCAGGATGAGGCGCGTTCCGGCGCGGTCTCCGGTTCTTCCGGAGGCCGCGTCAGTCCTTGGGCGGAGCGTCCGAAGGCGGGCAACAGGACGGCCGCCAGGTAGACCGCCGCCCCCGCCACGAGCACCGGGGAGACCCCGAGGGCACCGATGGCCACCCCGATGCCGGGCGCGGCGATCGGCGCGCCGACCCGGGTCAGGGCGCCGACCATCGCCATGCCCCGCCCCACCATGTTCGTGGGCAGGCGTTCGAAGATCAGCGCCGACAGGATCGGGTTGATGACCCCGCCGAACAGCCCGGACACACCCCAGACCACCAGGACCACCCAGAGCGGTACGTCCAGGGCCAACACGAGGATGCGGGGCGGGCCGGCGACGGCCAGGGCGACGAAGAAGGTCGCGCGCCGGGGCAGGCGGTGGCCGATCCAGGCGGCGAACAGGGAGCCGAGTACCGAGGCGCCGCCGAGCGCTCCCGCCACCAGTCCGACCCCCTCGGGTCCCCAGCCCCCTTCGTGGGCCCAGATCGGCAGCGCCAGGCTCATCACCGCCACGTCCACGACGTTGGTCACCAGGATCATCGCCGTCAGGGTGCGCAGCGGCAGGTCGCCCCAGATGGCGCGCCATCCGGCGTGCAACCGGGTCAGGTAGCCGTGGTCCGCTTCCGGATCGGGTCCGCCGGCGCGCCCGACGGTCTCGGTGTCGCGGCGCAGCATCAGAGCCATGATCCCGGCCGCCGCCAACATCAGTGCGGCGTTCAGGTACAGGGCGGTGAGCGCGCCGAGAGCGGCGACGAGGGCGCCGGCGGCGATGGGTCCGACCGTCATGGAGAGCCGGTCGACGGTGCCGGTGAGCCCGGTGACCCGTTCCACCCGTACTCCGGCGGCGCGAGCCACGAACGGCGCCAGCGACACCTTCGCGGCCTCGGAGGGGCCGGTGGCCAGGCCGATCACGGTGACCAGGACGAGCAGGACCGGGAAGGGCAGCAGGCCGGCGGTGAACAGGAGGGGGACGGTGAGCAGGGCCAGGGCCGCGAGCAGGTCCACCCGGATGCTGACGGCGCGCTGGCCCACCCGGTCCAGGACGGGGCCGACGAACAGCCGGGCCAGGGTGTAGGCGCCCAGTTCGAACAGGGTGACCAGACCCATGTGGGCGGGGCTGCCGGTGGTTTCCAGGACGAACCAGGGGATGGCGATCATGGCCAGGCGGGTGCCGATGTAGGCGCAGGCCTCGGCGGCGACCAGACCGGTCACGGGTCTCATGGCGTTTCCGCAGAGGGGCCGGGGGGCGAGTCGGCCTCGGGGGTCCGGTCGTCGTCGGGTTCCGGTGCGGGGAAGGCGCCGAACTGGACGTTGACGGTGCGCTCCCCTGGTCCGCCCTCGTCGGAGTAGCGGTTCAGGAGTTCGACCACCTCGGCGCGGAAGCGTTCCATCTGGTCCAGGGTGAGGTCGACGGTGCGGTCGGCCATGAGCTGGGCCTCGCGCCACCCCTCCGGTTGGGCGGACCACAGATTCACGGCGGCGGCCAGGCGTTCGGACCAGCGGGCGGCGATGGCGTGGCGCAGCGTGGTGGTGAGTTCGGGCGCCTCGGTGTCCAGGTGTTCGGGCAGGCGGAAGCCTTTGTGGGCCGCGCGCCACCAGCGTTCACGGCTGGTGCCGAGCGAGGGGTCCTCGGCGATGAACCCGTAGGTCTCCAGTTGGCGCAGGTGGTAGCTGGCCGAGGCCGAGGAGATGTCGAGCCGTTCGGCGATGCTCTTGCCGGTGGCGGGCGCCTTCTGGATCAGCTGGTAGACGCGCATGCGCAGCGGGTGGGCCAGTCCCCGCAGGGAACGCGCGTCGAGGTGCGCGGCGTTCTCGAAGGGGTCGTGCGGGGTGGATCGGTGGTCGGCGGAATCGCGAGAGTCGGACATGCTCTCACGATAGACGCCCAAGACTTCTTGGCCAATACTTGTTGGCCAAGAAGTCTTGGGCGCCATCGGCGCCGACGCCCCTGACAGACGTGAGGCGCGTCACGGCCCGAATGCCGTTCGGCAGTACAGTGACGCGATACCAGGATCGCCACGATCGCCACGGGCCGGGCCCCGGCCCCACCGGGAGGACAGCAGATGCGCATCTCGATGCCGCTCCAGTACGCGGGCGAGCCCAAGGCCGCCGTCGACCAGGTCGTCGAACTGGAGAAGGCCGGTCTGGACACCGTGTGGGTCGCCGAGGCCTACGGCTACGACAGCCCCACCCTCATGGGTTACCTGGCCGCCCGAACCGAACGCGTGGAGATCGGTTCGGCCATCCTGCCCATGTACACCCGGACCCCCGCCCTCGTCGCGATGACCGGAGCGGGGATCGACTACCTCTCCGACGGCCGTGCCATCATCGGCCTGGGCGCCAGCGGACCGCAGGTCATCGAGGGTTTCCACGGCATTCCGTACTCCAAGCCGCTGGCCCGCACCCGCGAGACCATCGAGATCTGCCGCAAGATCTGGGCGCGCGAGGAACGCCTCACCCACGACGGCGGTGTGTTCACCCTTCCGCTGCCGCCCGAGCAGGGCACCGGCCTGGGCAAGCCGCTCAAGATCATCAACCACCCGGTGCGTTCGAGCATCCCGATCTACGTGGCCTCCCTCGGTATGAAGAACGTCGAGATGACCGCCGAGATCGCCGACGGGTGGCTGCCGCACCTGTTCATCCCGGAGAAGGCCGACAAGGTGTGGGGCAAGGCCCTGGAGCAGGGCAAGGCCAAGCGCGACGCCTCCCTCGGTGAACTCGACATCTCCGCCGGCGGCCTGCTCGCCATCGGCGAGGGCGAGGACGTCAAGAAGCTCCTGGAGTTCACCCGTCCGATGATCGCCCTGTACGTGGGCGGCATGGGGGCCAAGGGCAAGAACTTCTACAACACGGTGGCCCAGCGCTACGGCTACGAGGAGGCCGCGGAGAAGATCCAGGACCTGTACCTGGCGGGGAAGAAGGACGAGGCCGCGGCGGCGGTGCCCGACGAGTTCGTGGAGCTGACCAACCTGGTCGGCCCCGAGTCGTACGTGCGCGAGCGCGTGGGGGCCTTCCGCGCCGCCGGGGTCACCCGCCTCAACGTCACCCCGGTGGGCGACAACCCCGCGAAGCTGATCGAGAAGGTCAAGGACTGGGCCTCCTGAGCCCTCTCCCCCGAGGATGACCCTTCTCCCTCCCCGTGATCTTGCTACCAGAAGCGAAAAAAGCGCCGTTTTCGCTTCTGGTAGCAAGATCACGGCTGCGGGAGTGGGTTATCCACAGCTTCGGGGGAAGGCCTCGCTTCGACGTCGGCAGCACCTCACTCTGGAGGCATGAACCCTCCCGAACCTCAGCAAGGGCTCCGAACCCCTGGTCCGGGCGCCTCCGTCGCTCCGGGTCGGCCTGCCTCCGCCCCACAACGCTCCAACGCGCTCTCCGCCGGTCGCGGCACTCGCACCGTGCCCGGGGCGGCACTCGCCATCGCCGCCCGCCAGTACGGAGTGCTCAGCTGGGCCCAGGCCGGTTCCACCGGTGTCACCAAGAGTGACGTGCGCCGCCTTGTTCGCAACGGTGAGTGGGGGCGCCCCCACACGGGTGTCTACTCCGTACGAACTCTGACAGCTTCTCCCGACACCAAGACGCACCTTCGCACAGCGGCTATGGCCGCCCAACTGGCTCTGGGGCCGAACTCCTTCGCCGGGGGTGAGACCGCCGCACGCCTCTGGGAGATGCAGGGTCTCCCCCTCTGGGATGGGCGAACCGTCCACATGGTCATCCCCGCACTCGGGGCCCAGCGTCATCACCACCGCATCACGTTGCACAGCTGGCCAACCTCCCCCGAAGAAGTCACCACCCTCCACGGCATCCGCTTGACCAATCCCGGCAGGACCCTGCGCGACACACTCCTTCGGGTGGATCGGGAGACCGCCGTCTGCCTCATGGACTCCGTGTTGCACCAAGGCCTCGTCCTAGACGACGAAATAGAGGAACTGGAACTGGCGAACCGGGGGCGCAGGGGCTGCGTGAACGTTCGCCGGTGGTGGCGTTTGGCCGACGGCCGCGCGGAAAGTCCTCTGGAGACCCGGGTACGCCTGATCTGTGTGGACGGGGGGATACCTCCCACCGACCTACAGCACCGTTTCCTCGACGGCCATGGGCGGGCCATCGGTGTCGCCGACTTCTGGTGGGAGGAACAGCAGCTCATCGGTGAAGCGGACGGTCTGGGCCCGCACAGCCTCCCCCAGGCTCTGCTCAGGGATCGAGAGCGGCAGAACGCCCTACAGCGCTGGCATCCGGGCGTACGCATCGTCCGATTCACCTGGCAGGACCTGGAGCACACCGAGAACGTGCTCAAGGGCCAGGGCGCGACGCTGGAAGTGGTCTCCATCAACCGCTGAGCTCCCGCTCCCATTCTGTGATGATCTTGCTCGCAGCGCCCATTTGGGCGCCGAACATGGCGCTGCGAGCAAGATCGTCGCGAACGGCGCCGCCGACGCGCGGCTACAGGCCGGTGATCCGGATGCCCGCGTGGGTCTTGTAGCGGCGGTTGACCGCGATGAGGTTGGCGGTGAGCGCCTCCACCTGGTGGGCGTTGCGCAACCGGCCACCGAACACGCCCCGCACCCCCGGGATGCGATCGGCCAGGGCCCGCACCACGTCCGTGGCCTCGCGGTCCTCGCCCAGAACCAGCACGTCCAGGTCGACCTCGGCCACCTCCGGGTCCAGCAGCAGCTTCGCCGACACGTGGTGGAAGGCGGCGGTGACCCGGCTGCCCGGCAAGACCTCGGCGGCCTGCTGGGCGGCGCTGCCCTCGGAGACGTCCAGCGCGAACGGCCCCTTCTTGTCGAAGCCGAGCGGGTTGACGCAGTCCACCACGATCTTCCCGGCGAGCTTGTCGGCCAACGCGACCAGCAGCTCCCGATGACCATCCCAGGGCACAGCGACGATCACGATGTCGCCCTGAGCGGCCGCGTCGCCGTTGTCCAGCCCGTGCACCCGCACCTGCTCGGACTCGCCCTCGACCAGATCATTGGCGGCCTTGGCGGCGCGCTCGGCGCTACGAGAACCGATATAGACGGTGTGCCCGGCCAGGGCGAACCGGCGGGCCAGACCCCGGCCCTGGTCGCCGGTGCCGCCCAGCACGGCGATGGTCTTCCCGGTGATGTCCACGCCCTGCGGCGCGTTCTGTTCGCTCATGGGGCCGATCCTGTCAGAGCGGGGTTCGGTGACGGGCGCGCAGGGCCGGGCTCGGCCGGACTCAACGGCCCTCCTCTTCCTCCTGTTCTTCCCACTCCTCATTGCGTTCGGCGGCGATGTTCAACGCCCGTGCCGCCGTCGCCTGGTCCGGGTAGGGCCCCAACCTCTGACTGTTGGGGCACCCCTTACCGTGTTCGACTTCGTTGTGCCGCAGACAGAACCACCAAGCATCCTCCCGAACGTCCACCACAGCAGACCCACCTCTCTCTCGCCGTTCTCGTGGGGCATCTACCCGCACCTGGGGCGCTCCTCACACCCGCCGTCGCGCCATGTCGGTGCCACCCACGAACTACAATCAGTGTCCATGACTACTCCGCTGGTTCCTGGGCGCATCTCGCCGCAACGTTCGGTCCCCTCGCACATCGTCCGCCCGGAGTACGTCGGTAAGAAGCGTCCGATCGAGGGGGTCCTGGGCGACGTCCACGACGCCGAGACGATCGAGCGTGTCCGTGTGGCGAGCCGGATCGCCGCGCAGGCCCTGGAAGAGATCGGCAAGCACATCGTGCCGGGCGTGACCACCGACGAACTGGACCGGGTCGGCCACGAGTTCCTGCTCGACCACGGCTCCTACCCGAGCACCCTGGGGTACAAGGGCTACCCGAAGTCGCTGTGCTCCTCCCTCAACGAGGTCATCTGCCACGGCATCCCCGATGACACGGTCGTCTCCGACGGCGACATCGTCAACATCGACATCACCGCCTACAAGGACGGTGTGCACGGCGACACCAACGCCACGTTCCTGTCGGGGAACGTCTCCGAGGAGAACCGGCTGCTGGTGGAGCGCACCCACGAGGCGACCATGCGCGCTATCAAGGCGTGCCGCCCGGGTCGGCAGGTCAACGTGATCGGCCGGGTGATCGAGTCCTACGCCAAGCGGTTCGGCTACGGCGTGGTCCGTGACTTCACCGGTCACGGCGTGGGCCCGGAGTTCCACTCCGGCCTGATCATCCCCCACTACGACGACCCGCGCGCCACCACCACCATGGAGCCGGGCATGGTGTTCACCATCGAGCCCATGATCACCCTGGGCGGGGTGGAGTACGACCTGTGGGAGGACGGCTGGACCGCGGTGACCGCGGACCGCTCCTGGACGGCCCAGTTCGAGCACACCCTGGTCATCACCGACTCCGGCGCCGAGATCCTCACCCTTCCCTAGTCCTCGTCCCTGCCACCGATTCCGTGGGCCGCGGCCGGCCGCCGGGGCCCACGCGTGGGCGGGATCGACCATGGCGCCGACATTCGCGATGACCTGTGGTACGTGTGTTGACCCGGGGTCGTGGAACGCTTCCAGCGCGCAAGGGCTTAGAATTCTGAGCCATGCCCCTGAGCGCTCCGGTCGAGATCACCCGTTCCCTCGGGTACGCGGCACACGCCGAACAGCGTCCGGCCCCGGGTGTACTACTGAGAACCCTGTACGAGGCTCGTGAGATCGGCAGTCGACACCTCCGACCGACAGGGATCCGCGCCATGGCGCTCTTCGTCCACCTGACCCCCCGCGCCAACCTCGCCCGCGTCCAGCGGTCCGGTGTGCACACCTCCCCCGGCCAAGGGGAGGTGCGAGGGGTCTTCTGCTTCCCCATGCTCCCCTCCTACGCGGTGACCCACCAGTGGTTGCGCGCGCTGGAACCTCATCACGAGCCGCAGGGCATGGTCGCGGTGGACATGCGCCTTCCGGACGACGAGCCGGTGACGGTGGGTCACTTCGACGACCGTGACGCCCGCCGGGTCACCGCGTTGGAGGCGGTCCACGTGGTCAGGTCCCTGGAGGACCCCGGCGGCTGGGAGGTGGTCGTGCCCCGCCCGGTGCTCCGTTACGAGGTGCAGCGCATCCGGGAGGTCGGCAGAGCCGGCGCACGGCCGCTCATCCCCGAGCCCTACGCCCACACGGTGCCCGCGGGCCGGCCCGCCTCCTTCTCCCCGTTCCGGTTCGAGCCGCCGACCGACGTGTCCGGCGTGTCCGGCGTGACCGATGTGTCCGGTGTCTTCGCCGACCTCGGGTGGGCCATCCCGGAGCAGGTCCGCGGAGACTGACCGAACCGGGCCCCGCACCTATGGCCCCGCGAGGTGGTCGGGCTCTAGGCTCTGGCGATGAAGATTCTGATCTCCGCGGACATGGAGGGCGCCACGGGCGTCACCTGGCCCGCCGACTGCGAACCCGGCACCGAGCAGTGGCAGCGCTGTCGGGTGATGTTCACCAGCGATGTCAACGCCGCGATCGCCGGGCTCTTCGAGGGCGGCGCCACCGAGGTACTCGTCAACGAGGCCCACTCCACCATGCGCAACCTCTTGTTGGAGGAGCTGGACGAGCGGGCCACCATGATCACCGGCAGGCACAAGGAACTCTCCATGATCGAGGGCGTGCAGACCGGTGACGTGGACGGAATCGTGTTCCTGGGCTATCACTGCGGGGCCGGAGACGAGGGGGTGCTGGCCCACACCTACCTTCCCAACGCCATCACCGGGGTGTGGCTGGACGGCGAACCCGCGAGCGAGGGCCGCCTCAACGCCGCGGTGGTCGCCGAGTACGGCACCCCCGTCATCCTGGTCACCGGCGACGACCGGGCCTGTGAGGACGCCGAGTCCTACGCGCCCTTCGCCCGGACGGTCGCGGTGAAGGACCACGTCAGCCGGTACGCCGCGCGGTGCCGACCTCCCGCCCGCACCGCCGCCGACATCCGCGTGGCCGCGGAACGGTCGATGACGCTGGCGGGCCGGATCGACCCGGTCGATCCCGCGCACAAGGCGATGGAGATCGAGGTGGACTCCGCGCAGCTCGCCCAGGCCGCGGCTATCGTCCCGGGGGTGACCCGCACCGGCGCGCGCCGGGTCCGCTACACCTCTCCGGACGCCTACGAGATGATCCGGGCGTTCAAGACCGTCACCACGATGATCTCCAATCACATGGAGAAGGACTACGGCTGAACCCATGGCGCTGCCCGGGAGTCCCACTTCCGGGCGGTTCTCCGGATAATCGCACGTGAGAACCGGTAGAACTGTGCCCGGGACCCGGTAACGGCCGACCCCTGCCCCGAGCACGGTTCACCACCCCACCACCACCTGAAACCCCGAAGAAAGGCCGAGCCCGTGGGCCACACCAACACCTCCCTGCCCGACAGCGCCAGAGAAGAGGCACTGGTCGCCGCCGGTGAGGACGCCATCCACCTCACCCGCGAGCTGATCCGACGCGACTCCACCAACCACGGCAAGGGCGAGGGCGACGAGCGCGCCGCCGCCGAGTTCGTGGCCGAGGCGCTCGGCGCCACCGGACTGTCGCCCGCGATCCTGGAGTCCGCGGACCGTCGCGCCAACGTGGTGGTGCGCATCCCCGGCACCGACCCCGACGCCGACGCCCTGTTGGTGCACGGCCACCTCGACGTGGTGCCCGCCGACGCGCACGACTGGTCGGTACCGCCCTTCGCCGGTGAGGTCGCCGACTGTCCGGTCACCGGAGCGCCCTCCCTGTGGGGACGCGGCGCGGTGGACATGAAGAACACCATCGGCATGGTGACCGCGGTGGTGCGGTACTGGTCGAAGCTGGGGCTGCGGCCGCGCCGCGACATCGTGTTGGCGTTCGTCGCCGACGAGGAGGACAGCGCCGCCTACGGGGCCGACTACCTGGTGCGCGGGCACGCCGACCTGTTCGAGGGCTGCGCGGTGGCGATCGGCGAGGGCGGTGGCCACACCGTGCACAGCCGCGACGCCTCCGGGGCTCCGGTACGGCTGTACCCGATCGGTTCGGCCGAGCGCGGCAGCGCGTGGCTGACCTTGCGCTCGCACGGCACGGCCGGGCACGGTTCCAGGCCGCCGGAGGACAACGCGGTGGGCGCGTTGGCCGCCGCCGTGGCCCGGATCGACCGGCACCGTTGGCCGCTGCACCTGACCCCGGTGACCCGCTCGGCGATCGACGCGATCGCCGACGCCTTGGGGACCGAACGCATCGCGGGCGACACCGACACCAACGAGGCCGTGAACGCCCTGGTGGCCCGCTTGGGCACCGCCGGAGCGCTGGTGGGACCGACCGTGCGCAACAGCGCCACCCCCACGATGCTCTCGGCCGGGTACAAGGTGAACGTGGTGCCGGGCGAGGCGACCGCGGGCGTGGACGGCCGGGTGCTGCCCGGTGGGGAGGACGCGTTCGCCGCCACCATGGACGAGTTGACCGGTGACCGGGTGACCTGGGAGTACGCGCACGATTCGCCTCCGGTGGCCGCTCCGGTGGACTCGCCGGCCTTCGGCGCGTTGCGGGACGCGCTGACGGCCCACGACCCCGAGGCCCGGGTCGTGCCGGTGTGTCTGGCCGGCGGCACGGACGCCAAGGTGTTCTCGCGGCTGGGAATCGACTGTTACGGCTTCTCCCCGATGCGTCTGCCCGAGGGGGTGGACTACCCGGGGCTGTTGCACGGGGTGGACGAGCGGGTGCCGCTGGACGGTCTGCGGTTCGGGGTGCGGGTGCTGGACGGTTTCCTGCGCTCCTGACCGGTGGTGGGCACCGGCCGGGCAGGTCCTGCCGGTGCCCGGGCGCGCCCCGTCCTCGGGCGCGCCGTGGAGGGGACGACGACAAAGATGGGAAGCGACGTGGGTGAATCGGTGGCCGAGGTGCGTGAGGAGTTCACGGGGACGGGGGCGGGGTCGGCCGGGCCGGCGACACTACGTCGGCCGCCGAGGCTGCGTCCGGGCGATCGGGTCCGGTTGGTGGCCCCGTGCAGCCCGGTGCCGGACGAGCGGTTGGACGCGGCGGTGGAGATCCTCACCGGGTGGGGTCTGGAGGTCGAACTGGCCCCGCACGTACGCGACCGGCACCCCCGGCTGCCCTACCTGGCGGGCCACGACGAGGATCGCGCCGCCGACCTCCAGGACGCCTGGTGCGACCCGGACGTGCGGGCGGTTTTCTGCGCCCGTGGCGGCGACGGCGCGCATCGGATGCTGGACCTGTTGGACTTCGACGCGATGCGCCGGGCCCAGCCCAAGGCACTGATCGGGTTCAGCGACATCACGGCGCTGCACGAGGCGTTCGCCGTCGAGTTGGGGGTGACGACGGTGCACGGCCCCGTGGTGGGCAGCCTCTACTTCGTGGGCGACGAGTTGGCCCAGCGGGAGCTGCGCACCACCCTGTTCACCCCCGAGCGGCGGATGCTGCTCACCTCGCCGGGGGCCCGGGCGCTGGTACCGGGCCGGGCCGAGGGTGTGCTGTTCGGCGGGAACCTGAGCCTGCTCAACGACGGGTTGGCCACACCGCACAGCCGCTTGTCGACGAACGGCGGCATCCTGGTCCTGGAGGACATCAACGAGGACGCCGCCCGGGTGGACCGGATGCTCACCCACCTGCTGCGCACCGGTTGGTTGGACGGGGTGCGGGGGGTGGCGATCGGCACCTGGACGGACTGTCCGCCGGCGCCCGAGGCGATCGCCGACCTGATGCGCGACCGGCTCTCCTACCTGGGGGTTCCGGTGCTGTGGGGGTTGGAGTTCGGTCACTGCGCCGCCCAGCTCACCCTGCCGTTGGGCGTCATGGCCACCCTGGACACCGAGCGCGCCCACCTGGAACTGGCGGTTCCGGGACTGGAGTGAGACCGGTGGCCCCGGTGCCGGGCCCTCACACCACGATGGCCCGGCACCGACCATCGATGGCCTTGGCCAGACGCAGGTCCGAGGTGAGCACCGGGCAATCGAGTTGGAGTGCGCAGGCGGCGTAGGCGGCGTCATATCCGCTCACGTTGTCCCGCAGCTCCCACATGAGGGGGAAGAGCCGCCGAACGTCCACCAGTTCGATCTCCATGTCCTCGGCCAGTACCGCCAGCGCGTCGCTCGCCCTGTGCCGGGTGATCCTGCCGCCCAGGCAAAGTCCTCTGACCGCCGAGAACACCTCCATCGGCAGATGTTGCGGGGCGGCCCAGGCATCGTCATCGGACAATGCCGCACGCGCGCGTTCCCCGGGCTCTCCGTCGAAGACCAGCGCGTTGACGAGGACACTCGCGTCGATGACGAACACTAGCCATCTTCCGTTTCACCCCGGAGCCCGAAGCGGGCCATGCGTTCTTCGCGTTCGCGACGAATGATGTCGGCCGCGGAGGCCTCTCCGTCGTTCGCCCCGTCCGAGCGTCCCTCGAAGCGCCGTAGCGCCTCCGCGTTGCGGGACCGACGGGCCTCCGCCCTGACCAGTTCGAGCAGGAAACCCTGGAGCGACTGCCCCTTCTCACCGGCCCTGCGCACCAACACGTCTCTGACCTCGGGTTCGACATCTCTGATCTGCAAAGCAACCATGCATGCATTTTACATGCATCGAAATCCGGGTGTCCAGTACACGGGGTCGGGGCAAGGTGAGTACCGCGAGGGCACCTTCCCTGTGCTGCCTCGCGCACCCCCTACGGACGGAGCCCCCATGACCGACGACCTCGACGATGCCCTCTGGTGGCGTACCGCGGCCATCTACCAGGTCTACGTGCGCAGTTTCGCCGACGGCGACGGTGACGGTGTCGGCGACGTCGCCGGGCTGCGCGCCCGCCTGCCCTACCTGCGGGACCTGGGCGTGGACGCGGTGTGGCTCAATCCCTGGTACGTGTCACCGATGGCGGACGGCGGATACGACGTCGCCGACTTCCGCGACATCGACCCCGTGCTCGGCACCCTGGAGGAGGGCCGGGCCTTCATCGAGGAAGCCCACACGCACGGCATTCGAGTCGTCCTCGACATCGTGCCCAACCACGTCTCCGACCGGCACGAGTGGTTCCGGCGGGCGCTGGCCGCCGGTCCGGGCGCGCCCGAACGGGAGTTGTTCCTGTTCCGTGACGGTCGGGGACCGGGTGGGGACGAGCCGCCCAACAACTGGATCGCCGACTTCGGCGGCCCTGCCTGGACCCGGACCACGGACCCGGACGGGACCCCCGGACAGTGGTATCTGCACCTGTTCGCCCCCGAGCAGCCGGATCTGAACTGGGAGCATCCTCGGGTCCACGAGGAGTTCCGGTCGATCCTGCGGTTCTGGTTCGATCGGGGCGTGGACGGGTTCCGCATCGACGTGGCGCACGGGCTGGTGAAGGATCCCGCGCTGCCCGACTTCGAACGCCATTCGCGGGATCCGTACCTGGCCGCGGACGGCCACACGCACCCCTACGCCGACCTCGACGAGGTCCACGAGATCTATCGGGACTGGCGCCGGGTGGCCGACTCCTACGACCCACCCCGGGTCTTCGTGGCCGAGGCGTGGGTGACCACACCGGAACGACTCGCCCGCTACCTGCGACCCGATGAGCTGCACACCGCGTTCAACTTCCACTACCTCCAGGCGCCGTGGACCGCCGAGGGCATGCGCGAGTCCATCGACGAGTCCTTCGCCGCGCTCGGCTCGGTGGGCGCGCCGGTGACCTGGGTACTGTCCAACCACGATGTGGTGCGGCACGTGTCACGGTTCGGTCGGCCCGACCACGCCCAGCACAAGGCGCTCTCGGAGCTGCGGGACGAACCGTTCGATCTGGCGTTGGGTACCCGACGTGCCCGAGCGGCGGCGCTGCTGTCCATGGCACTGCCGGGCAGCGTGTACCTGTACCAGGGCGAGGAGTTGGGGTTGTGGGAGGTCGAGGACCTGCCGCCGGAGGTGTTGCGGGACCCCACCTGGGAGCACTCGGGGTACACGGATCCGGGACGGGACGGTTGCCGGGTACCGCTGCCGTGGTCCGGGCAGGAGCCCCCCTTCGGGTTCGGTGACGGCGCCGAGCCGTGGCTGCCCCAGCCCGCGGGGTGGGCGACGCTGACCGCCGAGCGTTCCGCCCGGGACCCGGGGTCGATGCTCACGCTCTACCGGCACGCGCTGCGCCTGCGCCGAGCAGAACCGGGTCTGACCGGCGAGGCCATGGTCTGGGTGGACATGGGCGAGGAAGTGCTGGCCTTCGACCGCGAGGGCGTGCGCTGCGTGGTCAACTTCGGCGCGGAGCCGGTGGATTCGCCCGAGGGAGCGGAGGTGCTGTTGGCCAGTGGCGAGGTGGTCGACGGACGGCTGCCCCGCGACACGGCCGTCTGGCTACGCCTGCCTTAGGTGTACTGACCGGGCCTCGGGGCACCCGTCGATCAGGGCAGGGTGAGCACCACGGGCCCGTCCTCGGTGACGGCGACGGTGTGCTCGCAGTGGGCGGCGCGGGTGCCGTCGTCGCTGAGCACCGTCCATCCGTCGTCGGCGTGCGCGTAGCCGTCCGAACCCCCGCGCACCAGCATGGGCTCGATGGCGATGGTCAGGCCCGGGCGCAGTTTCAGGCCCCGTCCGGGACGGGCGTCGTTGGGCACGTCGGGGGCCTCGTGCATGGTGCGGCCGATGCCGTGTCCACCGTGGTCGGCGGTGAGCCCGTAGCCGGCGGCGCGCGCGTCCCGGGCGATGGCGTGCCCGACGTCGCCCAGGAAGTCACCCGGCCGGGCCGCGGCGACGCCTCGGGCCAGGGCGGCCTCCGTGTCCTCGATCAACGCCAAATCGGCGGGGTCGGCCGCACCCACCACGAAGCTGATCGCGGCGTCGGCGGACCATCCGCTCAGCCGCGCGCCACAGTCCACGCTCACCAGGTCGCCATCGACCAACCGCCGGGTGGAGGGGACGCCGTGGACGATCTCGTCGTTGACGCTCACGCAGGTCACCCCGGGGAAGGGCATCGGCGCCCAGGCCGGGTGGTAGCCGAGGAAGAGCGGATCGGCGCCGGCCTCGGCGATGACCTTCGCGGCGACACGGTCCAGGTCGGCGGTGGTGCGTCCGGGTGCGGCGGCCTCGCGGGCGGCCTCCAGCGCGCGGGCGACCACACGTCCGGCTTCGCGCATGAGGGCGATCTCGTCGGGGGTCTTCAGTTCGACCATGGGTCGGCACGCCTTTCCATCGAATTTCTATACCGGTATAACTATGCCACACACCTCGGAGTCCCCGAAGACCTCCGGGTTAGACTCGCCCCATGGTTCGTGAACCGCTGACCGAAGAGCAGATCGAGCGAGGCCGTGTCCTGGGCGCCATGCTGCGGGCGGCCCGGGCGCAGCGCACCATGGTGGACGTCGCCCGCCATGCCGGGATCTCCGTGGAGACCCTGCGCAAGATCGAGGGCGGGCGCATCCCCACCCCCGCCTTCTTCACCGTCGCGGCCGTCGCCGCGACCCTGGACCTGTCCCTGGACGATCTCCTGCGGCGCACGGACGAGGCCGCAACCCCCGGTCCCTCCCCCACCGCCCCGCTGCGCGACATCGCCGTCTGAAGACCCTCACCCCTGCCCGGTCCGCGACGACCCCCGGCCCAGTTCCGCCACCAGCCGGTCCGCCAGCGGCGAGACCGGCTCGGTCGCCCTGAGCGCGGCCTCCCGCACCCCTTCGGTCAGGCACCAGTCCCACCACCGGTCCAGGGAAGCGGCGTCCGGCTCCCGCCCGGGCCCCGGCACCGTCAGCACCGGCCAGTCCCAGGCCCTCCCCTGGGCCGCGACCTTCGCCCCTGCGACCACCGGGTCCACCGCCAGTGCGGGCACACCGTTGCGCAGGGCCAGAACGAGACCGTGCAGGCGGGTCGTCACCACCAGGTCGGTGCGGCGCACCAAGGCGTCGAACTGGGCGGGGTCGGCGCAGTGTTCCCAGTCCGTGCTGTCGAGCCTGGTGTCCAGGGGCAGGCGAGCGCAGTCCTTGGTGACCAACCACCCGCCGAGGGCCCCGTGGATCCGCTCGTGAGCTCCGCTCGCGCCGTATTCGGGCTGCCCCGGCGCGGCGCACACCCCGACCACCGGAAGCGGACGCCCCGGCGGCGCCCCGTGCGCCAGGTCGCGCTGGGATGGCGACCCCGTCCCGTCCCGGGGCAGGACCGCGTGGAACCCCAGGTACGCGGGGTCCTGGGGGCCCACCACGGAGACCCCCACGGCCACTCGTCGGCAGTGGGGAAAGCGCCGATGCAGCTCACGTGGCTGTTCGCCGCCGAGCGGCCCGCAGACGAAGACCAGATCGGAGTAGTCACGGCCCTGCGCTTCGTCCAGGTCGAGTCCTTCGGGCCTGAAGACGGGGCTCCACGCCACATCGTGGGCTATTCCGGCCGACCGCAGCGCCGCGCACACCGTCTCGGCCGCGCCGACGTCGCCCGCCGTGGCCTCCCCGTGCAGGAAGGAGAACCAGCCCGTCACCAGCACACGCACGGCTGTCCCCTCCCCCGCTTCGATCGTCGCTCCATGGCCCTCCCCCGTCCCACACGTTCCCTCACCGCCCGTGGTGGGCGGATGATTTCCGGATCCGAGAAGCCGCAAACAGGACATCGGAAACACTCGACGACCTACTACCTTGGGATTCATCGCACCCACGTCCGGGCGTGTTCGGTCCGCCGGTCTCCGTGCCGGTGGTAGTCACGTGGGGACGCGGGTGCGCGTCGACGAAGACACAGGGGGAGCAGATGAGCGAACAGGCACCGCTGAAACCGAACGAAGCCGAACTGCGCGGCCTGTTGGACGGACGCTGGGCCAACGTGCGCGAGAAGGCCCGGGACGTCATCCAGGGCGAGGAGTTCGCCCCGGTGCACGGCCTGTCCATGGAGGAACACCGCGCCCGGACCCTCAAGCAGCTCCTGGCGCTGGCCGGGACCGGCATGCCCTCCTACGGTTTCCCGAAGTCCGTCGGTGGAACCGACGACATCGGCGCCTCCGTGGTCGCGTTCGAGATGCTCGTCGCCGACATGTCCCTCATGGTCAAGATGGGTGTGCAGTTCGGGCTGTTCGGTGGGGCGATCAGTGCCCTGGGCACCGACGATCACCACCGGCGCTACCTGCCGGGCGTCATGAGCGTGGAACTGCCCGGCTGTTTCGCGATGACCGAGACCGGTCACGGTTCCGACGTGCAGCGGTTGGGCACCACCGCCACCTACGATCCGGCCACCGAGGAGTTCGTGGTCCACACGCCCGACGAGTCGGCGCGCAAGGACTACATCGGCAACGCCGCCAGGGACGGACGCATGGCCGTGGTCTTCGCCCAGCTGCGCACACCCGGCCCGGACGGTCCCGTCGAGCACGGGGTGCACGCCCTGATGGTGCCGATCCGCGACGAGAAGGGCGACCCGCTGCCCGGAATCACCGTCGAGGACTGCGGCCCCAAGGCGGGCCTCAACGGGGTCGACAACGGCCGGCTGTGGTTCGACCAGGTGCGGGTGCCGCGCACCGACCTGCTCAACCGGTACGGCGACGTCGCCGCGGACGGCACCTACTCCAGCCCGATCGAGAGCCCCAACCGTCGGTTCTTCACCATGTTGGGCACCCTCATCCGTGGTCGGATCAGCGTGGCCGGGGGCGCCGGCACCGCCACCAAGGCGGCGCTGGCCATCGCGATCCGCTACTCCGACACCCGCCGCCAGTTCACCCGCCCCGCCACCGAGGACCGCCCCGAGCAGGAGGTGAAGATCCTCGACTACCTGGCGCAACAGCGCAAGCTGCTGCCGGCGCTGGCCCGCACCTACGCCCTGCACTTCGCCCAGGAGGAGCTGGTCACCCGACTGCACGAGCTCTCCCGCGACACCGAACGCGACGAGCACGCCCAGCGGGAACTGGAGTCGCGCGCGGCCGGTCTGAAGGCGATCTCGACCTGGCACGCCACCGCGACCATCCAGACCGCCCGCGAGGCGTGCGGTGGTTCGGGATACATGGAAGCGAACCGGATCCCGCAGCTCAAGGCGGACTCGGACATCTTCACCACCTTCGAGGGCGACAACACGGTCCTGTTGCAGCAGCTCGCCAAGGCGATGCTGACCAACTTCCAGGACAACTTCGGCGACCTGGACCACCTGGGGCTGGCCCGGTTCATGGCGGGCAAGGTGTTCGAGAACGTCATCGAGCGCACCGCCGCGATCCCGCTGATCGAACGGCTCATCGCCGCCGCCCCGGGCCGTAGCGACGAGGCGGGACTGTACAACCGGGGCTGGCACCTGGAACTGTTCGAGGACCGGGAGAAGCACGTCCTCGAGAGCCTGGCCGCGCGTCTGCGCCGGTCCCGCAAGGACGGCAGCGACGCCTTCGACGTGTTCAACCAGGCCCAGGACCACGTTCTGGAGGCCGCGCGGGCGCACATGGACCGGGTGGTCCTGGAGGCGTTCGTGGCCGCCATCGACCGTTGCGGCGACAAGTCCACCGCCAAGCTCCTCAACCGGGTGTGCGACCTGTACGTGCTGTCGGTGATCGAGGACAACAACGGCTGGTTCCTGGAGCACGAGCGGCTCTCCACCGCGCGTTCCAAGGCGATCACCGCGGCCGTCAACGACCTGTGCCAGGGGCTGCGGCCCTACGCGGTCCAGCTGGTGGACGCGTTCGGTCTGCGCGACGAGTGGCTGGGCGCCCCGATCGCCCTGGGCGCCGAGCACCGCCGTCAGGGGGACCAGGACTGACCCGCGCCGGACTCCCCGGCACGAACGCACGGGCGTCCCATGACTCCAGGTCGAGACCTGGTGGCCGTGGGGCGCCCGCCTCGTCTCTCCTCTTCCCCCGGATCGTCCATCGACCTAACATGAATCACCTTCATGTTAGGCAGGTCACACGTGCGCACACCCCCCGCGCCCTCATCCCCCTCCTCGCCCGGGCAGCCCGTCCCCGCGGCCTTCGCCGAGCCCACCCGCCCCGTCCGAGCCCTGTGGGTGGCCGGGATCAGCCTGGCCAACCTCGGCATGTGGATGGCGTTCTTCGGTCCCCTCCAGGTGCTGTTGCCCGAACAGATCGACCGGATCGTCCCCACCGACAAGGAGACAGTCCTGGCGTGGGTGACCGGGGTGGGCGCCGCCATGGCCCTCATCGCCACACCTGTGGCCGGCGCCCTGTCGGACCGCACCACGGGCCGGTTGGGGCGCCGACGCCCCTGGGTGCTGGCCGGTGCGACGCTCGGCGGCGCGGGGTTGGTGGTGCTCGGCACCCAGGACACCGTCTGGGGCGTCCTTGTGGGCTGGTCCTTCGTGCAGACCGCGCTGTCCTGTCTGAACGCCACCCTGCTCGCCGCGGTCCCCGACCACGTGCCCCGAAGCCAGCGCGGGGCGGTCTCCGGGTGGATCGGCATCCCCCAGTCCGCCGGTGTGGTCGCCGCCGTGGTGCTGGTGACCATGGTGGTCACCGAGATCGCTCCCGGCTACACGCTCATCGGGGTGCTCACCCTGGGACTCGCCCTGCCGTTCGCGCTGCTCGCACCGGATCCGCCACTGCCACGCGCGGCACGCCCGCCCTGGCGTGGCCTGCTGCGCGGGCTGTGGGTCTCGCCCCGCCGGTACCCGGACTTCGGGTGGGCGTTCCTCACCCGGTTCCTCATCGGTACCGGCAACGCCATGTTCATCCTGTACCTGCTGTACTTCCTGCGCGACGCCGTGGGCTACGAGGAACTCTTCCCCGGGTCGGACGCCACCGACGGTCTGTTGACGCTGATCCTGGTGTACACGGCGGCGGTGGTGGCCACCACCGTGGTGGCGGGCCTGATCTCCGACCGGATCGGCCGACGACGCGTCATGGTCGCCTTCGCGGGCGTGGTGATGGGCGTACCGGCGTTCATGGTGGCCCTCTCCCCCACCTGGCCGACCCTGTTGGTGTGCGCGGTGGTGCTGGGCGTGGGCTTCGGGGTGTTCCTGTCGGTGGACAACGCCCTGGTCACCGAGGTGTTGCCGAGCGCCGAGGGGCGTGCCAAGGACCTGGGGATCGTCAACATCGCCAGTTCCGGCCCGCAGGTGATCGCCCCGGCGCTCGCCGGCCCGATCGTGGTGCACCTGGGCGGCTACCCGGTGCTGTACACCGTGTGCGGCCTGGTCTCCCTGCTCGGCGCCGTCGTCGTATGGAAGATCAAGGGCGTGCGCTGACCCGTCCCGGCCGCCCCCGGCGCGGGCGGCCGGTCGGGCAAGCGGATCAGCGGGCCCAGCGCAGGCAGAGGTAGGTGATGACGAAGAACAGTCCTCCGAACAACACCCCGTAGGCCGATGCCTGGAGCCAGGTGTCGCCCATCAGGGCGCGCAGCGGGACCAGGACGACGGCGGAGATCATCGCCGGGCCGGCCGCGTTCAGCAGCGGCCGACGGGTGAGTTCGGGGGACATATGCAGCTCCTTCGCGCCGGCTTCAATCGGTGACCGCGTCCATCGAACCGGTGTCGGAGCGGGTCATCCCGGCGACCTCCTCGCCGCGCTGACGGGCCGGTTCCCACCACCACCAGTGCGTCCGGGGCACCCAGACGGGGATCTCCTCGACACTGGTCGGCGCGGCCTCGGCGGCCACCGCCTCCAGGGCGTCGTCGATACGTGGGATGGACTCCAGGTCGCCCGGGCGCATGCAACGTTCCCACGGCACGAACTCGTCACCGAGGATCTGGAGCATGGAACGGCGCCAGCACGCCGGACGGTAGCCCTCGTGCCTGCCGTGGTCGGCCGCGGTCTGGGTCCGCACCACGTACAGGCCCATCCGATCGGGGTTGCTACCGCCGGCCAGGAGTTCGGCGAGGGTGGCGACGAGGTTCTGGCCGCCCGGGGACTGTCGTTCGGCCTGGTCGGTGGCCCGATACAGGTCGAAGAGCCGGGCGAAGGCCGTGTCCATCAGGGCGTCCCGGTCCCGGCGCCGCGCGGCGCTCTCCGCGAACGCGTCCACCACGCGCTTGGCCAGGCCGGGGAGGTCCCTGCCCGTATCCGCACCCACCGATACACCGCCTTGTCCATAGAACCCGTCGTGGTGTCACCGGGGCCGGGGCGAGGCCCGGCCCGAGTCCTGATCATAATCCCGGCGAAGCCGGAGCAGGTAGGAGGTTACCGCCTGGTATCCGGCTCGGGGACATTCTCACCGCGCAGGGCGTGTTCGAGCATGCGGGCCCACTGGCCGACGACGCGGCGACGTCGTGCCCGGTCATCGGTGAGGAGGTTGGCCAGCCCCAGTCCTCGGGCCAGGTCCAAGGTGGCCTGAACCGCCTCCCGGGTGCCGGGAACCGACTCGTCGGCGTCGAGCAGGTCCACCACCGCGTGGTGCAACTCCCGCCCCACCTGTTCCTCCAGGGGGATGAGCTGGGCGCTCAGGGCCGGCTCGCCGGCGGCGGCGGCCCACAGCTGGAGGGCGGCGTCGAAGTCGGGGCCGCTGAAGGCGTCCACCACCATCTGCACCACGGCCTCGGTGCGCCCCGGCCCCGCCGGGACGGACGCCACCCGGCGGCGCAGGTCAGCGCCACGGCTGTCCACCATGTGCCGCAGTGCCGCCAGCAGCAGTTCCTCCCTCGTCGGGAAGTGGTGCTGGGCGGCGCCGCGGGAGACCCCGGCGCGTTCGGCGACGGCGCTCACCGTGGCGCCGGCCACCCCGCGTTCGGCCAGGCGGGCGACGGCCGCGTCCAGTAACCGGGCCCGGGTGAGCCGGCTGCGTTCCTGTCTCGGCTCCCGGTCGGATGCCGTCTCCACTCGCGCCTCTTCCCTTGGACGTCAGTACGACTTGGGCAACCCCAGGGACTGCTGGGCCACGTAGTTGAGGATCATCTCCCGGCTGACCGGGGCGATCCGGGCCAGTCGGGAGGCGGCGATCATCGACCCCAACCCGTACTCGCTCGCCAGCCCGTTGCCGCCCAGGGTCTGCACGGCCTGGTCGACCGAACGCACGCACGCCTCGGCGGCGGCGTACTTGGCCATGTTGGCCGCCTCCCCCGCTCCCGCGTCGTCGCCGGAATCGTAGCGGAGCGCGGCGTATCGGGTCATCAGTCGCGCCTGCTCCATCTCGATCTTGACCTGGGCCAGCGGGTGGGCCAGCCCCTGGTGGGCGCCGATGGGCCGGTCCCGCCACACCACGCGTTCCTTGGCGTAGGCGACCGCCTTGTCGAGCGCGTAGCGCGCGGTGCCGGTGGAGAACGCGGCCGCCATGATGCGTTCGGGGTTGAGTCCGGCGAACAGTTGGAGGAGCCCCGCCTCGGGGTCGCCGACCAGGGCGTCGGCGGGGAGGCGGACGTCGTCCATGAACAGTTGGAACTGGTGGTCGGGGCTGACGATGTCCATCTCGATCCGCCGGGCCTCGAAACCGGGCGCCGCGGTGGGGACCACGAACAGGGCGGCGGACAGGCCGCCGGTGTCGGCGTTCTCGATGCGGGCGACCACGAGTACGGCGTCGGCGACGTCGACCCCGGAGATGAAGGTCTTGCGGCCGTTGAGCACCCATTCGTCACCGTCGCGCCGGGCGGTGGTGGTGATGCGGTGGGAGTTGGAACCGGCGTCGGGTTCGGTGATGGCGAAGGCCATGATGGTCTCGCCGCTCGCCAACCCGGGCAGCCAGTGTTGTCGCTGCTCCGGCGTGCCGAAGCGGGACAGGACGGTGCCGCAGATGGCCGGGGAGACCACCATCATCAGGGTGGGACACCCGGCGGCTCCGAACTCCTCCAGGACGGCGGCCAGGTCGCCGATGCCGCCACCGCCACCGCCGTACTCCTCGGGGATGTTGACGCCCAGGTAGCCGAGTTCGCCCGCCTCCTTCCACAGTTCGCTCAGGTAGGCGCCCTCCTTGGCCTTGGCCCGCGTGTACTCGTGGCCGTAGCGGGAGGCGAGGGCCGCGACGGCGGCCCGCAGTTCGACGCGTTCGGACGGTTCTTCGAAGGTCATGGCACCGGTCACTGGTTCGTCCCTTGCTCGCTGACGGGGGTGGCGGGATCTGTGGCGGAATCCGTGTCGGGGGCTGTGTCCGTGTCGTAGTCGAGGACGGCCAGCGGCGCTCCGGAGCCGACCCTCTCCCCCGCCGCGACGGGCAGTTCGCGGACCGTGCCGGCGGCGGGCGCGGTGACGCGATGTTCCATCTTCATGGCCTCCATGCGCAGCAGGATCTCGCCCTGGACCACCCGTCGACCGACCTCGACGTCCACGGCGGTGACCGTGCCCGGCATGGGGGCCGGAAGCGCCCCGGGATCGACCTTGGACTCGGGTGCGGGTAGCGGGTCGACGGGCACGAGGGGAACCGAGCCGAGCGAGGACTCCACGTACACGGCGCCGGTCGCGCCCGGTCCCGCTCCGGGGACCCGGTGGATCTCGAAGGCACGGCGCACCCCGTGCACCTCCAGCACGACCAGGTCCGCTCCGGCCGACAGCACCCGTACGCCCTCCTGTTCGGGCAGGTGGGCGCCGCGCACCGAACGGAACGCGCTGGTGATCTCCCGGTCATCGGAGGTGGTGTGCCCGCGGGTGTGCGGCGCGGAGGGCACGTTGCGCCAGCCGGCGGGGACCCCGATGGGCACGGTGACCGCGGCGCGGGCGGCCTCGACCTCGGCGAGCGAGGCCGCCAGGGCGGACAGCCGCTCGGCCTCGGGGTCGGCCAGGGGCCGGGCGAGCGCGGTGAGCCGATCCCCGGTGAGGAACCCGGTGTGCAACCCCTCCGGAACGGTCTGCGCTCCGACCAGGTCGGGGCGGCGCAGGGAACGCACGAGCAGGTCGCGGTTGGTGCCCACCCCGTGCAGGCGGGCCCCGGCCAGGGCCGCCGACAGACGACGCAGGGCGTCGCGGCGGTCCCGGCCCACGGCGATGACCTTGGCGAGCATGGGGTCGAAGTCGACGCCGACCTCGTCACCGGCCTCCACCCCGTGGTCCAGCCGCACCCCGGGATCGGTGAGCGGCGCGAAGGAGGTGTCGGCGGCGGGTACCTCGAACGCGTGCAGGGTGCCGGTGCGGGGCCGCCAGTCCACGCGCGGGTCCTCGGCGTACAGGCGGGCCTCGATGGCGTGCCCGCGCGGTGCGGGCGGTCCCTCCGGCGGGAGCGTCTCGCCCTCGGCCACGCGCAGCTGCCACTCCACCAGGTCCAGCCCGGTGACGCACTCGGTGACGGGGTGTTCGACCTGAAGACGGGTGTTCATCTCCAGGAAGACGGGTTCGCCCAGGCCTTCGTCGGTGACGGGGACGAGGAACTCGGCGGTCCCGGCCCCGGTGTAACCGATGGCGGCGGCCAGGTCCCTGGCGGCCCGATGCAGTCTGAGCCGGGTCTCCTCGGGCAGGCCGGGCGCGGGAGCCTCCTCCAGGACCTTCTGGTGCCGGCGCTGCACCGAGCAGTCGCGTTCGCCGACCGCCCACACGGTGCCGTGGAGGTCGGCGAGCACCTGGACCTCCACGTGACGGCCGCGTTCGACGTAGGGCTCGCAGAACACGGTGGGGTCGCCGAAGGCGGAGGCGGCCTCGGTGCGGGCCGCGTCGGCTTCGGCGGGCAGCTCCGCCAGGTCGCGGACCACCCGCATGCCGCGGCCACCGCCCCCGGAGACCGCCTTGACCAGTACCGGCAGGTGTTCGGCGCGCACGTCGGCGGGGTCGAGGGCGTCGGCGACCGGGACGCCGGCGTCGCGGGCGACCTTCTTGGCGAGGGTCTTGGAGCCCATCTGCTCGACGGCCTCCGCCGAGGGGCCCACCCAGGTGAGCCCGGCCTCGATGACGGCGCGGGCGAAGCCGGCGTTCTCGGACAGGAAGCCGTAGCCGGGGTGGATCGCGTCGGCGCCGGCGGTGCGGGCGGCCTCGACCAGGGCGTCGGGGTCCAGGTAGGCGTCCACGGGGCCGCGTCCCTCGGGAACGGGCAGGGCCACGGCCGCGTCGGCCTCGCGCACGTGGGCGGCGTTCTCCTCGCCGGGAGCGTGCACGGCGACGGCGGTGACGCCCAGGGTGCGGCAGGTGCGGATGATCCGGCGGGCGATCTCGCCGCGGTTGGCCACCAGCAGGGCGGTGATGGGGCGGACGGCTCCGCCGGTGGTGGGGTCGATCTGTGTCATGTCCTGGCCTCCTCTACATGCGGAAGACACCGAAGGCGTCGGTGCCGGCGACGGGCGCGTTGTGCGCGAAGGACAGGCACAGTCCCAGGACGGTGCGGGTGTCGCGGGGGTCGATGACACCGTCGTCGTAGACCCGTCCGGACAGGAACATCGGCAGGGATTCGGCCTCGATCTGGTTCTCGACCATCTCCCGCATGGCGCGATCCTGTTCGTCGTCGTAGGGCTGCCCCTTCTTGGCGGCCGAGGCCCGCGAGACGATGGAGATGACCTCGGCGAGCTGTCCGGGGCCCATCACCGCCGAGCGGGCGCTGGGCCAGGCGAAGAGGAAGCGCGGGTCGTAGGCGCGGCCGCACATGCCGTAGTGCCCGGCCCCGAAGGAGGCGCCGATGAGCACCGAGAAGTGCGGGACGGTGCTGTTGGAGACGGCGTTGATCATCATCGAGCCGTGCTTGATGATGCCGCCCTGCTCGTACTCGGCTCCGACCATGTATCCGGTGGTGTTGTGCAGGAAGATCAGCGGGGTGTCGGAGCGGTTGGCCAGCTGGATGAACTGGGCGGCCTTCTGTGATTCCTCGCTGAACAGCACACCGTTCTCGTTGGCCAGGACGCCGACGGGGTAGCCGTGCAGGCGTGCCCAGCCGGTGACCAGTCCGGCCCCGTAGGAGGGTTTGAACTCGTCGAACTCGGAGCCGTCGACGACGCGGGCGATGACCTCGCGGGGGTCGACGGGGACCTTGAGGTCGGGCGGCATGACGCCCAGGAGTTCCTCGGCCGGGTGCAGGGGTTCGGGTGCGGTGGCGCTCGGGGCGGGACCGGCCTTGGTGTGGTTGAGGCGGGCGACGATGCGCCGCCCGATCCGGATGGCGTCGTGTTCGTCCTCGGCCAGGTGGTCGGCGAGCCCGGACACCTCGGCGTGCATGCGCGCCCCGCCCAGGGACTCGTCGTCGCTCTCCTCACCGGTGGCGGCCTTGACCAGCGGCGGCCCGCCCAGGAACACCTTGGCCCGGTCGCGCACCATGACGACGTGGTCGCTCATGCCGGGGACGTAGGCGCCGCCGGCGGTGGAGTTGCCGAATACCAGGGCGATGGTGGGGATACCGGCCCTGGACAACTGTGTGAGGTGGCGGAAGGTGCCGCCGCCGGGAATGAAGATCTCCTTCTGGGTGGGCAGGTCGGCGCCGCCCGACTCCACCAGGCTGATCATCGGCATCCGGTTGCGTTCGGCGATCTCGCCGGCGCGCACGGACTTCTTCAGGGACCAGGGGTTGGTGGAGCCGCCCCGCACGGTGGGGTCGTTGGCGACGATCACGCACTCCACCCCGGAGACCACGCCGACGCCGGTGACCACGCTCGCGCCCACGTGGAAGTCGCTTCCCCAGGCGGCGAGGGTGGACAGTTCCAGGAAGGGGCTGCCCTCGTCGAGGAGGAGTTCGACGCGTTCGCGGGCGAGGAGGCCGCCGCGGGAGCGATGCCGTTCGACGTAGCGTTCACCACCGCCGGCCAGGGCCTTGGCGTGTTCGGCGTCGATCTCGGCGAGCCTGCCGAGCATGCCCTCCCTCGCCTCGGCGTAGGCCGGGCCACGGGTGTCGAGTCCGGTGGTCAGAACGCTCACGGGTTCTCCTCGCTCTCGGCGGTCGGGGGGTGTTGCAGCAGGGACACCGGAACGGGGAACCGGCGCGCGCGCAGCCACTCGCCGAGCCCCTTGGCCTGGGGATCCAGGCCCTCGCGGCGGGCGGTTCCGGGTGCGAGCAGTCCCTCGATCCAGAAGTCGACGGCGCGCAGGTTCGGCAACGGGTGGCGGGTGACGGACAGCTCCGCGGTCTCGGGCAGCAGCTCGCGCAGGACGTCCACGGTGAGGGTGTGGGCGAGCCAGCGCCAGCCCTCGTCACTGGTGGCCCACACGCCCAGGTTGGCGTTGGCTCCCTTGTCCCCGCTGCGGGCGCCCAGCACCAGGCCGAGGGGGACGGTCCGGGTGGGGCCGCCGGGCGGCGACGCGGGCGGGTCCGGTTCCGGTACGGGGGCGAGTCGGCGGGTGCGTTCGGGCGGTGCCACCGACTCGCGGTCACCGTCGGGGGTGATCACGGTGTGCTCGATCTCCGTGGCGGGGACCAGGGCGTGTGTGGCGGCGACCCCGTCGGGGCGGGCGTCGCGCGGTGGCGCGGTGATGTGGAACCCGGCGTAGCTGCCCAGGGCCAGCTCGACGGCCGCCGCACCGAAGCGGCGACCGACGACGGCCGGGTCCTCGTCGCGGGCGATGACCTTGAGGCGTGCGGTCGCGGCGTCCTGGGTGCGGCCGTGGGGATCGGCGGCGGGGGTGAACTCCACACGCAGCTCCGCGGGCGCGCGGTGGGCCAGGGCGGCGCGCAGCTGCCGTTCGACCCGCGCGGCCTTGGCCTCGGCGTCCAGTCCGGTGATGAGGAACTCGACCTCGTTGCGGAAGCCGGTGAGCTCGGTCAGTCCGACCTTGACGTCGGGCGGGGGGTCCTCCCCCACGACCCCGTCGTAGCGGACCCGGTCCGGGCCCTCCCGCACGAGTCGGACGGTGTCGAGCCGGGTGGTGACGTCGGGTCCGGCGTAGCGGGCGCCGTCGATCTCGTAGACCAGCTGGGCGGTGACGGTGCCCACGGTGACCGCGCCCCCGGAACCGGCGTGCTTGGTGATGACACCGGTTCCATCGGCGGAGATCTCCGCGATGGGGAACCCGGGGTGGTCCAGGTCGCGTCCGGCGAGCTCGGCGGGCAGCGCGTAGTTGCCGCCGGTGGCCTGGGTGCCGCACTCGATGACGTGTCCGGCCACGGTCGCGCCGGCCAGGGCGTCGACGTCCTCGCGGGTCCAACCGAAGTGGGAGATGGCCGGGCCCACCACGAGGGAGGCGTCGGTGACGCGCCCGGTGACGACGATGTCGGCGCCCAGGTCCAGGCAGCGGGCGATGCCGAACGCGCCGAGGTAGGCGTTGGCGGTGAGCGGGCGGCCGAGGCCGAGTTCCTCGATGCGGTGCAGGACGTCGTCGCCGGTGACACAGGCGATCCTGGGTTCGAAGCCCAGGGCGTCGGCGAGTTCGGTGAGTTTGTCGGCCAACCCGCGGGGGTTGAGCCCACCGGCATTGGTGACGACCCGGACGCGACGCTCCATGATCAGCCCCAGACTCTCCTTCATCTGTTTGAGGAAGGTCCGGGCGTACCCACGGGTGGGGTCGGTCAGTTGGTCGCGGCCCAGGATGGCCATGGTGAGTTCGGCCAGGTAGTCACCGGTGAGAACGTCCACCGTGCCCTCGGTGAGCATCTCGTGCACCGCACCGAGACGGTCTCCGTAGAACCCGGAGGCATTGCCGACCCGCAGGGAGGGGGCTGCTGTAGCGGTCATGGAAAAGAGAGTGACACCGGACACAGAAAAAAACAAGCATCGGTGATTGTTTCTGGTTCGTCCCGTTCAGGACAGCTATCCGACGAAATGGCCGGAACCGGCCGCGATCATTCCGTTACGGAGGGCGTCCTTCGGGAGAAAGGGCCGGTATTTTGACGCGGGTGAGCACCTCCCCGGAAGACACCAAGGACACCACCCCCACCACCGAAACCACCGACGACACCGCCGGCGACACCACTGACGACAGCGCCGCGAAGAACCCCGTCGAGAGCGACGCGGGCGAGGCCTTCGTCTCCGGCACCCCCGAACCGCGGCCGGGCGGACTGTTCGGACCCGAGACCTTCAGCGTGGCCGGACTCCTGCTGCTGGTCACCACCCTGCTGTCCACCGAACTGGTCGCCATCTTCAACCAGCACACCCTCACCGGCGCGCAGGGCACCCTGAGCGCGGCGGTCCAGGGGCAGCTGACCGGCGCCGGCCTGTTCGCCGCCCTGGCCGTGGTGAGCGCGGCCGTGGCACTGCTGCGCACCACTCCCATCACCCGCCCGTGGGCGCGCCACCTCGCCGCGGCCACGGTCATCGTCGGTCTGCTGCTGGTCCTGCTGACCGTGACCTCGTACGTACTGCTGTCCCCCTGATCCCCCGTCCCCGGGCCGGAGGTCCCCCTCCGGCCCCTCTCGGCGACGCCGCTCCCGCCCGGACACCCGGATCCCTAGGGCGACCAGGCGATTCTTAGGCACTGCTTACGCACACCCACAGGTACGTTGGCCGCGTGAGTACCACACCGGAAGACAACACAGCATCCGAGAACACCACGACCGGGACGGACGAGTCCGGCCGGCCGAACTTCGAACCGGCCGGGGCCACCGCCGAGACCGCCGAGGGAACTCCCCACGAGACGGCCGAGGGAGACGAACACGAGCAGGATGAGGCCGTGGACGCCGACGGCACGGAGCCCGCCGTCGGGGCGAGGTCCGATGCTCGTCCCGGGGGCGTCTTCTCGGCGGAGACCTTCGCCATCACCGGCCTGGTCCTGCTCGCCGTGACCGTCATGTCGGGGCAGCTCCTGGAGATGCTCGTCAGCATGATCATGGTGGGCGGCCAGCCCGTGGCGCCCGAGCAGGTCAGCCAGATCGAACTCCAGCTGATGATGGGCGGCGCGGTGGCCCTGCTCTCCGTGCTCGCCGCGGGCCTGGCGCTGGCGCTGACCAACCCGGGTACCCGTTCCTGGGCCAAGTGGGGCGCGGCCGCCACCGTCATCGTGGGGCTGCTGTTCGTGGCCGTCGCGGCGGTGGCCTTCTACATGGTCCCCGAGGCGGCCGAGCAGATGATGCCGCCGATCATGGAGTGACCACCCGATCCGCCGGGGCCCGTCCTGGGCCCCGGCCGGGTTTCGGCACGGGAAAAGCAGTTGCGCACCGCCTCGGGCCCCGGATAGAACGGGGCATCGCCCACACCACGGATGGGCACGAACACCGAGAGGAGGGATAAGCCATGGTTTCCACGACCACCGCGCTCATGTCCCCCCGGGCGGCGGCCGACCGCTGACCGACTCCGGGGGCGAGCGCCCACACCGGAGAGAACCGTGACTTCCCTGATTCTGCGTCCGCTCACCGGACGCGCCGAACTGCCCCTCTTCAACCGGCTCCCCTACGACCTCAACGGGGAGCTCGCCGAGGACCTCGACGCCGGCCGCCGGCGTCCCGAACACCTGTGGGTCGCCCTGCGCGGCGACCGTCTCCTCGCCCGGCTCGCCTGGTGGAGCGACGGGCCCGCGGCGAACCTGCTCGACGTGTTCGACGTGGCCGACGACGTCGACCGCGTGGACGTGGGCGTGCGGCTGCTGCGCACCGCCATGGCCCGGGTCCTGCCGGAGGGTTCCACCCCGCCCGACCACATCCGCTACGTCCCACCTGACTGGCGCACCGACCAGGTGTCCGGCCGGGTCGCGCGGGACGTGTCCGCGGCGCTGGAACGCACCGGCGCGCGGCTGTTCGTGGAACGTCTACGCCTGGAGTGGCGACCCGGCACCCCGTTGCCCGAACGGGACGAACGGCTGCGCTTTCGACCTCCGCACGACACCGAGGAGCTCTTGGGCCTGATGACCCGCGTGCTGGAGGGCACTCTGGACGCCCACAGCACCGAGGACCTGGCCCGGATGTCGCCCCGGGACGCGGCCACCGCCCACTTCGAGCGTGAGATGGCCCGCTACGTCAGCCCCCGTGACTGGTGGCGGGTGGCCACCCTGCCCGACGGCTCACCGGTGGGGTTCGTGACCCCGGGCCGCAACCACTACAACGCCGTCACCGGCTACCTCGCCGTGTTGCCGGAGCATCGAGGTCGGGGCCACATCCACGGGCTCCTCGCCGAGAGCACCCGTTTCCTGGCCGGCCAGGGCGTGCCGAGGATCCGGGCCGCCACCGACCTGGACAACACTCCCATGGCGGCGGCCTTCCATCGCGCCGGGTACCTCACCCTCGCGCACGTGCTCAACTCCACCTGGGGGTGACGCGGCGGGCGCCGGACTCCGGCGCCCGCCCCACCCCTCCGCCCCTGGTTCGGGCCGGCTCAGGCGACGCGGTCGATGACCAACGGCCTCGGGGTCCACTCGTCGGCGCCACCGATGTCGCAGGCCCCCTCCAAGGCCTCCGCCGCCCACGCGAAGCGTTCGGTCTCGTCGGTGTGCAGGGTGAACAGCGGTTCGCCCGCGACGACCTCCTCGCCCGGCTTGGCGTGCAGGGTCACGCCGGCGCCGAAGGACACCGCGTCCTCCTTGCGCGCCCGTCCCGCGCCCAGCCGCCAAGCGGCCAGGCCGACCTGGTAGGCGTCCAGACGGGTGACCGTGCCCGTGGCCGGGGCGAGCACCACACGGCTCTCGGCGGCCTCGGGCAGGGGCGCGTCCGGATCACCGCCCTGAGCCCGGATCAGGTTCTTCCAGGACTCCAGGGCGCTGCCGTCGCGCAGCGCCTCCGCCGGGTCCTTGACCCCGTTCTCGCCCGGGGTGAGACCGGCGGCGGCGAGCATCTCCCGGGCCAGGGCCACGGTCAGCTCGACCACGTCGGCCGGTCCACCGCCGGAGAGCACCTCCACGGCCTCGGCGACCTCCAGGGCGTTGCCGACCTGGCGGCCCAGCGGGCTCTCCATGTCGGTCAGCAGCGCCACGGTGCGCACCCCGTGGTCGTTGCCGATGTCCACCATGGTGCGGGCCAGCTCGGTGGCGGCGGTCAGGTCCTTCATGAACGCGCCCGAGCCCACCTTGACGTCGAGCACCAGCGATCCGGTACCCTCCGCCAGCTTCTTGCTCATGATGGAGGCCGAGATGAGCGGGATGGACTCGACGGTGCCGGTGACGTCGCGCAGGGCGTAGAGCTTGCGGTCGGCGGGTGCCAGTCCGGCACCGGCCGCGCAGATCACCCCGCCGGTGTCGACGATGACCCGGCGCATCTCCTCGGTGGACAGCGACGCCTGCCACCCCGGGATCGACTCCAGCTTGTCGAGGGTGCCGCCGGTGTGACCGAGCCCGCGCCCGGACAGCTGGGGCACGGCCGCCCCGCAGGCCGCCACGGTGGGCGTCAACGGCAGGGTGATCTTGTCGCCCACCCCACCGGTGGAGTGCTTGTCGGTGGTGGGTCGGGCCAGGTCGGAGAAGTCCAGGCGTTCCCCCGAGTCCAACATGGCCTCGGTCCAGCGGGCCACCTCGGCGCGGTTCATTCCCTTGAGGAAGATCGCCATGGCCAACGCCGACATCTGTTCCTCGGCGATCTCGCCACGGGTGTAGGCCCCGATCACCCAGTCGATCTGTTCGGGGGCGAGCTCTCCCCCGTCACGCTTGGCACGGATGATCTCGATGACGTCCATGTCATGTCCCTTCCATGGCTGTCCTCCGACGGAGAACGTGGCTGAAACGACGTCTCCCCGACCACGCGGGGCGGGGCCGGGGAGACGCCTGGTGATCGACTGATCAGGTGAGGTTGTGCGGTCCGAACGCCTGGGGCAGCACCCGTTCCATGGGGAGGATCCCCTCGGGGGTGTCCAGGAGCATCTCGGGACCGCCGTGTTCGTACAGCAGCTGGCGGCAGCGCCCGCACGGCATCAGGGCCTCGCCCCGGCCGTCCACGCAGGCGAAGGCGACCAGCCGGCCGCCCCCGGTGGCGTGCAGGGCGCTGACGAGCCCGCACTCGGCGCACAGGCCCACGCCGTAGGAGGCGTTCTCCACGTTGCAGCCGCTCACGACCCGGCCGTCGTCGACCAGCGCCGCCGCACCCACCGGGTACTTCGAGTAGGGCGCGTAGGCACGGCCCATGGCCTCCCGGGCGGTCTCTCTCAGGGCCGCCCAGTCCACCGTCGTCTCGGATGCGCTCATGACCGGCTCGCCCTCCATTGTTTACCGACCCCGGCGGGTGCCCGTAGCCGTTGCGAGGCCAGGGACAGCACCAGCAGGGTGGCGATGTGCGGGCTGTAGGTGGCCAACTCGCGCGGCAGCGAGTCGGTACTGAAGTACCACAGCAACAGCACGACCGCCGTGAGGAACCCGGTGATGGCGATGCCCTTGCGGTCCTTGCGCACCTGCCAGACGGCCACCACCAGCAGCACCACGGCCAAGAGCAACAGCAGGGCGTGGATGGCCGCGCCACCGCCGCGCACCTGGAGGGCGTCGGTGTAGCCGAACAGGCCCGCGCCCATCGCCAGGCCGCCCGGGCGCCAGTTACCGAAGATCATCGCGGCCAGACCGATGTAGCCGCGGCCGCCGGTCTGCCCCTCCTGGTAGATCTGCGAGGCGACGATCGCCAGGAACACGCCGCCCATGCCGGCCAGGCCACCGGAGACGACCACGGCGATGTACTTGAGGGTGTACACCGGCACACCGAGGGACTCGGCGGCGTCGGGGTTCTCGCCCACCGACCGCAGCCGCAGCCCGAAGGTGGTCTTCCACAGCACCAGGTAGGTGATCGGGATCAGCAGGATGGCGATGAGGGTGAGCGCGGACATGCGGGTGGTGAGTCCGATGACCAGCGACGCCAGGTCGCTGACCAGGAAGATCCCGCTCTGGGCTACGGGGGCGAGGACCTCGGGCAACCAGGGCACGTTCAGCGTCGGGAACGACGGCGCCACCGGGGACTGGGCCGCGCCCGCGCCCGGGATGTCGGAGTAGACCAGGATCGACATGTAGCGCATGGCGCCGAGGGCGAGGATGTTGATGGCCACACCGGACACGATGTGGTCCACGGCGAAGGTCACCGTGGCCACCGCGTGCATGAGACCGCCGAGCATGCCTCCCAGGGTTCCCGCGAGCAGACCGATCCACGGGTTGTCGAAGCTCCACGCGAAGTAGGCCCCGAACCAGGTCCCGAAGATCATCATGCCTTCGAGACCGATGTTGATGATGCCCGCGCGTTCGGCCCACAGACCACCCAGGGCGGCCAGACCGATCGGGACCGCGAAGGTCAGCGTGGTGCGGACGGTGCCCGCGTCGGTCAGCATGTCCTGGCCGGTGATGACCCGCAGGCCCGCCAGGGACACGAAGACCGCCATCAACAGGGTGAGGACGCGCCAGCGCGCCCACCCCTTGGGTCGGCGTTTGGTCACCGACTCCATCACGTTGAGTTCCTGGCTCACTGTGTCTCCCCACCGCTCTTGTCGTCGGTGCCGTCTTCCTCGGAGCGGCCGGGGGCGCCGTCGGCACCCGCGTCGGAACCGTGCTCCGGGCCGTGGGACACGGCCGCGGGCTCCGGTGTGGTCTCGGTCGTCCGACCGAGTTGCCTACCGATCTGCTGTTGCTGGTAGCGACGGCCCCAGCGGTGGACCACCTCGTAGACCACGACGACCGTGAGGACGATGGTGGCCTGCGCGATGACCGCGATCTCCTGGGGGATGCCGTCGAAGGGCAGGATCCCCGCCGCCTGGTTCAGGAAGGCCCAGAACAGGGAGGCGAAGACGATGCCCACCGGGTGGTTGCGGCCCAGCAGCGCGATGGCGATACCGATGAAGCCGATCCCGGTCGGGAAGTCCAGCGCGTAGTAGTGGGAGCTGCCGAGCAACTGCGGCAGACCCACCAGCCCCGCGACCATGCCGGAGAAGAGCATGGACAGGAAGACCATCTTCTTGACGTCGACACCGCTGGCCTCGGCCGCCGTCATGGACTGGCCGGTGGCCCGCAGTTCGAAGCCGAACCGGGTGCGGTTGAGCATGATCCAGTAGGCGATGCCCACGGCCACGGCGAGGAAGAGCAGACCGAAGATCTCCCGCTCCGAGCCGAGGAAGGTCGCCGGGATGCCGGGGACCCAACCGGACTCGGGGATGGGCGGGGTGCCGATGTTGTTGGTGCTGATCTCGACCGCGAGGCGCCCCTCGGTCAACAGGTAGGCGGTGATGCCGGTGGCGATCGAGTTGAGCATGATCGTGGAGATCACCTCGGACACGCCACGGGAGACCTTGAGGTAACCGGCGATGCCCGCCCACACGCCACCGACCGCGACCGCGGTGACGATGACGACGAACTGGCTGATCACCGGCGGCAGGACCAGGTAACCGCCGACCGCGGCCGCCAGCAGCGCCGCCAGCCGGTACTGGCCGTCGACGCCGATGTTGAACAGCTTCATCTTGAAGCCGATCGCCACGGCCACGGCGGCCAGGTAGTAGGTGACGCCGTCGTTGATGATCTGCACCATGCTGTTGGGCCTGGTGCCGTATTCGAGCATCCGCTCGAAGGTGGCCAGCGGCGGGATGCCACTGAAGTACAGCACCGCGGCGGTCACACCGATGGCGAGGATCCCCGCGGCGAACACCGCGGCGAAGGACAGCGCCAACATGGTGGACAACCGGTGGAACAGCACGAACGCCAGCGCCGATCCGATGGCGCCGCCGATCAGGGCTGCGGCCCACTCCTGGAGTTGCAGGTCCAGCAGCCAGGCGGACAGCAGGCCGGTCACCACGGCCAGGAGCAGCGCCGTGGGCACCACCAGGGTGTTGTGGAGGGCGGTCCCCTCCTCCTTGGCGCCGTCGGCCCCCGATCTGCTCTCCTCGGGTACCAGCGGGGCGGACCAGGCCACGAAGCCGAAGGCCACCACCACGCCGATGATGAGCGCCACCCACCACAGCAGCGCCAGGTCGAGCCCCACGGTGACCCCGGTACCCAGGACCACCGCGATCGCGGCGGCCACGGGTCCGGACATGGTCGTGTCGGGGCGGGGAAGCTTACTCATGCGCCGCCCTCGTTCTCTTCCGCGTCGGTGACGTCGCTCGCACCGGACTCACTTTCCTGGTCGCCCTCCAGACCGGCGCCGGTCATGGCGGAACCGAGCTGCTCGGGGGTGACGTTGGTCGGGTCGGCCTCGGCCACCAGACGGCCGCGCAGGATGACGTGCAGCGTGTCGGACATACCGATCAGCTCGTCCAGGTCCGCGGAGACCAGTAGCACGGCCAGACCTTCGGCCCGGGCCTCGCGCAGCTGCTCCCAGATCGCGTTCTGAGCACCCACGTCCACGCCCCGGGTGGGATGCGCGGCCACCAGGAAGCACGGTGTCCCGCTCATCTCCCGGCCGATGATGAACTTCTGCTGGTTGCCACCGGAGAGCGCGTCGGCGATGACGTCGATGCCGGGGGTGCGCACGTCGTACTCGGCGACGATGCGCTCGGAGTCCTGTCTGGCCCCCGCCCGGTCGATCCAGGGCCCGCGCACGCTGGGTTCGCGGGTCTGGTGGCCCAGAACGCGGTTCTCCCACAGCGGGGACTCCAGCAGCACACCGTGGCGGTGCCGGTCCTCGGGGATGTAGCCGACGCCCGCCTCTCGGATGCGCAGTGTGGACCACGAGGTGACGTCGTGCTCCTCCAGGCGGATGTGGCCGGAGGAGACCCGACGCATGCCCATGATGGCCTCGATGAGCTCCGACTGGCCGTTGCCCTCCACACCGGCGATGCCGACGATCTCGCCCTTGTGGATGTCCACGCTGACGTCGTCGACCACGTTGCGACCGTCGTTGGAGGTGACGGTGACCCCGTCCAGGGACAGGATCACGTGGTCGGTGACGGTGGACTCGCGCAGCTCGGGGACGGGCAGTTCGCCACCGACCATCAGTGTGGCCAGCTCCCGCGCAGTGGTGGTGCGCGGGTCCGCGGTGGCGACGGTGGTGCCGCGTCGGATGACGGTGATCTCGTCGGCGACCGACAGGACCTCGTCGAGCTTGTGCGAGATGAAGATGACGGTCAGGCCCTCGCGCTTGAGTTCGCGCAGGTTGTCGAAGAGTTCGTCGACCTCCTGCGGGACCAGGACCGCGGTGGGCTCGTCCAGGATGATGGTCTCGGCGCCTCGGTAGAGGACCTTGAGGATCTCCACACGCTGGCGGTCACCGACGCCCAGGTCCTCCATCAGGCGATCGGGGTCCACCCCGAGGCCGTACTGGGTGGACAGGGCACGGATCTGCACACGCGCCTTGTTGCCGATGCCGTGGCGGCGTTCGGCGCCCAGGACCACGTTCTCCAGGACGGTGAGGTTGTCGGCGAGCATGAAGTGCTGGTGCACCATGCCGATGCCGGTCTTGATCGCGTCGGAGGGCGAGTGGAACCGCACCTCTCGACCCTTGACGTGGATGGTGCCCTCGTCCGGCTTGTGCATGCCGTACAGGGTCTTCATCAGCGTGGACTTGCCCGCACCGTTCTCGCCGACGATGGCGTGCACGGTACCGGGAGCCACGGTGATGTCGATGTCGTGGTTGGCCACGACGCCGGGAAAACGCTTGGTGATCCCGCGCAGCTCAACGGCGGCGGGTCCATTCGACCCGCCGCCCGATGGCGTGCTGCTCATCAGACTCCTCTTGGGGAACTTGCGGCGAGGCGTGGGCGGGCCGGGATCGGCCACGTCCGGACACCTTCGTCGCGGTACGGCTACCGGGCGGAGCCGAAGGGGCGCAGGGCCCCCTTCGGCTCCGTTCCTCGTGACCGATGGGCCACGGCGCGGGCCCGGTGCCCGCTCGGTGATGGGTTCCGTGCCCGTTTACGGCTCGGTGGGAACCTCGATGTCACCGGCGATGATCTGTTCCTTGAGCTCGTCGAGCTCCTCCTGGATCGGAGCGATCGCCTCCTCGTTGGAGGTGGTGTAGTCGACGCCGCCCTGCTCGAGGTCGAAGCGCTGGATACCGCCCTCGACGTTGTCCTCGGTGGCGGCGCTGATGAGATCGAAGACCGAGACGTCGACCTGCTTGATGGCGGAGGTCAGCACGTAAGGCTTCTGCTCGTCCTCGGCGCTCTCGTACTGGTCGCTGTCCACACCGATGAAGGTGAAGTCGTTGTCGACGGCCGATTCCAGGACACCGTTGCCGGAGGCGCCGGCGGCGTGGTAGATGACGTCCGCGCCGCGGTCGTACTGAGCCTGGGCGACCTCGCGGCCACGCGCCGGATCCCCGAAACCACTGTCGTCTGGTGGCTGGCTCAGGTAGTCGATCTCGACGTCGATGTCCTCGGTCACGTGCTCGGCCCCGGCGGTGAAGCCGGCCTCGAACTTACGGATCAGTGGAACTTCAACACCTCCGACGAAGCCGACGTGGTCCTCCTCGGTGGTCAGCGCCGCGGCGGCACCGGCCAGGAAGGAGGCCTGCTCCTCGGCGAAGACCAGACTGGTGACGTTGTCGATCCCGTCGA
Organism: Nocardiopsis sp. JB363; assembly: GCF_900143625.1. Classification (GTDB taxonomy): domain Bacteria; phylum Actinomycetota; class Actinomycetes; order Streptosporangiales; family Streptosporangiaceae; genus Nocardiopsis. The sequence goes on from NZ_FRFF01000049.1 coordinate 64,067, forward strand.
CCTCGGAGTCCACGATGGCGAAGTGGACCTCCGGGTACTCGGGCGCGATCGCCTGGATGGCGGAGTCGTAGGCGTACCCGACGGCGATGACGACGTCGTAGCCCTCCTCGGCCATGGTGGCCAGGCGCTCTTCCTTGGCGGAGTCCGGCTCGCCGTCGGCCGGCTCGAAGTCCTGGGTCTCCACGCCCAGTTCCTCGGCCGCCTGCTCCAGACCGCGGAACGCGGAGTCGTTGAAGGAACGGTCGCCGCGACCACCGACGTCGTAGGCCAGGCCCACGCGTACTTCGGAGGCCTCGTCCCCGCCGTCGGCACCGCCGTTGTCGCCGTCTTCGACCGCGCTGTCGCACGCGGTGAGTGCCAGCATGCCCGCCGCGGCCGCGGCGGCGAACTTGGCTGCGTTACTACGCTTCACTTGGGTAACTCTCCCCTTCGCCCTCTCAGCGGTGCCGCATTCCGCGCGGGACCGGCCTGAGTTCTGCTGCCGGACAATATCCCGTGACGGAAAGTACACCTAACCCACGGCCTGAGTTGTTATGAAGGCGAGAGCCAAGTGACACGGGGCCTTACTCGGAAGTTACCAAGAGCACACCGGGATCGGCCCGCCCTTCGGCTTTTCCCGGTTTTCGACCCCCTCTTCCAGGAAGAACACGGGCTTACCACCGGTTGTGCTGCGACCCTCACCTTTGGTCACACACCCACGTGGCAGCCGGCCGGTCTAGACCGGCCTGACCCAATTTCGGGCCCTTCGACTCCCACGGGTCAGTCGGCGAGGAAGTCCACCACGGCCTGCTTGAACACCCTGGAGGAGACCGCGTTGGCGTGGTCACGCCCGGGGATCTCCACGAAGGCGCTTTCGCGGGAGCCGGCCAGGTCCGCGGCGCCCTCGGCCACCGTGTCCTTCGCCCCGGCCACCAGCAGGAGCGGTACGCCCTCGGGCCCGGGTTCGACGGTGAAGGGGTCGGCGGCCTGGCCGCGCGCGCAGGCGGCGAGCGCCTCGGGGTCGTTTCCGGGCAGCCCGCTGACCGCGCGGAAGACGTGGTCGAAGGGGGTGTCCCCCGCCCCGGGTTCGTGCTCACCGAGCCCGGCCAGCGCGTCGACCGGGCCGAACCCTCCCAACACCACGCGACGCACCCGTTCGGGGGCGGTGAGCGCGAGCGCCCAGGCCAGCCTGGACCCCATGGAGTAACCGACCACGTCGACGCTCCCCAGACCGAGCTCGTCGAGGAGGCGGAGGAGGTCGGCGACGAAGTGTTCGGGCAGATAGAGCCCGCTGTCGGTGGGCTTGTCGCTGCCCCCGTGGCCGCGCAGGTCCGGACCGATCACACGGCGGCCCGCGGACTCCAGTGCGCGAGGCCAACCGGTGGCCCGCCAATTCATGTCGAAGGAGCTTCCGAAACCGTGCAACAGAAGCACCGGCACGGAGCCGCTCGGGGCCTGCGGCGGCAAATCCGCATAGCTTATTTTCACGTCTCCGGCGAGATTCGCGGTCATGAATCTTTCCGTGCCTTTCACGGGTTCGGGCATTTCACCAAAGAAAACGGAGGCCTATTCAGATGTTCCCATGAATGAATAACCCTGGCACGGGCCGGCACTCGTGTCGACATCCGAACAGGCCTCCAATAAAGATGGGACCTTTGACCGATCGGTTGATCAGTCCGTCGGGGGTTTGAGACGGACCCGGCGGCGCGGCGTCGCCTCCTCGGTGGGCACCTTGCCCACGATGCCGGCCCGTGGAGCCTCCGCCACCTCGACCGCGAAGGTCACCAACGGATCGCCCACGGGAACGACCGTCTCCTCCTCCGCGTGCAGTTCCACCACACGTCCGGCCTTGGGCGAGGGGATCACCACGGCGGACTTGGTGGTCTCCACCTCCACCAGCGGGTCGTTGCGGCCGATCACGTCACCGACCGCCACCTGCCACTCCAGGACGGTCGCCTCGACCAGCCCCTCACCGAGGTCGGGGAGGGTGAAGGTGATGTTCTCTTCTGCCATGTGGGCTAGTACTCCAGGGTGCGCTGGACCGCGAGCAGGACGCGGTCGATCGTCGGCAGGTACTGGGACTCCAGTGGGCCGGCCGGGTAGGGGACGTCGAACCCGGTGACACGTTGGACCGGGGCCGCCAGGTCGCGGAAGCAGCCGTCGGTGATCAGGGTGGCCACCTCCGCGCCCAGCCCCGCGGTGAGCGGCGCCTCGTGCACGACCACGGCGCGCTTGGTGCGCGAGACCGAGGCCGCGAGCCCGGCGGCGTCGATCGGCTTGAGCCAGCGAAGGTCGAGGACCTCCAGCTCCACGCCGTCCTCGGCCGCCAGTTCGGCGACCTGCACGCACTTGTGCACCATCGCGCCCCAGGCGACGAGGGTGGCGTGCCGGCCCGGGCGGACGATCCGGCTGGTTCCGATGGGGTCGGTGGGTTCGCTCAACCGGACCGGTCGACGGTCCCAGTAGCGGGCCTTGGGCTCCATGTACACGACCGGGTCGTCGGAGCGCACCGACTGGAGCAGCAGGCTGTAGGCCTCGGCCGGGTCGGAGGGCGCGGCGACCTTCAGGCCGGGGGTGTGCGCGAAGAGCGCCTCCAGGCTCTCACCATGGTGTTCGGGGGCCTGGATGCCACCGAAGGAGGGCAGACGCAGGGTGATCGGCATGGGCGCGGCGCCGCGGGTGCGGTAGTTCATACGCGCCACCTGGTTCACGATCTGGTCGATGGCGGGGTAGGCGAAACCGTCGAACTGGAGCTCGGGGACGGGCCGCCAGCCGTTCATCGCCAGACCGACCGCCATGCCCATGATGGCGGACTCGGCCAGCGGGGTGTCGAAGACACGCTGCTCTCCGAACTCCTTCTGCAGGCCGTCGGTGACGCGGAAGACACCGCCGAGGGCGCCGACGTCCTCGCCGAAGACGAGCACCTCCGGGTCCTCGTCGAGCAGGACGCGCAGGGCCCGGTTGATGGCCTGCTGCATGGACAGTTCGACCGTCTCGCCCTCGGTGCCCGGGGCGGCGGCGCGCTCGATCAACTCGGTCACAGCTCGACCTCTTCCTGCCAGGTGCGGTGCTGCCGGGTCAGATCCTCGGTGGTCTCCCGGAACACGTGGGTGAACAGTTCGGAGCCGTGGGGCTCGGCGGCCTCGGCGACACCGTCGCGGATCTCCTCGGCCCGCTTCGCGGACTCGGCGTCGATCCGGTCGAGGTGGTCCTCGTCGGCGTGGCCGGCCTCGATCATGGCGGCGCGCAGCAGGGTGAGAGGGTCGCGTTCACGCCAGCGGTCGGCCTCGGCCTCGTTCCGGTACCGACCGGGGTCGTCGGAGGTGGAGTGCGGTTCGACCCGGTAGGTGAGGGCCTCGATGACGGTGGGACCGCCGCCCTCCCTCGCCCGCCGAACGGCCTCGGCGGTGGCGGTGTGGACGGCGCCGACGTCGTTGCCGTCCACCAGGACGCCCTCGATGCCGTAGCCCTGGGCGCGCGCGGCGATGGAACCACCGGCGACCTGACGGTGGTTGGGCACCGACAAAGCCCACTGGTTGTTCTGGCAGAAGAAGATGACGGGTGCCGTGAAGACCCCCGCGAAGTTCATGGCCTCGTGTACGTCGCCCTCGGAGCTGGCTCCGTCACCGAAGTAGGCCATGGCCACGCCTTGGCCGCCGCGCAGTCTCTCGCCGACCGCCCAGCCGACGGCGTGCGGCACCGGCCCGCCGACGACCGCGTTGACGGCGCCGAAGCGGGAGTCCATGACGTCGTAGAGGCCGCCGTGCCACAGGGCGCGGTGAGTGGCCATGTAGCCGACCATCTCGACGCCGTAGGCGAGGGCCGCGGCCATCTCGCGGTAGGTGGGGAAGACGAAGTCGCGGGTGGGGTCGAGCGCGGCGGCGCCGCCGACCTGTGCGGCCTCCTGTCCTCGGACGGAGACGTAGGCGGGGAAGACGCCCTGGCGTTGCAGGGCGATGGCCTCGGTGTCGAGATCGCGCGCGGTACGCATGTCTCGGTAGAGACCGCGGGTGAGTTCGGGCGACAGGTGCTCCACGGTGATGGTGGCCTGGCCCGTCGACTCTCGGGGTGGCATGTCGAGCGGCTCCCAACGTGGCCCTGGAGCGCGCGGTGGCGCGCCCCGGGCTCGGGGTGGTCACGGTCCTGCCCTTGATTCTCCGCATAACTGGACGATTGCGCTAGATACAGCCAACCAGTCGAGACATTCCCGCACAGCTGGGCCTTTATCGTTCGCCAACGTCCAGGATTTGATGTCCAGGGATAAGGAAAACGACACGCCACGCCAAACATCACGAATCATGATCAACCGCCGCTGGCACGGACCCGCCCGGCGTCACCGCCGACGGACGTTCCCCGGCACCCGGTACGCCCCGGAACGGACACCGACGCGTTGCGATCCGAACACGAGGGGTGCCTGATCGGCGTCGCGCACCGTACCTTCGAAGCCCCGCCCACTGGAGCCGTTGTATGTCCGCACAGTTACGACAAATAGCACCGGAATGGCCTCTTTGGCGAGAACATATGGCTGATTTCGGCCACCAGAGTGTAGTTACCGACCAGTCGGGGAAACCGACGACTCATCCCGTGCGTCAACCATGAGTACAGTCGAACCCCACCATCGCGTTCACCACTTGGTGGGTTCGCACAAGAGTTCCGGAGCGCATCCCCCTTCCCCCGACCCCCGACGCCCGAACCCGCGCCCGTATCTCGCCGACTGAGATTTCAATGGACGAAAACAACGTTCACCTGGTATTTCCTTAGCTTCCTGTCAACGTCGACAGCGAGGAGCTGAGCACAACGACAAGAGCACACGAGGAGCACGCAATGGCCATGGGCGACCAGCGCAGGAACGGCCGGCGGCCGGACTCGACCGACCAGACCATCCTGAGCGCTCTCGCCAAGGACGCTCGGACCGGGATCACGGAAATCGCCGCACTGGCCAACGTCTCTCGCGCCACGGCCTACAACCGGATCAAGCGGCTCACCGACGACGGTGTCATCCGCGGGTACTCCGTGGTGACCGACCACTCCAAGATGGGCCTGGGCGTCACCGCGCTGGTGCTCATCTCCGGCAGCCAGCCCGACTGGCGGGCCAACCGGGAGATCCTCTCCTCCTACCCGGAGATCGAGTACTGCTGGTACGTGGTGGGGTCGGCCGACATCGTCCTGCTGGTCCGGGTCGCCAACACCAACCAGTTGCGCGACCTGATCCTGACACGCCTCCAGGCACTCCCCGGGGTCACCTCGACCCAGACCCTCACCGTGATCGACGAGGTCGTCCACCGCCCCGTCGTCGAACCCGCCGAAGAAGCGGAGTGAGCCTCCGCCCGATCATCCCCTGACCACTTCGGCGACCGAGGTCATCAGCTCGGACAGCACCTTCGAGCCATGCGCGCGGATGGCCGCGACGTCGCCCCCGACCCCCGACACCACCTCGGCGTAGGCCTTCAGCTTGGGCTCGGTACCCGAGGGGCGCAGCGTGACCCGCCCCCACGTCCCGCCCTCCAGTTCGAAGCGCAACGCGTCGGTCGGCGGCAGACCCTCGTGGCCGCCGGCGAAGTCGACGACCCCCGACACCTTCAGGGGGCCGAACGCGGTGGGCGGTTCGGCGCGCAGCCGCCGCATCGCCGCGGAGATCTCCGACAGATCCTGGACCCGTACCGACAGCTGATCGCTCAGGTGCAGCCCGAACTCGCGGGCCTGCTCGTCGATCAGATCCACGAGGGTGCGCCCCTCGACCTTGGCCGTCGCGGCCAGGGCCATCGCCATCAGCGCGGCGCTGATCCCGTCCTTGTCCGCCACCGGACGCCCCGCGTCACCTCCCACGCAGTAGCCCAGAGCCTCCTCGTAGGAGAACACCCGTCGCTGCCCCGGCGCACCCGCCCTGGCCAGCCACTTGAACCCGGTGAGGGTCTCCTCGTAGTGCACACCCCGGGCACGGGCGACCTTCTCCAGCAGACTGGAGGAGACGATGGAGGTGGCCACCACTCGTTCGGCACCGCTCGTGTGGTCGAGCACGTAACGCGCGAGCAGCCCGCCCACCTCGTTTCCGGTGAGCATCCCGTATCCGGGGATCGCCAGGGCCAGCCGGTCGGCGTCGGGGTCGTTGGCCACGATCAGGTCCGCGCCGATCCGCTCCCCCAGGGCCAGCGCCAGATCCATGGCGCCCGGCTCCTCCGGGTTGGGAAAGGCCACCGTGGGGAAGGCGGGATCGGGTGCGAACTGTTCGGCGACCACCGTGGGGTCGGCGAACCCGGCCCGCTGAGCCGCTTCCACCAGCACACGTCCGCCCACCCCGTGCATGGCCGTGTAGACCACCGACAGGTCCCGGTCCTCGCCCAGGGGCAGAGCGGTGACGGCGTCCAGGTACCGGTCCAGGGCCTCGGGGCCCAGCACCGTCCAGCCCTTCCCGAGCGGTAGGTCGCCCACGGGGCCGACCGCGTCGATGGCCGCGGAGATCTCGGCGTCCACCGGGGAGACGATCTGGCTGCCCGCGTCGTCACCGACCCCACCGACGTAGACCTTGTAGCCGTTGTCCTTGGGCGGGTTGTGGCTGGCGGTGACCACGATTCCCGCGTCCGCGCCCAAGTCGCGCAGGGCATGGGCGAGCACCGGGGTGGGCAGCGGCTCCGGCAACAGGGACACGCGGTGCCCGGCCCCGGTGAGGACGGCGGCGCTGTCGTGGACGAAGTCCGCCGACCGGTACCGGGCGTCGTAACCGATGACCACGTGCCGACCGCCCTTCCCCAGCCAGGAGGCGATACCCGCCGCGGCGCGCATGACCACGACCCGGTTCATCCGGTTGGGCCCGGCCCCGAGCTCACCGCGCAGACCGGCCGTACCGAACTCCAGCCCGGTGACGAACCGGTCCCGCAGGTCGGCCAGGCCGGCCGCGTCCCCGGCCTCGGCTCGGGTGATCAGGTCGGACAGTTCGTCCCGGGTGACGGGGTCGGGGTCTTGGACGTACCAGTCCCGGGCCCGGGCGAGGAGTTCGGTGTCGGTCAAGGCGGAACCTTCCGAGTGGGGACGCTGGTGGTCAGAGTTTGGCGACGATGTCGGCGAGCAGGCGGCCGACGGCCTGGGCGGAGTCGCGTCCGGTGGCCAGAACCTCCTGGTGGTCGAGGTTCGCGCCCTCCAGGCCGGCCGCGATGTTGGTGACCAGGGACATGCCGAGCACACGAGCGCCGGCCTCACGGGCGGCGATGGCCTCCAGGACGGTGGACATACCGACCAGGTCGGCACCCAGGGCCCGGAGCATGCGGATCTCGGCGGGGGTCTCGAAGTGCGGGCCGGGCATGGCCGCGTAGACACCCTCCTGCAGGTCCGGGACGACCTCACGGGCGATGGCGCGCAGTCCGGGGCTGTAGGTCTGGCTGAGGTCGACGAAGTTGGCGCCGGCCAGCGGCGACTTCGCGGTCATGTTGAGGTGGTCGGTGATCATCACCGGGGAACCGACGGCGTAGTCGGTGTTGATGCCGCCCGCGGCGTTGGTGAGCACGATGGTCCGGGCTCCGGCGGCGATGGCGGTGCGCACACCGTGCACGACGGCATCGGTGCCGTGCCCCTCGTACAGGTGGGTACGGCCCAGGAACGCGAGGATGTTCCGGTCGCCGTCGGTGATGGAACGGAGGGTGCCGCTGTGGCCGTCCACAGCGGGCTTCAGGAAACCGGAGAGGTCGGACGAGGGCAGTTCGTGCTTGGCGTCGCCGAGCAGGTCCGCGGCGGGAGCCCACCCGGATCCCATCACCAGGGCGATGTCGTAGGCGTCCACACCGGTGAGCTCACGCAGTTCGGTTGCGGCCTGCTCGGCGGCGGCCTGGGGTGTGCGAGTCACTGCGGAATCTCCGTTCGTCGGTGCCGCGGGCGCGGCGCGAGGTGGGTTCTGATGCCCAGGGGTCGTGTCATCACGTGCTGGGGCCCCGCGTCCCCGGGAACGGTGGTCCCGGTGAAGGCGAAGCCGGCGGCCGTGTAGACGCGCTGGGCCGAGAGGTTGGCCCGGTTCACGCAGAGCACGATCTCCTCCGCGTGCGGTGCTGCCGTCGAGGCCAGGCGGTCGAGCAGGGGCGGGGCGCAGGAGGCACGACCGACCCCTCGCCCCTGCCATTGTGGCGTGACGTAGTAGGCGCGCAGCAGCACCGCGCGTTCCGGCGCGTCGACCAGGTGCCCGTAGGCGTTCCCATCGAGGACGCCGAACCCCGCGCAGCGGGCGCGGGCCTGCTGTTCCTCGACGATCGCCTCCTCCCCGACGACGATCGCGTAGGGAAGTCGCGCGGGGTCGTCGTCGGCTTCGGGCAGGGTCTGCGCCGGCAGGCCGGTGAAGCGAAGCTGCTCGGGCGGCAGGTCGTGGTCGAGCAGCGCCTCGCGCAGGGCGGTGGTCTCCGGCGTGGCCTGGTCCAGCGGGACCAGGCGCACGTCGGGACGCCCACGGTCCACGGTCAACGGGGCTCCGGGAGTCGGGGAACCGGGTGCGATCCGGTCTGCAACGGTCGGGCGAACACACGCTGGGGCCCGTGCTCACCGGCGTCGTGGAGACGACCCGTGGGTTCGAACCCGGCGGCACGGTAGGTACGTTCACCGTCCTCGTTGCCTTCGTTGAGGCACAGGACGATCTCTTCGGTCCGGGGCGCGACCTGGGCGACGAGCAGGTCGAGCAGCGGGGCCGAGCACGCGGTACGGCCGATCCCCCTGCCCTGGTGTTCGGGTGCGACGTAGAAGGCGCGCAGCAGCACCGCCTTGTCGGGTTCGTCGACCACCTCGCGCAGGATCCCGCGTCGGTCCACGATGCCGAACCCGACGCAAGCCTCCATGGCGCCGGAACGGTCGGACAGATCGCCGTCGGTGAGGACGATCGCGTAGGGAAAACGTTCCGGGTCGTCATCGGCACGGGGCAGGGTGTGCACCGCCTCGTCGACGAACCTGCGCTGCCCGGGTGCGACCCGTTGACGGGCCACGACCTCACGGAGCAGGTCGACCTCGGGGTTGTTGCGGTCCAGTCGGACCAGGCGCAGTCCGGGGACCGTGCGATGTTCGGGAACTGGGGGCTGGGCCTGTTCGGGGGTGTTCGCCGGCACCTTCATCCTCCACTCGCTGTCGGAGCGGACCCGCCTCGATCGCGAAGCGGGCCCGACCGTCAGTCTTACACTCCGACCGGATGCCACACCGTCTTGGTCTCCAAGAAGGGCGTCATGCGGGAGGTTCCGGGGTCGGTGTCGAGCCAGGCCTCCTCGCCGCCGTCGGTCTCCGGTCCGGGGCGCAGCACCCGGGTGAGGGTGGTGGCGGCGGCCTTCTCGAACTCCACGGCCTGATCGCCGGTACCGGCCAGGTCCAGGGCGTTGACGTCGGCGTGCGCGGCCAGGTGCGGACCGAGCTCGCCCACCTTCCCGGTGAGGACGTTGACGACCCCGCCGGGCACGTCGGAGGTGGCGAGCACCTCGGCGAGCTCGATCGCGGGCAGCGGCGCGGCCTCGGAGGCGACCACCACGGCGGTGTTGCCGGTGGCGATGACCGGGGCCAGCACCGAGGTCAGACCGAGCAGCGGTGCGTCCTGGGGCGCGAACACCACGACCACACCGGTGGGTTCGGGCGCCGAGTGGTTGTAGTACGGCCCTGCGACCGGGTTGGAGCCCCCGATGACCTGGGCGAACTTGTCGGTCCACCCGGCGTAGTACACCCAGCGGTCCACGGCGGCCGATACGATCCGGTCGGCCTCGGCCCGGCCGATCCCCTGGGCGGTGACCAACTGGTCGGCGAACTGACCGTGCCGTCCCTCCATGACCTCGGCGATCCGGTACAGGATCTGGCCGCGGTTGTAGGCGGTGCGTCCGGACCAGCCGCCGAAGGCCTTGCGGGCCGTGGCGACGGAGTCGCGGGCGTCCTTGCGGGAGGCCAGCGAGGCATTGGCCAGATGGGTGCCGTCCGCTGAGGTCACGGGGTAGCTCCTGCCCGACTCCGAGCGGGGGAAGGCCCCGCCCAGGTAGAGCTTGTAGGTCTTCTTCACCGCCAGGCGAGCCGGGGCCTTCGCCGCGCCCTTGTCCTTCTTCTTGTTCTCGCGCCGCTCAGCCAAGGTAGGCCTCCAAACCATGTCGCCCGCCCTCGCGGCCGTATCCCGACTCCTTGTAGCCGCCGAAGGGGCTGGTCGGGTCGAACTTGTTGAACGTGTTGGACCAGATGACACCGGCGCGTAGACGCTCGGCGGTCCAGAGCATCCGTGAGCCCTTCTCGGTCCACACCCCCGCGGACAGGCCGTAGGGGGTGTTGTTGGCTTTGGCCACCGCCTCCTCGGGGGTGCGGAAGGTCAGCACCGACAGCACGGGGCCGAAGATCTCCTCGCGGGCCACCCGGTGGGCCTGGCTGACGCCGGTCAGCAAGGTCGGCGCGAACCAGTAACCGGATTCGGGCAGGTCACAGTCCGGAGACCAGCGTTCCACACCCTCCTCGTCGGCGGTGTCGGTGAGCTCGCGGATCCGCTCCAACTGAGCGGCGGAGTTGATCGCGCCGATGTCGGTGTTCTTGTCCAGCGGGTCGCCCAGACGCAGCTTGGCGATGCGGGCCTTGAGGCGGGGCAGGAATTCCTCGGCGATGGACTCCTGGACCAGCAGTCGCGAACCGGCGCAGCACACGTGGCCCTGGTTGAAGAAGATCCCGGACACCACGCCCTCCACGGCCTGGTCCAGGGCCGCGTCGTCGTAGACGATGTTGGCGCCCTTGCCGCCCAGCTCCAGGGTGAGGCGCTTGTCGGTGCCAGCCACGGCCCGCGCGATCTGTCGGCCCACGTCGGTGGAGCCGGTGAAGGCGACCTTGTCCGTGCCGGGGTGCTCGACCAGGGCCCGACCGGTCTCGCCCGCGCCGGTGAGGATGTTGACCACGCCCGGGGGCAGGTCGGCCTCCTGGCAGATCTCGGCGAAGACCAGCGCGGTGAGCGGGGTGGTCTCGGCCGGTTTGAGGACCACGGTGTTGCCGGTGGCCAGCGCCGGGGCGATCTTCCACGCCAGCATCAGCAGCGGGAAGTTCCACGGGATGATCTGGGCGGCCACGCCCAGCGGCTTCGGGTTCGGACCGAATCCGGCGTGGGCGAGCTTGTCGGCCCATCCGGCGTAGTAGAAGAAGTACGCGGCGACCAACGGAATGTCGACGTCGCGGGTCTCCTTGATGGGCTTGCCGTTGTCCATGCTCTCCAGGACGGCGAGCTCGCGCGAACGCTCCTGGATGATCCGAGCGATGCGGAACAGGTACTTGCCGCGCTCGGCGCCGCTCATGCGGCCCCACACGGTCTCCTGGGCGCGGCGGGCGGCGGCGACGGCACGGTCGACGTCGGCTTCTCCGGCCACCGCCACCCGGGCGAGCTCCTCCTCGTCGGCCGGGTTGAGGCTGGTGAGGTACTCACCGCTCCGGGCCGGGGTGAACTCGCCGTCGACGAACAGGTCGTAGGTCTCGCGCAACTGGACGACGGAGCGGGACTCCGGTGCGGGCGCGTACTCGAAGATCACGGCTAGTCCTGCGTGTAGTAGTCGGGGCCCGGGTAGGTGCCGGTGGACAACCTGGTGCGCTGCATGAGCAGGTCGTTGAGCAGGCTGGAGGCGCCGATCCGGAACAGGTCCGGGGTGAGCCACTCGGGCCCGGCGGTCTCGTTGACCAGGACCAGGTTGCGGATGGCGTCCTTGGTGTTGCGGATACCGCCCGCGGGTTTGACGCCCACCCGGCGGCCGGTGGCGGCGTGGTGGTCGCGCACGGCCTCCAGCATGATGAGCGTGACCGGGAGCGTGGCGGCCGGGGCCACCTTGCCGGTGGAGGTCTTGATGAAGTCCGCGCCGGCGCGCATGGCCAGGTGGGAGACGCGGCGCACGTTGTCGTAGGTGACCAGCTCACCGGTCTCCAGAATGACCTTCAGGTGCGCCTGACCGCAGGCTTCCTTGACCGCGACGATCTCCTCGTGCACCTTCAGGTAGTCGCCGGACAGGAACGCGCCGCGGTCGATGACCATGTCGATCTCGCTCGCGCCGTCGGCCACGGCCCGCCGGGTGTCGGCGAGCTTGACGTCCAGGTGCGCGCGTCCGGAGGGGAAGGCGGTGGCGACCGAGGCCACGCCGATGCCGGTGCCGCGCAGCGCCTCCACGGCGGTGGCGACCATGTCCGGGTAGACGCACACGGCGCCCACCTTCGGCACGGTGCGGTCGGCCGGGTCGGGCAGGGCGGCCTTGGCGCACAGGGACCGGACCTTGCCGGGGGTGTCGGCTCCTTCGAGGGTGGTCAGGTCCACCATGGAGATCGCCAGGTCGATGGCGAGAGCCTTGGCGGTGGTCTTGATGGACCGGGTGGACAGGTCCTGGGCCCGGGACCGGGCGCCGACCTCGTCGACACCGGGCAGGCCGTACAGATAGGCCCGGAGCGCGTGGTTCGTGGTCGCCTCGGGCGCGGTCGCGGTGTGTGACACGGGCACCTACAGCTTCGTCGGTTCACTGTGACCGTCCGCCACGGAAAGGGCGGGGACGGCCGGTCCCGGGTCGGTCGCGGGGACGCCGCGTCCCGGCCGGGGCCGTCGGGCAGTCACCATAACCCCGGGTCGCCCGGTGGCGCCGCCCCGCGCGTTCGGCGCCGCCAAGGTTGGAGGAGTCTCCAAGACAAATGGCCTCCACCCGCCGTTCTTTCCTCCGAATGACTGCTCAAATCACCCGAAAACGGCACTTTCCTCGATGCGAGTCACTCCCTTGTCGACCAGTGCGGTCTAGACCGGACCACTCCCTTCGACGACGCCGACCGAGCACGACCGTCACCCCGGGCGACTACTCTGGGCGCCATGGCGGAATTCCGGATCAGCAGTGACGACGCGCAGGTCGACCTGCGAAAGATGGCGACCGCCCTGGCCGAGGCCCAGGGGTGGGCGCGCGATGACGTGAGCATCTGGGACAACCGGCGGGGCGAGGTGATCGTGACCGTCGACGACACCCTGTTGCGCAAACCCGTCCTCGACCCGGAGCACCGGCCACGGCACACCCCGCACGCCGTGCACGAGGCCTGTGAGCTGATCCGACGGGAGGACCCGTCGCTGCGCGGAGTGGACTTCGCCTTCCTCAAGGACGAGTCCGCCCGCTTCTTCTCCGCCGGGTGGACCCTGGCCGACCTACGGCACGCCCTCCTCGAACGTCCCGACGGGACGGTCTGGGACCGCGGCGAGGAATTCCGGGGTGGGCGTTGGTTCGTCCACCGCCTGACCGCCTGGAAGACCCCCGACGGCGACATCCGCCCCTCCCATTCCCAGGAGGCCTCCCAGCTGCGGGTGATCGGCAGGGCCGGCCTGCCCATGGACATCGGGCTGCCGCAGGACGCCGAACTCTCCCAGCGACCGGTGGCACGGCCGGAGGTGGCGCGTTCGGCCGCCGACGACGCCCGCAGGTTGATCCGGCAGAACACCCGGACCACCACCGACTCGCTCGCCCACCGGGACCGCACCTCGGCGAACATCCGGCGACCCGAGAACGACTGACCGTCTCGCTCAGCCGCGCCGGTCCCGGCCGCCGACCCCCTCCACCATGACCACCGCGCCATCGGCGATCTCGCCCAACCCGCGTTCGAGCGGACCGCGCCCGAGCAGGTAGCGCCACAGGGTCGCGAACACGAACGAGCCGAGGATGAACCACTCCAGATAGAACGGTCCGCCCGCGGCGTTCTCCGGGTGGAACGCGACGATGACCGCCAGGACGAGGATGTGTCCGGTGTAGACGGTCAACGGCATCCGCCCCACCGAGGTGAGCGGGTACATCACGCGCGGCAGCCGCTCGGCCAGCAGCACGCAGATCACCAGCACCAGCAACGCCTGGCCGACCGCCTCGAACATCTCGAAGGTGGTTCCGGTGTGCGGAGTGCCCACCGCCAACCACCACCAGCTGTCGGTGGGCACCTGCCCACTGATGCTGTGCATGGCGTCGATGGTGTTCCATCGCAGTTCCTCGGCGGTCCCGGCGTCCACCTTCCTCAACGGACGTCCGTTGAGGAAGGTGCTGTCGGCCTCGGTGAGCCGATCCAGGCCGCCCATCGGGTAGAGCAGCGTCCACGGTCCGAGGTAACCGACGGCGGCCATGACGGCGCCGCCCACGGCCAAGCGCACACGCACCGCCGTCGCGGTCAGGTCCATGCGGCCCACCGCCATGCCGGCGAACATGAACGCCATGAACGTGATGGCCGGGTAGTAGCCGGTGAGGAAGAACTCCGAGAAGGAGGTGAGGGCGCCGGTGCGCGGCTCCACCGGGAACAGGTCTTGACGCAACAGGAAGGACACGACCGGGCCGAAGACGGCCAGCGTCGCGGCGGCGATCCACAGCAGGACCGCCCGGGCTCGGATCAGCGGGAGCGCCAGGACGAAGAACCCGGCGTAGTAGGTGAGGATGATGGCGACCGGGACCGCGAGCGAGTCCAGGAACAGCCCGAGCAGGCCGATGGTCACCGACCGGGCCACGATCTTGACCATCACCCGGCGCAGCGGCACACCCCCGATCGGCTCCGTGCGTCCGCTCATCAGGGCCAGGGACACACCGGCGAGGAAGGCGAAGAGCGCCGAGGAGTTGCCACGGACCAGTCCGTGCAGCTCCCAGCCCTGTTCCTCGGGCAGCAGTCCGAAGGAGACCACCCCGAGGTGGACCGCGAACATGCCGAAGACCGCGAGCGCCCGGGCGGCGTCGATGCCGTCGACACGACGCTTGGCCGGGGGACGATCGTCGGGGAGGGTTCCGGTGTCGTCAGACTGGTTCTGTGCCACGTTCGTCAGGCTATGCCGCTTCCGTACCGGCCACCAACCTCCTGACGTTCTCCTAACGGCCACACCCGGCCGGCCGCGAAGGCCGACCACGAAGCAACCTCCGAACGTGAACGGCGTCCCACGACGCGGGCCCGGGGTGCGTGTGTGTGCGCGCCCCGGGCCCGGTGTTCACCGGCGGGAGGGATCCCCGTCGACGATCTCGCTGAAGTGGTCCAACGCCTCGGGGTTGGCCAGCGAGTCCCGGCTGGCCACCTTCTCCGGGCGCTCGCCCATGAGGATGCGCTTGACCGGGACCTCCAGCACCTTTCCGGACAGGGTGCGCGGCACCGCCGCGATGGCGCGGACCCGGTCCGGGACGTGCCGGGGCGAGCAGTCGGTGCGGATCCGGCGGGCGATCTGTTTGGGCACGTCGCCCTCCAGGTCGGCGCCCTCGCGCAGCACGACGAACAGTTCGATCCGGGAGGAGCCGTCCTGCTGCGGAACGTCCACCACCAGGGCGTCCAGGACGTCGTCCAGGGCCAGGACGGCCCGGTAGATCTCGCTGGTGCCCATCCGCACGCCACCGCGGTTGATGGTGGAGTCCGAGCGACCGTAGATGATCGCGGTGCCCCGCTCGGTGATCTCGATCCAGTCGCCGTGCCGCCAGATCCCCGGGTAGACGGCGAAGTAGCTGTCGTGCAGACGTTCGCCGTCGGTGTCGCCCCACAGGAACACCGGCATGGACGGCGCGGGTTCGGTGACCACGAGCTCACCGACCTCCCCGATGAGTTCCTTGCCGTCCGGGTCCCAGGAGGCCACCGCCATGCCCAGCCCCCGGGACTGGATCTCGCCCTCGTACACCGGAAGGGTGGGGGTGCCACCGACCAGGCAGCTACAGATGTCCGTGCCGCCGCTGGTGGAGAACAGCCACAGGTCGGGGCCGAGCTCCTCGTACACCCAGGAGAACGCCTCGGGACTGAGCGGGGAACCGGTGGAGCCGATCGCCTTCAACGCGGACAGGTCGCGGCCCTCGCGCGGACTCATCCCCTCCTTCATGCAGGAGGACAGGTACCCGGCGCTGGTACCGAACACGGTCACCCCGGCCTCGGCCGCCAGGTCCCACAGCGCCTCCAGGTCCGGCGCCGCGGGACTGCCGTCGTACAGGACGATGGAGGCCTTGGTCAGCAACACGCTGACCAGGAAGTTCCACATCATCCACCCGGTGGTGGTGAACCAGAAGACCCGGTCGTGCTCCTGGGCGTCCAGGTGCAGGTTCAGGTTCTTGAGCTGTTCGAGGAGGATGCCGCCGTGGCCCTGGACGATGGCCTTGGGCAGACCGGTGGTGCCCGAGGAATAGAGCACCCACAGGGGGTGGTCGAAGGGGACGGGGGCGAAGGTCAGTTCGGCGCCCGAGCCGGAGGCCGTGAGGTCGGTCCAGGACAGGACCCCCTCCAGTTCGGCGCCGGGGGTCAGATAGTCGAGCAGGACCGTGTGCTCCACGGTGGGCAGGGCGCCGCGCAGTTCCTCCACCACGGGACGGCGGTCGAAGTCCTTGCCGCCGTACCGGTAGCCGTCCACGGCCAGCAGCACCTTCGGTTCGATCTGGGCGAACCGGTCGATGACGCTGCGAACACCGAAGTCGGGCGAGCAGGAGGACCAGATGGCGCCGAGCGAGGCCACGGCGTAGAACGCCGCGGCGGTCTCGGGCAGGTTCGGTAGGTAGGCGGCGACCCGGTCGCCCTCGCCCACGCCCAGTTCGCGTAGTCCGGCCGCGATGGCGGCGGTGCGTTCGCGCAGCTCACCCCAGGTCCACTCACCGAGCACGCGCAGTTCGGTGGCGTGTCGGATGGCGACGGCGTCGTCGCGGCGGCCCTCGAAGACGTGTCGGGCGTAGTTGAGGGTGGATCCGGGGAACCACCGCGCCCCGGGCATGCTCCGGTCGGCCAGGACCGTCTCATGGGGGGTGTCGGCCCGAACCCCGTAGTAGTCCCAGATGGAGGCCCAGAACCCGTCGACGTCGGTGACCGACCAGCGCCACAGGGCGTCGTAGTCGAAGTCCCGCGCCTTGGTGGTGTCGCCGCCCCCGAAGGCGTCGACGTCCTTCTCCCGTGCGGCCCATCGTGCGAACGCGACGATGTTGGCGGAGTCGATCCGCTGTTCGTCGGGTTCCCAGAGCAAACGGGGCACGCTGCTCTCCGTCATTGACCCGCCTTCCGATCGCGTGGCTTTGCGTTGCTGTGAGACCCATCTAACAACACGCCACGCCCGCGTTCACGGGCCGGTTCGGCCTAGTGGACACACCGGCGTTCGCAGGTCACCGTGGTGATGGCGGAACGTGGAAACCCCACCTCCGCGGGTGCGGAAAGAGTGGAGTCCCCACGTTGACCGGGGATCATCCGAGGGACATCGCCATGGCGACGGCCTCGGTCGGCGAGTCGACGACCACGGCGCCGGTGGCCTCCAACCGAGCGCGGGACATCAGTCCACTGGCGACCAGGATCGACTGCGCGCCGGCTTCGTGTGCGGCACGGGCGTCGTCGTCGATGTCGCCGATGAGGACGACCCGGGCCGGGTCCAGTTCCTGGTGGCGCAGGTGGTGGACCAGGTGTTCGGCCTTGGAGTCCTGTTCGGTCTCGAACCTGCGCCCGTCGACCCGGGTGAAGTGCGGGGTGAGCCCGCGTTCACCGATCAGCGGGACCAGGTGGTCGTGGGAGGCCATGGACAGCAGCGACTGGGTGCCGCCCTTGCCGTTCCAGTCGTGCAGGACGTCGGGGACGCCCTGGGCGAGGTCGCACGTGGGCAGGTGCTTCACGTAGTTGCTGTCGTACAGCTCCTCGGCCCGCTCCCACTCCCCCTCGGCGAAGGACCGCCCGAGGAGTTCCTCGTAGCAGGAGATGAGCGGGCGGCGGAAGATCGAACGCCAGTACTCCAGTTCCACGGATTCGCGACCGAACCCCGCGCAGACGGCGTTGACCGCGGCGAGGTTGGCGTGGTTGTCGTCCAGGAGGGTTCCGTTCCAGTCCCAGACGATGTGGTGGGGATTGCGGTTATCGAAAGTCATCTCAGCCATCGGATGCACTTTACGACCAGACGCCGGTTTTCGGTATGCGGTTTCGGCCACTCTCAGGCGGGGCCACCCAGGTCATGGCCGCCCTGACCGACCTGACCGGTCTGACCGGCCGACCGACGTTCCCCGCGCAGCCGTCGACGTCGGCGCACCACCCACACCGCGAACAGCACCATCAGCGGGAACACGATGAGGATGAACACCGGCAACAGGATCGCCATCAACGAGGCCAGGAAGCTGACGACGTCCTCCAGGAAGGACACCACCGGGGCGGCCGCACCGAAGCTCATCGCGTTCATCACGGGGCGGGCCAACGCCTTGACCAGGTGGAAGGCCAGGGCGATGACCGCGCCGGCGATGACGGCGCCCCACAGCACCCCACCGGAGGTGGCCGCCGCCCCCGAGGCCTCACCGGTGATCTCGGTCAGTTCCATCGTCGACGCGCCGGCGCCGAACGTGATCCCGCCGGAGGTCGGCCGGATCACCGTCTGGACGATGTCGTTGAGACTGTCCAGCGCGGGAATCTTGTCCGCCGCGAACTCCACCACCAACAGCACCGTGAGACTGATCAGGGTGACCGGGTGTTCCAACCAGGCCCAGGACGGGCCGAGCGGGAGCAGCTCGGTGAAACGGGAGATCAACCCCACCAGCAGCAGGGGGACGTAGGCGTTGAGCCCGGCCGCCGAGGCCAGGCCCAACCCGGTGAGGGTGGCGAACATGCGGTTCCTTCGCGCAAGACGGACAGGAAGCGGTGCCGACCCGTGGGGCCGGCACTACTGGTGTTGATGCTCGCCGTGAGTGTTCGGTTGCGGAACCCGCGTCATCCGTGGTTCGACGTCATTGCCGGTAGTTCTCGACCTCGGATACCGGCCGCGCCCGGGCCTCGTCCGGGTCCTGCCCGAACTCGCTCTTGGCCCGGCGCTGACGCAGCAGGTCCCAGCACTGGTCGAGTGCGCCCTGGAGGTCCTTCATCCGACCGCGTTCGTTCGGGTCCAGGCCCTCCGAATCGGAGCGCAGAGCGTTCTCCTCGTCGATCAGGCCACGGATGGTCGTCAGGATGTCCTGTTCTTCGCTGTCGCTCATAACGCCATGGTCGGTACGGCGCGGACGCCGGGGCAAGGGTCCCGGGCGTCGATTGCCCGGTTCGGACCGAACGTTTACGCGGGGCCGGGCCGAAGGGTTCCACCGACACGCACCGGCCGACCCTGGCCGTCTGGGAAACTCCTACTACGGCCGCGTTGGTGGTGAATCGTTCCGTGTCTGCGGCCGGCCGGGCGGAATAGACCACGAGGTCCAGCCCTTGGATACCTTGAGGGGGTATTGTTATGGTAGCTGAGCAGGCACAAGAGGGAAATGGCGGCATGACGGCGAACCACGGTTACAGCCACGACAAGCAGAGCCACATCAACCGACTCCGCCGCATCGAGGGGCAGATCCGCGGCTTGCAGCGCATGGTCGAGGACGATCAGTACTGCATCGACATCCTCACCCAGACCTCCGCCGCCAACAAGGCACTGCGCTCCTTCGCGCTGTCCATGCTCGACGAACACCTCAAGCACTGTGTCGCCCACGCCGTGGCCAACGGAGGCGACGAAGCGGAGGAGAAGGTCCGCGAGGCCTCCGACGCCATCGCCCGCCTGGTCCGTTCCTGAGGACCGTCCCACTCGACCGGACCCGGCCACGGGTTGCCGGCACCGTCCCCGCTCAGGCTACGTTTTCGCCATGTCCCCCGAACAGATCAGGCCCCCCGAACAGAACAGCCTCTCCACCGCGCTCGAACGCCACCTGGCGATCCCCGTCCTGGTGAGCGCCGTCCTCTCCGTTCCGGCGGTCTTCCTCGCCCTGTGGGGGCAGGGGATCTGGTCCGAGATCGGGGCGCGGGTCAACTGGTTGGCCGGGTTGGTCCTGTGGGCGGAATGGATCCTGCTCATCGTCCTGGCCGAGGACAAACTCGGTTGGCTGCGCACTCACCGGTGGAGCACCTTCGTCGCGGTGTTGACGGTACCGGCCGTCGTCTTCGCCCTCGGCCCCGCCCAGCTCCTGCGGTTGACCAAGGTCGCCGGAACGCTGCGCTTGGTCCGGGTGACCCGCATCATCGAGGCCGGTGGGGTGCTGCGGCGACGCATGGGGCTGCGGGGGCTCTGGGGGAAGGTGGCCCTGATCGTCACCCTCGCACTGTCCGCGGTGTTCATCGCGACGGTCCTCCTCGACCCCGACTCACCCGCCCGCCGTTTCCTGGCCGACCTGCCCGGCCTCTTCGAACCGTGGAAACTCCTGCTGGCGGCGGTCCTGATCGCGATCGCCGGCGCGCTCATCCTCGCCATCGGTCGACGCGGCGCCCGGAACACGAAGGACCCCGGAACCCAATCCTCCGATGGTTCCGGGGCCCTGGACGACGACTCGACTCAGTCGCCGTAGCGGTCCCGATCGTTCTCCAGCAGGCGCGCGCTCGTCTTGCGCGCGCCCTCCGCGTCCAGGTAGTCCACCTTCTCGTTGGCCACGAACGACGACGGGCGACCCTCGTCGGCGAACCCCATCCGGGCGACCTCTCCCCCGGTGATGGCGCGGATCCCCCAGTTGGCGATGATCCGCGCCCGCGCCGTGGCCGAGGGCACCGACATCACGTGGTAGCCGCGGGTGACGCCCAGCGCCGGCAGACCGCTCAGGTCGAACTGCATGATGCGGGCGAGCGCGTCGCTGCCGCTCAGGTCCACCACGAGCCCCATGTCCTTGTGCTGGAACTCGCGCAGCGGCCGTCCCAGGATCGAGTTGACCACGTTCTGGGCCACGGTGGCCGCCTGCCTGCTGGCGTACTGGGCGGTGGGCGGGCAATAGGCGCTCTCGGCGCTCGACAGGTTGGGCACGGCGGCCGCGTCGCCGATCGCGAACACGTCCGGCTGCCCGGGAACGGACAGGTTCGTGCCGACCTCCAGTCGGCCGCGCATCGTCGGCTTGCCGAGTGTCTCCATGAGCGGGCTGGGAGAGACCCCCGCGGTCCAGATCAGGGTCCGGCTCGGTAGGGCGCGCCCGTCGGTCAGCACGACCTTGTCGGCGGTGACCTCCCGGACGGTCACCTTGAGCTTGACCTCGATTCCCAGGTTCCGCAGCAGGTCCAGGGCCTTGCGGCCGAGCCGGTCACCGAGTTCGGGCAGGACCTTGGGCGCGATGTCGACCAGGTGCCATCGGATCACCGAGCGCAGTTCCGGGTAGCGGTCGGCGGCCTCCTGGCACAGGCGCATGAGCGAGGCCGCGGTCTCCACGCCGGTGTAGCCGCCACCGACCACCACGAAGCGGCAGCGTTCTTCCCGTTCGATCGGGTCCTTGGAGTCGTTGGCCAACTCCAGCTGTCCCAGCACGTGGTCACGGAGCAGGACCGCTTCGGCGAGGGTCTTGGCCCCGTAGGCGTGCTCGGTCAGCCCGGGGATGTCGAACTCCCGGGTCAGACCACCGGGCGCCAGGACGAGCCGGTCGTAGGGCACGGGCGCGAGTTCGCCGGTGGGCCTCCGCACCACCACGGTTCGGTCCTGGGTGTCCACGCCCACCGCGTGCCCGGGCACGAACCGGGTCTTCTTCATGAGCCGGTGCACCGACATGGCCACCGACTGCGGGGTGAGGAGCCCTGAGGCCACCTGGGGCAGCAGCGGGCTGTAGAGCATGTAGTCGTTCGGTGCCACCAAGGCGATATCGGCCGCACCGTTGGGGATGCGGCGTTCGAGGTGGCGCACGGTGTGAAGTCCACCGAATCCCGCACCGACCACCACGATCCGAGGCCGAGACATGTATTCACAGCTCCTTCTTCGTATCGGGGGCGGGACGTCCTTCGCGTCTGCGGGCCGTCGGACGCAGGACTACCCACTTCACCGCGGCCGAATGTACGAGTCCGCGCCCTGTTTTCCCCAGAACCCACACGGAACGTTCCCGGGACTTTGTGCTGCGTTGGTCCTTCCGCGTGATGGCATACGCGAACTTCGCGAGGACGAAACCTCCCGTTTGTTGCCAGAGCGGCCATCCACCGCACACGGTTGATTACTGTGCGTAGTTAGGCACATAGGGAACGTGCTGACCCATGACAGGAAAGGGGCAAGGAACTCGTATGCGATCGTTCACCAGGATCGCCGCCACCACCGTGCTGGCCGGAGGACTGACCGTGTTCGGTGTCGGGGCGGCCTTCGCCGACCCGCCGGATGAAGTGACCGAGCCGAGCGAGGAGGTCACCGACACCACCGACGAGGTCGCCGAACCGGCCGAGGAGCTGTCGCCCGAGGCGGTGGCGCTCCTAGAGGACCCGCAGGTCCAGGAGGTCCTCGCCGATGAGGACGCCGTCGAACTGCTCAGCGACCCCGAGGCGCTGGAGCTGTTCGGGGCCCTCCTGGAAGTGAAGGGCCCGGCGGAAGCCCTGGAGGAGTTCGACCTTCCGGCGCTCAGCGACGACGTTCCGGAGGAAGAGGCCCCGGAAGAGGCCGATGAGGCCCCGGAGTCCGAGGAAGCCGAGGAAGCCGACGAGGTGACCGAGGAGGCCCCGGTCGAGACCGACGAGGCCCCGGAAGCCGAGGAGTCCGACGAGGTGACCGGCGACGCTCCGAACGAGAACGTCACCCAGCCGGTGGAGAGCGCCACCGAGGACACGGAAACCTCCTAGGTTCCCGGTCCACCAGGGGAGGACGGCCCAGCGGCCGCCCTCCCCCTTCGCGTGGGCCCGGTCAGGTGTCGTCGGCGAGCAGGGCCGCCGCACCCATCCGCAGGAGCAGGTCGGCCATGGCCTCGCGGGAGAGCGGCCCGCGGCTGTGCGGGGTGGAGTTGAGCAGGCCGAACGCGGCGTGCACCGAGGCGCGCAGGGTGGGCGCCGGGGTGTCGGGGCGCAACCCGGCCAGGACACCGACCCATTCCTCCACATAGCCGCGCTGGAGCCGGCGGACCCTGCGCCGGTCCTCGGCGGTGAGGTTGCCGAGTTCACGGTCGTGCACCGTGATGAGGTCGGGTTCGTCGAGCGCGAAGGCGATGTGCCCGCGCAGCAGCGCCGTGAGGGCCTCGCGTGGATCGTCGGACCCGGAGACGAGGGCGCGCCCGCGTTCGGCGAGGCGTTCACTGATGTCCACCAGGACGGCGCCCAGCAGAGCCTCCTTCCCGGGGAAGTGCCGGTAGAGCGCGGGGCCGGTGGTGCCCACCGCCCGCCCGAGGTCGTCGATGGTCACTCCTCGGTAGCCGTGGGCCGCGAAGAGTCGGGCCGCCGCGCCCAGGATCGCCGTCCGTCGCCCGCCCGTTCTGGGTCCTCTGGCCCTCGCCGCCATCCGCCCGCCCTCCTGAATCGCTCCGACCCTGGACAGCCATGTTAGTAGTTACTAACATCATCTGTGTTAGTGAGCATTAACATCCCTCCATGAGAGGACAACATGAGCAGGGCACCTGTGCTCGGTTCGGCGGTGGACACCGCCGGGCCCGCGTTCGCCGCCAACGAGGCCGCGAACCGCGCCCTCGCGTCGGAGCTGCGAGAGCGGATCGCCACCGCGGCCCTCGGCGGCCCGGAGAAGACCCGCGTGCGCCACGTCGAACGCGGCAAACTCCTCCCCCGCGACCGCGTCGACCTACTCCTGGACCCCGGTTCCCCGTTCCTGGAGATCGCCCCACTGGCCGCCTACGGGCTCTACGGCGAGGACGGGCAGGACGCGCCGGGCGCCGGGATGATCGCCGGGATCGGGCGCGTGGCCGGCCGCGCCATGGTGGTGGTCGCCAACGACGCCACCGTCAAGGGCGGCAGCTACTACCCGATGACGGTCAAGAAGCACCTGCGCGCCCAGGAGGTGGCGCTGCACAACCGGCTCCCGTGCGTCTACCTGGCCGACTCCGGCGGCGCGTTCCTGCCGATGCAGGACGACGTCTTCCCCGACCGGGAGCACTTCGGCCGCATCTTCTACAACCAGGCCACCATGTCCAGGCAGGGCATCCCGCAGATCGCCGCGGTCCTGGGCTCGTGCACCGCCGGTGGCGCCTACGTTCCCGCCATGAGCGACGAGGCCGTCATCGTCCGCGAGCAGGGCACCATCTTCCTGGGCGGCCCTCCCCTGGTGAAGGCCGCCACCGGCGAGGTCGTCACCGCCGAGGAACTGGGCGGCGGCGACCTGCACTCGCGGGTCTCCGGCGTCACCGACCACCTCGCCGACGACGACGCCGACGCCCTGGGCAAGGTGCGACAGATCGCCGACACCCTCGGCCCGCTCGACCCGCCGGCCTGGGAGACGCGCGCCCCGCGCCCACCGAAGCTGGACCCCGAGGAGCTGTACGGGGTGGTGCCCGCCGACACCCGCACCCCCTACGACGTGCGCGAGGTCATCGGCCGCGTCGTGGACGGCAGCGAGTTCACCGAGTTCAAGTCCGAGTACGGCACCACGCTGGTCACCGGGTTCGCGCGCATCCAAGGACACCCGGTGGGCATCATCGCCAACAACGGCATCCTGTTCGCCGAGTCCGCGCTCAAGGGCGCCCACTTCATCGAACTGTGCGACCGCCGCTCCATCCCGCTGGTGTTCCTGCAGAACATCTCCGGGTTCATGGTCGGCCGCGACTACGAGGCCGGCGGCATCGCCAAGCACGGCGCGAAGATGGTCACCGCCGTGGCCTGCGCCCGCGTCCCCAAGTTCACCGTGGTGATCGGTGGCTCCTTCGGCGCCGGCAACTACTCGATGTGCGGCCGCGCCTACTCCCCCAGGTTCCTGTGGATGTGGCCCAACGCCCGCATCTCCGTCATGGGCGGCGAACAGGCCGCCTCCGTGCTGTCCACCGTGCGCCGTGACCAGAAGGAGGGGCGCGGCGAGGAGTGGTCGGCCGAGGACGAGGAGGCCTTCAAGGCCCCCATCCGCGACCAGTACGAGGAACAGGGCAGCCCCTACTACTCCACCGCACGGTTGTGGGACGACGGCGTGATCGACCCCGCCGACACCCGCGACGTGCTCGCCATGGCCCTGTCCGCCGCCCGCCATACGCCCCTGGAGCCGGTGGGCTACGGCGTCTTCCGGATGTGAGGAACCCTTGAGCACGACACCACGAACCAGCCCGGGGACCCGTGTGCCCTCGCGTGTGCTGGTCGCCAACCGGGGCGAGATCGCGCTGCGCGTCATGCGCACTCTGCGCCGGATGGGCATCGGCACGGCCGCCGTGTACACCGACGCCGACGCCGAAGCCCCGCACACCCTCGCCGCCGACGTGGCGATGCGGGTGGGGAACTACCTGGACGCCGACGGAATCGTCGCCCTGGCCCTGGACTGCGGGGCCACCGGCGTGCACCCCGGCTACGGGTTCCTGTCGGAGAACGCCGACTTCGCCCGCGCCTGCACCGACGCCGGACTGGTCTTCATCGGACCGCCGGCCTCGGCAATCGAGGCCATGGGCGACAAGATCCGCGCCAAGGACACCGTGGCCGCCGCAGGTGTGCCCGTCCTGGGCGGGTTCACCGAGAAACCCGGGCAGCCCCTCAGCGACGACGAACTACTGCGCGCCGCCGAGGAGACCGGCTACCCACTGCTGATCAAGCCCTCCGCCGGGGGCGGCGGCAAGGGCATGCGGTCCGTGCACGCGCCGGACACGCTGCTCGCCGACGCCGCGTCCGCCCGACGCGAGGCCCTGACCTCCTTCGGTGACGCGACCCTGTTGGTGGAGCAGCTGGTCCAACGTCCCCGCCACATCGAGGTGCAGGTGATGGCCGATGCCCATGGCAACGTCCTGCACCTGGGCGAACGCGAGTGCAGCCTGCAACGCCGCCACCAGAAGGTGGTGGAGGAGGCGCCCTCTCCCCTGCTCACCGACGCCCAGCGCCAGGTCATGGGCGCGTCCGCCGTGGCCGCCGCCCGCTCCTGCGGGTACGTGGGCGCCGGCACCGTCGAGTTCATCGCCGAGACCGGCTCTGAGGGGGAGCTGTCGTTCTCCTTCCTGGAGATGAACACCCGCCTCCAGGTGGAGCACCCCGTCACCGAGGAGGTCGTGGCGGTGCGCGGCGAGCGCGGCGTGGACCTGGTGGAACTCCAGGTGATCGCGGCCTACGGTGAGCCGTTGCCCTTCGCCCAGGAGGACGTGTCGTGGGTCGGGCACGCGGTGGAGTCCAGGATCTACGCCGAGGACGCCGACCGGGGCTTCCTGCCCTCGGGCGGACCGATCCTGCTCCTGAACGAGCCCGAAGGCCCGCACGTGCGGGTGGATTCAGGGCTGGCCGAGGGCGGGGCGGTCACCTCCGACTTCGACCCCATGCTCGCCAAGGTCATCACCTGGGGCGCCGACCGGTCCGAGGCCTTGAACCGGATGGACGGGGCGCTGGCCTCGTACACCCTGCTGGGCTGCGTGACCAACACCGCCTACCTGCGCCGGTTGCTGCGCCACCCGCGCGTGGTCGAGGGCGACCTGAGCACCGACCTCATCGCCTCCGACCCGCCCGAGCCGGCTCCCGACCGGTTGCCGGAGGTGTACGTGGCGGCGGCCCTGGACCACCAGCTCGACCTGGAGAACGGCGCCGGCGCCGACCGGTTCGCCGTGCCGGACGGTTGGCGGATGGGAGGTCCCGCCTGGACCCCGTGGCGGCTGCGGGCCCCCGGGCACGACGTCGTCATCGCCCGGGTCCGGCGCGATGGCGGGCCGGGGCGCTACCAGGTGGCTCTGGAGGAGCGGGAGCCGATCTCCGTGCGCGCCCGCCGCTCCGCCGACGGCACCCGGCTCACCGTCACCACCCCCGAGCACACCCGCACCTACTCGCGTGCCGACGAGCCCGAGACCGATCACCGGTGGCTGGGTTCCGGCGGCGCCGTGTGGAGCGTGCACGAGGAACCCGTCACCGCGGCGCTGCGTGAGGACGACGCCGCCACCGACGGCACCGTGCGCAGCCCCATGCCCGGCACCGTCCTGGACGTCCCCGTCCAGGTGGGCCAGCGGGTCACCGCCGGCACCACCCTCGCGGTGGTCGAGGCGATGAAGATGGAGCACTCCGTGCCCTCACCCGTGGACGGCACCGTCGCCACCGTGGCGGTCCGTCCCGGTTCCTCCGTGCCCATGGACGCCGTCCTGGTCACCGTCGACGCCGAGACCCCGGCCGACGCCCCTTCCACCTCCACCGAGGAGCAGCGATGAAGCGCCACGAACTGTCCACCGAGCACGCCGACCTGCGGGCCGCCGTGGAGACCTTCGCTCAGACCGAGGTCGCGCCGGTGATCGGCGACTTCTACGAGCGGAACGCCTTCCCTTACGAGCTCGTCGCCAAGATGGGGCGGATGGGGCTGTTCGGGCTGCCCTTCCCCGAGGAGCACGGCGGCATGGGCGGCGACTACTTCGCCCTGTGTCTGGCCCTGGAGGAGCTGGCCCGGGTCGACTCCTCCGTGGCGATCACCCTGGAAGCGGGGGTCTCCCTGGGCGCCATGCCGATCTTCCGGTTCGGCACCGAGGAGCAGAAGAAGACGTACCTGCCCAAGCTGACCGCCGGCGAGGCGCTCGGCGCGTTCGGGCTGACCGAACCCGATGGTGGTTCGGACGCCGGGGCCACCAAGACCACCGCGCGGTTGGAGAACGGCGAGTGGGTGATCAACGGGACCAAGTCGTTCATCACCAACTCCGGGACCGACGTCACCGCGCTGGTCACCGTGACCGCCGTGACCGGCCGACGCGAGGACGGGCGCCCGGAGATCTCCGCCATCCTCGTGCCCAAGGGCACCCCGGGCTTCTCCGTGGGACAGAAGTACTCCAAGGTCGGGTGGAACGCCTCCGACACCAACGAGCTGGTGTTCGAGGACTGCCGGGTGCCCGAGGCCAACCTCGTGGGTGAGAAGGGGCGCGGGTACGCGCAGTTCCTGCGCATCCTCGACGAGGGCCGCATCGCCATCGCTGCGCTGTCGGTGGGTCTGGCCCAGGGTTGTGTGGACGAGAGCGTGCGCTACTCGCACGAACGTCAGGCCTTCGGCAACAGCATCGCGGCCTACCAGGCGATCCAGTTCAAGATCGCCGAGATGGAGGCCCGCGCGTACACGGCACGCCTGGCCTACTACGACGCGGCGTCCCGGATGCTGGCCGGCGAGCCGTTCAAGAAGGAGGCGGCGATCGCCAAGCTCATCGCGTCGAACGCCGCGATGGACAACGCCCGCGACGCCACCCAGGTGTTCGGTGGATACGGGTTCATGAACGACTACGCGGTGGGCCGGTTCTACCGCGACGCCAAGATCCTGGAGATCGGGGAAGGCACGAGCGAGGTCCAGAAGATGCTCATCGCGAGGGAACTGGGTCTGCCCGCATAGATCCACGACGCCACGCGGCCCCGGACCGTGCCTCCATGATGTGGTGGCGCCCCGGGGCCGCGCTTCGTGTAGCCCGCGCCTTCCCCCGGTCAGTCGTCGAAGAACACGTCCGCCCGGCCACGCACGGCCTCGGCGGCCAGTCGGGCGACCTGGCCGGCGGGCACGGGTCCCCCGGGGGTGCCGAGGAACCACTGGAGCACCTCGGGACCATAGAGGCCTTCGGGCATCTCCTCCCCGGCGTAGACCAGGGCGTACAGCGCCGTGTTGGGGCCGAACCGCCAGCTCTGCCCCAGGTCCCCGACGTCCACGGCATCGAATCCAAGGTCGCTCAGCAGAGCACCGGCTTCCTTCTTGGCCTCTGTGTCATCACCCGCGATGGGCAGGGCGTTGCGGTCCGCCACGTCCTTGGGCCTGGGCAAGGCGGCCAAGTGGTCGGTGGTGATGTTGTTGAAGGCTTTGACCACGCGGGAGTCGGCCAGGTGGCGCTGCGTCATGCCGCTGGAGGTCAGCTCGTTGGAGTCCAGTTCCGGCAAGTGGCCGTCGCGTTCGACGGTGTAGTTCATGGTGTCGATGACGATCTTGCCCGCCAACTCGCGCTTGGGCAGCTGGGCGTGGGCGATCAGCGGGACCGCCGCCACGACGAGATCGCCCGCGATGGCGGCCTCGGCGACCGTCGCGGCTCGGGCCTTGGGGCCCAACTCGGTCACCAGGTCGGTGAGGCTCCGAGGCCCGCGCGAATTACTCAGGACGACGTTCCATCCACCGGCGATGGCCAGACGGGCGACGGTCTGGCCGACCGCCCCCGCACCGATGATGCCGAGGGTTCGGGACATGTTGCTCTCCATGGGTTTTCTCGGTTCGGGTGGTGACATCGCCGCTCTCAGACACTCGTGACCCTAGTTGATACTGAGTGTCAAAGTCGAGACTAAGATTCTGTTGAGACCACAAGTGGCAACCGTGGAGATAGCCTGAGGGCATGAGCACTTCTCGCATGAAGACCCGTGACATCGGACGCAGTGCCGTGCGAGATGAGTTGGCACGGACGGCCTTCCCCCTCTTTTGCGATCGGGGCTTTGACGAGGTCACCTTCGAGGAGCTGGCCACCGTCGCCGGCGTCTCGCGCAGCACGTTCCTGCGTTACTTCGGCAGCAAGGAAGAAGTGGTCCTGTTCAGCTTCGATCCGCTGGGCGCACAGATGGTCGAGGCACTGCTGGACCGCCCCGCTCACGAGAAGGACAGGACGGCGCTACGGCACGCCCTGAGCCCGGCCACGGGCTTCTTGAACCGCGACCCCGCCGAAGGACTGGCGTTGCTACGGCTGATCGGCCGCACTCCCGCCCTGTGCGCTCGCCTGCGGGAGAAACAGGCCGGCTGGCGCCCCGGTCTGGCTCGGGCACTGGCCGAACGTCCCGGTGCGCGACCGGGCCCCGATCTTCGCCGGCAGGTGTTGGCGGGCACCGCGCTGGAGTGTCTGACGGTCTCCCTGGAGCACTGGGCTTCGTCCGAAGGCGACATCGACCTGGACGGCCTGATCAACGACTCCTTCAGCGCTCTCTCCGACTGAACCGCCGTGTGGCGCGTTTCGACACCGCGCCGACCGACTCACGCCCTTCAGCCCCGGGGCGTCATCGAAACCCGACGATCGGTTCGGGGACCAGGACCGGGTCGACGAAGGCGACTGAGTGGCGGAGACACCTCGGAACGTCAAGGTCCGCGACACCGGCCATCGCGAACCGGGGTACCGCACCTTCCCCTCCCAGGAGTGGGTGGCCCTCCTCCGGAGCTCCCGATACCCCGGGGTCTGAGATCCGTAGCCTTCGGGCCACTGAGAGTATGGGCGCGCTCGACGTACCCGCCCTCTCCCCCCGAGGACTCGGCACCGTGCCCACCCCCCTCTTCTCGCCGTCACCCGACCCCGACGGCGCCGCCCCTCTCGGGGCACACGACCCCTCCCGCCTGGGCCCCTACCGCTTACTCGGCAGGCTCGGGTCCGGCGGGATGGGGACCGCCTACCTCGCACGTTCACGCCTGGGCCGGCTGGTGGCGGTCAAGGCGGTCCACCCCGAACTGGTCGACGAACCCGAGTTCCGGCAACGCTTCACCCGAGAGGTGGCCGCCCTGCGCCGGGTGCGCAGCCGGTTCGTTCCCCGGTTCGCGGGGGCCGCACCCGAAGCCCTCATCCCCTGGTTGGCGACCGGGCACGTCCCCGGCCCCACCTTGAGCGAGCAGGTGCGCGACGTGCGCCCGCTACGGGACCACGCCCTGGCCCGGGTCGTCACCGGGGTCGCCGCGGCGCTGGCCGACATCCACCGGGCCGGGATCGTGCACCGCGACCTCAAACCCGGCAACGTCGTCCTCTCCCCGCGCGGCCCCCGCGTGTTGGACTTCGGGGTGGCCACCCGACGCGCCGAACAGACCCCGCACCGCCCCGTCTGGGGTACCCCCGGGTGGATCGCGCCCGAACGCCTGTGCGGCGCCCCCGCCTCGGCCGCCTCGGACGTGTTCGGGTGGGGCCAACTGACCGTGTACGCCGCCACCGGGCGCAACCCGTTCGGCTCCACCCCGGAGGCGATCACCCGGAGGATCCTGCGCGGGGAGGCCGACCTGATCGGGCTGCCCGGGGAGTACCTCCCCACGGTCCGCGCGGCACTGGCGACCACACCCGAACTCCGACCGACCCCCGAGCGGATCCTGCTGGCCCTGACCCGGAACGGCCTCCTCCGCCCCTACTGAACGTGGCCACATCCGGACAACGTTCACGCTGGGCCGGTGATGCGTCGCCCGCTGTGCAGGCCGGATGTGGCCGGTCACACCGCGGATGAGGCGGGTGTGCACAGTGCGTCGAAAGTGTGTGCCGGGTCGTCAGGTAACGCATCCCAGGGGTGACAAGCAGCGACAAACGGCACAGAATGGGCGCACATGGCCGGCGCGGGCCCCCTGACCCATCCGGGCGCGCGTCCGATCCGGACCGCCGCGGAGTCCCCGCTCCGGGTCCCAGGGCCTTCTCACTTCCCTCATGAGGAGATACCGGATGGAAGGCGCCCTGCCGCTGATCGCCCTGGTCACCGTTGTGGTGTCCACCGGCGCGATCATCGTCGCCGCGCACTTTCGCAAGGAACGCGTCACCGAGCTGAAGGCCTGGGCCCATGAACACGGCTGGGAATACGTCGAACAGCGATCTCTGCCCCTGGAGGGCGCCACCCTGCCCGACGCGCTGCGAGGTCACGACCCCCGTGCGCGTCACGTGCTCAGCGGCCACCGCGGCCGGCACCCGGTGACGATCTTCGAACTCACCCACACCGCCGACCGACGAGGCGGCGAGACCACCACGCACCGGGTCGTCGCCGTGGGCACCCCCGGGCCCGGGGCGGACCTGGAGATCCACCGCCGCGACCTGGCCAGGACCGTCTCCTTCGACGGCCGGGGCGCACCCGCACAGGTCGAGGTCTCCTTCTCCGGCGCCTTCCACACGGTCGGCGCCGACGAACACTTCACCCGGTCGGTGCTCGACCACGAAACCGCCGCGTGGCTGCTGTCGGACTGCCGCTCGCGGTCGCTTCCGATCCGGTTCACCGGCGACCACATCCTCACCTGGGCGCCGATGCGGCTGGACCCCGACCGCGCGCTGACCGCGGCGGGCTACCTGATCGACCTGGTGGACCGGATCCCGGACCGGGCCTGGGGAGGCCACTCCACCGGTTCCGGTTCCTGATCCCGTCACGACCGTGTGTGCGCGAACCCGGACGTTCGGCCACACTATGAGCTACGGATAAAATTCGGGGTACCCCGACCCTCGACGAGTAGGACCCCCATGAGCGACCCCAATGCCACGCACCGCATCTCACGTGCCGACCTCTTCAAGGACGACGAAGAAGAGGAGACCACCTCCGACCCCAACGCCACGGCGCAGATCTCCCGCGAGGACCTCTTCAAGGACGCCGATGAGCCCCGTCGACCGCGCGAGCAGTCCTGACCGGCCGCCCCGCCGCACACGAAGAGAGCGCCCGACCCACCGGGGACGGGCGCTCCGTGCCTTCATGACACAGGGTCAGCGGCGTTCGCGGACGGCCGCGACGATCTCGGCGATCGCCTCGTCGACCGGAACCCCGTTGTTCTGCGAACCGTCCCGGTAACGGAAGGACACCGCGCCCTTGGCGATGTCGTCGTCACCGGCCAGCAGCATGAAGGGCACCTTCTGCTTCTGGGCGTTGCGGATCTTCTTCTGCATCCGGTCGTCGCTCGCGTCCACCTCGACACGGATGCCCTCGGCCCGCAGCTTGGCCTGGACCTCCTGCAGGTAGGGCACGTGCTCGTCGGCGATCGGGATACCCACGGTCTGGACCGGGGACAGCCACGCCGGGAACGCGCCCGCGTAGTGCTCCAGCAGCACCGCGAAGAACCGTTCGATGGACCCGAACAGGGCACGGTGGATCATCACCGGGCGCTGCCGGGAACCGTCGGCCGCGGTGTACTCCAGGTCGAACAGCTCGGGCAGGTTGAAGTCCAGCTGGATGGTGGACATCTGCCAGGTCCGGCCGATGGCGTCCTTGGCCTGCACGGAGATCTTCGGACCGTAGAACGCGGCGCCGCCCGGGTCCATGACCAGGTCCAGCCCCTGCTTCTCGGCGGCCCCGCGCAGGACCGCGGTGGCCTCCTCCCAGACGTCGTCCTCGCCGACGTACTTCTCCGGGTCCTTGGTGGACAGTTCCAGGTAGAAGTCGTCGAGGCCGTAGTCGCGCAGCAGCTCCAGCACGAAGGTGAGCAGCGAGTCGAGCTCGCCGGCCATCTGCTCCTTGGTGCAGTAGATGTGCGCGTCGTCCTGGGTGAAGCCGCGTGCGCGGGTCAGACCGTGCACCACGCCGGACTTCTCGTACCGGTACACGGTGCCGAACTCGAACATGCGCAGCGGCAGCTCACGGTAGGAGCGCCCGCGCGCGTCGAAGATCAGGTTGTGCATCGGGCAGTTCATCGGCTTCAGGTAGTAGTCCTGACCGCCGTCGAGCTGCATCGGGGGGTACATACCGTCCGCGTACCAGCTCAGGTGCTGGGACTTCTCGAACAGGGTGCTCTTGGTGGCGTGCGGGGTGTAGACGAACTCGTAGCCGCTCTCCTCGTGGCGCTTGCGCGAGTAGTCCTCCATGACCCGGCGGATGATGCCGCCCTTGGGGTGGAAGACCGCCAGACCGGAGCCGATCTCGTCCGGGATGGAGAACAGGTCGAGTTCGGAGCCGAGCTTGCGGTGGTCGCGCTTCTCGGCCTCCTCCAGGAAGGTCAGGTACGCCTTGAGCGAGTCCTTGTCCTCCCAGGCGGTGCCGTAGACGCGCTGGAGCTGCGGGTTGGTCTCCTTGCCGCGCCAGTAGGCGGCGGCGGTACGCATCAGCTTGAACGCGGGGACGACCTTGGTGGTGGGCATGTGCGGGCCGCGGCACAAGTCCTTCCAGCACAGCTCGCCGGTGCGCGGGTGGACGTTGTCGTAGATGGTGAGCTCACCGGCGCCGACCTCCGCGGAGGCGCCCTCGGCGGCCTCGACCGCCCCACCCTTGAGGCCGATCAGCTCCAGCTTGTAGGGCTCGGTGGCCAGTTCGGCTCGTGCGTCGTCCTCGGAGACCACCCGGCGGTCGAACCGCTGGCCCTGCTTGATGATCTGCTGCATCTTCTTCTCGATGCTCTTGAGATCGGCGGGGGTGAACGGCTCGGCGACGTCGAAGTCGTAGTAGAAACCGTTCTCGACGGGCGGACCGATGCCCAGCTTGGCCTCGGGAAAGAGCTCTTGGACGGCCTGGGCGAGGATGTGCGCGGTGGAGTGGCGCAGGATGGCCCGCCCCTCCTCGGAGCCGATCTCGATCGGTTCGACGGTGTCGCCATCGGCCAGTTCCCGGAACAGGTCGCGGGGCTCACCGTTGACCATGGCGGCGATCACGGTCCTGCCGTCCGCTTCCAGGGCCTGTCCCGCGGTAGTCGTGACCGCCACCGCACGCGGGGTTCCGGCGAGGGTGATGTGCAGCTCAGGCGCGGCGGACACGGTGACTCCTAGGAATACGTTTCGGGTTGGTGGGTGCGTCTCGGGTCGATAGGTGCATCTTGAGTCGACACCGGCCACCGATGTGGGCGGCCTGGTGTTTTCGTCTTCGATGCTAGCGGCTTCGAGACGGGGTCGACGCGTTGTCCACAGGGTCGAGGAGGAGATGAATGGGGCTCGCGGGTTCGGGAAGGACGACTGGTGCGGGAGTGAGGACGGGCCTCGTGATTCGGTCGATGGATTCGGCCGCCGCCGGACCAGGCCACCGAGGCGCTCTGGAGAACCCGTGTCGGCCCACCCCGGACGCGTATGCCCTGGAAAGTCGGCTTTCCACTGGTTCTTCCCGGGTTCGGTACCGGCCCATTGATCCGACACCCGAGATCGACGAGAATCGGCAGACCACCCGACCCGTACCGAGTACGGCCCGAATGCCGACCCGAGCTCCGACCGAATACTGTGAGCGCATGTCAGCGAGTCCATCCGACGGACCTCCGGCACCGGAGACATCCCCCGGCCACCGAGCGCATGTACGCCGATGGCGTCGCCTTCGGGCGCGACTCCGCCTGTTCCGGAGATACATGCACACCCACCCGGTCCTGCACATGCCCTGGCGCCTGTTGGTCGGCACCGTGGGCGCGGTGGTCGTCCTCGCCGGGGTCGTGATGTTGGTGGTCCCCGGGCCGGGGATCGCTTCGATGCTGTTGGGACTGCTCATCCTCAGCACCGAGTTCCGCTGGGCCCAGCGGCTGCTGCACCCCGCGAAGGTCTGGGCGGTGCGCGGCGAACGATGGGCCGTGCAACTCAAGGACGACTACCTGAGGCGGTTCCGCGACCATCGCGCCCGGCGCAAGGCCGTCCGCCGCACGCGCGAGGGTCGCGACAGAGAATAGGCGCGGACCTTTCTCGGGGCGGACCGGCGCCGAAACCAGCGGCCCAGCGCAAAGTCGCACGTTGCTCGGGCTTGGACCGACCAAAACCAGAAAAAGAAGGGCCGGATCCGTGCGATACGGATCCGGCCCTTCATGTTCGTGGGCGATACTGGACTCGAACCAGTGACCTCATCGGTGTGAACGATGCGCTCTAGCCAACTGAGCTAATCGCCCCTGTGGGGCTTGCGTCCCCGCCCGGCCTCGTCGGCCTGACAAGAAAAACTTTAGCGCATGTTCGGGAGTGCTCGGCACGCCCCCGTCCGCCCGGCGAACCCACGGGTGTGTGATGGAGGTCACATAACGCCGTTCGGGTTCCCCCAAAAGGGGTCGCCGGCGGCCGCGATCCCCGCAATGAGTAGGAGTTCCCGGCTTCGTGGACCCTCCCAGGACGAGCGCGAGTTGACCTTCGCGTGACACGGGACACTCAACATGGGGAAATCTTTGGTTTCCCCTGGTCATTACAGTGACCAAGGATCGTGCTGCCGCCCCGCGGCGCGCTGCACCCGCTGGGCGGGCAGCGAGACCTCCGGTCCCATCGACCAAGAAAAGTCTCCGTACTCACGTCATGATCCGCGGACAGCCGCGTTGGAGCGAGTGAGACGGCAACCGGCCGGCGCCCCAGGAACGCCTGGGCCGGACGAGAAAAGGTTTGGCGAACATGAACAGTAGCGACACCACTGCCACCGCCGAGCTGGGCCTGCGACTCGTGGTCCCGGAGCGCACCGCGGTTCCCTTGGTCGCGCGACTCGACTACAGGGCAGACGATCCCTATGCGATTCGCGTGGCCTTCCACACCGGCGAGGACACCCCCGTCGAGTGGATCTTCGCGCGTGAACTCCTCACCGTGGGCATCGTGCGCCCCGTCGGTGAGGGCGACGTGCGCGTCTGGCCCTCCAAGGACGAGGAAGGCGAGCGATCGGTGAGCATCGCGCTCTCCTCTCCCTTCGGCCAGGCCGAGTTCGACACCAAAGTCTCGCCACTCGCAGAATTCCTGCACCGCACCTACGAGATCGTCCCCGCCGGGCAGGAGGGCACCTTCGTCGACCTCGACGAAGAGATCCAACAGCACCTCCACTCCTGAGCGACCGGTCGGCGTACCGCAGCTTCCGCGGGGCGGCACGGAGGCCGGACACCACCGAAGCGAAGAGAGAAGGGGACGGCGCCTGGACGCCGTCCCCTCTTCTCGTTCCCTCACCCGGGCATGGGGATCACGGGTCGAGGTCCGCGGCCGAGCGTTCGGCGAACACCGCCATCGCCTTGACGGTGATCGGCCCGGGCTCGGCCGACACCCTCTGGTCGTCGATGTGGAGCACCGGCTGCACGTCACGCCCGGTCGAGGTCAAGAACGCCTCGGTGATCTCGGGCAGACGCTCCATCGACACGTCCTCCTCGGCAGCGCCGTACCACTCCAGGACGAGCTCCCGGGTGATCCCGGCCAGCGGGCCGGCCGACAGCGGCGGCGTGACGAGTCGCCCGTCGAGCACCACGAAGATGTTGCTTCCGGTGCCCTCGCACAGGTTCCCCGAGACATTGCGGAAGATCGCCTCGGTGGCGCCGCGCTCCCGGGCGTAGGCCAGGGCGCGCACGTTGTCGGCGTAGGAGGTGGTCTTCAACCCGGCCAAGGCGCCGAACTCGTTGCGCGGCCACGGGGCCAGCGCGACGTTCGTGTGCGGAGGGATCCCGGGGAACGGGCCCATGGCCACGATGACGGTCTGTTCGCCCTTGCCCCGGTCCGAGCCCAACGGCCCGACACCATCGGTGACGGTGACGCGCACCCGCGCGTCGGTCATCTCCGGGTTGGCGGCCACCGCCTGGGCGACACCGTCCGCGACCAGTTCCAGGTCGGGTTCGTCCATACCCAGGCCCGCGGCGGAACGGGCCAAGCGCTTCAGGTGCCGGGTGAGCGCGAACGGCCGGCCGTTCTGGGCCCGCACGGTCTCGAACACCCCATCGCCAACGGTGATGCCGTGGTCTACCACGGGGATCCGGGCGTCCTTCTCCTCCAGCACGGCGCCGCGGCCGTAGCCGGCTCCGGCGATCCACACCCTCATCTCAACCCCCAACTCTCCATGACCCTGGTCGGGCCGGTGTTCCCCTCGAATCCTCCCACCTTCGCGCCTCGCAGTACCTTCCGGCGGCGCACCTTGGCAAGTACATTGACCGGCACCGGCCGCAGGTCCGCGCTTCTGGGACTTTTTCCACACCGTCCGCACTGGTCAGGACGGCATCGGAGGTAGGCGGACCGCGCTGGGTCTGGGACAGTGGCCGGACAGATAAGTTACGAATGACTATCATCTGGGCAACGCTTATGCGGGACCGGAGGACAGCGCCCCCGACACCCTTCCGCCTCGCACCGCGCCCCCGCAGAGCGCGTGCTCCACGCACGACCCACGACTGACACAGCGAAGAGAGACATGACTCCACCGAGCACCGCCCGCGGCGAACTCAGCTGGCTGCTGGACGACCTCCTGACTCGCGCCTCGGGCACACAACACGCCATCGTCCTGTCCACCGACGGGCTCCTCATGGCCACCTCCAGCGACCTCGACCGCCCCGCCGCCGAACACCTCTCGGCCATCGCCTCCGGCCTGCACAGTCTCGCGGGAGGGGCCAGTAAGCAGTTCTCCGCCGGCAACATCCGGCAGAGCATCATCGAGATGGACCGGGCCTTCCTCTTCGTCGCCGCGGCCGGCGACGGCGCCTGCATGGCGCTGATGGCGGACGCCGACAGCGACGTGGGCCTGATCGCCTACGAGATGAACAAGGTGATCGAACGGGTCGGCCAGTACCTGTCCGCACCTCCCCGCCCGGACATGCCTTCCACCCCCGCGCATGTGGAGAAGTAGTTCCTGCCGCCGCGGCGGGCCACGACGGCCTGCCTCGGCAGGGCGCACGATCCCCTCTCCGAAGTCGATTTCGCACTTGCCCGAACATCCGCTAGAGTTCTTAACGCAGCGAGGGACACGGTGAAGACCGTGAGATGAACTCGCCGCGCGGACGTGGCTCAGCTGGTAGAGCATCACCTTGCCAAGGTGAGGGTCGCGGGT
>NZ_FRFF01000022.1 GCF_900143625.1 Nocardiopsis sp. JB363
GTCCTGGGGCAGCGACCGGGCGGGCGGCGGCGGTTCGGTGCCGGGCTGGGGGCCGGCCGCGGAGCGGGCCAGGGCGGGCAGCGATGTCCCGGTGTCGCTCAGGCTCGATCGGAGTCGGGGGCGGGGACGACGCGGCTCGGTCAGCAGGTTGGGCGGGATGAGGACGACGACGCCGATACCGCCTCGGGCGGAGGGTCGAAGGCTCACCCGTAGTCCGTACCTGTCGGCCAGGCGCCCGACGACGGCCAGCCCCACCCGTCCCGAGGGCACGGTGGACAGATCGCGGGGTTCGGTCAGCAGGCTCTCGGCCAGCGCCCTCTCGCGGTGGCGCAGGCCCATGCCGCTGTCCTCGACAGTGATGGTGACTCCGGTGTCCTCTTCCTCCGCGTAGACGTGCACCTCGGTGCCCAGGGCGGAGAAGTTCGCGGCGTTGTCCATGAGCTCGGCCAGCGCCTGCATCACGCCCTCGGCCGCGTAGCCGACCACGGCGATGCTGCTGGTGTAGTGCAGGCGGACCCGGCGGTAAGCGGTGATGCGGCCCATGGCACCGCGCAGGATGCTCTCCATGACGATGGGGCGGGTCCATCGGCGTCCGGACCGGCCCTTGGCGAGGGTGACCAGCCGGTCGGTCAGGCGCCCGGTCCGGGAGACGTTGTGGTCGACTTCGAGCAGGTCGGCGAAGATGTCGCCTCGGTCCCCGTAGCGTTCCTGGAGTCCGCGCAGCTGGGCGAGCAGGGTGGTCAGGTGCGCCTGGATGCGCGCCCCGCACTCGGTGGTCGTGATCATCGCCCGTTCCGCGCGCCGGTCACCGGCCAGGAGCCGCTGAAGGATGCGTCCGCGCAGGTGGGCGACGGTCGGGTGCACCTGGGGGAGTTCCTGTTCGAGGACCTCCTGGGCGGTGGGCAGGTCCTCGTCGATGCGCATCCGCATGAGCGGGATCGTGACGTCGGCCAGGGCGGCGACCTGTTCCTCGATCTCGGTGCGGGCCCTACGGTCCCGGGCCGACCTGGTCTCGGCCGTGGCGATCCGCGCGGTGACGGCCTGCGCGAGCCGATCGACGCAGGGGTGGGTGGGCCGTGGGTGTTCGGCCGGCACGTCCTGGGGGGAGCGGTCCTCGCGGACGGCGTGGGCGAGTGCGGGCAGGAGCACGTCCACGACCCACGCGGTCTCCTCCTCCAACGTGCGCGCGCCGGCGCCGATCCGAGCGGCGTGGGCGCGGGCGTTGCGCGCCGCGGCCGCCTGGTGGACCGCCGTGGCCACCGCGGCGCACAGCAGGACCGCGACGAGGCCGCCGGCGAGGGCGACGGTGGTGCGCAACGCTTCGGGGGTCTCGATCACCGTCCAGGACCAGGTCGGTGCGGTGATCGCGGCGGCGATCAGGAGTGCGACGAGAGCCTGTTGGCCGGGGCGCGGGTGAGTGCGTTTCCGGTCGGACAGGTGTGCTGCCATGAATGGGTTCCTCGCGGCGTGGGTCCTGGGTGGAGGAGTCGTGGAAGCGACCCGGAAAAAAGGTTCTCCGGGTCGGTTCGATTTCACGGTAGACCACGCGGGGGTGAAGCGTGGGCTTTCTCGCAACACCACCCACCTACCTGCACGTAAGGTGCCATTCCAGACCGCCGTCAATCCACAGGAAGGACAGAAAAGCCCCCTTTCCTGGCATTCCAGAAAAGGAGGCACGGGAAGGTTCGTCTCCCCCGGAATTCTCGAAGAACGAGGGGTCGGTCTGAGCGGCCAGGGACCGCCCCTCTAGAGCACGCCCTTGGCGGCGGTGAGGATCACCAGGAGGGGCACCAGACGGTCGGGGGGAACGACGTAGTGGCCGCGGCGGCGGGTGGTGAGCCAACCGGCCGCGGCCAGTTGGTTGACGTGGTGATAGATCTGGCCGGTGGTGCCGAACCCCTCCCGCTCCTTGAGGGCGGCGACGGTGGAGACCCCCGACCACACGGCCCACAGGATGTTGAGCCGGACGGGGTTGCCCAGGGCGTCCAGGGCGGGTGCGAGGGAGGCCCAGTCGAGTTCGGCGATTCCTTCGGTGCTGAGGCCGTACTGCCATTCGACGGGGACCCCATCGCTCTCGACGCGGCCCGCGTAGACCACCGATCCGCCCCGGGGTCCGTGTTCCCTGATCCCCTCCAGGGCCCAGAGGGCATCGGTGTTCTCGGGGCGCTGTTCCAGTTCGGCGACCCGGGCTTCCAGGTCGGCGAGGCGTTTCTCAGTCGATCTCTCGCTCACGAGCCCCAGCCTAGCGAAGACTACGGGATTACGTAAGAACGGACTATCGGTGCGGAGAGACATGCCGGACTTTGCCCGATCCAGAGCAACCGGTTCCGTCCCCCTTACGCGACGTATTCCATCATGAAGGGGCGGTCCCGGCAGCCGCTCGCCCGTGTACACCCGAGGTTCCGTCCCCATCGGCCCGCGTGCGGCCCGTCGGACGAACGGTAAGGAGCACCACATGCGCGCAGCCAACGGTTGGCAGTACTTCGTCTGCACCCTGCTCGTCGTCATCGGTGCCGTCAACATCATCCAGGGGTTCACCGCGTTCCTCTCACCCGGCTTCTTCCTGGCCCCCGAGTCACGGCTGCTGGTACTGGAGTACGAGGGCTGGGGGCTGCTGTTCGCGAGCATGGGCGTGCTGATGGTCCTCGCCGGTGTGGCGGTGCTGACCGGCAGCACCTGGGCCCGGGTCCTGGGCATCATCCTCGCCTCGGTGAACGCGCTCGCCCAACTGGTCTTCCTCATCGCCATGCCGTTGTGGTCGGCGATCGTGATCGCCATCGACATCCTGATCGTCTTCGGACTCACCGCGGGTTGGCCCGTCACCGTCCGCGACGGTGGTGCCACCGCCGTCTACCGGGCCGGGTACCGGGCCGCGCAGGAGAAGCCCACCACCACGCCCCGCCCCACACC
>NZ_FRFF01000208.1 GCF_900143625.1 Nocardiopsis sp. JB363
GGCGTGGGGGGCGAAGTGGGTGCGGACCCAGTGGCGTAGTTCGTCGGCCAGTTCGGGGGTGGGGGCGCTGGTGGGGTCCAGGACGATGCGGGCGCCGACGAGGTGTCCGGCGATGTCGTCGGGGATGGCGTAGACGCCGACTTCGTCGACGGCGGGGTGGGTGGTCAGGACGGTTTCGACTTCGGTGGGGCCGATGCGGTAGCTGCGGGTGATGATGGCGCCGTCGTCGCGGGTGTTGAAGTGCAGGTTGCCTTGGCGGTCGATGATGCCGGTGTCGCCGGTGAGGTGGTGGGCGTGGTCGGGGCTGTGGCGGATGTCGATGGTGTTGTCGTAGCCGTGGTAGCCCTCGAACCAGTCCAGGGGGCTGGTGGGGTGGTGGATGGCGATGCGTCCGAATACGCCGGGGGGTGCGGGTTGGTCGTCGATGGGGTCCAGGACGTGGATGTTCCAGCCGGGTAGGGCGGGGCCGATGGCGCCGGGGGGCAGGGTGTTGGTGTGTTGGGGTAGGTCGGGGTCGTTGGGGATGCCGGCGCACCAGCCGAGTTCGGTTTGTCCGTAGTGGTCGCGGACGGGGACGCCGAAGAGGTCGGTGGCCCAGGCGATGACGTCGGGGGCCAGGGGTTCGCCGGCGCTGGCGAGGTTGTGGACGATGATTTCGGGGGGCAGGGTTTTGGTGGCGGCTCGCAGGGTGCGGTAGGTGGTGGGGTCTGAGGCGAAGTTGGTGACGTGGTGCAGGCCTAGGACGTCGAGGGTGAGTTCGGGGTCGAAGAAGCCGGCGCGTAGGGCCAGGGAGTTGTGGCCGGCGAGCAGGGGTGAGATGAGGCCGTGGTAGAGGCCGTAGGCGGAGCCGGGGTCGGCGGTGTTCCAGTAGGTGTCGTCGTTGGTGAGTCCGAGTCCGTGGTGGTGGTAGGCGTGCATGGCGGCCAGGGCGCGGACGGGGACGCGGGCGCCGCGGGGTGGGCCGATGAGGTTGGAGACGTAGAGCAGGGCGAGTGTGGTGTCGGCGGTGGTGGTGGGTTGGGGG
>NZ_FRFF01000033.1 GCF_900143625.1 Nocardiopsis sp. JB363
AACGGCGACCACCGAGATCTACACCTCTCTATTCGTCGGCAGCGTCAGATGTGAATAAGAGTCAGCCTCGTCCCCGACGACCCCGCCCATCTCGGACCGTTCCGCGTTCTCGGGCGGTTGGGGTCCGGGGGCATGGGCGTGGTGTACGCGGCGCTGGATGGTCGCGACCGGCGGGCGGCGGTCAAGTGCGTGCACCGGTCCCACACCGCGGACCAGGGGTTCCGGGACCGTTTCGCCCGGGAGGTGAGGTTGGTGCGCCGGGTGCGGGCCACGGCCCTTCCGACCTTCCTCGACGCCGACACCCGTGCCGACTCGCCTTGGCTGGCCACCGAGTACGTGCCGGGCCCCACCCTGGACGAGTACGTGCGCGGGCACGGGCCCCTTCGTGGCGATTCCCTGATCGCTTTCGCTCTCGGTACGGCCGAGGCGCTCACCGCTATTCACTCCGTCGGGGTGGTGCACCGGGACTTGAAACCGGGCAACGTGATCCTGGCGCCGGACGGCCCGAAGGTGTTGGACTTCGGGATCGCCCGTGCCGTGGAGGAGTCCGCCCTGACCCGAACCGGTGGCCTGGTGGGAACACCGGGGTGGATCTCGCCGGAGCAGTATCGCGGAGCCGACGCCACCGACCGTTCGGATGTGTTCGCCTGGGGCGCGCTGGTCGCCTACGCGGCCACCGGGGTCGGCCCCTTCGGCGCGGCGGCCTCCGACGTGCTGGTCTCCCGGGTGCTGTCGGACCCGCCGTCCCTGGACGGTGTCCCCGAGACGTTGCGCGGGGTGGTGGAACGGGCCCTGGCCAAGGAACCCGGTCTCCGGCCCGACGCCGCCGGACTCCTGACCGAACCGGTGCTCGCGGTCCCAGCGCCTCGGGCCGTCGCCACGTCGGCCGAGCCCGCCCCCGACCGGTCGGTCGATCCGTGGCGGGAGCACGCGCCGCCCCGACGCTCCTGGGCCCGGCGTCACCGTGGGGCTCTGGCTGTCGGCGCGGCCGGGTTCGTGCTCGCCCTGATGGCCGGCACCGGGGTCTGGTCGATGGTCGATGAGCGGCTCGGTGGGGGAACGGACGATCCCGCCGACGGTTCGACCGTCGACGACGGCACCGCCGGCGGCGGGGGAACCGAGGGGGAGACCACGGACGCCGCCGTTCCCGACGACGTCCCGGAGGAGTACCGGAGTCTCTACGAGTCCGGGAACGTGACCGTGGCCCCCGACCCCGAGGCCGGCGACACCCTGGTGCGCGCCATCGAGCCGGCCGAGGGAGGGGAGGCCTTGGACCAGGTCCGACTCCACATGGGCGGACACTCTTGGTCGGACACCATGAACCTGACCGTCACGGTCACCGCCGAGTACCTGCCGGATTTCGGCGAGCTCCGTCTGCACAGCAACGACTTCGCGAAGGTCGAACGGATCGACCCCGAGGACGAGTCCCTGACCACGACCCCGGCGAACAGCGGCGGGACCCTGGCCACCCTGTCTCCGGAGGAACCGACCGCGGAGTTCTCGGTGTCCTTCATGTCCCTGTCCAACGGGGTCCCGCACGACATGTACTTCGCCGTCTACTACACCCCCACCGCGGTGGTGCGGGAAAGCGCCCGCCCGGAGGTCGATTACACGGGTGGTCTCTGCTACCTCTGGCGCGGTCCAGGCGACTCCTTCAACGCTCCCGACCCGGAGGAGGTCACCCCGATCGACGCCGCCCTCTCCGGCGGTTCCCCGGTGAACAGCTGCGTCTACGGGCCCGAACAGGACCTCCTCCAGGAGGGATGAGTCCCACCCCTGCGAGCTTTCGGCCCGACACCCCTTGAGACCCCGACATCGAAAGGAAGCGACGATGAACCGGAACCTCCCCTTCGACCGCGACCACCTTCCACCCGGAGTGGATCAGCCGGGGCGAGGCGACCCCGATCGACTCGGTGACTACCGGGTGGTCGGACGCATCGGCGCCGGTGGCATGGGCGCGGTCTACGCCGGCGTCACCGACGCCGGAGACGTCGCCGCGGTCAAGGTGATCCATTCCCGGTTCGCCGACGACCCCGAGTTCCGGTCCCGCTTCGCCCGCGAGGTCGGCTTGGTGTCCCGGGTCCGGGCCACCTGCGCCCCCGCCTTCCTCGGCGCGGACGTGGTG
The DNA here is from genome assembly GCF_900143625.1 of Nocardiopsis sp. JB363. Lineage (GTDB taxonomy): Bacteria > Actinomycetota > Actinomycetes > Streptosporangiales > Streptosporangiaceae > Nocardiopsis. Next base: position 2,126 of record NZ_FRFF01000033.1, read on the forward strand.
GCCCCCACCCCGTGGATGGCCACCGAGTACGTCCCGGGCCTGACCCTGCGCGAGCACGTCGATCGGCACGGGCCACTGACCGGAGGGATGCTCACCGCGCTCGCGGTCGGTCTGGCCGAGGCGCTGACCGCGATTCACTCCGTCGGGGTGGTGCACCGGGACCTGAAGCCGGGCAACGTGATCCTGGCGCCGGACGGCCCGAAGGTGTTGGACTTCGGGATCGCCCGCGCCGCCGACGGGACCGTGCTCACCGCCACCGGCGGCCTGCACGGCACCCCCGGATGGGTCGCCCCGGAACGGTACGAGGGTGTGGAGGTGACCGGCCACTCCGACATGTTCGCCTGGGGCGGCCTGGTCGCCGTCGCCGCGACCGGCCGGCCCCCCTTTGGGCGAGGAGCCGTGGACGGGGTCGTCCACCGCAGCCGGCACGAGGATCCGGACCTGGACGGTGTGCCCGAGCACTTGATGGACCTGGTCCGGCGTTCACTGGACAAGGACCCGCGGGAACGCCCACGGGCGGATGAGGCACTGGCGGAACTCACGCGTGGCTGGTCGGCGACCCGGGTCATGCCGGGCGGGGCACTGCCGCCCACCCGGGTGGAGGAGCCGGGACCGGACGCGGACCCCACCGAGATCGTGCCCGAGCTGTTGGTCGCCGAATGGCGGGGGGTGGTGGACCCGGGCACGCGAAGGGTGCGGAGGCCGCGCCGGACGGTGTGGTTGTCCGCCGCCGCGGCGGTGTTGGTCGTCGTCCTGGTCGGTGGCCTGTTGGTCGTGGACCGGCTTCCCTCGACCGGTGGCGACGACGGGCCGGGTGGGGCCGGGGAGGGCCCCGGCGGTGAGGAACCCATCGGCGAGGAGGCCGACGGGCCGGCGATCCAGAACGCCCCGGAGGACGGTCCGGTGGTGGCGGCCGAGGCGATCGAACTCATGGAAGGCGCGTCCGACTACCTGTACCGGCACGATTTCCAGGCCGACCAGGAACGGGCCCATCCGTCAGCCACCGTCACCGAGTACACCGAGGAGCCGGTCCGGGCGCTCCAGCGAAGGAGCTATGAGCCGGCGGGGGTCCACATCGACCTGCGCCACGGGGCCGAACTGGAGGAACAGGTCTTCGGGCTGGTCACCTTCGATGGGAGCGGTGCCAGTGACCCGCGGTACTACCGGCAGGAGGGGACCTTCTACGAGGACCTGGACCTGGCGGCGTCGGCCGACTGGGGGCTGACCCAGATCCTGGAACCGGACGCGGAGATCGAGTACCAGGGCCGCAACCGGGTGCCCCACGAACAGGAGCTCCTCGACGGTGGGGTCAGCGCCGGTCTGGAGTTCCAGGAGACCGAGGGCCACCACTACAGCGGAACCTTCACCGAACCGGTCAACGAGGAGGGGGTCGGTGGCGGTCCCATGAATTTCGACCTGTGGGTCGACGACGAGGGCTACCCGCTGCGCTTCGCCGGCTCCGGGGCCCGGGTTCACGACGACCCCGAACAACCCGAGATCACCATCACCGAAACGCGGGACTATGTCTTCCACGAGTCTCGCGACGTCCATGTCCCCGAGGAGTCGGAGATCCTGTCCGAACGCCCCACCCCCGGGTTCTGAACCCGAGCTGCCCGGGCCGCCCGGACGGCCCCGAACACTCTCGATCCCCCGACCCAGAACAGAGAGCCCCATGCCCACCGACGCCC
>NZ_FRFF01000163.1 GCF_900143625.1 Nocardiopsis sp. JB363
CGACAGACGCACCACCGACCCCACACCCCGCACCTGAACACACAAAAAACGGGGGGAGTGGACCCACCAGGCCCACACCCCCCGTTCTTCCCGCGCCCACCCGGCGCCCCGCTCACATCCCGTCGGCCTCCAACTCCGCCCGCTCCTGCTCGGCCTGCATCCGAGCCCGCTCCTCCGTACCCGACTCCACCACCGAACGCCCCTGACCCACCGACACCACATCAGCCGCATCACCCACGATCCGCGAGAAATTCACCGGCTGATCCAAACTCACCATGTGACCCGCCCGCGGCACATTCACCAACCGCCCATCATCACAAGCATCGAAGAACTGCTTCTCATGGATCCGAAAATGATCCCGGGCCCCATTGATCAACCACACCGGACCCTCATAAGAACGCAACGCCGCGATCGCGTCCATATCCGAAATCTCATCGATCACCGCCGTGGCCGCCTCCACGGCCAACCCACCGTCCAACACCGCATCGGCCGCACCATCACGCAACGTCAACCGATGAAAACGCTCATTGAGCGTCGCCCCCCGATCAGGCAACCGGTCCATCAACGCCGACGGAATCCGATACACCTGCGCCAACGACTGCGCCGGCTTGGCCGTGCAACTGGCCGCCACCAACCCCACGATCCGCCCCGGCGGCGCCACCCCCGCGGCCGCGATCGAAACGAACCCGCCCAGACTCAACCCCACCAACAGGGCACGACCACCCACCTCATCGATCGCACCCAACACGGTGTCCACCGCACGCCCCAGCGAGAACTCCTCACCCCGCCGCGACCCGTGCCCGGGCAGATCCGGCGCCACCACCGTGCGCCCCTGCGCCCGCAACAACTCCAACTGTGGCCGCCACATACTCGACGACAACCGCAACCCGTGCACCAACACGATCGGCACACCCATCACCCGACCCCCTACCCCTGCACCGCGTAACGCACCGTCACCGGCGCGTGATCGGACCAACGCTCCTGGAGCGAGGGATAACGCTCCACCACACCCTCACGTGCCCGCCCCGCCAGACCCGGCGTGGCCACCTGAAGATCGATCCGCCACCCCGTGTCATTGTCAAAAGCCCGACCCCGATACGACCACCACGAATACGGGCCCTCCTGATCGGGGAAGAACGAACGCACCACGTCCACATACCCCGCCTCATCGAAAACCCGCGACAACCACGCACGTTCCTCCGGCAAGAACCCCGAATTCTTCCGATTCCCCCGCCAGTTCTTCAGATCAGCCTCGGTATGCGCAATATTCCAATCCCCGCACACCACCAACCCGCGACCCGCATCCTCCACCCGCGCACGCCGCTCCACCAAAAAGGGCAGGAACATCTCCATGAAACGTTCCTTCTCCTCTTGGCGCGGCGTACCCACCTCACCCGAAGGCAGATACAGACTCGCCACCGTCACCGCACCGAAGTCCGCCTCCACGTACCGGCCCGCGTCCTCGAACTCGGTGCCCGCAAAACCCACCCGCACCGCATCGGGCACCTGGCGCGAATAGATCGCCACCCCCGCACGACCCTTGGCCGCCGCAGGACACAACACCACATGCCACCCCACCGGCTCGATCACCCCCACCGGCAACTGATCGGCCTCGGCACGGGTCTCCTGCAAACACACCACGTCAGCGTCCGTGGCCGCCAACCACGACAAGAACCCCGGATCCTTCCTGGACGCCGCACGCAACCCGTTCACATTGACACTGGACACCACAAAACTCGACTCGTTCACGTCCCACAGAGTAGCCACCGCACCACCACCTCACGCACCCTCCTGCGCCAACCTGCGCAACACCCCATAGGTGCGGTTGGACCCCGCCGCCTCACGCTGGGCCCTGGACGTCACCTCGATATAGGCCTGCGAGGACGTCACCGACGCGTGCCCCAACAAATGCATGATCTCGGTGACCGACGCCCCATCCTCGGCCAACCGCGTCGCGAACGTATGCCGCAACGCATGCACCAACGTCCCCCGCGCCACCCGATCATGCACACCCGCATGCCGATAACACTGCTTCACCAAGTACTGCAACCCACCCCGACGCAACCCCTCACCCCGGTTGTCCACCAACAACGCATCCGACTCCCGCACCGGACCATCGAACCGGGCCCGCCGTGAGACCAGATACGCCTCCAACAACGCCTCCAACGGCACCTCGATGGGCAACACCCGCTCCCCACCACCCTTGCCCACCACCCGGATCCGCCGCTCACCAGGGCGCCCACCCAACGACTCCACCCGAAGCGACAACATCTCCGCCGAACGCATCCCCGTCAGCAACGCCAACGCCAACACCGCCAAATCCCGCTCCGGCCACGGATCCCGCGCCCGCCGCGCACCCCGCGCCAACGCCTCCAACAACCGCTCCGGGGTGTCCTCACCCATCAACGGTTTGGGGCTCGAAGGCCGCACCCGGGGCCGCGGCACCGCCGACATCGGATTGCCCGCCACCACCTGCTCGGCCACCCAGAACGAAAAGAACCCGTTCCACGTCGACCACGCCCGCAACACACTCGAAGCCGCCCGCTCCTCGGCGAAATCCGCGAACGCCTCCCGCAGCACCTGCGAGGTCAACGACCCCAACACCACCCGATCCACACCACACCCCAACGCCCGACCCGCACACCCCGCCACGGCCACCAGATCCCTGCGGTAGGCCGCCACCGTGTGCGGCGAGGGCTTGGCGGCCCGCCGCGCCACCAAATACCGCTCGATCGCCTGCTCCACCAACACAGCATCGCCACTCATACCCACATCCTGCCCGCTTGGGCACCGGTGTGCGCGCACCGCCCACCCCCAACGGCCCACGACCCCGATTCCCCTCCACACCAAGGAAGCCGCCAACGGCAGAGCGACCCCTCAAGGGCCGCACCCGGGGGCGGGGGAGCGGCCCCGGGTGCGCAGGGGCGTTGTGGTCTTCTACAGAGCTGACCCTGCTCTTGACCAACCACAGGTCCACCATCACGAACGTGGGGCCGCACCCCATTCCAGGGTCCGGGCCCACATACCCCGCGGCCCGGTCCCGGCCGCGGAAGACATCAGTCCCAGGTGGGCACCTGCCCCTGGGCGTAGCGGGCACCGAAGCCGCCACGAGGCAAGATCTCGTCGATCACGGCGAGGTCGGCCTCGGTCAGGTCCAGATCGGCGGCGCCGATGTTCTCCTCCACCCGCCCGGGGCTGCGGGAACCGGGAATGGACACGATGTGCTCACCCCGGGTCAGCAGCCAGGCCAGAGCCACCTGGGAGACGGTGGCGCTCTTGAACGCGGCCAGTGCACCGAGCCGCTCCACGGCCTGGACGTTCTTCTCGAAGTTGCCCGGCTGCCAGCGCGGGTCACCGTTGCGCATGTCGGAGGCGTCGTACTGTCCGGCGGGCTTGGCGGTACCGGTGATGAAACCGCGCCCCAGCGGAGAGTAGGCCACGAACCCGATACCCAACTCCTCCAGGACGGGGAAGAGCCGCTCGACGTCGCGCTCGAACAGCGAGTACTCGCTCTGCAGGACCGAGACGGGCTGGACCGCGTGCGCCTTGCGGATCGTCCGCTCCCCGGCCTCGGACAGACCGAAGTACCTCACCTTGCCCGCCTCGATCAGCTCCTTGACGGTGCCGGCGACGTCCTCGATGGGCACATCGGGGTCCACGCGGTGCTGGTAGAAGACGTCGATGTGGTCCACGCCCAGGTAGCGCAGGCTGTTATCGGCCACCGCGCGGATGGTGGCGGGGCGGCTGTCCAGGGCGCCGGTGAACCGGCCGGTGGAGAAGTCGAAGCCGAACTTGGTGGCGATCACGACCTCGTCGCGAAAGCCCTTGACCGCCCGACCGAGGAGCTTCTCGTTGGAGCCGGTGCCCATGCCGTAGAGCTCGGCGGTGTCGTAGTGGGTGACGCCCAGTTCGTGGGCGCGGCCCATGGCGGCCAGACCCTGCTGTTCATCGCCGGGCCCGTAGGCCATGGTCAGGCCCATCGTGCCGTAGCCGATCGCGGAGACTTCCAGGCCCTGACCGCCGAGTGTGCGGTGCTGCATGCTGCGCTCCTCTGTTGACTTCCTCCCCACGACTGAAGCCGGGGGTCTGCGCCGCTAAGAAACGATCAAACCGAACGGTTCGGTTGCGGGCGGCCCAAGAGGCCGGCGACCTGGACCCCTCCTGGGACCCGGCCGACGTGCTCATGCCGGTCCACCAGATCGCCATGGCCTGGGCCGGAAAGACCGATCCGACCCAAGGGCACCACTCGGGCGGACCGCGAGGAGTTCCTCAGGGGCACGGCCTCAACACCCCGCCCCGCTCACCCCGACCACACCTCAGCCCAACACCTGGCGCACCCCCCGCACGATCTCCACGTCCTCACGCGACTCGACCACCCAGGTACGCACCCGCGAGCCAGGCACACCGATCTCACCCTCACCCGAGACCTTCGCGTTCACCCCCTCGTCCACCTCCACACCCAAGAACCCCAACCCCTGGGCACACCGCCGACGCACCTCCACCGAGTTCTCACCCACCCCACCGGTGAACACCAACGCGTCCAACCCACCCAACGACGCCGCCATCGACGCCACCAACGCCCGCAACCGATGCAGATACACCCCCACCGCCAACACCGCACGCTCATCCCCGGCGCTCTCACGCTCCAACACCTGCCGCATGTCCGCGCCCCCCGCCAACGCCGACAACCCCGAGGCGTGCTCCAACGACCACGCGATCCGATCCACCGGCACCCCCGCGTGCTGGTGCAACCACAACACCAACCCCGGATCCACACTCCCCGAACGGGTGGCCATCACCAACCCCTCCAACGGAGTGAACCCCATGGTGGTGTCCACCGACCGCCCCGCCAACACCGCCGACAACGACGCCCCCGCACCCAGGTGCGCCACCACCACCCGCTCAGCACCCGTCCACTCACCGATACGACGCGAGGCGTAGGCGTGCGAGAGCCCATGGAACCCGTACCGGCGCACCGCGTACTTCTCCCGCCATTCCCCAGGCACCGCATAGGTGTGCGCCTCGGGCCCGATCGTGGTGTGGAACGCGGTGTCAAAACACGCCACCGCCGGCACCCGGGGCAGCACCCGATCGATCGCCTCGATACCGGCCAACGACTTGGGCTGGTGCAACGGCGCCAACGAACCCAACTCACGCAGCCGATCCACCACCGCCTGGTCCAACCGCACGGGGGCGGTGAACTCCTCACCCCCGTGCACCACCCGATGGCCCACCGCGTCCACCGGCCCCATCTCTTCCAAAGCCCCCCGCACCCGACGCTCATCCCACACGTCGGCCTCCACCGGGATCGTCTGGGACCACCGCACCTCCTCGTCCGCGCCCACCACGCTCAGCTTCAAACTGCTGGACCCGGCATTGACCACCAGAACACGCATCAGTACGGCCACACCCACTCTCGAATCGATTCGCTGTCCTGACCGAACTCCCTGGTATGGGCCCGGTGCCGTGACCGCTCCCGCACCATCTCCCGGCGCACGTTCGCCGCGCTCGAAGCCAACCCCGGGACCCGGTCGATCACGTCGATCACCAGGTGGAACCGGTCCAGGTCGTTCATCATCACCATGTCGAAGGGCGTGGTGGTGGTGCCCTTCTCCTTGAACCCGCGCACGTGCAGGTTCTCGTGGCCGCGCCGCCGATACGTCAACCGGTGCACCGACCAGGGGTAGCCGTGGAACGCGAAGATCACCGGCTTATCGGTGGTGAACAACGCCTCGTACTCGGCATCGGGCAACCCGTGCGGGTGTTCACTGTCCGGCTGCAACCGCATCAGGTCCACCACGTTGACCACCCGCACACGCAACCGCGGCAAGTGCCGCCGCAACAGGTCCACCGCCGCCAAAGTCTCCAACGTGGGCACATCACCCGCGCACGCCAACACCACATCCGGGTCCGAGCCGCCACCGGAACTCGCCCACTCCCAGATCCCGATACCCCGGGCGCAGTGCTCCACCGCCTCACGCATCGACAGGTAGTCCAGAGCGGGCTGCTTACCGGCCACCACCACGTTCACGTAGTCACGCGAGCGCAGACAATGGTCGGCCACCGACAGCAACGTGTTGGCGTCCGGCGGCAGGTACACCCGCACCAGCTCGGCCGGCTTGTTCATCACCACGTCCAAGAACCCCGGATCCTGGTGGGTGAACCCGTTGTGGTCCTGGCGCCACACGTGCGAGGACAGCAGGTAGTTCAACGACGCGATCGGCGCCCGCCACTCCAACTCACGCGAGACCTTCAACCATTTGGCGTGCTGGTTGAACATCGAGTCCACGATGTGCACGAACGCCTCATAGGAGTTGAACAACCCGTGCCGGCCGGTCAACAGGTACCCCTCCAACCACCCCTGGCACAGGTGCTCACTGAGCACCTCCATCACCCGGCCCCGGGGGCCCAGATGCACATCCACCGCATCCACACGCCCCTGCCACACCTTGTCGGTGACCTCATAGACCGCCGACAATCGGTTCGAGGCGGTCTCGTCCGGGCCCATGATGCGGAAATTCTCCGGGTTGGCGCGCACCACCTCGCGCAGGAAACCACCCAACACGGCGGTGGCCTCACTGGAATGCACCCCGGGCCCGGAGAACTCCACCGCCTGCTCCCGAAAATCGGGCATCACCAACGGCTCCAACAACAACCCGCCGTTGGCGTGCGGGTTCGCGCTCATCCGCCGCTCACCCCGCGGCGCCAGAGCCCGCAACCCCTCCACCGGCCCGCCCTGGGCGTCGAACAACCGCTCGGGCCCATAGGAGCGCATCCACCCCTCCAACCGGCGCAAACGCTCAGGGTCGGTGCGCACCTCCTTCAACGGCACCTGGTGCGAGCGCCACGTCCCCTCCACCGCCTCACCGTCCACCTCCACCGGGCCGGTCCACCCCTTGGGTGAACGCAACACCACCATCGGCCACACCGGCCGCCGCGCAACACCCCCCTGGCGTGCGGCCCGCTGGATCTCCTCGATCTCCTCCATCGCCTCGTCCAACACCTGCGCCATCCGCCGGTGCATCGACTCCGGATCGGCCCCCGACACCATCAGCGGCCGATACCCGAACCCCCGCAACTGCCACACCAACTCCTCATCGGTGATGCGGTCCAACACCGTCGGATTGGCGATCTTGTACCCGTTCAGATGCAGGATCGGCAACACCGCACCATCACGCACCGGGTCCAAGAACTTGTTCGAATGCCAGGAGGCCGCGAGCGGCCCCGTCTCGGCCTCACCATCACCCACCACGCACGCCACCACCAGGCCCGGGTTATCGAAGACCGCCCCGAAGGCGTGCGCCAACGAATACCCCAGCTCACCACCCTCATGGATCGACCCCGGCGTCTCCGGCGCCACATGCGAGGGGATCCCACCGGGAAAGGAGAACCGACGGAACAACCGCCCCATCCCCACCTCGTCCAAGGACACATCCCGATACACCTCGCTGTAGGTGCCCTCCAACCACGCGTTCGCCACCGCCGCCGGACCACCATGGCCCGGCCCCATCACGTAGATCATGTCCAGATCACGCCGGCCGATGACCCGATTCAGGTGCGCATAACAGAAGTTCAACCCCGGCGTGGTACCCCAATGCCCCAACAACCGCGGCTTGATGTGCTCGGGCGCCAACGGCTCCCGCAACAACGGATTGTCCAACAGGTAGATCTGCCCGACCGACAAATAGTTCGCCGCCCGCCAATAGGCATCGAGCCACCCCAGATCCTCATGCTCCACAACCATCGACCCTCCTCAAGACGAGGTGTTCACGGTGGGGGAGGACCAGGCGCAAAAACCCACACATCCCTACAACGCCGACAGCGAGCACACGCCCGGTCCAAACCACCGTAACCGCCCACCCCCACAACACTCCACGGCCAACAGACCCTGATAACAAGCACTAACCTGACCCCCACCATGACCACAGACCCCACCACCACCTACGCCCGATGGGGCCACCACCACACCCGCCCCCTGGGCCAAGGCATGGAAGGCACCGTCCACCACCTGGGGCCCGGCCCCCTGGGCCAGGACCTCATCGCCAAGGCCTGGCACACCCGCAACGCCCACGACCTGCGCCCCCTCCAAGCCTTCTACGACGAACTCACCGACCAACACCCACCCTTCGCCACCCCCCGCATCCTCCACATCCGCCACCACGACGACACCACCATCACCATCGAACCCCACCTACCGGGCACCGCCCTGAACACACTCCTGCACCAAGGCACCCTCACCCACGCCCGCGCCCAGGACACCTTCACCCGCGTGCTGAGCGCCCTGTCCCACACCCGCGCCGGAGCGGCCACCCGAGCCCTACCGGTCCTGGACGAGAGCCGCCCCCTGTGGCAGGGCCACACCACCTGGGGGCAGGCCCTGGCCGCACTGGTCCAACGCCGCACCGAACGTTTCGCCCCCTCCCTACGCGCCGCCCTGCCCGACCTGGACACCCTGCTGCGCGCACTGACCGAACGCCTGCGCCGCACCCCCGACCGATCCGCGCGCATCGTGCACGGCGACCTGTGCCCGCCCAACATCCTGGCCACTTCCGAAGGCGAACCCACCGCGGTCCTGGACTGGGGCTTTCACACCACCGCCGGCGACCCGCTCTTCGACACGGCCACGGCGGCCGGGTTCTACGACATGTACGGGCCACGGGCACGTGAGTTCGACGACGCCCTGTTGGCCCGGTGGGCGGGGGAGTCGGGCCCCGAGCGTGAGCGGGCGCTGGTGTATCGGGCCGCCTACGGGCTGGCGGGCGCCAACGCCTATTCCCAGGTGGGCGATGACGGCCACTTCGCCTGGTGTGTACGTACGTTCGAACGTCCGCAGGTGCGCGCCGCCCTGGGGTTGTGAGGACCGAGGTCGTGAGGGTCGGCCATGGGGGAGTGGGGGCATGCACTCGCCCGACTGACCTGCGAATTCACCCCGAACTCGGGTGGGCGCAGGCTCTTCGTCCGTCGAGGCGGGGGAGAAGGGGCGGAGGTTGGCGCACACGCAAGGAAGCGGGGCGCCCGCCGGCCAGGCGCACATCCGTTCGAAGCCCTGGGCCAGAGGGGAGTCGCGCCGACACTTGTCCGGCCGCAAGACAGAGGGGCGCCTGCCATACCTCTTCGTCACCCGCACGCGAAAACGGTCATGTGTCGCCAAAACACCTCAAAATGATGCATAACACCGTTTATGCATGAAACATGGAGATATTGCCCGCGAGAGTGGTCACCCGGAAACACCCACCACCGGCCGAAGCCACGAACGGGGAGACCCACCAGCCCCTCTCACACCCTCACCTGTGCTGGTGAAGGCGAGGCCACAGCGCACCAGCACCCAGGCCGGCCCGGGTGAGCGTCAGCGCACACGCCACCAGGACACACACGGCGGGGGCCGTCGACGACCCTTGCGAGCCACGCACCGGACAGCGCCGTTGTCCACAGGCCACAGGTCAACGACTTGCCCGAACACCCACACGTGCGTCAGGCTCAGATTCGGGGGCATCACGCTCGGCCACCAGGCGCACACAGCGCCCCCGAATCGACGATAACCCGACAACACCCCTCGACGCCGGCCCGAGCCCACCGACCTGTGGACAACCCACTCCGCCCAGCGCCACACACCGACCCGCCACGAGGCCGGCCTCGACGGCGCACATCGCGGTCCCTCACACCCACGCAGACCGCACAGGCACGAGAACCCCTTCCCCACAGGCCTTCCCGCAACGCCGATAATGCACATTATGTCAAGTAGAACGTTCGCGGGCCTCCCCACAACCACCGACACACCCCCTCGTCAACGCCCAGCTCCCATCACTGGACCTGACCCACCAACAGCAGCGCCCGCGATGACTCGACCACCCGCACCCGCTCCGCAAGCCCCAACATCTCCAGCTCCGGCAACATCCCCGCTCTCAGCCTCGGAGGTATCGGTGACCAACACCGAGACGAGCCCCTCCACCGGCTCCATGCGCGCCTCAACACGAGGCCGAGAACCCTCGGGCTCGCGGGCACACCACTTCATTTCAGGTGTTGAGTCTGGCGGCCTGCATCGCGGTCAAACGATGCACGAAGAGCGCTGCGGCGATCGCTGACGGAATGGCCACTACCCGCACGATCAGTTGGTCCCACATGTCGAACAGGTCCTGAGAAAACCAGAAGATCGGCCAGGTGAGGAGGGTGAGGAAAGTGACCGACCACAGAACCCACCAGATGTGCACCAAGCCGAAGGACTCCATCCGACCGTCTGCCCTGGGCTGACTGGAGGCATGCCAGATATCGGTGGCGATCATCTGGGGCAGGAAGAAGTTGGCGATCGGAATGAACCATCCATAGACCGCCATGCTCGATGGAAAACGCAACCGCCCGGGTTCCAGCGCCTCAGCGGTAGCGCGTACTCGCTGGAACCACAGCAGCCAGGCCACTACCAAGACCACGCCTACGACGATCTGCGGGATGTGGATGAAGTAGACGAAGCCAGGACTAAACAGCCAATCAGCCTCACCAGTGATCAGCACTTGGGCCAGCGTAATCACAGAGAGCAACGTGAATATACCCAGCGGCACATAGACCGTGTACTGGTAGGTGCGGGCCTGGTGCAGGTAGCCCCAGCCGAGCTTGTGGGCGCGTTCCTCGGCCAGTGAGAGCCGCGACCCTCCGGAAGGAATGGCGCTGGTTCCCACCGGCACGCGAGATAACTCGGGCCTCTGGCTCTTGGTGGCCGGTCGGCCCCCGGACAGGGTGAGGGTGCGATGCCGGCCGATGACCTCGGTGAGATCCTCGGGAAGCCACCCACCAGCCTCCCCGGTGCCCTCCTCCGCCGAGGCGAGCGCGGCGAAACGGTCCAAAAGACGCTCCAGGTCGGGCCGCTCCCCCGGATCCTTGGCCAGACAGGAACCGACCAGCTCGGCCAAAGGCGCGGGCAGGCCGCTCAAATCCGGTTCCTCGTACACGATCCGGTAGGTGATGGCGTGTGCGGAAAAACATCCGAAGCCGGCCCCACCTCCTTGCCCAAAGCCTGCTCGGGAGACATGAACGCGGCCGTGCCCAACACCGTCGAGGTGTGGGTCTGGCTCGTGGCGTCCAGAGCACGGGCGATACCGAAGTCGATCAGCCGAGGACCGTCCTCGGCGAGGATGACGTTGGCGGGCTTGAGATCACGATGCACCAAACCGGCAGTGTGCACCGCGAGCAGACCTTCGGCGAGCCCCGCACCCAGCACCGCCACCGACGCAGACGGCAAAGGCCCATGCTCATTGACCGCCTGACGCAAGGACAGACCCGGAATGTAGGCGGTCGCCATCCACGGCGGCTCCCCCTGAGGATCGGCGTCCACCACCTGCGCCGTATAGAACCCACCGACCTTCCTGGCAGCTGAGATCTCGGTGGTGAAACGTCGACGGAAACCAGGGTCATCGGCCAGTTCCGGTCGTACGACCTTGACCGCGACCAGACGCCCGCTGAGCGACTTTCCAAGGAACACGTGTCCCATACCGCCGGCTCCCAAACGGCCCACCAAACGGTAGGAGCCCAGCCTGGTCGGGTCGCCATCATGTAAGGGGGTGGCCATCCGCATCGATTCTTCTAAGGGGGTCAGGACAAGACCCGATGATCGCAGAGTCCTTTGAAGGTGACCAGAGAAACCGGCAGAGCACCCCACGCAGCCGGCTCAGAGTCGCCCCACTCCCCCGCGCCCTGCCCCGCAGGACTCACCCCGCACCCGAGTCGAAAAACCCCACCAGAGACTCAGCCACCCGCCCAGGGCTCCCATCATTGGTAGCGGCCAAATGCCCCACCCCCGCCAACTCCACCCGACTCACACCAGGCACCACCCCCTCCAACACATCCAGAGCCCTGGTGAGGTAAACGGGACTGCGCGCACCACCCAACAACAACACCCGACCCCTGATACCGGACGCCTTCACCAACAACGACTCGGCCGAACGCACCATGTGCGCGTCCTCGCCCATCGACTCCAACTGCTCCCCCACCCCCGCAGGCGCCTCCTCCCGTAACGCCGCCGCCATCAAAGGCCGTAACAACACCCCGGGCACCCACCGGGCCCAGGCCGCATCCTCGGTACCCCGCACCACCGCCACCAACGCCGCCGCACGCTCACCCCGCCCCAGATGGTGCTCGAACTCGCCCAACCAGGTCAACGCCGCACCCAACGGGGGCTCGTACACCGCCACCGCACACTCCGACCCGGCCACCAGAGCCCACCCCAACACCGGCACCGCGCCCGCGCTCAGCCCGAACACCCGCCGCGCCCCGGTGAGGGCGACCGCAGCCGCCACATCCTCCACCGCCTCCCCCACACCAAACGAGGGCTCACCACCGCTGAGGCCGCGGCCACGCCGATCGATCGCCCACACCTGGAACCCGGCACCGGCCAACCGCTCCGCCAAACCCAACAGGTGAAAAGAGGTGATCAGGCCGCCGTGCCAGAGCAACACCGGCACACCACGACCCACACGCCGATAACCCAACCGAACCCCGCCCGCAACAGCGAAAGACCCGACCGCGTGCTCAGGCACCTCCACACACCCCTCTCACTTATACACATCAGACGCAGCCGACGAATAGAGAG
>NZ_FRFF01000036.1 GCF_900143625.1 Nocardiopsis sp. JB363
GGACCACCTTCAACTCCACCCCCGCCGCCAACGCCAACGTCGCCGCCCCGTGCCGTAGATCATGCAACCGCACCGGCGGCAACCCACTCTCGGTATTGAGTGTGCGAAACAGGCGGGACAGACGATCAGGAGCCATCGGACCGCCCCGCAAAGCCGTGAACACGAATCCGCGCGGATCCCACACCCGCCCCTGGGTTTCGGCCTCGTTCTGCTGGTGCCACTGGTGACGTCGCAACACCCCCAAAGTGGTGTGGTCCAACGCCAACATGCGGCGGCTCGCCGCGCTCTTGGGCGCCAACTCCACCAACCCACCCCGGTGACACTGGAGCTGGCGCACCACCCGCACCGTGCCGCCCACAAGATCGATGTCGGGCCAGCGCAGGCCCACCACCTCACCGCGGCGCAACCCGGTCATCACCGCCAGGTGGAACAGCGCGTACAACCGATGCTCACCCACATGCTGCAGGAAGTAGCGGGTCTGCTCCACCGTCCACACCGCCACCACCGGCCGAACCCCGCCGTGGGCCCATTCGGCCACGGCCTGCTCGGTCCACACCACCGGCCGCCCCGCCGCCCCCGGGTCCAACCGCAGCCCTTGAGCGGGGTTGGAGGACAACAGCCCTTCGCGCACGGCGGTGTTCAACGCCGCGCGCAACGTGGCACGGATCCGCTGCACCGTGGCCGCAGACACCTGTCCCCCTGCCGATGTGGTGCGGTGACGGATCTGTTCGAAGGCCTCCTGCACCAGGGTGGGGGTCAGCTCCTCCACCGGCACCGCGCCCAGATGAGGTGTGAGATAGCGGTGGATGTGCTCGGTGTAACTGGTGCGGGTCAAAGGCCGCAACCGGGTACGGGTGGCCAGCCACCGCTCCAACCACGCAGACAGCGTCAACACGGCCGGGTCGGCATCGACCCCCTCCAGTTCCCGGGCCTGGCGCAGCCCTTCACGCGCGGCTTCCCGGGAAACGAACCCGCCTCGGCGCAAGCGACGCCTGCCGCCTGGTGTGTGTTCCAAGTCCAGGGTGAAGTACCAACTCCCATGACCGCGCCTTGCCAGCCCCGAACAGCGGCCCTTCCTGGCCTTCGCGCCCTGGGCCCCTCGGCACCCGCACCGCTTGTAGACCGAACCCGATCCGGACATGACCAACACCCCTGAAACCAGTATCAGCCCTCAGGCGGAAGCAAGTACAGGCGTCCTACTCCAGCCCCGACGAGCAACTCTCCAGGGTCACCCGTCTTCCCTTGGAGAAAACCTTCCAGTACACGCATCAAGGTCGCCCTGGTCGACGACACCGGAACCCGGCTGGCCAAACTCCGCATCACCGATGACGCCGACGGATACCGGCAACTGTTGGAGGTTCTCGCCGAGCACGACGACACCGCCGAGCATCCGATCCCCGTGGCGATCGAGACCAGCCGCGGACTGCTGGTGGCCGCGCTGCGCACCGGACACCGGAAGGTGTACGCGATCAACCCGCTCGCGGCGGCACGCTACCGCGACCGACACAGCCTCTCTCGGAAGAAATCGGACCCCGGGGACGCCCTGGTGCTCGCCAACATCCTGCGCACCGATATGGCGGCGCACCGGTCGCTGCCCGACGACAGCGGGCAGGTCCAAGCGCTGGCGGTGGTGGCCCGCGCCCAGCAGGACGCGGTCTGGGCCCGCCAGCAGCTGGTCAACCAGGTCCGCTCCCTGCTGCGCGAGTACTACCCGGCCGCGTTGGAGGCGTTCCAGTCCAAGCAGTACGGCCTGGCACGGGGCGATGCCCGAACGGTCTTGGCCATGGCTGCGACCCAGGCCAAGGCCGAGAGGCTGTCGCTGTCCCAGCTCAGATCCGCGCTCAAACGTGCCGGCCGCACGCGCGGCATCGAGGACGAAGCCAGGCGGCTCCAGGGGATCTTCCGCAGTCAGTGGGCCCGCCAGCCCCAACGGGTCGAGGACGCCCTGGGCATCCAACTCCTGGCGCTGCTGCGCCAGCTGGACGCCGCATGCGAGGCTGCCGACGAGCTCGCTGAGGCGGTGGAGGCGCATTTTCGTGCGCACCCGGACGCTGAGATCCTGCTCAGTTTCCCCGGCCTGGGGGGTGCTGACCGGCGCCCGGGTGCTCGCCGAGATCGGCGACGACCGCACCCGGTTCGCTGACGCCCGCAGCCTGAAGGCCTACGCCGGATCCGCCCCGATCACCCGTGCCTCGGGCAAGAAGCGGTTCGTGGGCAGACGGTTCATCAAGAACGACCGGCTGATCAACGCCGGGTTCCTGTGGGCGTTCTCGTCCCTGAAGGCATCGCCCGGCGCCTACGCCCACTACCGGGGGCGGCGGGACCGGGGTGACTGGCACGCTCAAGCTCAACGGCACCTGTTCAACCGGATGCTGGGGCAGCTCTTCCACTGCTTGCAGACCGGTCAGCTCTTCGACGAACAACGCGCGTTCACCCCCTTCCCAGAGGTCGAGGTAGCGGCGGCGGCTTGACAACTAAGCACCGTGAGATGTCTTTCACTGTCACAAGAGCCTCCCACTACCTCGATGTCCGACCCGCCAAGGACGTCCTTGAGCGCGGAGATCTCGCTGGTCTTGTCGGCCACGCGGATCTGGGCGGCTACGTGTCCGGTGGGGTCATCGCGGCCAGTAGGTGCACTGCCTGGTGGGCGCGGGTGCGCGAGCCCCGCACACTCTTACCGTCGATGATGAGCACGGCCGGGTCGGCGGCGGTGGTCATGCGTGTCAGGGCGGCGGGGTCCAGACGTTGTGCCACACGTGAACGGCATGGCGGGAGACACCGAGCATGCGGGTGATCTGGGCTTGGGAATGCCTACCGGCCTCGAACAGGGCAGAGGCGAGCATACGACGGTCGTGGCGTTCTTCAGGGGTAGGGGGTTCGGGGTGGCCTCCATGCCTTATGACACGCCAGGAATCCCCGCCCGTCAATACCCACCTCAAAGATCAGTACTGAGCGACGGGAGGCGATCCCAGCACACGCTTAAGCCTCCACCACAGTCAGCCCGAGACAGTGCTTCCTGCTGGGCGGGCGCGAGCTTGCGCATGTCCACACGCAGGTCATCGTCATCGCTCATGTACCTGCAACACCCCAGGAACCAACAGATTCCGGCTTAATAACGGGTGAACCACCGGACCCCTCAGCGATCAACCCCCGCTGAAGAATCCAGACCAGACAACAGAATCGGGGCCTTTTAATTTATCATAATTAAACTGTAAAGCCTCACAAAAATGACCCACAGAGAGGCTTTTTTGGGCCATATTAATGACCTGAACCTGGCAACCCAAGTTCGCCGACGTGAGCCCTCGCAAGGGCGCTCTCTTCGATGCCAATTTTCTCTTCACTGACCATGCTAAGAAGGGCGATTCTCAGGGGTGCGTAATCAACATTCGGCGGCACATCGATTGCCCACAAAGATCCGATTGCATCAATCTCCCAGGAACAATCAAAGGCGCGAAGCATGGTTTCGACTTCCCTTTCCACGCCGTCACTTTTGATGATAATGCGGACCGCTGAATGGCCGGATTCAGAAACGAACTCCTTGAACACAAGCTCCCTGCGATCGTGATCAACCCTGACTCGCACGATATCTTCGAAAGCCACACCCTTCACATAGAAGGGGATATTCCGAACCTGAACTTCCATCTTCACGGAAGTCTTCCCAACCCAAAGTCGCTCAGCAGACGCACACGCCCAGTGAGCTGTCTCTTCGGGGAGATCGAAGGCTACCTTGTACAGCCTCTCAGGTTTATCGTCCCCCGTCGACTTTCCAACGCTAACCATCGAGGAAATCTCTGAGCTCATCGTCCCAAACCTCCAGAGGTTTCGTAGACTTATCTCTGTTGCATCGACGGCAAGCCACCGCTCCATTATGGTCGCCACCATGTCCTCCACTGGCCTTCGGCTCTACGTGGTCGATCTGGGCATCGTCGGGCCTCCCCTTGACGGTTCTTCCATTGGCGTCTCGTGATGCGCGTCGTTCCACCGTCTGCCCACAGTAGTCACACTTATAATCGCCGCCGTTCCTCGCGGCATTAGCGTCGTAGACCTTCTGCCTCTCGGCATCAGTGAAATCCAAACCGGCTCTGTTGCAGTTGTGGTTGAGGACATCCAGTGACCCAGCAGCCACGTGGTAGGTATGGACTCCCTGCACGGTCAGGTTATGGACCGTGGCGGTGGCGGTCCAGGCCTCGATCGCGGAAACCTGCACCCAGGTCCCGGACGAAGTCTGCAGCCACATGCCCGGGGCCAGGTCGATCGCGTCCACCCACAAGCCCAGGTCCGGAACCCAGAACGGGTGGCCATCGGTCGCCACGATCACATCTCCGGCCTCCACCGGACCGGGAACACCCTCAGATTCCTCACCCGAACCCGCCTCGTCCCCTTCCGGGGCATCACGTTCGCTGGTCGGATCGATGGTGATCTGCACCAGGGCTTTGGACCCCGAGCCCACGATGGTGGCCAACACCGTCCGGGCTGACTGTTCGCCGGTTTCCGGGTCGGTGGCCAGGACCTTCTCGCCGATATCGACGTCCTCGATCGGCTTGGGCGACCCGTTGGCCATCACCACCGCCGTGCCCGGAACGAAACTGTTCCCGATCGGACAACTCACGTTGTCGAGCTTGCGGTTGGCCCGGTTCAGGCCCTTGATCCCATCGATCAACTCACCACCCAGAGCGGAGATCCTGCGCCCCAACTCGGCAGCCTTACCCCACCGCAACCCGTACTTCGCGGCGATCTTGGCCGGCAACCCGCCCACGAACATCAACGCCACGTTGACCGCGGTCTCACCACACGCACCCAGATCACCAGAGGTGAAACACTCCAACCCCGCGGTGATACCGAGCTCATCGGCCACCAACTGCGCCAACCCGGTCGCGGCCTTGATCAGCTTCTGCTTGGCCTCGGCCTTCTCCATCTGCGCCTGACGCTGCTGACGCAACACCGCCTGCTGCGCCTGGTGCTCGCGCATGTACTGCCGCTGCTTGGCGGTGGTCCGCATCGGCGTCACGTTGTACCACTGCTCGACCACCGCACCATTGGCCGTGGAACGGATCGCTTTACCATCCGAGTGGGAGTACCAGTAGTGCTTGCCGTTGCGCTGCACCGGCGAGTAGATCAACGGGCGCCCGGTGTCCGGGTTGACCCCGTCCACGATCAGGTACGACGCCCGCCCGTCCGGGTCGGTGTAGGTGACCGGGCTGTTGTTGGCGTAGGCGTAACCGTGCATCTGTTGGTGGTCGGTCACGTCCAACACCGGGTCCACCGAGATGAACCGGCCCAGAGCAGAGTCATAGGCCCGCGCACCGATCTGGGTCAGCCCGGTGGAGGCATCGATGGTGCCGTTGGCGAAACCACGCTCGGCGGGCCAGTTTCCGGTGGAACCGCGCTGGGTTCCAAAGGCCGTCATGTGCCGGTGGGTGGCCTCACCGGTCCGTGCGTTCACCGCGACCTGGCCGGTCCCGTGCGGGTCGGCGTAGATCCATGACAGGGTGCCGTCGTTCTGGCGGACCGCGATCGCCTGCCCGGCGTGGGAGTAGAACCGGGTCGCTTCCTGGGCCAAGGTCTCCTTGTCCAGACGCAGTTCCATACCCGGCAGGTACAGCGTGGTGGAGGTCGGGTCCTCACGGATCAGCCGCTGACCGTCGGCGTCGTAGGTGTAGGAGGTCTGGGAGCCGTCCTCTTCCACGACGCGGGACAGGTTGCCTTCGGCGTCCCATTCCAGGTCTTGTTCACGGGAGGCCGTGGTGCGGCCGGTCATGTTGCCGGCTTCGTCGTAGGTGTACTCCTCCAGCCGATCACCGGCCGGTCCGGACTCCTCGACGCTGGTCAGTGCCTGTGGAGCCACATCGGTGGCACCACCGTGGTGGTAGGTGCGGGTGATGTCGCCGCCCGGCTGTCCGTGTTGAACCTCGGTCTCACGGTTGCCGAGCTTGTCGTAGGTGTAGGAGTGCCAGTAGGGAGCGGCTCCACCCAGCGCGTCCGCCGAGGGTTGGTCGGCGCAGGCCTCCTCGCCCGTGGCGTCGGGGGTCCACACCCCGGTCATGCGACGCATGTGGTCGTAGGTGAAGCACTGCACGTCCGCTTGGAGGTGGTCGGCGGTGGGTTCGTCACGCAGGTTGAGGACGTTGCCCGCGTCGTCGTAGGTGTAGTACTGGTGCACCAGTGACCCGGTGACCCCACGCTCGGGCACCAGCGTGGTCTCGGTCGTTCTTCCGGTGGCGGGGTCCTGGTCGTGGGTGATCCAGGTGGTGTGGGTGCCCGATACCCCGATGTCCAGAGCGAGTTGGCGCAGTTCACCGGTCTTGTTGTAGACGGTGTCGGTGACGTAGTCGGTGAACCCCGACATCTGGGTGGGCATGCCCAGCTCGTTGTAGCTGTAGCCGATGGTCTCCTGACCCAACCCACCGGCGGCGGGCAGGGTCAGGGCTCGGACCGAACCATCGAGGTTGTACTGGGTGGAGAAGCGGTAGCGACCCGCCAACATGGGTTGGTCGCCGGGAATGCGGACCTCGGTGGTGGTGGGACGGTAGAACTGGTCGTACCTGACCACCGAGGTGGTGTAGGCGTTCCCGTCGACGTATCTGGTAGAAGAGGTCAGGTGGCCCAAGGCACGGGTGTCGTAGACCCACTCGGCCCGTTTGTCACCTTCGGGTGAATCATCGTGCAGGGCGATCTGGCGGCCGATGGCGTCGTAGGTGTAGGCCAGGGTCTGGCCGCGGGCATCGGTGGCCGAGACCATCTGGTCGAGCTCGTTGTAGCTCATCGTGGTGGTACCGGCGATCGGGTCGTCGGTGCTCACCAGGCGACCGCGCAGGTCGTAGGCGTGTTCCCAGACATTGCCCTCGGGGTCGGTCACCGTGGCCAACGCATCGTTCTTGGCGTAGGTGTAGGTGATGGCGTCGTAGGCGCCCTCGGGCACCCCCTCATGGTGGGTGCGCACCTCGCTCAGGCGGCCTTGGGCGTCCACGATGGAGGTGGTGGCCACCGCACCATCGGCTGGGGTGACCAGGGTGCGATCACCGTGGTGTTCGGTGCTGGTGCGCCAGCGTTCCTCGCCGAAGGCCACATGCAGGTTGTCGGTGACCCGGCCGGCGCCATCATAGAGGGTGACGGCCTGGCGGGGGATATCGGCGTCGTTGTTGACGACGAAGAGGGTGTCCCCGGGGTCGTCCTCGTTGTAGTAGGCGTCCCGGGCTTTGACCTCGCGTCCGTGGGTGTCGTGGAAGGTGTCGGTCACCACACGTCCACCACCCGGTGCCGGGCTCTGGGTCTGGCGTGGCCGGAGGAAGGCGTCGAAGATCTCGTAGCCGGTGACGTACTCGGTCGGGGTGCGCAGGGTCCGCGTGATGATCGAGGTGGGTGCGTCCTGACGGACGTGGTATTCGAATTCGGCAGTGGGGGTGTGGGTGGCCCGGTCCCGGTCGGGTAGCCATACCTGGGTCATGCGCCCGAGTGGGTCGTAGGCCATGGTCATGGTGGCGCCGTTGGCGTCGGTCTCGGAGACGGGAAGTCCGCGTGAGGGGTCGACCGTGGTGGTCGTGGTGTGGCCGAGGGGGTTGGTCTCGGTGACCGATTCGGGGAGGCCTTCGGTGGTGAAGGTGTATTCGGTGGTGGTCACCCCTCCGGCGGCGTCGGTCTCGGAGATGGTGTTGCCGTAGGTGTCGAACTCGGTCTGATCGACCGTCTGGTAGACGGGTTCGCCCTCGGCGTAGGAGTCGAGTTTGCGGGTCTTGGTGGGCAACCCGGTGGTGGGGGCGTCCCCGTGGTTTCCGCCGTCGTAGATGACGAGTTCGTCGGTGATGACGTCCTCGGGCCGCTTCGGGGTGTCCTCACAGTCCACGGCGAGGGTCTCGGCCCGGGAGACGAGGTTGAGGATCCAGGCGTCGGTGTTGCTGACGTAGGTGGTGTTGACGCACTTCTCGTCGCCTTGGACGTCGACGTCACCGTGGTCGCGGACGCGAGTGATGGCGCCGTCGTCGTTGATGGTGTTGTCGACCCTGGTCTGGCGCCAGGAATCATCGGCGAGGCGGGTGAGGCTGACGATTCGTTCGGTCTGGGTCCTGGTGGCGGTCTGTTCACCCCAGTCGTGGGTGACCTTGGCGGTCTCCCGCCACCAGGGGGTGCTGATCTCGCGGGTGATGTCCTGGCCGTCTTCACCGTCGCGGACGATCACCTCACGGACCATGCCATGCAGTTCCTTGTGGTCGGTGTGTTCGACCCCGCGTGAATCGGTGATGGAGACCGAGCGTTTACCCGAGGGCAGTTTGTCCTCGTGCATGCCCTGGAAGTACAGGTATTCGGTTTCGGTGCGTTCTTCGTTTTCGTGGCCGCTTCGGACGATGACGCGTTCGTAGCCGCGCCAGTCCGCCCAGGTGCGGTACTTGTCCTTGACCATGCCGTCGGCCTCGGTGTAGCGCCAAGCCGGGGTTCCGACGTAGTCGTAGCTGGTGGTCATGGTCGGTTGGTCCGAGACCAGGTCGACCTCGTTGACCTCGGTGACCACGTACTTGTGGAACCAGTCGGTCAGTTCCACCCCGCCCTCGGGCGTCCACAGCACCGGGTAGCAGCGCATGGTGTTCTCATGCGGCTTGGGCGTCTTGCCGGGTTCGCATTCGGGTTGGGAGTAGGTGATGTCGAACTGGCCACCGGACTCGGTGTAGATCGAGGTGATGCGCCACCGGAGCATGGGAGCGATGTCGTCGGTGGGTGAGTCGACCCGGTTGGGCATCTGGGTGCCGGCGAAGCTGATCTTGGGCAGTGCTTCGGTGCCCTCGACCTTGCCGACGTGTTCGATGGAGTCCAGCCACAGGGTGGGACCGGTACCGTCCCCGGCTTCGGGGAAGGAGTGCTCCAGGTTCCAGGTGTCGACGTCGGTGTAGGAATCGCCGTCACGGATCTGGGTGGTGATGGCGTCGAGCTTCTTGGTGGACCAGAAGGTCGGCGAGTGGCGCCCCGCGCAGGATTGGCCCGTCTTGCAGTCCTGGTCCAGGGGTACGTCGGGCCAGTGCTCGGCATTGCCGGAGGTGCGCTTGTCAGCGGCACAGTCGAAGGAGTCGGTGACCAGGCACCGTTCGGAGTCGGAGAACAGCACTCGGGCCGGGGCGGTGGCGTAGACGTCGCTCTTGCGCAACCCGTATTCGATACGGGCGACGTTGGCAGCGCGTACGTAGGGGGTGGCGGTGTTGGTGAGGTTGCGACCGTACTGGTTGGTCTCGGCGTCGTAGTAGAAGGTCATGACGTTGCCGTGCACGTCCACGACGTAGTCGAGGTTCCACTTGTAGGCCTGCTGACACCATGACTGGGAGAAGGTCGAGTCGTAGCAGGGCTGGCCGGCCTTGGCGGCGTAGACCGGCATGGTCTGAGCCGACTTGGTCTCGGGGTCGCCGCTGGACCAGCCGGGCAGGCGGTTGCGTCCGAAGAAGTACTGGGTACCGTCGGGGGTGGTGACCTTCCAGTACTCGCCCTCGTGAGCGCCGTTGGTGGCGCCGGTAAGGCGTTCGACCTTGGTGCCGTCATCGTTGGAGAGCCGGTAGGAACCATCGTCGTGCTTGACCAGGGCCCCGGAGTGGCCGGTCATCGACAGGGTGACGTTGTCGGTGTTCCAGCACAGGTCACCGGTCTTATGGCCGGAATCCACGCAGGCCGAGTAGCGGCGTTCGATCGCGCCGGGGGCGTAGGCGAACCCGTCACCGATCCAGGAGGTCTGGTTGTTGGAGGTGGCGATGCGCCCATCGACTCCGCCGGAGGAGTAACCCAGGCCGATGGCCGGGTTGAGGTCGCTGGGGGCGGGTGGGGTGGCGAATGCGTAGGACCAGGAGAAGTCACCGGACTGGTTGTTGACGTTCCAGCTGGAGGCAGCCGAGAGCTGGGTGGCGCCGTAGTCACCGTTTCCACCGGCCGGGGCAGCGGCCAAGGCCACAAGGGCACCCTGGGGTGCGGCACTCACCTGCGCGGTGACGCGGTGTTCCTGAACATCGTTGGCCAGGAGTTCGACCGAATCGTGGGTGACGGGATCCTCGGTGGCGCAGGAGTCGTCGAGTACGCATTCGTCGAGTTCGGTCAGGGTCAAACGGGAGGCGTAATCACCACCGAAGGCCTCGGCGAAGTCGGAGTAGTCGATGCCGAGTTCGATCGGTGCGACGGTGGGTGAGTCATCGGTGCGACTCACACGCAGCACAAGACCGCTGATCCCCGCGGTCTCGGTCTCGGCTCGGTCCAAGATCTCGACGTGGACGGACTCGACAGGTTCGGGTTCGGGGAGCTCGACCGGTTCGACTGCTTCGGGGCTTGTGCGGGCCTGGGCTTCCTCATCAGGCTCTTCGCCCTCACCGACAGCGGGTTCGGATCTCTGTTCCTGATCGGTGGAGGAACCATCTCCGCCGTCGGATGCCTCGCCATCCGACTCTGCGGGAGTCGTTTCTTCGGTCGGTTCGGGTTCCCGCTCCAGCTCGGTTTCCTCGGATTCGACAGGCGCGGGGGCATCGTCTGTTTCCTCGGCCCCGGATACGGCCTCTTCTTCGAGAATCCGCTCCCAGTGTTCGGGAACCTGCCAGTCCTCGAACTCCTCCCCGGTGATGGCCCCCACCGTGACCAGTGAGTCCTCCTGGGCGCTGAGGCTCTGGGCCGTACTCTGTCCCAGGTCCACGTCGATGCTGGTGGCCTCGGGCCAGGTCACATCGGCCGGATCACTCATCGCGGCCTCGGCGACCGCGTTGTCCTCGACCAAAGCCTGGGCGACCGCGTCTTGCCCTTCGACGGAGGGTTGTTCGGCCACCTCCGGGCGTGGATTGAAGGCGGTGGCCGACGCCGGAAGGGTGTTCAGTAGTCCGGCGATCATCACGAAGGCCACCG
Source organism: Nocardiopsis sp. JB363 (assembly GCF_900143625.1). Taxonomy (GTDB): domain Bacteria; phylum Actinomycetota; class Actinomycetes; order Streptosporangiales; family Streptosporangiaceae; genus Nocardiopsis. The sequence continues at coordinate 10,852 of NZ_FRFF01000036.1, forward strand.
GGTAGAGGATGGCGCGGCGGATCGGCCCGGGGCGGGACGGGGCAGGGGTGTCACTGTGGGCGGTCACAGCAGGCCTCCTGTCACCCCACCTTCGTGGGCAGGGTGACGGTCACATGGGGGAAGTAGGGGGTCGAGGGGTGGAGCCCGGGTCAGAGCTGCGGGGTGGGGATCTGTCCCGCGTAGACCTGGGAGAGCTCGCGTTCGTCGAGCACACCTTGGTAGGTGTGGGCGTCGTCGAGGTCACCGGCCCAGAAGTAGGTGTTGGATCCGCGGTGTTGACCACTACCGATGCGCACCGGGCCGTCGGCGTGCCAGGCGTGGTCGATGGCCACGCGGGATTCCTCGAAGCCGTTGACGTAGAGGATCAACTGACCGTTGGTGTGGTCGTAGATACCTGCCAGGTGCGCCCATTCCCCCAGTCGGGCGGGGGTGGTGGAGTAGGTGTAGGTCCAGCCGGCAGACCCGTCGGTGGGGGCGTCGTCGTGCGGGGCCATCTTGAAGGTCCAGTTGCCGTTGGAGCCTTGGTAGCCCAGGTGGAAGCCGCTCTGGAACTCGCCGGACTGGCTCAGGGCCGAGGTGTTGATGCCTTGGCCGGTCTCGTCCAGACGGACCCAGGCCGCGACGGTGAAGCTGCGGTCGCTTTGGAGTGCGGGCCCGGTGGCTTGGATGTATTCGTCGTCGCCGTTGAGCCGTACCCCGGGTGAGAGGGTGACGTCGTTCTCGGCTTGGTCCCACGCGGTGTCGGGGTCCGCGTGCAGGGTGGCGTTCAGGTCGTGGTCGGTGGAGTCGGCCACTTCGGTGCCCTGGTATTCGTCCAGTGCCCAGTGTCCTTCGGGTGCCAGGGGACGGTTGGCCAACTTCCAGACTTCGGAGTGTTCTTCGGCGTCGGTGACGGTTTCGTCCAGGACCATGCGGTCCCAGACCTTGACGTCGTCGATTGCTCCGGGCCAGTAGTAGTTGCCGGTGCCTTGGAACAGTGCGCGGCCGACGGTCAGGGGTCCGGTGGCGTTCCAGGAGCCGGTGTGGGTTGCCGATCCCTGGCGGATGCCGTCGACGTAGAGGACGATCTCTCCGGTTTCGGAGTCGTGGGTGCCTACCAGGTGGGTCCATGCCCCGACCTGGGCCGGTGTGGAGGAGGTGATGGTGGCCCACTCCCGAGAGCCATCCCAGTACTGGTCTTGGGGTGACATCTTGAAGACCCATTCGCCGGTGTTGCCCTGGTAGCCCAGGTGGAAGGCGCTCTGTTCGTCGCCTTCTTGGGCTACGGCGGTGTGGTGGGCGTGGGCGCGGTCCAGTTTGACCCAGGTCGAGACCGAGAAGGTGCCGCTGGTGTCCACGGCCGGGTAGTCGGCGTTGATCTGGTCGTAGGGTCCGGGGTCCCCGTCGGTGTAGCCGCTGGTGTGGACGGCGGTGCCGTTCAAGCGGGGGGTGGGGTTGGTGTCGGGGTTGTCCACGGTGCCTACTCGGCCACGTACCCACTGCACTCCGTCGGAGAGGGTGGCGCCTCGGTCGGGGTCGATGGCGTCGACGGCACGATCGCCTTGGCCTTCGTCGAAGGTCAGGTGCGCGACCGGGTCGCTGGGGGGTGCGACCAGGAAGGTGTAGGCCAGGACGCAGTCGGAGGAGTTACCGAAGGCGTCGACGGTGCGGGCGTAGATCCGGTTGGGGCCTTCCAAGCGGGGGGTGAGGGTGAGGGTGACCGAACCGCCTGGGGTGTCGGTGTCGATCTCGTTGACGCAGGAGTCGTCGTTGAGGGCGTACTTGTAGCCGGTGGCGTCTTCCACTCCGTTGTTGGCGAAGGTGAACTCTCCGGGCAGTCCCGGGGAGCCGTGGAAGGTGTCGCCTGCCGGGTAGTCGGTGGAGGTGACTTCGGGGCCGGTGTCGGGGCGGTCGGTGCTGACCATGAGGTAGCAGTGGGTGGACCAGCCCGACCAGGAAACGCCGTCGTTGGCGTTGGCGCGGTAGGCGATGAGTACGTTCTCGGGCAGGGTTCCCGATCGCACCGATTGGAAGGAGCCTGAGGACCACACGGCGATGTCGGTCATGGCGGTGTCCACGTCATCGACGCGTTCGCCGTCCACCCACCAGGCGAAGCGGGTCTTGACCTTCTGGCGGCTGGCGGAGGTGGAGTCGCGGTCGCGGACGTAGGCGGTGAAGGTGGGGCGGGTCTGGTTGATCAGCCGAGGGTTGTCGGGATCGGTGGCGCACGGTCCGCCGTGGGAGTCCGACAGACGGGTCGGGATCTGGGGCGGGTTGTTGTAGTCCACCTGCAGGGTGGGGTTGGAGGCGAAGCGTCGCCAGTCGTGGTTGCTAGAGGAGCGGGTCTCGTTACCACGCAGCCCCAGGGTGGTGGTGGCGTTGCCTGCGTCGCGGCTCCACACGTATCCGGTGGTGGCGTTGAACTCCACCGTCGGGGAGGCACCGCCCGAACAGTTCGAACGGCCGGCGTTGATGGTGCGGGTATCCAGCTTCGTACGCCAGGCCGAGGTCTGGGAGTTCCAGGTGGTGGAGGAGGTGATGGCGTTGGTGCGCCACAACTCCACCTTGGCGTTGGTGCATCCGTAGGCGTGGGTGACCTTGGCGCGGAAGGTCGCTCGGGTGATGTCGGCGTTGCGGGTACGGGAGTCGATGCTGAAGCGCCAGAACGCTCGTTTGGTAGTGCCCTGGGCCGGTTCGTATCCCACACCGGGGGTGTGGGAGGTGGAGTAGTTCCAGTACGACTGGGTGGGGTAGCTGCGGTTGACGTAGGTGCGGCCCACCCTGCTGACCGCCACGGAAGGGTCGATGTAGACCGGGTACTGGGTGGCTTCGTCGGTGAGCATCCCTGTGTCCGGCACCAGACGGATGCTGTCGGGGGTCATATCCACATCCACCAGGGCGGTACGCGCTCCGGTGGGGGCCATATCGGTGGCGTCCTCGAGCGCTTCCTCTCCTGAGGAGTCCCACATCGCGGGGGCGATCGCGCTGAACACGCTCTCCTGGCCCTTGTCTCCGATGGCGTCCAGGTTGCCGTGCTCGCCCAGGCGCATGGTGACGCCTTCGGTGGCCAGGCCCAGTTCCAGGTCGGCCAGCTTCTCGTGCTGGGCCGCCTCCGGGGTGTGCACCACCAGCACCTGTCCGAACCCGTCGACCCCCGCGGTCAGCACCAGGTCCACGTCGGGCAGGACATCGGGGTAGGTCGCCTTGTCCCCTTCGAGCACCGGGGTGGGCAGTGCCTCGTGCCAGCCCAAAGCGACAGAGTTGGATCCCAGACCGATACTCGCCAACGTCGTGTCACCACCGCCGGAGAAGACGATGTCGGCCACGACTGCCTTGGGGCGCGCGTTGCCTTCGGAGTCGATGACCAGGTCGGTGTCGACCGGGGTCCAACCGTTGCCGTCACGAACCCGAACCGGGTGGGCGTTCTGCTCCATGGTGAAGCTGCCGTCGGGGTTGGCCACATGGCGTGTGGTCTCGGTGGTGGCCCCGGTGATCTCCACCGGTTCCCCGGTCTCTTGGGCCTGCGCGATGGCGGCTTGCTCGAAGAGTGCCTCAGTGGAGATCGAACCCTCATCCGAGGGCTGGTCCGGCTCTTCGTCGGCGTGCGCGGTCGAAGGCAGGAGGGAGATGACCAGCACTGTCGACATGACGGCAGCGGTCACTGCGTGCACGGCGCGGGACATGGCTGTGTGCTCTCTAGGCTCAGGCGGGGGATGGACGAGTTGCGGGATGCGCCCCGATCGCGGGACGGCCTCGTCCGTGGTCCTGAAACCGAAAGGGAAGTTAGCAGGACAAAACGAACAAAGAAGATGTGACTCACCTCACCAACCCTGAGTCCTGGCCTGGTGAGCTGGAGGTCTTCTCGAGAGCACGCCTCTCGATGTACGCATGGCCGAGATCGGACAGGCGATCGAGGTTTGACCCTCACCCCATGACCACCGACATGGTTGACCTGCTGTTCCACGCAGAGGAGGCCGTATCAGAAGGTGAAGGGAGTCAGATACCGAGTCCCGTCGGATTGACTGATGGGGACAACCTCTTCCAAGAGAGACGATGCGATGCCCCCTTGAGAGAATGATGGCGTGGACGGCATGGGGACGACCTTTGTGGTTCCGCTGTCCACTACTTCACCCTGTGAGCAAAGGGTGGTCCACGACCTACGAAGATCTCGTGAGGTGCCATCGGACTCCGTCAACGGGCCGCGTGTGCTCCGTTCGCGCTCCGCAGTTTTGGACCGGGGCATCACCGGGTAGCACGAAGCGACACAGAACGACATCCCGATTCGGATGGCGCGGGACACAACGGCACGAAGTGACACGTGACGGTACGTGACCATAGAACTTCTAATCCGACGGTCGCAGGTTCGAATCCTGCCGGGTGCGCCACAAAACCCC
>NZ_FRFF01000107.1 GCF_900143625.1 Nocardiopsis sp. JB363
GGGTTGGCGTCGGGGGTGGCCACCGTGGCCCGGGCCGTGAGCCCGCGCCGGACGCGGGTGGTGGGTGTGGAACCCGAACTGGCCGCCGACGCGGCCCAGAGCCTGCGCGAGGGCCGTATGGTCACCTGGGAACCCGAACGTACCGACCGCACCATGGCCGACGGGGTACGCGTGTGCCTGTCGGAGTTGACCTTCGCGCACCTGTCATCGCTCCTGGACGAGATCGTCACCGTCACCGAGGACGAGATCGCCCACGCGGTGGGCGCGCTGGCGCACGGTTCCCGACTGGTGGCCGAACCCAGCGGGGCGCTGGCCGCGGCGGCGCTGCTGTCGGGCAGGATCGACACCGTCCCGGGGCGGCCGGAGGCGACGGTGGCGGTGGTCTCCGGCGGCAACGTCGACCCGGCCCTGTTCACCCGCCTGGTCGGCACCGGCTGAGCCCTCTCGCCGGGAACTCGGAGCGCGCCCGCACACTCGTGGGCCCCGCGAGGTCAGGCCGCGCGCCAGCGGAAACGTTCGTCCTCGGCGGTGGTCGTGCACTGCATCAGCGTCCCCTTGCTCGTATGTCCGAACTGCCAGTGTTGCGAACAGAACGCGCCGGGGTGCACACCGGGTACCGGAGCGGGCTCGGGGGCCGGTTCGGGTTCCGGGTCGGGCTCGGGTTCGGGCTGCGGTTCGGGTTCGGGGGCCGGCTCCGGCTCGGGTTCGGGTTCGGGTTCCGGTGTCGGGCTGGAATCACCGATCTCCGCCGGGCAGCCCTGCCCGGCACCGACCACGAACAGCCGCACTTCCAGGTCGTCGTCGAACGGCGCCGTCGCCTGCTCGGGCCGCTGCCCGCACACCTCGTGGTCGGCGGTGTCCTCGGGATCGTCGACATCGCCGAAGGCGCTCTCCGCCACGGCGGCCAGGCCCACCTCCTCCACCCAGGTGCGAGCCTCGTCGGCGTCGTCCCCGGCGAAATCCGGTAGCTCGGGCCAGTCCTTGGTGGATTCGTCATCACCGCAGTCCACGCCGTCGGGGGCCAGCGTCAGGTCGGCGGTCTCCTCGACCACGTCCTGCTCGCACACGACCAGCGCCGAACGGGTCCACTCCGCGTCATCGTCGCTCGCGGCGAGCAGCAGCTCACCGAGTACCAGTTCGGACTCGTCGAGCAGCTCCTCGGCCTCCGGCAGGTACAGCCCCACCAGCTCCGGTTCCGGCTCTGCGCTGGGTGAGGGCGACTCCGCCACTTCCACGGTGGCGGGTTCCTCCTCCGAGGGCAACAGTGCTCCGAGCACCGCCAGGCCGATCAACCCGACGGCGCTCAGTCCCGCGCAACCGGCGCAGCCAAGACCGATCGCGGCCAACGGGTGCGGTTTCTTGGAACCAGGGGATGGCGGGGGCAGGGATGGGGACGCGGACATGTCGGCTCCGTCTCAGGGGTGAGGGGGACGGCGGAGCGAGCGCCGATCACCGCGCCGCGGAGGCGTGGCGGTGACCCGACATTAGCGAAACAACCATCACGAGACGGGCGGAATCGTCATATTCGTCGCCGGTCTCAGTCCGTCTCCCGCTCGGGTTCCTTCGCGTCGGGGCCGGTGATCTCGGCTTCGGGCGGCTCCCCGACGATGAGACCGAAGACCACGTGATCCACCAGCAGGGCCAGCCGCTCCTGCGGCCGAGACCCTCGCGTGTGGGCCAGGTCGAGCATCGGCGCAACGGCCAGCTCGAACAGGCCCCAAGCGAGGACCCCGTAGATCGGGCCGGTCAGCCGCGACCCTCGCAGCCGCCCCGGCACGAGGCCGAACGCCGCGCCCGCGGCCGCGCCGTAGCTCCAGTGCGCCAGTTCGATGGCCGCGGTGCGCCGATGTTCGGGCACCTGGCGCAGCAACGTCGGCACCCCCTCGCGCAGCATGGCCTCGGGAGGGGTGCGTTCGATCATTCCGAGACCCACCGCGGCCTGTCGCATTCCGCTCATGGTCATCGCGCCGACGGCGCCCCTGAGCGCCCCCTTCATCCAGGGCCGACGTCCCACTCGATTCGTCCGTCCGCTCATCGCTTTCCCCCTTCTGGTGTCGACCTCTCAGCGCCCGTCCTCGCCGATGGCCTTGCGAAGATCGCGCAGGGAAGCGGCCAACAGGCGGGACACGTGCATCTGGGAGCAGCCCACCTCTTCGGCGATCTGCGACTGGGTCCACTCGTCGAAGAACCGACGACGGATGATGAGCCGTTCCCGCCAGGGAAGCGCGCGCAGCGCCGGTCGGACGGTCGCACGGTCCACGACCAGGTCCAAGGCGTGGTCCTCCATCCCGAGGTGGTGTTCGAGCGTGGTGGGGGCGCCCTCCTCACGCGGCTCGGGAGCGTTGAGCGAGACGGTGTTGTAGGCCTCCGACACCAGGCGGGCCTCCTCCACCTGCTTTTCGGTGATGCCCATTTCCCGGGCGATCTCGGCGACGGTGGGCGCGTGGTTCAGGCGCTGCTCCAGCTCGGCGCGGACCTTGATCATCTCCGAGCGGCGTGTCTGGGGGTCGCGGGGGGTGTGTACGGCCCAGGTGTGGTCTCGGAAGTGCCGTTTGATCTCCCCGGCCACGGTGGGCGTGAGGTAGCGGATGAACTCCTTGCCGCGGTCGGGTGCGTAGCCGCGGATCGCCTTGGCCAACCCCAGGTGCGCGGTCTGCCGCAGGTCCTCCACCCGCTCGCCGCGTCCGCGGTACCGGTTGGCGATGCGGTTCAGGAGCGGCAGGTAGTGCTGTGTGATGCGCTCGCGCAGCCGCCTGCTCAGTGGGTCGTCCTGGTCCAGGCTCTTCAGCAAGGCCAACAGGTCCTCCGCGGAGGCGTCCTGCGGGGGCTCACGACGGGTGGTGGGCGCGATGGTGGCTCTGGCCGCGGTGGTGTTCGCTACGGGAGCGGGCATGGTGCATCTCCTGACCCTTCACGTGTCCGGTGTGCTCGTTATCGAGTGGTTCGTACGACCCGGACGGGGTGGGGGATCGATGGTCTCCCCGAACGGCGTGAAAAGCGCATCTCCATGGTGCTGCCCGAGAAGTGAGTGTTGAAAAGCGGGCCTGTGGGCTCTTGGACGAAAACTGTCCTATGTTGGGGTGAGATGCTCCACGTGTGTTGGAAAGTCCCTTTTTTGGGGCGGTAATGATATTTCCCGCGTGCGAGCGCGAGCGCGGGCGTTGGTGAGCGCGCCCTTCACCCAAGGGTGGGGACACGAATAACGCCGCGGCGCCCTTGTGGACAAGGGCACCGCGGCGGAAATGCTCGCTCTGTCGGACGGGGCCGTGCGCAGCCGTAGGCGGAGGCGATCTTTCACCCACGACCGGGACGTGTGTTCGTTCAGGTGTCCGCCGGCCCCGAATCGGGGCTGAGCGGGTCGTGGCCCACACGCATCATCTTCCTGCGCCAGGCGTCGTCCTGGGGGCGCGGTTCGACCAGTTCGTCCTGTACGAACCGCGAGACCCGCTCCATCAGGTCGATGTCGTCGGAGGTCACGTCGCTCCTGCGCTTGCCCAGGAGTTGGACGATGCGTTCACCCTCGACGGAGACATCGCCGTCGGCGGGAAACGCGTCCTCTCCCGAGGCGTCCGTGAGCAGCCAACGACGCAACTCCTCACCGGTCATGTTCACCGAGGCGTGGAACTCCTCCCAGAGCCGGTCGACCTCCGGATCATTCGCCGCCATCGTGACCACTCCCCTCTCTCGGTTCGTGGACGTGGCTACCCGGAGCGTGAGCGGCTCATACGTGCGGCCGTCCAATGGTGGGATCGAGGAAGACCGGGAGGCACGTGAGGTTTCGCCCGGAAAGGGGTCGGTTAGGGCCGAGGACAGGAGCGAATCCGCGCCCGGCCGGTGACAGACCTTGTCCGGATAAGGGAGGGAAGCTCCGTCCGGTCCGGGGGCCCGGACGGAGCGCTTCTCCCACACGAACGGTCACGCGATCAGGGGGAGAACATGCGAGCAGTGTTGTGGAACGGTACACGCGACGTCAGGACCGAGACCGTCCCCGACCCCGTCATCGAGAAACCCGACGACGCGATCATCCGAGTGACCAGTTCCGGATTGTGCGGATCCGACCTGCATCTCTACGAGGTTCTCGGCCCGTTCATGACGGCCGGCGACATCCTCGGACACGAGCCCATGGGCATGGTCGAGGAGGTCGGGTCGGACGTCACCTCTCTGGTCCCCGGTCAACGCGTGGTGGTCCCCTTCCAGATCTCCTGCGGGCACTGCCCGATGTGCGAGAGCGGATTGCAGACCCAGTGCGACAACACCCGTGTCCGAGAGCAGGGGATGGGCGCGAGCCTTTACGGTTACAGCTCGCTCTACGGATCGGTCCCCGGCGCGCAGGCCGAGTACCTGCGGGTGCGGCGGGCCCAGGACAACGTCGTACCGGTGCCCGCGGAGGGACCCGACGATCGTTACCTGTACCTGTCGGACGTGCTGCCCACGGCCTGGCAGGCCGTCCGGTACGCGGACGTGCCCCGAGGGGGTTCCGTGGCCGTCCTGGGGCTGGGACCCATCGGTGAGATGGCCTGCCGCGTGGCCCGGCACCTGGGAGCCGAGCACGTGTTCGGTGTGGATCCGGTGCCCGAACGGCGTGCGCGTGCCGCGGCCCGGGGCGTGGAGGTGTTCGACTCCTCCCCGGGCACCGACGAGCTCGTCCAACAGATCCGGGAGCGCACCGACGGGTGGGGCCCGGACGCGGTGATCGACGCCGTGGGCATGGAGGCCGAGGGCCACGGTGCGGCCTGGTTCGCCCAGCGAGCGACCTCCTACCTGCCCAAGGGAGCTGCGGCCAAGCTCATGGAGAACGCCGGGGTGGACCGGCTCGGCGCCTTCCTGACCGCGATCGAACTCGTGCGTCGGGGCGGCACCATCTCCCTGAGCGGCGTCTACGGAGGCATGGTCGATCCGCTGCCCATGCTCACGCTCTTCGACAAGCAGATCCAGTTGCGGATGGGGCAGGCCAACGTCCGTCACTGGGTGCCCGAGATTCTCCCGTTGTTGGAAGAGGACGACGTCCTGGGCGTCGAGGACTTCGCCACCCATCACGTGACCTTGGAAGGGGCGTCGGAGGCCTACCGGCGGTTCCAGGTCAAGGAGGAGGGGATCTTCAAGGTGGTCTTCAAGCCCTGACCGCCGGGGCACCGGAGAGGTACCCGAAAACGAGAACGGGATGGACCAGGAAGGAGAGCACCATGGCGCAGAGCGTCGCCGACCACCTGTTGCGTTGGCTGTCACAGTGGGGCGTCACCGAGATCTTCGGTTACCCGGGGGACAGCGTCAACGGATTGGTCGCCCAGATGGGCGAGATCGAGGACGGGCCCCGATTCGTGCAGAGCCGCCACGAGGAGATGTCGGCCTTCGAAGCGGTCGGCTACGCCAAGTTCGGTGGCCGCCTGGGCGTGTGCATGGCGACCGGCGGCCCGGGGGCGATCCACCTGCTCAACGGCCTCTATGACGCCAAACTCGACCACGTGCCCGTGGTGTCCATCATCGGACAGGCGAGCCGCAGCGCCATGGGCGGTGCCTACCAGCAGGAGATCGACCTGCACAGTCTGTTCAAGGACGTCTCGTCGGCCTTCCTGGAGACGGTCAACGTACCCCAGCAACTCCCCAACGTCCTGGACCGGGCCGTGCGCACCGCTCTGTCCGAGCGGGCACCGACCACGGTCATCATCCCCGCCGACGTGCAGGAACTCGACTACTCACCGCCCGAGCACGCGTTCAAGCACGTGCCCTCCAGCGCGCCCGACCGTGTGGTGGGCGGGGGCACCGTGCTACCGCCCGAGAGCGAACTGGACCGCGCCGCCGAGGTGATCGACGCCGGCGAACGCGTGGCGATCCTGATCGGTCAGGGCGCCAGGGGAGCGACCGAGGAGGTGTTGGCCCTGGCCGAGGCGACCGGTGCCGGTATCGCCAAGGCACTGTTGGGCAAGGACGTGCTCCCTGACGACCTGCCGCAGGTCACCGGGGCCATCGGTCTGCTGGGAACCCGCCCCTCCTGGGAACTGATGCGCGACTGCGACACGCTGCTCATCGTGGGCTCCAACCTGCCCTACTCCCAGTTCCTGCCGCCCTTCGGCCGAAGGGCAGTGGAGATCGACATCGATCCCAAGTACATCGGGATGCGCTATCCCACCCAGGTCAATCTCGTGGGCGACGCCGCGAACACGCTGCGCGCGCTCAACGAGCGCCTGGACCCGCCCGCCGAGCGCAGCGAGGGACGTCGACGGTGGCGCGCCACCGTCGAGGACAACGTCCGCCGCTGGTGGTCGGTCCTGGACGCCCAGGCCGAGGTCTCCGCCGACCCGATCAACCCGATGCTCATCGTCCGCGAACTCTCCTCCCGGCTGCCGGAGGACGCCGTGGTCACCGCCGACTCGGGGTCGGCCACCAACTGGTACGCGCGCCTCCTGCGCATGGGCGAGGACAACCGTGGTTCGCTCTCGGGCACCCTCGCCACCATGGGATGCGCCGTCCCGTACGCGATCGGCGCCAAGTTCGCACATCCCACACGCCCGGCGATCGCGCTGGTGGGCGACGGGGCGATGCAGATGAACGGGCTCATGGAACTGCTGACCGCGCGCCGCTACCAGCACCTGTGGGACGACCCCCGTCTGGTGGTGTGCGTCCTGCACAACAACGACCTCAACCAGGTCACCTGGGAGCTGCGTGCGATGGGCGGGTCACCCAAGACCCCGTACTCGCAGGACCTGCCGGACATGTCGTACGCGGCCTTCGCCGAGTCGGTCGGGTTGGTCGGGATCGCCGTGGAACGGCCCGAGGAGATCGGACCGGCCTGGGACCGTGCGCTGGAAGCGGAGGGCCCCGTGGTGCTCGACGTGCACTGTGACGGGGACGTCCCGCCCATCCCGCCCCAGGCCGAAGCGGGACAGGTAACCGACACCGTCAAGGCCCTGCTGAACGGGGACCCCGACCGGGCCGGCGTCGCCGCCCGTGGCCTGGCCACCAAGATCCAGGAGTTCCTGCCCCACTCCCGCTGATCCGATCGGGCCACGGCGCCCCCGCACATCCTTGAGGGAGTGCGGGGGCGCCGTCCGTTCGGTGGCCTATCCGGTCTTCGCCTCTTCCTTCAAGCGTTCCTCAAGGCGGCGTCGCTGCGGGAGGACCGTGTACTTGGGATCGGCGGCCGACTGCACCCCGGCCTCGAAGACCCCCAGCCGGGTCAGCGCCGAACCCGCGAGCAGCGCGGCCCCGCTGACCGCCGACACCACGCGGTTGCGCCGTCCCAACGCCGCACCGACCGCCCCGGCCAGGGTGAGCGCCTTGGCGGCGCGGGTGAGCTTTCCGGCCCGTCCCTGCTCGTAGGGTTCACCGACCATTCCCATGCGGCGCTCCATGTACGTGGACGCCGCGACCTCGACCAACGCACCACCCACGGCGAGCCGGCGGGCCGGCCCGCTCTGCGCCGTGGGCGCGACGATCAGCCCCATACCCCCGGCGGCGGAGGCGGCCGAGGACACGAACACGAAGGGCATCTCCCGGTATCCCTCGTGCCAGGCGGGAACGGCCGTGTCGCAGATCAGCGGTGCCGTGTAGGTGGCCACGAGCGGACCCGTCAGAGCGGCTCCGGCCGTGGCGGCCCGACCGATCCGGGGGAACCATCCCGTGGCGGCCGTCACCGCGGCCACCCCGGCCAGCGGTCCGTACCCCATGAGGATCCACGTGCCCATGCTCATCGGAGAGGTCGGCTTGAACACCCGCAGCATGTTGAGGAAGCGCTCGGGCCGCCCCAGGTCGTGGATGAGCGCCGCCGTCGAACCGGAGATCGCCACCAGGGCCGTGTACTTCAAGGGTCGGGCCAGGTCGGGGCGGCCGGTGTACTCCGCACCCGCCGCGAGCACGGACGAGGCCCCCGCCAGGCCGCCCAGGAACAGGTAGCCGCCGATGTCGCGGGCCTCCCACACGATCTGGTTGAGCACCGGCCTGCCGTGGTAGGAGCGGAAGTCGGCGTCGGGCACCCGGGTGTCCTCACCCCGGCCGCGCCCGCCGCGCCTTCGGCCGCCCCCGCGCCGTTCACGTCGGTGCGCGGGAACCACGTCGACCGCGCCGGTGATCGCCTCACGGCCCACCGTGCTCGGGCCCTCGCCGGTCTTGTCGGGGTTGGTCATGACCGCCTCCCCGCGAACGCGGCGGTCGCCCCCGCCAACAGCACCAGCGCCGCCGCACCGGCGTGGCGCCACATCGACGGCAGGTCCCGTGTGGTCACCACCGGGTCCGGTGGCAGGCCGTACACCTCGGGTTCGTCCAACAGCAGGAAGAACGCCCCGGTCCCGTCGACCCCGTTGTCCGGGTCCTCCCCGTACAGCTGCGCCGAGGACACCCCCGCCTCGTGCAGGTCCTCGACCCGCCGCTGTGCGCGTTCGCGCAGTTCGTCCACGTCGCCGAACTGGATGGAGTCGGTGGGACAGGCCTTGGCGCAGGCCGGCTCCATCCCCTCACCGAGCCGGTCGTAGCACAGGGTGCACTTCCAGGCCCGACCGTCGACCTCGCGACGGTCGATCACCCCGTAGGGGCAGGCGGGCACGCAGTAGCCGCAGCCGTTGCAGATGTCCTCCTGCACGACCACGGTGTCGAACTCGGTCCGAAAGAGCGCGCCGGTGGGGCACACGTCCAGGCAGGCGGCGCTCGTGCAGTGCTTGCACACGTCCGAGGACATCAGCCAGCGGAAGTTCCCCGGGTCCCCCTCGTAGTGCTCCCCGGTGCGTTGGCCGGGCAGGTCGAAGGAGGGCATGCCCAGGTCCACCGGTCCGGGACCGTCTGCGCCGTCCCCCGCGGGGCGGCCCACCCCCGAATCCTGGTATCCCAGAGGTTCACGCTGCTCGATGAAGGCCACGTGCCGCCACGAGTCGGCACTCAGCCGCCCGGTGTTGTCGAAGGAGGAGGCCAGGAAGTTCAGCCCGTCCTCGGGCACCATGTTCCATTCCTTGCACGCCACCTCGCACGCCTTGCAGCCGATGCACACGCTGGTGTCGGTGAAGAAGCCCTTGCGCGACGGATTCTCGTCCTGGGCCATCAGTCCTCCGTTCCGGTCCGTTCGGTGATGCGGGCCCTGCTGCGGTACTCCTCGACCAGGCTCACCCGGTCCGGGCCACGGGGACGTCGACCGGGTCGGATGTCGGCGGTCAGTGCCTTGACCTCCTGGATGTGCACGTTGGGGTCCAACGAGATGGACATGAGCTCGTTGGCGGCGTCGCCGGTCGAGTACCCGTTGGGGCCCCAGTGGTAGGGCAGGCCGATCTGGTGCACGACCCGGCCCTGCACCCGCAACGGCTTCATGCGGTCGGTGACCAGCACCCGGGCCTCGATGGCGTTGCGGGCGGTGACGATCGTGGCCCACCCGCCGTGCTCCAGACCTTCCTCGGCCGCCAGTTCCGGGCCGACCTCACAGAAGAACTCCGGTTGCAGTTCCGACAGGTAGGGCGTCCACCGGCTCATCCCGCCGGCGGTGAAGTGCTCGGTGAGCCGGTAGGTCGTCACCACGTACGGGAAGACCGACGCCTCCGGAGTGCCGGGCGCCGGGTGGTAGCGGTTGAGCTCATGCGGGTAGAGACCGCGGGTGGGGTTGCGCTGGTGCCCGTACAGCGGGTTGGTGAACGGGGTGTCCTGGGGTTCGTAGTGCGTGGGCATCGGGCCGTCGTTGAGCCCGGCCGGAGCGTACAGCCACCCCTTGCCGTCGGCCTGCATGATGAACGGGTCGACGCCGCTGAGCGCCGCCACACCCCGGGCGTCCTCGGGTGGACGGTATCCGGGTGCCTTGTCGGGTTCGAAGTCGGCGACGTCGTATCCGCTCCAGCGTTCGGACTCCTCGTCCCACCACACCAGGGCCTTGCGTTCGCTCCACGGGTGGCCCTCGGGGTCGGCGGAGGCACGGTTGTACAGCACGCGCCGGTTGTCCGGCCAGGACCACGCCCACTCGGCGGCGATCCAGTCCTGTTCCTGGCCCGGTCTCTTGCGGGCGGCCTGGTTGACCCCGTCCTTGAAGACACCGCAGTAGATCCAGCAGCCACAGCTGGTCGAACCGTCCGTGCGCAATTGCGTGTACCTGCTCAGGGGTCTGCCCTCGGCGTCGTGGCCGTTGATCTCGCGCAGCACCGCGTCGGCGCTGGGCTCGTCCCCCTCCTCCAACGGGTAGTCCCAGGTGAGATCGAGGATCGGTCGGTCCTTGGGATCCTGTGACCCTTGGAGTCGTTCCCGGATGAGCCGGCCCAGGTGGTACATGAACCACAGGTCGCTGCGCCGGTCACCGTCGGGGAGCACCGCACGATCGTGCCATTGCAGGGTCCGGTTGGTGTTGGTGAAGGTGCCGGACTTCTCCGTGTGCGCGGCCGCCGGGAAGAAGAACATCTCCGTTCCGATGTCCTCGGTGCGCATCTCCCCGGACTCGATCTCCGGGCCGTCCTTCCACCAGGTGGAACTCTCGATCAGCGAGAAGTCGCGCACCACCATCCAGTCCAGTTCGGCCATCCCGAAGCGTTGGGCCCGGCTGTTGGCCGAACCCACGGCCGGGTTCTCGCCCATGAGGAAGTAGCCCTTGCAGACGCCCTCGATCTGGGCCATGACCGTGTCGTAGGTACTGTGCGACCCGCTGAGGCGGGGCAGGTACCCGAAGGCGAAGTCGTTCTCGGGGGTGGCGTGCTCACCCCACCAGGCCTTGAGCAGACTGACCGTGTAGGCGTCCATGTTCGACCAGAAGCCCTTGAGCGGCTCTCCGGCGGCCTTGACGTACCCGTTGAGATCCTGCTCCTCGTGCATGTGCGGCATGGGCAGGTAACCGGGCAACAGGTCGAACAGGGTCGGCACGTCGCTGGACCCCTGGATGCTGGCGTGGCCGCGCAGCGCCTGGATCCCGCCGCCCGGTCGACCGACGTTGCCCAGCAGCAGTTGGAGGATGGACGCGGTACGGATGTACTGGGACCCCACCGTGTGCTGGGTCCAGCCCACCGCGTAGCAGAACGCGCTGGTGCGGTCGGGACCGGAGTTGCTCGTGAGGTGGTCGCACACCCGCTCGAACACGTCTCGCGGAATGCCGCACACCTCCTCGACCAGCTCGGGTGTGTAACGCGAGTAGTGGCGTTTGAGGATCTGGAACACCGTGCGCGGGTTCGTGAGTGTGCGATCCTCCTTGGTCGGATTCCGGATCACGGCCCCACCCGAACCTTGCTGCTCCGGACGTCCCGAGTGCCGGGTGCTCGGGTGCGGGTCCCCTTGACTTCGGTACAGCTGGCCACGGTCGCCCGAGGCCGCGGCCACCTCCGTGCCGTCGTAGCTCCACGAGGTGACGTCGTAGGTACGGTCCTGCCCCGAGAAACCGGAGAACAGCCCGTCCAGGTCCTCGGTGTCACGGAAGTCCTCGCCGACGATGGTCGCCGCGTTGGTGTACTCCAGCACGTAGTCGTGGAAGTACTTCTCCTCGGTGAGCACGTGATTGATGATCGCGCCCAGGAACGCGATGTCGGTGCCGGCGCGGATGGGCACGTGCAGGTCGGCCAGCGCACTGGTGCGACTGAACCGGGGGTCGACGTGGATGACGACCGCGCCGCGCGCCTTGGCCTCCATCACCCACTGGAAACCCACCGGGTGGGCCTCGGCGAAGTTGGAACCCTCGATCACGATGCAGTCGGAGTTCTGCAGGTCCTGGAGGAACATGGTGGCCCCGCCCCGGCCGAAGGAGGTGCCCAGCCCCGCGACCGTGGAGCTGTGGCACACCCGCGCCTGGTTCTCCACCTGGATCACGCCCAGGGCGGTGTGCAGCTTCTTGATGAGGTAGTTCTCCTCATTGTCCAGCGTGGCCCCGCCCAGGCTGGCGATACCCAGGGTGCGGGCCACCCGACGCCCCTGGTATTCCTCCTCCCAGGTCTCCTCACGGGTGCGCACCACCCGATCCGCCACCATCCGCATGGCGGTGTCCAGGTCGAGTTCCTCCCAGTCGGTGCCGTGCGGCGGCCGGTACAGGACCTTGTCCCGCCGGGCCGGACCGGTCGTCAGCTGAAGACTCGCCGAACCCTTGGGGCACAGTCGGCCCCGACTGATGGGGGAGTCGGGGTCCCCCTCGATCTGGACGACCTTCTCGTCACGGACGTAGACGTTCTGGCCACAGCCCACCGCGCAGTAGGGGCAGACCGACTTGACCACCCGGTCGGCCTCCGCGGTGCGCGGACGCAACCGTTCGCTACGCTCGGACTTGGCGGCCGACCCCAGGCCCATGCGGTCCTCACCGGTGACCTGCCGCAGCACCGGCCACGATCCGAGCCATGTCCACACGCTCATGGAATACCTCCCGGGCCCGCGGGCCCTCGACGGGCTTCCGTGCCCCGGCTCGTCGCCGGGGCACGGTCCTCCACCGTGGGACACCAACGCGGGACGCGCACGGGACAACGCCGGGACTTGACCGAACCACGACCATGTCGGCACCCGGGTACCTCCGCCGACAGCACCCGCTCGGGCCCGCCCACGTCAGGTGAGTTCGGGTTTGCCGAACATCGTGGCGTAACCGGAGGGCAGAAGGCTCAGGAGCTGGTTCAGCTCGCCGCCGGAGACCGCCTCGGCCACGGTCGTCAGGACGGCCCCGGCGTCCTGTTCCGCGGTCAGGGTGCGCCCACCGACCAGTGCGGCGACCTGTCGGTGGAACTCCTCGACCCCGAAGGCTTCGGGTTCGGGTTGTCCGGCCTCCCGGAAACCCTCGCGCAGTGGTTCGGGCAGTTGCGCGGCCAGCTTCTCCACGGTGGTGCCGGGAAGACGGGTGGCCAGGACGGACAGGACCGCCGTCGTCACCTGCTCGGCCTCTCGCTGGTTCTCGTACTCCCCGAGCTCACGCACCCGGGCCAGGAACTCGTCGTCACGCATGGCATACCTCGCTTCGGTTCGCACCACGAGTGTTCCTCCGTTGCTGTCGGCCGCCCTGCCCGGTCGCGGCGCCCGTCAATCACCGGATGCGGGTCGAATTAAGCGCGATACGTCGAATATCACGATATGGCATGACTATTCGAGTGAAAGTACGCCGGCGACAATGGCGAATGAATTTCCCTTATAAGACGCATGATCCCGATGAATGTCGATGAATTCCTCGACGATTTCCTCGTGTCCTCCTGGGAAAGCGGCGCCCGGCCTGTTACGTTGACGGATCGAGTGCGGAACCACTCGTTGACTCCCCGCCGAGAGCGTGCCTTCCGTCGATTCGGTATTCATGGTCGAATCGAGTTCCCGGCCGTGCCGCCCGAGGTGGATCGAGCGCGGGCCGAAGGGTTCTGTGGTTTGACACAGAACCCCTTTCCCTCGCCTTTCGAGCCACCAGCGGGTCGGGCTTCGCTTGTACGCAACCCCAGAAGGAACCTCATGACGGTCGAGACGAACACGCGGACATCCGAGCCCGAAGGGGTGAGGAACAAGGGCTCGCTCGTGGTGGGATGGTTGACCTCGACCGACCACAAGATCATCGGGTACATGTACCTGATCACCTCCTTCGCCTTCTTCCTCTTCGGTGGGGTGCTGGCGGTCCTGATGCGTATGGAACTGTTCTCGCCGGGCCTGCAGGTCCTGACGAACGAGCAGTTCAACCAGATGTTCACGATGCACGGCACGGTCATGCTGCTGTTGTTCGCGACCCCGCTGTTCATCGGGTTCTCGAACGTGATCATGCCGCTGCAGATCGGCGCTCCCGACGTGGCCTTCCCCCGGATGAACCTGTTCAGTTACTACCTGTTCCTGTTCGGCGGCCTCATCACCATCGCCGGGTTCCTGACCCCGGGTGGTGCGGCCAGCTTCGGTTGGTTCGCCTACGCCCCGCTGTCGGACGCGGTCCGCTCACCGGGGATCGGCGGCGACCTGTGGGTCATGGGTCTGCTCGTCTCCGGCCTGGGCACCATCCTCGGTTCGGTCAACTTCATCACCACCGGCGTGTGCATGCGCGCGCCCGGTATGACGATGTT
>NZ_FRFF01000148.1 GCF_900143625.1 Nocardiopsis sp. JB363
CACCTGCCCACCCGCCACGAACTACCCCCCGAACACGCCGAACAGATCCTGGAGTTCATCGACCGCATCCCATCCTCCGAACACGCACCCGATCTGGCCGCCCGCGCCCGGGAACGCTTCACCGGCCCCGCCCCAGGGCCACACCCGCGCCGCGAAGTGGTCATCACCCACGCCTATCTGATCTCCCACCTGCTCGCCCACGCCCTGGACGCACCACCATGGCGGTGGATCACCACCCCGGTGGCCCATGCCGCCCTGACCGTGATCCGCTACCGCCCCAACGCCCCGGCCTCCGTCGTGGTCCTCAACGACACCGCCCACCTCACCGACCCGCTGCGCTGGACCGACCTGCCCACCTGGCGGCCCTGATACGGCCCTGACCCACCGGGGGAAGCGGGGAACAAGAATCGGGCGCGGCCCCCGTCGACCGCGCCCGACCCCCGCACCACCCCCGCTCAACCCCGGGCGCCCTCCCACACCCCGGCCGGAGCGAGTTCGAGCAGGTCGATCAGAGGATCGACCATGGCCATCACCACCTCCGGTTCCATCCCACCCTCACCCCAGGCCAGAAGATGCCCACCGGTGAACCGGAACGGCGCCCGCCCCCCAGGATCACCCAACAGCCAGGTGCGCACCCGCTCATCCAGCAACACCCGCGCGAACGCCTCGTCCTGGCAACGCACCTCGAAGACCTCGTCGAAGCCGGGCTCACCCACCCGCACCTCATTCCCGCCCCGGGACTCCGAGAGGGCACGCCCCGTATCGGCGCGCACCCCCAACAGTGGAGTGGGCGGGGTGGGCACGGCCACCACCGGAAAACGATGGGTGGTGGGCGCGGACCGACCGTCCTGCCCACAGGTGATGTAGGTGTACTCATAGGCCAACACCCGATGACCACGATGCTCACCCCAGAGCACGTGGACGGCCCTGGCGTTGGAAGGGGCCCGCCGGAAGGGCGCACCGGCGAACCGGTCGGCCAACTCGGGCCGCTCACGCGCATACCCCCACCCCCGCCCACCGGCCCACACACGCAAAGCGCGGGCCCGCTCGCGCTCGGCCGCGGCGCTCATCACCGTGATCGCGATGATGATCACGACCGCGATGGCCAGCAGGGCCATGACGCCACCGGACATGAGGCACATCCTCTCCAAGCGACTCTCCTCACGATGAGACGCGCCCCACACCCCGCCCGGTTCCCTCCGATCGCCCCCGGACAGGGCCGATCCGAACAACCCCATCACCTCGGGACCCACCCCACCCCGGGGCGCTCAGCCCTATCCTGACCCCACCACCCACACCCTCAGGGAAGGAACCGCGTGGACGAGCCGGTCCGCCTGCGCCCCATCGACCTGGCCCGCGCCGCGGGCATCTCCACCCAACAGGTCCGCAACCACGCCGACGAGGGCCTGCTGCCACCCACCCCACGCACCGCATCCGGATACCGCGTCTTCACCCACCACCACCAACGCGCCCTGCTCACCTACCGGGCCCTGTACACCGCCTTCGGCAGCCACACCTCCCGCGAGATCATGCACGCAGTACACGCACAGGACACCGACCGGGCCCTGGAACTGATCGACACCGCCCACGCCGACCTGCACCGACACCGCCAAGCCCTGAACCAGGCCGGCCAGGCCCTGTCCGCCATCGCCCACCGCACCCAGGGCGCCCCCACACCACCCCGCGGTGACCTGCGCATCGGCGAGACCGCCGCCCACCTGGGGGTACGCACCTCAGCCCTGCGCGTGTGGGAACAGGCCGGCCTGCTCACCCCCCAACGCGACCCCACCACCGGGTACCGCACCTACACCCCCGCCGACGTGCGCCTGGCCCGCATCGTCCACCTGCTCCGCCAAGTCGGCTACCCACTGCCCGACATCGGCCCCGTCCTGGAGCAACTGCGCCACAGCAGTGACACCAGCGCCCTGAACGAGGCCCTCTCCCAGCGCTCCCACGACCTGCTGGGCCGCTCCCGGGCCATGCTCACCGCCGCCGCCCACCTGCACGACCACCTCACCCACACCTGAGCCTCGACCCAAGAGAAGGGGGCCGTCCTCATCGAGAACGACCCCCACGCTCCGAACACGCGCACCGAACGCGAACTCAGGCGAACACCTTGCCCGGATTCAGCACACCGCGCGGATCCAACGCCGCCTTGACCGCCCGATGCATCTGCACCACCTGCGGTCCCAACTCCTGGGCCGCCCCGCGCATCTTGAGCAACCCCACCCCGTGCTCACCGGTGACGGTGCCGCCCATCGCCAACGCCTCGTCCACGATCACCTCGAAGGCCTGCTTGGCCCGCTCCTTGGCCGCCTCGTCCCCGGCCGGAACGATGAACAGGGGATGCAGGTTCCCATCACCGGCATGGGCGATGTTGCCGATGTGGGTGTCGAAACGCTCCGCCGCTCGCTCGATGGCCGCCAACATCTGCGGCACCCGCGCCTTGGGCACGCACACGTCCTCGGTCAGCAACGGACCCAACCGCTCCAACGCCGGGTAGGCCAACCGGCGCGCCGAGAACAACGCCTCGGCCTCCTCGGCGTCGGTGGAACGCACCGCGTACACCGCCCGCTCCTTCTCAAAACACTCCAGGATGCGGTCGGCCTCGACCTGACCCGACTCACCGGGCAGGTCACTACGGGCCAACAACAACACCTCACCCTCGGCCGAGAGCCCCATGTTCTTCCACTCATCCACCGCACGCAGACAGAACCGGTCGATCAACTCCATCGCCGAAGGCACGATGCCGGCCGCCGAAACCGCCGCCACCGCCCGACCCGCGTCCACCAACGAGTCGAAATAGCCCACCACCGTGTGCTCCACCCCGCTGCGGGCGGGCACCAAACGCAACGTCACCTCCGTGACCAGCCCCAGCGTGCCCTCCGAACCCACCATGAGCCCGGTCAGGTCATAACCGGTCACCCCCTTGGCGGTGGTGCGACCCAACCGCACCACCTCACCGGTACCGGTCACCACCTCCATGCCCAGCACGTAGTCACGGGTCACCCCGTACTTGACACAGCACAACCCGCCCGCGTTGGTGGCCACGTTCCCACCGATGGTCGACCACGCAGCCGAGGCCGGGTCCGGCGGATACCACAACCCCTCCCGAGCCACCCGCTCACGCAGGTCATCGTTGACCACCCCCGGCTGCACCGTGACGCTCTGCTGGACCGCGTCGACCTCCAACACCCGGTCCATACGCTCGAAGGAGACCACCACCCACCCCTGACCGGCGTTGGCCGCACCCGACAGTCCCGTACCGGCGCCACGCGCCACCACCGGAACCCCGTGCTCCACACAGGCCCGCACCACCCGCGCCACATCCGCCGTCTTTCGGGGACGCACCACCGCCACCGGGCCACCGAAGGGAGCCCATTCGGCCTCATCGTGCGCATACCCGGCCATCACCTCCGGATCGGTGACCACCGACCCCTGGCCCAAGGCGGCCGTCAACTCCTGCACGAGAGCGGACATGGGCACACTCCTCACCACATTGCGACGGCACCGTCTGCGCCGACGATGTCCAGCACTCTAACCGGACATTCCACGACACCTCTCATCACCTGCGCCGACCCGTGGACCACGCACCACCAGGGCCCCGCCACCCGCCCGGACCACCACCCCCGGCCGGGCCCCGATGTTCCACACCTTCACCGACGACCCCCTGCCCACCTGCGACGACACCCGCACCACCACCCGTTGAAAACCCACGAAAACCACCCAATGCGGTGTTAACGTGAACCCCCGGACTCGGAGGTGGAACATGCGCACGATCTTGGTCACCGGTGCCACCGGCGCCCTGGGCACCCACGTCACCGACCTGCTCCGCCAAGGACAGGACCACGTGCGCACCCTGAGCCGCCACCCCGACCCCACCGACCCCCACGCCCACACCGTCGACCTACGCAACGGCGCCGGACTCCACCGCGCCCTGGACGGCGTCCACACCCTGCTCCACCTGGCCTCCACCCCCACCGGCGGAGACCTACAAGCCGCCACCCACCTCATCGGCGCCGCCCGCACCGCACGCGTGCACCACCTGATCTACATCTCCATCGTCGGCGTCGACCGCATCCCCCTGGGCTACTACAAGACCAAACACACCGTCGAACAGGCCCTCCAAGCCAGCGACCTGGGCGTCACCATCTTGCGCACCACCCAATTCCACACACTCATCGAAGGCCTGTGCCAACGCATGGCACGACTGCCCGCCATGCCCTACCCCGACGTGGACGCCCAACCCATCGACCCCGCCGAAGTGGCCCTACGCCTGGCCCGCCTGGCCCAAGAGGAACCCGCCGGCCGCGTCCACGACCTGGGCGGACCCCACATCGAACCCTTCGCCGACCTGGCCCACACCTACCTACAAGCCCACCGGATGCACAAACACCGCTGGCCCCTGCGCGCCCCGGGCCGCATCTTCGCCGCCTACCGCCGCGGCGCCCACCTGGCCCCCGACCACCCCGTGGGCCGCACCACCTTCGCCCAATACCTGCACAACACCACCCGTCCCTGAACACCCCGCACACGCAAACGGCGCGAGAGGCCCCCGCACACAAAAGCGGGACGAGCCCCGCCCCCGCGGCACCGCCCCGCCCCGATCATCAACGACTCAACCGGCGATACCGGGCCACCGACAACGGCACGAACACCGCCAACAACACCAACGGCCACACCACCGCCATCAACACCGCGTTCTGAGCCACCCACCCCTGACCGGTCACCACCGTGTTCCCGAACAACTCCCGACACGCCAACACCGTCGCCGACAACGGATTCCACTCCGCCACCGGAGCCACCCACCCCGGCACCATCTCCGTGGGCACGAACGTCTCCGCCACCATCGCCAACGGGAACACCAACGCGAAGAACTTCATCGCCGCCTCCGGGCCGCGCACCAACAACCCCAACCAGATCCCGATCCAGGTGAAGGCCAACCGCAACAGCAACAACAACCCCAACGCCGCCAGCGCCGCCCCCACCCCCAGATGCCAACGCCACCCGATCAACAACCCCATCCCCACCAGAACCGCCAAATCCACCAACGCCGCCACCACGTCGGCCATCGACCGCCCCACCAACAACGCCGACGGCGCCATCGGCAACGTCCGGAACCGGTCCACCACCCCACGTCCCACATCGGAGACCACCGCGATCGTGGTGTTGCCGATCCCGAACGCCATCGTCAACGCGAACAACCCCGGCATGAGGAAATCCCGATACTGGTCGCCACCCACCCCCATGGCCGCGCCCAACGCCTCACCGAACACGAACCCGAACAGCAACACCGCCAACACCGGGATCATCAACGTGCCCACGACCTCATCGGGCTTGCGCACCAGATGCGTCAGATAACGGCGCGCCACCACCCAGGAGTCGGCCACCGCCCACCCCAGGCGCCGCGACCACACCCCCGCCACACCCACCAGGCCCCGGGCCCGTTCCACCTCGCTCACCACGACCCACCCCCGCCCACATCGCCCGGCTCCTCGCCCTCACGACCGGTCAACCCCAAGAACACATCGTCCAAGGTGGGCCGACGCAACGCGATGTCCTCCACGTCCAACCCCGCCTCGTCCAAGGCCCGCACCACCTTGGTCAACGCCGCACCCCGCCCCGCCAACGGAGCCCGCACACACAACGTGTCCACATCCACCGACGGCGGCGCGCCCGCCATCCGCTCCAACACCTGGGCCACCACCCCCAACTCCTCGGCACGACCCACCACGACCTCCACCCGGCCCCCGCCCACACGCTCCTTCAACTCCACAGGGGAGCCTTGGGCGATCACCCTCCCGGCGTCCATCACCGAGATCCGATCCGCCAACCGATCGGCCTCCTCCAGGTACTGGGTGGTCAACAGCACCGTGGTGCCGCCCGCCACCAACTCACGCACCATCTCCCACACCTGACCGCGACTCCGCGGATCCAACCCCGTGGTCGGCTCGTCCAAGAACAACACCCGCGGATCCAACACCAGCCCCGCCGCCAAATCCAATCGACGACGCATCCCACCCGAAAAAGTGCGCACCGGCCGATCGGCCGCCTCCACCAGGTCGAAGCGCTCCAACAACTCCTGGGCACGCGAGCGCGACCGCCGCCGCCCCAAGTGGTACAAACGCCCGAACATCTCCAGGTTGCGGCGCGCGCTCAACACCTCGTCCACCGCCGCGTACTGGCCCACGAACCCGATCCGCTCACGCACCGCCCAGGGCCGGGCCACCACGTCGGCCCCTGCCACCCACGCGCGTCCGGAATCGAAGGACAACAAGGTCGCCAACACCCGCACCATGGTGGTCTTACCGGCACCGTTGGGCCCCAACAGCCCGTGCACGGTCCCCGCCCCCACCCGCAGGTCCACCCCGTCCAAGGCGACCTTGCCGCCCCGATACCCCTTACGCAGACCCTGCGCCAGGATCGCCGTGTCCGCGACCATCAGGCCACCACCGAACCGGGCACCTCAACGGCCGGCACCGGCTCGCTCCGCCCACCCACCACACTCACCCGCTCATACCGGCCCACCGCGATCCGGGCGATGTTGCGCACCGACTCACTCCCGGACCGGTAATAGGAGCAGTGCCCGGGGATGTCGCCGGTGGTGAACACCCGCGCCCCAAAACCCGACCGCAACGGCGAAGGCCCATGCCCCACCCCGCCCACATAGCCGCGCGGAAAGAACCGGATCCAATCCTTGGGTCCCAAAGCCGCCCATAGATTCCCCGAAAACCCCAGAGCGTCCCGGTCACGCACCCCCAACCCCGGGCTGCCCAACACCACACACTCATCCACCCGGGCCCGCGACAACGCCAACCCGCACACCACCGCACCGTAACTGTGCCCCACCAACGTCACCCGCGCCGAGGACGGCAAGAACCGCGTCAACCGCACCAGATCACGCGCACCCCGCTCGGCCGGGGCCCGCATCACCGCCTCACCGAACCCCCGCGGAGTCCGATACCCCACCCACACCACCACCGCCACCCGCTCGGTGGGCGCCTGACGACGCATCTCCTCCAACAGGATCGCCGCGTTCGCCCGCGGCCGCGTCAACCTCGCCTGATCGAAGTAGTTACCCAGGTCGTTGTCGTTACCCGGAACCACCACCGCCACATGATCGGCCTCGGCCGCATCCCCCAACTCCTCCACGATGCGCCCCGGCCCACTCTCATCGAAGGCCAGCACCCGAACACCACGCCGCACACCACGCCCATAACACAAGGGGCCCTCAACGACACCTAAGGAAGGGGGGTTCACCGCGATCATGACTCTCCTCGACGAGACCGAAAATCTCCGGGTCCTCCCCGGCTCCTCAAACGCTAGATTCGGCCGCCGGGAACCACCATGACGTCACCACCACCTCCCTGATCCCCGCCACCCGCACCGCCCAACACCTGACTCTTATACACAACTGACGCTGCCGACGAATAGAGAGGTGTAGATCTCGGTGGTCGCCGTATCATTAAAAAAAAAAGGGGGGGGGGGGGGGGGGG
>NZ_FRFF01000021.1 GCF_900143625.1 Nocardiopsis sp. JB363
CGCTCACCCAGCCCGCCCCCTCTGCACACCTTCGCGCGCTACCCGACCAACGCCCGATGTTCCGACAGCACCGGCCGGGACCGGGCACGCATCGGCCTGGCTCTCCGCGTGGAAGCGCGCCCCGAACCGCACCCCGCACGCGGTTCACATCGTGTCCGCCAGCTTTCGCCGCCACGGCCCGCACGTTCCGGTGGCTCACCAGGCGTGGCCGGCCCAGAGCGCGTACGCGTAGGCGGTCTCCTCCTCGCCTGGCCGGTCGCGACCGGCCAGGTCGGCGAGGGTCCAGGCGACCCTGAGGGCACGATCGACACCCCGGGCACTGATCTGCCCGCGGTCCATGGCCAGGCCCAACACCCGCAGGGCGGTGGGGGCCACCGGGAAGTCACGGCGCAGCCGGGCGCCGGGGATCGCCGCGTTGGTGTTCCACGGGGTGTCGGCCAGCCGGACGCGGGCCCGCTCCCGGGCCGAGGCGACCCGTTCGGCCACCACCTCGGAGGACTCCGCGAAACTCCGGTCGGCCAGCAGTTCGGCGCGGGCCACCGGTTGGAGCTCCACCTTCAGGTCGACCCGATCCAACAGGGGCCCGGAGATCCGGGAGAAGTACCTCCTGCGCTCGCCCGCCGGGCAGGTGCACAGGTTGCCCGGTTTCGCGCAGGGGCAGGGGTTGGCGGCCATGACCAACTGGAATCGGGCGGGGAAGGCGACGGTGGCGGAGGCCCGGGCGATGACCACCTCGCCGCGTTCGAGGGGTTCGCGCAGGGAGTCCAACACCCCGCGGCCGAACTGTGGCGCCTCGTCCACGAACAGGATGCCCCGATGTGCCTTGGACACCCAGCCCGGTCCGGGGTTGCCGTTACCGCCACCGATGATGGCGGCTCTGCTGGAGGTGTGGTGCGGTGCCGCGAAGGGTGCTCGGGTGACCAGCGGGGCTCCGGGCGGGAGCAGGCCCGCCACCGAGTGGATGGCGGTGGCCTCCAGGGCCTCGTTCTGGTCGAGCGGGGGCAGCACCGTGGGCAGCCGTTCGGCCAAGAGGCTCTTCCCCGTCCCCGGAGGCCCGAGCATCATCAGGTTGTGTCCGCCCGCGGCGGCGATCTCCACCGCACGGCGGGCCACCGGCTGACCCAGCACGTCGGCCAGGTCCGGTCCGTGGTCCTCGACGTCGGTCCCGGTCTCCACCGGTTCGTCGGGCGGATCCGACCGCTCGCCGCGTAACCAGGAGCACACCCCGGCCAGGTCGGCGACGGCGGTCACCTCCACGTCGGGGACCAGTCGGGCCTCGGCGGCGTTGCCGCCGGCCACCACGAACCGGGTGAACCCCTGCCCGGCGGCGGCGACCACCGCGGGCAGGACCCCGCGGACCGGGCGGGTACGTCCGTCCAGACCGAGTTCGGCGATGAGCACGGTGCCGTCGAGCCGGTCCGGGGGTACCTCACCGGCGGCGACCAGTACCGCGCCGGCGATGGCCAGGTCGAACAGGCTGCCGGACTTGGGCAGGCTCGCCGGGGACAGGCTGATGGTGATCTGGCCACTGGGCCAGTTCTCGGAACTGTTGGCCACGGCGGCGCGGATGCGGTCCCTGGCCTCGCGCAGCGCCGCGTCGGGCAGGCCGACCAGGGTCACCCCGGGGTCGCCGCCGCCCAGATGGACCTCCACCTCGACGATGTGCCCCTGCACGCCCAGCAGGGAGACGCAGTGGGTACGGGAGAGCGTCATCAGCGCAGCCCCCGTTCGTGCGACAGGAGCACCCGGCCCCGGTCGAACAGGACGCACACGCCGTCGACCCGGAGTGGGCCGGGTCGACGGCGGTGTGTCAGGGCCCAGGAGCGCCCCAACGCCCGCAACCGGCGACGTTTGCGTTCGTCGATGGCCTCCAACGGGTGACCGTGGTGGAGGGAACCGCGGGTCTTGACCTCGGTGACCACCAGCACGGGCCCGTCCCGGGCCACGATGTCGATCTCCCCGGCACCGTTCGGAGCCCGCCAGTTACGGGCCAGGACACGCATCCCGGCCCGCTCCAGATACCGGGCGGCGAGCTCCTCACCGCTCCGGCCCAGTGTGTGCCGGTACTCGGCCCATTGTCGTCGCAAAGCGACCACCTCCCGTTACCACGGTCGGTGATCGCGACGTCGCGCGCCAGAGGCGATTTCCCGCCTGTGGACAACTCCGGCCTCACTCGGCGGGAGGGGGCCCATCGGTCGGCGGCATCTCCAGGTCGGGCTTGGTGATCTCCTCGACGTTGACGTCCTTGAACGTCACCACGCGCACGTTGCGGACGAACCGGGCCGGCCGGTACATGTCCCAGACCCAGGCGTCCTCCATCACGACCTCGAAGTACATCTCCCCGTTCTCGGTGGAGCGGGGCTGTAGGTCCACGTGGTTGGTGAGGTAGAAGCGGCGCTCGGTCTCCACCACATAGCCGAAGAGACCGACCACGTCGCGGTACTCCCTATAGAGCTGCAGCTCCATCTCGGCCTCGTACTTCTCCAGGTCCTCTGAACTCATCCGCTCGCTCGCTTTCGTCAGCACTCTCCGGTCGTGATGTGCCGGTTCTCCCACCGTGGACACCATCGCCACCCGACCTGTTCCCGTCGGGGTTGTGGGCCACGCGTTCGGAGAACGCCGATACGATCCCAGATCCATCATGCGTCACCGAACGCGCTTTTGCGCCCCGTCGAACGGAATTCCTTCGACTGTTCGGTCACCCGGCCCTGTCCGAAGGTCCTCGAACGCCGAGGCGGTGGGGTCCGCCCCTACTCGGATTCGAACTTCTCGAAGCTCTCCGGGACACTGAGCGCACCGGCCTGGTCGAACGGCCAGATGATGACGAACGCCCGCCCCACCACGTGGTCGATCGGGACGGCGCCACCACCGGGGTTGTTCTGGTTGGCGCGCGAGTCGTGCGAGATGGCGCGGTGGTCGCCCATCAGCCACAGGTGGTCCTCGGGGACCTCGATGGGGCCGAACTCGGTGTGGCTCTCGACGCTGTCCGGGTAGAGGTAGGCCTCCTCGTCGAGGGGCTCGCCGTTGACCAGTAGACGGTTCTGGTCGTCACAGCACTCCACCGTGTCCCCCGGCAGGCCGATGACCCGCTTGATGTACTCCTTGCCGGTGGGCGCCGCGCCGAACTGCTGCTGCACCCAGGTGAACGCGCCGCTGACCGGGTTGGTGGGCTCGGGGATCTCCACGGTGTTCGGATCGTCCCATGACCCGTCGCCGTTGAAGACGATGACCTCGCCGCGCTCGATGTCCCGGATCTGGTAGACGACCTTGTTGACGAGGACCCGGTCTCCGACGAGCAGGGTGTTCTCCATCGATGTGGAGGGGATGAAGAACGCCTGCATCAACCAGGTTCTGATCACGAAGGCGAGCACCAGCGCGATCACGATCAGGATGGGCAGTTCCTTCCAGAACGACCCCTTCTTGGCACTGCTCTGGGACTTGCTCATCGCTGATTGCGCCCTCTCGTCCGACTCTTCGTCCTCGACCTCGGAGACACCACTGGCTCCCAGACCATTGTGGGTCTGGGAGCCAGTGGCGGAGCCGTGCTCCTCCGGGCCGGGCCGGGCGGAATCCTCGTCCTGGGCCCCGTCCGCGCCGAGGCCCTTCTCGTCTTCGTCCATCGGCCGAAAGCCTATCCTGCCTCCCACCTGGGCGGCACGGTTCCGGCCGGATGTGGCGACGAGTCGCGGAACTACTTGGTGACGGGCTCGCGGCGCTCGCGGATACGAGCGGCCTTGCCGCGCAGGTCGCGCAGGTAGTACAGCTTGGCGCGACGCACGCGACCGCGGGCGGCGACCTCGTACTTCTCGATGGCCGGGGTGTGGATCGGGAAGGTACGCTCCACGCCCACTCCGTAGCTCACCTTGCGGACGGTGAAGGTCTCGCGGCTGCCCGAGCCCTGCCGGCGGATCACGACACCCTTGAAGATCTGGACACGGGTGCGGGTACCCTCCGTCACGCGAACGTGGACGTTGAGGGTGTCACCCGGACGGAACTCCGGAACGTCGGTACGAAGCTGAGCCTTCTCAAGCTCCTGAATGGCGGTGTGCATCTCGCGAATCCTCATCGATAGCGCGCCGCGTCCTGCCCCCCGGCTGTTCCGAGGAGGGGGTTCGCGGGCGAGGCCCTGTTGGGTCTGAACTGTGGAACCACCCGGTGACCGACACAGAGGCCGACGTCGTACCGCCGGCATGCGGATGCCTTGGGGTCACCGAGGGGGAACCCTCCCAGTTTGCCATATCCCATGCGGCCACTCGAACCATCCGGGGTGTGGCCTTGACGATCCTGTCGAGCGGACCCGTGCCGGCGCGTCCGATCGGGCCCCTCCGGCCCCCGTTTCAGGTCTGAGTCGTGTCCTCGGCGAGCACCTCGCGGTCACGCTTGTCGAGGCTCTCTTCGGGGGTCGCGGTGATCAGGTCGGGACGGTTGCGCGCCGTCTTGCGCAGCGCCTGGTCACGGCGCCAGCGGTCCACCGCGCCGTGGTTGCCGGACAGCAGTACCGGCGGGACCTCCTGATCGCGCCAGACGGACGGCTTGGTGTACACCGGCCCCTCCACCAGGTGTTCCATGCCGCCCGAGGCGAAGGAGTCCTGGACGTGGGACTCGCGGTTGCCGAGTACGCCGGGCAGCAGCCGGGTGATGGCCTCCACGATGACCAGTGTCGCGGACTCGCCCCCGTTGAGGACGTAGTCGCCGATGCTGATCTCCTCGATCGGCATCCGACCGGCGGCGTCCACGGCCACTCGGGAGTCGATGCCCTCGTAGCGGCCGCAGCCGAACACCAGGTGCTCCTCACCGGCCAGACGCTCGGCGTCGGCCTGGGTGAAGGGCCGCCCGCTGGGGGTGGGCAGGATCAGCCTGGCGGGACGGTCCGCGACGACCTCGTCGAGCGCCTCTCCCCACGGTTCCGGCTTCATCACCATGCCGGGACCGCCCCCGTAGGGGGTGTCGTCGACGGTGTTGTGCCGGTCGTGGGTCCAGGAACGCAGGTCGTGGACGCGCACGTCGAGAAGGCCCGCGGTACGCGCCTTGCCGATCAGGGACAGGTCCAAGGGGGCGAAGTAGTCGGGGAAGATGCTGATGATGTCGATGCGCACGGCGTACTCGGTCTCGTTCGCTCGGCGACCGGGGGTTTCGGCCGCTCAGTCGTTGGTCTGGAGGTCGAGCAGGCCGGGCGGCGGGTCCAGCGTGATCCGCCCCGCGGCCACGTCCACCTCGGGGACGAGCGCGGCGACGAACGGCATGAGGACCTCGTGGCCGGCCTCGGCGGTGATCACCAGAACGTCCTGGGCGTAGTGGAGGATGTCGTCGACCCTGCCGACGGTCGTGCCGTCGGTGGTGACCGCGGTCATGCCGATGAGCTCGTGGTCGTGGAACTCGTCCGGATCGTCCAGGGGAGCGATGTCCTCGGAGTCCACCAGGAGGGCGGTACCGCGCAGCGTCTCGGCGGTGTCGCGGTCGGCCATGCCCTTGAAACGGATGAGCAGCTTCCCGCTGTGTCGACGGATCGAGACGATGGTGAGCGGTCCCACCGACTCGGGGTCGGTGTTCAGGACGGCGCCCTCCACGAACCGGGCGTCGGGGTCATCGGTACGCACCTCGACGGCCACATCGCCGCGGATGCCGTGCGCGCGGCCGATCCGGCCCACCACGAGTCGCATGAGTCCTTTTTCCTTCGATCGATACCGGCCCGGAGCTCGACCGGGTGCCTCGGTGGCGGCCCGGAAGGCCCTGCGGGGAAAACCGTGCCCGGGCACCCCATGAGGTGTGCCCGGGCACAGGTGCGGGGCACCGACCTCGCGGTCGGTGCCCCGGGAGGCGCGTCAGCGCACTTCGTGCAGGTCCAACAGGTCCACACGCACGTAACGACCACCGGCGAGCGCGCCGATGATGGTACGCAGCGCCTTGGCGGTGCGGCCGTTGCGGCCGATCACCTTGCCCAGGTCGTCAGGGTGGACCCGGACCTCCAGGACCTTGCCCTTGCGGAGCCGCTTGGCTCTCACCTGGACGTCCTCGGAGTTCGCGACGATCCCCTTCACGAGGTGCTCAAGCGCCTCTTCCAGCACGATCAGGCCTCGCCCTCGGACTTCTTCTCGGCCTCGGCGTTCTCAGCGGGCTTCTCGGCCGCCTTGTCCGCCTTCTTCTCGGCCTTCTTGGTCTTCTTCTCCTGGCCGGGGAGCACGAGCTCCTTCAGCGCGGCCTGGAAGGCGGCCTCCTGGGCCTCCGGGTCCTTGGCCTCGGCGACCTGGAGCGGAGCCGGGGGCTGCAGGCCCTTGAACTTCTGCCAGTCGCCGGTCTTGCGCAGGAGGACCTTCACCGCGTCGGACGGCTGAGCGCCGACGGACAGCCAGTACTGGACCCGCTCGGAGTCGAGCTCGATGAAGCTCGGGTGCTCCTTGGGGTGGTAGTGACCGATCTCCTCGATCGCCTTGCCGTCACGCTTGTTGCGGGCGTCGGCGACGATGACACGGTACTGGGGCGCGCGGATCTTGCCCAAGCGCTTGAGCTTCAGTTTGACAGCCACTGGAGTGGTCTTCTCCCGTTTAACGGTGTTAGGCGCCGGACGGCGGACCACGTGGGGTTGTGGAACCCGTCGAGGCAAGACATGAGTGGCAGGCTAGTTAGAGGGCCGGCCCACCACCGTTAGTCGACTCCTCATTGTGCCAGACGCCGGCGAGTTCCTTGGCCAGGACACCGGTACGAGTCCCATCACATTCGCGGACGCGGCCGCTCCCCCGGGGAAACGGCCGCGTCCGCGTCGCTCACTTGTCGTCGTTCTTACCGAACTTGAAGTTCGACAGGTCCGGCATGTTCGAGCCGCCGAAGGCGGGCGGGAGGCTGGGCTGTTCACCGCCGCCACCGCCCAGACCCGGAGGCAGCTGCGGTGTCTGCGGGCCCTCCTCCTGCCGGCGCTGCCGTTCGGCGGCGCGGTCGGCCTCCTGCTGGCGTGCCTTCATCGGGTTGCCGCTGCGCTGCTTGCCCTTCTTCGGCTTCTTGCCCTTCTTGACCTTCTTGCCGCCGCCCCCCGGCATCCCGGGCATCCCCGGCATGCCGCCGCCGTTCTTCATCTTGCGCATCATCTTCTGCGCCTCGAAGAAGCGGGTGACCATGCCGTTGACGTCTCCGACCTGGGTGCCCGAACCGTTGGCGATACGCAGCCGGCGCGACCCGTTGATCATCTTGGGGTTGGAGCGCTCGGTCGGGGTCATCGACTGGATGATCGCCTGGATGCGGTCCAGGGACTTGTCATCGATGTTGTCGATCTGCTCGCGCATCTGCCCCATGCCGGGCATCATCCCGAGCAGGTTGCCGATGGGGCCGAGCTTGCGGACCATCTTCATCTGTTCGAGGAAGTCGTCAAGCGTGAAGTCCTCGTCCGAGGCCATGGTCGAGGCCATCTTCTCGACCTCGGCCTCGTCGAACGTGCGTTGCGCCTGTTCGATGAGGGTGAGGACATCGCCCATGTCCAGGATGCGCGAAGCCATCCGGTCCGGGTGGAAGAGGTCGAAGTCCTCCAGCTTCTCACCGGTGGACGCGAACATGATCGGGCGTCCGGTGAGGTGCCTGATGGACAGGGCCGCGCCACCGCGGGCGTCACCGTCGAGCTTGGTGAGCGCCACCGCGTCGTAGCCGACGCCGTCGAGGAAGGCCTGCGCGGTGTTGACCGCGTCCTGACCGATCATCGCGTCGACGACGAAGATGATCTCGTCGGGCTCGACCGCGTCACGGATGTCCGCGGCCTGCTGCATCATCTCGGTGTCCACGCCGAGACGGCCGGCGGTGTCGATGACGACGACGTTGTGGTTGTTGCGCCGCGCGTGCTCGATCGACTCGCGGGCGACCTGCACCGGGTCACCGACGCCGTTGCCGGGTTCGGGGGCGAACACCGGGGTGCTCGCGCGCTCACCGACCACCTGAAGCTGCGTGACGGCGTTGGGGCGCTGGAGGTCGGCGGCGACCAGCAGCGGGGTGTTGCGGTCGTCCGACAGCCACTTGGCGAGCTTGCCCGCCAGGGTGGTCTTACCGGCGCCCTGCAGACCCGCGAGCATGATCACGGTGGGGGGCGTCTTCGCGAAGCGGACCTGCCGCGTCTCGCCACCGAGGATCTCGACGAGTTCCTCGTTGACGATCTTGATGACCTGTTGGGCGGGGTTCAGGGCCTTGGAGACCTCTTCGCCGCGGGCGCGCTCCTTGATCCGCGCGATGAACTCGCGGACCACGGGTAGTGCGACGTCCGCTTCGAGCAGCGCGAGACGGATCTCGCGCGCGGTCGCGTTGATGTCCTCTTCGGAGAGGCGCCCCTTGCCGCGCAGCGAGGAGAAGACCGATGTCAGCCGGTCGGAAAGCGTCTCGAACACGAGTTCAGCCAGTCCTTCGTCTCGGGAGTGGTCTCCTAGCCTACCCGCACGCCGTCACCTGGAGCGCTGTACGGGCGGGCTCGGCAGCCGGACACGGGGAGGGGCGGGAACCGAAGGCCCCCGCCCCGGTTCCCGGGAGACGTCGAGGGCTACTGACCCTCTTCGCCCTCTTCGGCGCCTTCCTCGGCGCCTTCCTCGGCGCCCTCTTCACCAGCGTCCTCGCCACCGGAAAGGGTGGCCTCACGCTGCTCGGTGACGGCGGCGAGCATCTCCTCCTGCTGGGAGGACGTCAGCCCACTGGTGGACAGGACGGCGTCGGCGTCGATGTTGTACTCCTCGGGATCGGAGCTGGTGACGTCGTAGTCGACCCCGCAGGACAGGTCCAGGGTGCCGCCGGCCTCCAGCGCACCGGACTCCGAGCACTCCTCGTTGCCGAGCTCCTCGTTGGCGAAGGTGACGTCCATGCGCACCAGAACGGTGCCGCTGCTGTTGCCGCCGGCGTCGTGCACGGTGCCGGACCAGGTACAGCTCGGCCCCTCGTCACAGTCCATGCCGGCCTCGCCGTCCCAGGCGGCCTCGACCCGGGCATCACGGGAGGAACCGAGTTCCTCCTCCACGGCGGTGGTCAGTCCGGTGTAGAGCTCCTCCACCGCGGGTTCCTCGGCCTCGGCCAGGTCCAGCCGAACCTGCGGTCCGCTCTCGGCGCCCTCGGGGACGAGTTCCTCGATCGCGATGCGCAGGATCTGGTTGGTCTCGGCGTCGATCCAGAGCTGGTTGCGCTCACCGGCGAGGTCGACCCGGTAGGCACGGGTGCCGTCGAGGTCCTCCTCCACCGCTTCGTCGCTCTCCAGCTCCATCGCGCCGAGGGTCTCGGCGAGCGAGGGCGGTGCGAGCGTGCTGGAGGGGTTGAGGCCGGCGTGCGCGGGCGAGGAACGCACCCAGTTGCCCTCGAAGGCGTCGCTGTCGGGACCGAAGACGCTCCGGTCCAGCCAGAACTCCTCGTCGGCACGCAGGAACAGCTTGCTGTCCGCGGCGAGCACCTCGGCCTCGGCCCCGTTGACCTGGAAGGAACCGCGGGTGGCCCCGCCGTCGGCGACGGTGAGTTCGGCCTCTTGTACGTCGGAGCCGACGCTTGCGGCGATCTGCCCGGTCGCGACCACGGCCGGGTAATCGGCCAGGGAGAGCAGGGCCTCCTCCAGCAAGGGTGCCGCGTCGACGGGTTCCGCGGTCTCGGTCGCGGGTTCCTCCGCCTCGTCACCGTCCCCGAGCGAGCATCCGGCCAGGCCCAGCGCAGCGATGGTTCCCACTGCGGCGAGCGTGAACCGTCCGCCTCTGCGACCCCTGTTGCGAGTAACCGGCGCCATCTTGCCTCCTGCCCCCATCGGCTGAGGGGTGCTGATACGAATCGGCGTTGAAAGTGAGTCATCGAGGAGGGTTCGGGCCCTGACGGCCCGGCCTGCAGCTCCCCGGCACGTGATGAGTCGGTGCGTACCCGGTCGGTGTCCCGTCGTGTCGGGAAGGGACCGTCACACCGCCTCGAAAGGGTACCGAACCCAGACACGGGTCACTGCCAACAATGCCTCATGATCACGCACACATATCCGACAAGCTGGGAGAACAGGCGCCCGAAAAACCCTTTCGCGCACGAATTCCGCACGTGGACGGGGCCGACGGAACCTGCCCGTCGGCCCCTGGACCACCTCACCGCGTCAACGGTTCGAGGCCACCACCTCGACGTTGAGGCTTGGACTCGTCCCGCGGTGAGGCCGTCTCCCCGCCCGGAGGCGTCGGCGAGGAGACCGCTTCTTCCTCCCTCTCATCGAGCTCGTCGAAGGCGTA
Organism: Nocardiopsis sp. JB363; assembly: GCF_900143625.1. GTDB lineage: Bacteria > Actinomycetota > Actinomycetes > Streptosporangiales > Streptosporangiaceae > Nocardiopsis. The sequence goes on from NZ_FRFF01000021.1 coordinate 10,197, forward strand.
GGCCGCTTCGGCGTGCAGCTCGTGGTCGAGGCCGTTGGTCTCGACCTCCTCCGGGAGACGGAAACCGATGATGAGGTCGATCACCTTCGCGATGACCCAGGTGATGGCGAAGGTGTAGATCATGACGCCCAGGACCGAGATGGCCTGGGCGGCCAAGAGGCCGATGCCGCCACCGGTGAACAGACCGGCGTCACCGCCGCCGGGCACCGCCGAGGAGGCGAAGAGGCCGAGGGCCAGGCAGCCGATGACACCGCCGACCAGGTGGAGGCCGACCACGTCCAGGGCGTCGTCGTACTTGAACCGGAACTTGAGGCTGATGGCGTAGGCGCACACGGCGCCGGACAGCGCGCCGACCACGATCGCGCCGACCGGAGTGAGGTTGGCGGCCGACGGGGTGATCGCGACCAGCCCCGCGATGGCACCGGAGGCGAAGCCCAGGGCGCTGACCTTGCCGTAGCGGATGCGCTCGACGAGCATCCATGCCGCCGTGGCGGCGGCGGTGGCGACCTGGGTGTTGACCAGGGCCAGGGCGGCCTGCTCGTTGGCGGCGTAGGCGGATCCGCCGTTGAAGCCGAACCAACCGAACCACAGGAGCGCGACGCCCAACAGGACGAAGGGCAGGTTGTGCGGGCGCGTCGACGACGAGCCGAAGCCCTTGCGGCGGCCCAGGACCAGGACCAGGGCGAGCGCCGCGACGCCGGCGTTGATGTGGACGGCGGTTCCACCGGCGAAGTCGATGACCTCGGGCAGCCCGGTCCACTCGTGCATGCTCGCGATCCACCCGCCGCCCCAGACCCAGTGGGCGACGGGGAAGTAGACCAGGAGCGCCCACACCGGGGCGAAGAGCAGCCAGGCGCCGAACTTGGCACGGTCGGCGATGGCCCCGCTGATCAGGGCCACGGTGATGACCGCGAACATCAGCTGGAAGCCGGCGTCGACGAGCAAGGGGTAACCGCCCTCACCGTCGGCGGCGGGTTCGACCTCGGTCATGATGGCGCTCAGGCCCACGTAGTCGAAGCCGCCGATGAACATATCGAAGGCGCCGTGGCCGGGGGCGTAGGTGAGCGAGTGCCCGATGAGCACCCACAGGACGCTGACGATCGCGATACTGCTGAAGCTCATGAGCATCATGTTGAGGACGCTCTTGGCCCGTGACATGCCTCCGTAGAAGAACGCCAGGCCCGGGGTCATGAGCATCACCAGTGCGGCGCTCATCAGGAGCCACGCGGTGTTGCCGGTGTCGATCATTTCGTCGCCTCCATGGGACGGACGGGGGATCATCTTTCGATGAGGGCGCCGGTCGGCGAGCGCGTCTTCGGGCCCGTCTCGGATCACCACGGCGACCACCGTCCACCTCCGGTGTTTCCCGGTGGGACTCCACGTGTTGCGCGAACGTAAAAGGCCGGGAGGCGGTGTTACGGCTACGTGAAGCGGAACGGAGAGAGGCCGGCGCACCCGTAGGTGCGCCGGCCTCTCTCCGTGGGTTCGTGGGGGTCGCGGGCGTCAGCCCAGGATCGCGTCCACGAAGACCTCGGGGTCGAAGGGCGCCAGGTCGTCGGGGCCCTCCCCCAGTCCGACGAGCTTGACCGGGACGCCCAGCTCGCGCTGGACCTGGACGATGATGCCGCCCTTGGCGGTGCCGTCGAGTTTGGTCAGGGCGATGCCGGTGACGTTCACGACCTCGGCGAACACCCGCGCTTGGCGCAGACCGTTCTGTCCGGTGGTCGCGTCCAGGACGAGGAGGACCTCGTCGACCTGGGACTTCTTCTCCACCACACGCTTGACCTTGCCGAGCTCGTCCATGAGACCGGTCTTGGTGTGCAGGCGTCCTGCGGTGTCGATGATGACGGCGTCGGCCCCGTCCTCCACACCGCGGGCGACCGCGTCGAAAGCGACACTGGCGGGGTCGGCGCCCTCTTCCTTGCGCACGACCGGGGCGCCCACGCGGGAACCCCAGGTCTGGAGTTGTTCGCTGGCGGCCGCGCGGAAGGTGTCGGCGGCACCCAGGACCACGCTGCGTCCGTCGCCGACCAGGGCACGGGCGAGCTTGCCGGTGGTGGTGGTCTTTCCGGTGCCGTTGACGCCCACGACCAGGACCACGGCCGGGCGTTCGCCGTGCGGCGCGGTGCGCACGGTGCGGTCGGTGTCGGCGCCGAGCTGTTCGAGGAGCTCGTTGCGGAGCAGGGTCCGCACCTCCTCGGTGTCACGGGTGCCGAGCACCTTGACCCGGGTACGCAGGTTCTCCACGATCTGGGTGGCCGAAGTCACACCGATGTCGGCGGTGATCAGCGTGTCCTCGATCTCCTCCCAGGTGTCCTCGTCGAGGTTCTTGGCGGAGAGCAGGCTGAGGAGCCCTTGGCCGAGGGAGCTCTGGGAGCGGGCCAGACGAGCCCGCAGGCGGACCATGCGTCCCGCCGACGGGGGCGGGGTCTCGATCTCGGGTTCGGCGGGGGCGGCCGGAGCCTCGGGCTCGGCCTCCTTCTCCGCCGGTGGAGCGTGGGCGGGGGGCGTGCGTACCGTCCCCTCGTCCCGTTCTCGATCCTCCGGGGCGGGTGCTTTGGGGGTCTCGGTGACCTCCGGCTTGGTCTCCTCCTTGCCCGGCGCGACCGAGCTTCGGGTCCTGACCAGGAAGAACCCGCCGACCACCAGGAGGGCGACGACGACGATGATGCTTACGAGCAAGGTGATGTCCATAGCGTGGACCAGTCTCCCAGAGTGTTCGTCGCGTTCGCATCACACACGGCCCCGCCGGCCACCACCGGACGGGGTTCAGGTGCCGCGATGGCGTGTGGTGCGCAGGATGAGGACGAAGAACGGCGCGCCGAGGAACGCGGTGACCACACCGATGGGCAGTTCCGCGGGGGCGACGATGGTGCGCGCCACGATGTCGACGGTGACGAGGAAGGAACCGCCGGCCAGCACGGTGACCGGCAGGATCGCCCGGTAGTTGGAGCCGACCAGGCGACGCACGATGTGCGGCACGACGATGCCGACGAACCCGATGAGGCCGCTCACTGATACGGCGGCGGCGGTGGCCAGGGACGCGGCGGCGATGACGACCAACCGCACGGCGGCCGGGTTGAGACCGAGGCTGACGGCCTTGTCATCGCCCAACGCCAGCATGTCCAGCAGGTACCCGGACAGCAGAAGTACGGCCAGGCCCACCACGGCGTAGGGGGCGATGAGTCGCACGTCGTCCCAGCCTCCCCGGCCCAGTCCGCCGAGCAGCCACGCGTAGATGCGTTGGAGTTGGTCCACGCCCATCTGCTGGACGAGGGTCTGTGCCGCGGACAGGAAGGAGGAGACGGCCACTCCGGCGAGCACCAGGGCGGCGGTGCCCCCTCCCCCGGCGGTGGAGCCGAGCGCGTACGCGGCGGCCACCCCCAGGAGCGCTCCGACGAAAGCCGCCACGGGGACCAGCGCCCGAGGGTCGGTGGTGAGGTCGGTACCGAACACCATGACCATCGTGGCGCCCAGTCCGGCGCCGGCGGCCGCGCCGAGCAGGAAGGGGTCGGCCAGCGGGTTGCGGAAGACACCCTGGTAGGCGCCGCCCGCGGTGGCCAGGAGGGCGCCGACGATCGCGCCCATCACCACGCGGGGCAGGCGCAACTCCATGAGCAGCGCCTCCTGCCGTTCGGTCAGGGGTGACTCCACCCCACCGAACGGCAGGAGGCCGAGGAAGTGCTGGAGGATGTCGGCGGCCGTCAGGGAGGCCGCACCGGCCGAGATGCCGAACAGCGCGGCCGTGCACAGCACGACGACGCCGCCCAGCAGCCACCCGAACGGGATCCCGAAGCCCTTCACCGCTCTACTCCCGCCTTTCTTCTACTCGCCCGCGCTCTGCTGGACGGCTTCGCCGACCGCTTCGGCGAAGTCGACCACGCGCGGGCCCCAGCGGGAGGAGGTGTCCTCGTCGAGCAGGTGCACCGCGTCGTCCTGGACGGCGGTGACGGTGTCGAAGGCAGGGCGTTCGGCCGTGCCCTCGACGGTGGACTCGTCTCCATAGGACAGGAAGATCAGGTCCGGGTTCTCCTCCACCACGAATTCGGTGGACAGCTGCGGGTAGCCGCCGCTCTCGGAGTCGTCCGCCTGATCGGCGATGTTCACCAGGCCGAACGCGTCGTAGACCTGCCCGACGAAGGTCGTGGAGGTGACGGAGAACAAGGTCTCGTCGAGCTCGTGGTAGAAGGTGAGCTCGGTGTCGCCCAGCGCGCCGCAGGTCTCCTCGACGACGGCGTTGAACTCGGTCTCGACCCGGTCCGCCTCGCTGTCGGCCTCTTCCGTCTTGCCGGTGACCTCGCCGAGCAGACGGATCTGGGCGTAGACGCCCTCCAGGTCGGCGGCGTCGCCCAGCACGAGCGTGGGAATGTCCACGGCGTCGAGCTGCTCGGCGCTGTCGATGGCGCTTTCGGGGAGGATGACCAGGTCGGGGTCGTACTCGCTGATGGCCTCGACGCTGGGGGTGTAGCCGCTGAGGTCCGTGGTGGGGGCCTCTTCGGGGTAGTAGGAGTACTCGTCGACCGCCTCGACCTGGTCACCGGCGTCGATGGCGAAGAGCGACTCGGTGGTGCTGGGCGAGAGCGAGACGACGCGCTCGGGCGCCTCCTCCAGGGTGACCTCGCCGACGGTGTCTTCGACGGTGACCGGGAAGGTTCCGTCACCGATCTCGGCGCGGTCGGCGGGCTCGGGGACTCCGCATTCCGCGGACGCGGTCTCGGTGGTCTCCTCCGCGTTCTCCGGTTCGGAGCCGTCGGTGCCGCAGGCGGTGAGGGCGAGGGTGGCGCCCAAGAGGGCGACGGGAAGCTGGCGGGCGATCCGCACGGTGCTCCTTCGAGTGCGTGCGGGGAGGAGCACGGCCCAGATCGGGACGGCCGGTCCTTCCCACGAGGACAGGGGACGTCGACATCGGCGAGGCGACCTGGCTCGTCCCCGCGCTCGGCGGGGCTTCACAGTTGCGGGACAGCGCCGGATCCGGCGGCCGGATGTGGCCGCCTGCCGGACTTCGCTCGATCGATACCGGTACATGCCGCCCCGGGTGGGACGGCACGACGTGTCCAACTCTACTGCGCGGTGGTTCGAACCCGACTCGGGCGGGTGTACCCGCTCCGACCTGCGTGTCCTTCGTTACAGGCGGCTGCTTTCGTGAAACGGTCACGTTCTGGTCCGGGAATTCAGGCCAACCGCTTCCACGGATATTGAGAAGAAATGCACCTTGCGTCCGTTTTATAAACCACTGTGCCCCCAGGGGAAACCTGCGGTACTTCGTCACACCATGTGGCCATATTGAGTCTCAATGAACATTGACACCCCACATCGCACACAGCAATGATCTCGTTGCCATGCGCGCCGATCATCCGAATACGGACACTTACCGGCGTATCCCCCGTGTGTGCGCTCCATGCCCGGTGGAACGCTCATTCCCCCACTGTCCTGAGGCGCGCACGAGAAGGGATGTGTTGACAAGGTGGCACCCCACCGATCACGCCTGGCCCCACTGGCCGGGTTGACACTCATCGCCGGCCTGGTGGCGGTCACACCCGCGAGCGCGGACGAGGAACAGGGACTCGCACCCCTGCACCCCGCTCCCACCTCCGGGAACGGCGAGCTCACCCACCAGGTCCAGGACCTGTGGTTCATCGAACTGGAGAGCCCGCCCACCACCGGGGGCACCGCCTCCGCCCACGTCGAGGACGAACACGCCGAATTCCACGCCGAGGCCGAGGAACACGGCCTCGAATTCACCGAACGCCACTCCTTCACCGAGTTGTGGAACGGCGTCTCCGTGGAGATGGAGGACGACCAGATCGGAACGGCCCGGGAGATTCCCGGTGTGGCCGCCATTCACCCGGTCATGCGACACGAGATCCCCGAGACCGCCGACTCCGAACCCGAGATGGACACCGCGCTGGGCATGACCGGCGCCGACGTCGCTCAGAGCGAGCTCGGCCTGACCGGTGAGGGTCTGCGCGTGGCCATCATGGACACCGGTGTCGACTACACCCACCCCGACCTGGGCGGTCCCGGCGGGTTCCCGTCCGAGCGCGTGGTGGCCGGGCACGACTTCGTCGGCGACGACTTCAACGCCGGCGACCCCGACAACGCCGAACCGGTCCCCGACGACGACCCACAGGACTGCAACGGGCACGGCACCCACGTCGCCGGCATCGTCGGCGCCCAGGGCCAGGTCACCGGCGTGGCGCCCGACGTCGAGTTCGGTGCCTACAAGGTGTTCGGCTGCACCGGTTCCACCACCTCCGACATCATGATCGCCGCCATGGAGCAGGCCCTGGCCGACGACATGGACGTGCTCAACATGAGCATCGGTTCCTCGCACTCCTGGCCCCAGTACCCGACCGCCGTCGCCTCCGACCACCTGGTCGACGAGGGCATGGTCGTGGTCGCCTCCATCGGCAACGAGGGCGCCACCGGCCTGTACTCCGCGGGCGCGCCCGGCCTGGGCGAGCACGTCATCGGTGTGGCCGCCTACGACAACACCCACATCCGCGCGACCGCCGCCGAGGTCACCCAGAGCGGTGAGACCGTCGCCTACATGGAGATGGACGAGGCCCCGTCTCCACCGACGTCCGGGGAGACCGACGAGATCGTGAACATCGGTCGGGGCTGCCTGGCCGCGGGCGACGAACTCGAAGGCGACCCCGAGGGCAAGACCGCGCTGATGATCCGCGGCGAGTGCACCTTCACCGAGAAGTACGACGCCGCCGTCGACGCGGGCGCCACCGGTGTGGTGGTCTACAACAACCTGCCCGGCATGTTCGCGGGCGGGGGCATCGTCGACCGTGGCGCCTTCTCCGTCGGTGTCTCCGACGAGTCCGGCGCGCACATCCTGGAGCTCCTGGAGGCCGGTGAGAGCGTCACCCTCACCTGGACCGGCGAGGAGACCACCATTCCCAACCCGACCGGCGGGCTGATCAGCAGCTTCAGCTCCTACGGTCTGGGGGCCGACCTGTCCCTGAAGCCGGACATCGGCGCCCCGGGCGGTCTGATCAACTCCACCTACCCGATGGCCAAGGGCGGCTACGCCACCGTCAGCGGCACCTCGATGTCGTCCCCGCACGTCGCGGGCGGCGTCGCGTTGCTCCTGGAGTCCCGTCCGGACCTGGACGCCCACGACGTACGCGACGTGATGCAAAGCTCCGCGGACCCGACCATGTGGTGGGGCGACCCGGACATGGGAGCACTCGACAACGTCCACCGTCAGGGCTCCGGCATGCTCGACCTGCCCGGGGCCGTGCGGGCCACCACCGCGCTGACACCCGGCAAGCTCAGCCTGGGCGCCACCGAGGGCCCGGTGACCGAGGCCGTCACCATCACCAACGACGGTGACGCCGAGGCCACCTACGAGATCGAGCACGAGCCCGCACTGGGCACCCACGGCGACACGTTCACGCCGGAGTTCAACGACGCCTACGCCGAGGCCGTCTTCAGCGAGGACGCGGTAACCGTGCCGGCCGGCGGTTCGGTCTCCGTCGACGTGACCGTCACCCCGCCCTCCGACGACTTCGAGCAGATGATCTACGGCGGGTACGTCAAGGTCACCGAGGTCGACGACGAGGGCGAAGCCGATGCGCACCGGGTCCCGTACGCCGCCTACAACGGCGACTACCAGGCGATCGACGCCATGACCCCGATCACCGACGGCGATGGCCAGACGCACGAGCTTCCGTGGCTGACCAAGATCACGGAGTGCGAGGCGTTCTTCGGCCTGGACTGCGCCGGCAACGGCGGCGGGTACGAGAACCAGCCCGACGGCGCCGCCTACACCCTGGACTGGGCGGACGGTCTGCCGGACGTGCCGTACGTGATCGCCCACTTCGACCACCACGTCACCGAGCTGGAGATGACCGTGGTCGACGAGCGCACCGGCCGCCCGGTCCACCCGGACCGCAACATCGCCCTGTCGGTCGACCATGTCAACCGCAGCGCGACCCCCACGGCGTTCTTCGCCTACGCCTGGGACGGCACCGTGACGGACTCGCACGGCCGGGTCACCGACGTGCGCGACGGTGACTACCGCCTGGAGGTCCGGGCCCTGAAGGCGCTCGGCGACCCGGACAACGAGGATCACTGGGAGGACTGGACCTCCCCGGTCATCACCATCGATCGAGGCTGACCCCGGCCGCCTCTTCGGGGCCGTCCTCCCCACCGGGGGGGGCGGCCCCTTCGCGTCCGCACGCGGCTCGGTCGCCGGCCGGGCGTACACTGCTCCATCGGGGCGAACACCCCGGTTCCCCAACCCTCGAAAGGGCTACCCATGGCCGGGTTCTTCGACCGTTTCCGCGTTCCCGACCCCACGCCCTTCCGCCGGGAGCTCGACCGGCCGGGATACGAGGAGGCCCTTGGACACATCCGGGACGGCCGCAGGATCCACGCGATCAAGGTCGTCCGCGAACACACCGGTATGGGACTGGTCGAGGCCAAGAAACTCGCCGAGGACATCGAAGCGGGCCGTTGGAGCCCGGCCGGGCCCGCGGACGGTCAGAGCCTCGCCGACCGGACCCGCGAGCTGTTGGCTCAGGACCGTGTCGCCGACGCCGTCCTGATGGTCGCGAAGGAGACCGGCATGACCGAGGACGAGTCCTCACGCTTCATCGGCTCACTCGACCGCTGACCCGGACGCGATGGCCCGTGCCGCGTCAGGACACCGGGCGTTCCAGCTTCTGGCTGATCACCTGGGAGATACCGTCGCCCTGCATGGTGACGCCGTACAGCGCGTCGGCCGCCTCCATGGTGCGCTTCTGGTGGGTGATCACGATGAGCTGCGACGACTCCCTCAGTTCCTCGAAGATCACCAGCAGCCGCTGGAGGTTGGTGTCGTCCAGGGCCGCCTCGACCTCGTCCATCACGTAGAACGGCGACGGACGCGCCTTGAAGATCGCCGCGAGGAACGCCACCGCGGTCAGCGAACGCTCCCCGCCCGACAGCAGCGACAGCCGCTTGACCTTCTTGCCCGGCGGGCGGGCCTCCACCTCGATACCGGTGGTCAGCATGTCCTCCGGCGTGGTGAGCACCAGCTTGCCCTCACCACCGGGGAACAGGCGGCCGAAGATCGCCGCGAACTCGCGTTCGACGTCCAGGTAGGCGGAGGAGAACACCTCCTGCACCCGGGCGTCGACCTCGGCGACGATGTCCATCAGGTCGCGGCGGGTCTTCTTCAGGTCCTCCAGCTGCGCGTTGAGGAACGCGTGCCGCTCCTCCAACGCCGCGAACTCCTCCAAGGCCAGCGGGTTGATCTTGCCGAGCTGGTTGAGCTGCCGTTCGGCCGCTTTGAGGCGCTTGGCCTGCACCTCGCGCACGTACGGCAGCGGAACCGCGTCCTCGCCCGCGTCCGTGGGCGGTGGTACCGCCACGCGTGGACCGTACTCGGCGACGAGGGTGGGCACGTCCACGCCCAGCTCCTCCATGGCCTTGGTCTCCAGCTGTTCCAGACGGAGTCGACGCTCGGCGCGTGCCACCTCTCCACTGTGCGCGGAGCTGGTGAGCTTCTCCAGGTCGACGGAGAGTTCGCGCACCCGGGCCCGGACCGTCTTGAGCTCGCCGTCGCGCGCCTCGCGCTCGGCCTCGGCGGTGGCGCGTTCGGTCTCGGCCGTGGCCACCGACAACGCGATGCGTCCCAGGGCCAGGCGGGCACTCTCGACGACGGCTTCGGCGACGGTGGCCTGAGCGGCCCGGCCGCGTCGGCGTTCGGCCTCGCGTTCGACGGCCCGGCGTTCCTCCGCGGCCTGAGCGAGCAGCGCGTCCGCCCTGCCCGCGATGGACCTGGCGCGCTCCTCTGCGGTGCGCACCGCCAGGCGGCGTTCCATCTCGGTAGCGCGTGCGCGGGAGGCCAACGCGGCGAGTTCGTCGCGGTGGTCGGCGTCGGGCGCCTCCTCCTCCACGGCGACGGCGACCTCCTCGGCCTCGGCCAGCTCGGCCTCCATCGCCGCCAGTTTCAGAGCGTCCTCGTCGCGCACCGCGTTGGCCTTGGTCGCGGCCGCCTGGTAACGCTCGGACTCGGCCTCGGCCGAACGCGCCTGCCCGCCGAGCTTGCCCAGACGTTGGGCGGACTCATTGCGTTTGCGGTCGCTCTGCCGACGGCGGGTGGTGAGCTCCTCCGCGGCCTGGGCGATGTCGGCGCGTTCACGCTTGGCCGCGTCCAGGTCGACCGCGACCCGCTTGGCGGTCTCGGTGGCGGTCTCCAGCCGTTCGGCGGCCTCGTCGACCGCGGCCTGCACTTCCAGCAGGCTGGGCGCCGCCGCGGTGCCACCGTGCACCATCTCGGCGGCGAACACGTCGCCCTCGGGGGTGACCGCGCGCACCCCGGGCAGGGCGGCGACCAGGTTCAGGGCCGCGCGAGTGTCGGAGGCCAGCGCCACCCGGTCCAACAGGGCGGTGACGGCGCCGGTCAGGTGGTCGGGCGCGGTGACGGCGTCGGCGGCGTAGCGGCCCCCTGATGGCAGTGCCGGCCAGGTGGCGCGTTCCGCGGAGGGCACGGCGCGGGACACGACGATGCCGGCGCGTCCGGCGTCCTCGGACTTGAGGAGTTCCAGGGCGGCCATGGCGCTGTCGTGGTCGTTCACGGCCACGGCGCCGGCGGCCACCCCGAAGGCGGCGGCCACGGCGGTCTCGTGTCCGGGTTCGACCTGGATCAGGGTGGCGAGACCACCGAGCATGCCGGGGAGGTCGGCTGCCAGCAGGGTGCCGGCGCCGTCCTTGGGCGCCAGCCCCAGTTCCAGGGCCTCCTTGCGGGCGGCCAGGGCGGCGCGTTCGCCATCGGCGGTGCGTTCGGCGTCGCGGAGCCGGTTGAGTTCGGCGTCGGCCGCGGACAGGCTTCGGGCGAACCGTTCCTGGGTCTGGTCGAGTTCGGCGTCGCCCTCGTCGAGTCCGGCGGACTCCTCGGCGGCCATCTCGTATTCGGTCTGGGCGCCGGCGGCGCGTTCGGCCGCCTGGGAGGCGGCCTCCTCCAGCCGGGCGATCTCCGACTCGTGAGAGGTCAGACGGCCACGCAGGCCCTCCACCCGGGCGGACAGGCGAACGAGGCCCTCGCGGCGCTCGGCGGAGGCACGGGAGGCGGCCTCCAACCGGCGTTCCTCCCGATGCAGGGCGTCCTCGGCGGCGGCGCGTTCGGTGACGCTCGTCTCCAGAACCTCGCGGGTCTCCTCCAGGCGGGTCTGCAGCTCCTCCTCTTGGGCGGCGGCCTCCTCGGCCTCCATCTCCAGTTCCTCGGGGTCGCGCCGGCTGATGACCTCGCCCTGCACGGCGACCAGGTTCTGGTGGCGTTCGGTGGCCAGACCGCGCACGGCGTCCAGGCGTTCGGTGAGGCGGGAGAGCGCGTGGTAGGTGTCATTGGCCCTGGCCAGGGTCGGGGCGGCCGCTGTGGCCTGCGCCTCCAGCTCGGCCTCGCGTTCCTGGGCCTGTTTGAGGGAGGCCTCGGCGGCGCCGCGGCGTTGCAGGACGTCCTTCTCGTCGGCCTCCTCCTTGGCGAGCTTGTCGGTGAGGGTGACGATGTCGTCGGCGAGCAGACGCAGACGGGCGTCGCGCACGTCGGCCTGGATGACGGCGGCCTTGCGCGCCAGTTCGGCCTGACGACCCAGGGGTTTGAGTTGGCGGCGCAGCTCTGCGGTGAGGTCGGTGACGCGGTCCAGGTTGCCCTGCATCGCGTTGAGCTTGCGGATCGCCTTCTCTCTGCGCTTGCGGTGCTTGAGGATGCCCGCGGCCTCCTCGATGAGGGCGCGGCGTTCCTCGGGACCGGCGTGCAGCACGGTGTCCAGCTGGCCCTGGCCCACGATGACGTGCATCTCCCGGCCGATACCGGAATCGCTGAGCAGGTCCTGGATGTCCAGGAGGCGGCAGGTGTCGCCGTTGATCGCGTACTCGGAGCCGCCGTTGCGGAACATCGTCCGCCTGATGGTGACCTCGGTGTAGTCGATCGGCAGCGCGCCGTCGGTGTTGTCGATGGTGAGACTGACCTCGGCGCGTCCCAGCGCCTGGCGGGTGGAGGTACCCGCGAAGATCACGTCCTCCATCTTGCCGCCGCGCAGGGACTTGGCCCCCTGCTCGCCCATCACCCAGGACAGAGCGTCGACGACGTTGGACTTACCCGAACCGTTGGGCCCCACCACGCAGGTGATCCCCGGTTCGAATCGAAGGGTCGTGGCCGATGCGAACGACTTGAAGCCTCGCAACGTCAGATTCTTCAGGTACACCCGCACCCCCCACGTCGGTCACCGTTATCGCCACGGGCGGTCGCCACGAGACAGATGACAAGGGTGCCACGAAGCGGTGACCGAAGGGTGGTGTTGGGAGCTTCTGACCCCGATGAACTGCGACACCGTGCGCTCGGGTTCGAACACCGGCGGGTTGATCGGAGGGGCCGGCCAGGCCTTGCGAACCCGCTCGGTCCGAAGCGCCGATGGGCGCAGAAACCCGACACGGCCAGGGGTTGACATCCGGAGGAAGGTCCGGCGGGCACACAGGGTTGCCCTTCGGTCCGCCGGGTACAACGCTTAAAGAGGCCGCCAAGGGAAGGGAAAACTCAGCGGCGGGAGTACGGGGGCTCGATCCGGCCAGGGACGCCAGTGCTGCTGTCGGCGTCCCCGTCAGTGGATCGGCGGTCAGTGTTCGTTACCCACCCGTGCGGGCGACGAACGTGATTTCTGGTTCAGGCGAGCGCGGGCTCGCGGTCGGTCGCGCTGGTGGCGACGTCGGTGACGGCCATGCTGAGCTGGTCGTTCTGAGCCTGAAGACGACCGATCTCGTCTTCGAGGTCGCGTACCCGCTTCTGAAGCCGTCGCATCTCCGAGACCATACGAGGGTCGGAGCCGCCGACGTGGCCGAACAGAGCCTTCGCCATGATGTGGGTCCTCCACACTGAGTGACCAGTGGTTGTGCGCACGTGCGACATCCCGTGGAATGGAACGACCGTGGGCCGTGTGTCACGGGTGGTTGCTGCGCGATGTGTCTTTAAGAGTCTCACCATGCGCGCCGCTGGTCAAGATTGGATACAACAGTCCGTAACGACCACTGCCCGGCCGTAAGGACTCAGGGCACGTGGTTTCGCACGATACGAATCGGTCCACCCCCGGCGCCGCGAGCGGCCGGTGACGGCGAGGCGCTGACGCCCTCCGCCCTGGCCCGCAGCCACCGTCGACGGCTGCGATGCGCCGTTCTGCGGTGGATGACTCGAACCGCGTTACCCTTCCATCATACTCAACGCTCGATGAAACCGTCGAAGGAACCCCCTGGCACGGACCAACGTTCCACCACGGAATCCACACGACCGGGTGTTCCGCCGCCCCTCAGGTGCTCCAGAAGGCGTTCACAGTCGGCCCCGGGGCCCTCGGCGACGACCTCCACCCGACCGTCGTCGAGGTTGGTGGCCGCACCGGCCAGCCCGAGTTCGAGCGCCCGAGACCTGGCCCACCAGCGGAAACCCACTCCCTGGACCCTGCCGCGCACCCACGCGGTCAGTCGGACCGGTTCGACCTGTTTCCCCATGACCGGGTCACTCCCTTACCTAGCGGCGACATTTTCCTCACCGACACGCCCCAACGTCCTTCCCCGGGTCGACGAAGGACCCTCGCCCGTTCCCGAGCGGGGCCTTCTCCAGAGAGCCTCAGGCCCGCGACCGCGGTGCCCGCTGGCAGGACGGGTGCCCCCACCATCCGCAGGTCCCAGGTGTTGAACGGCTCCGGCAGATCCTCATAGATGCCGCCCGCGCTGATCGTGATTATCCGCCGCGCCCCGGTCTGCTTCGCAGCCGCGACCACCAGAGCCATGGTCTCGCGCAGGCCGTCCCCCGGGCGATGCCCCGGTGAAACCTACTGCAATCATGATGCTGCTTCTCCGTCGTCGGTCTTCGGGGTATAGCGCAGCCACACCACCCCCTCACCCAGGTTCTCCAGATGGGTGAGCTCGAACTGGGTGTCCCGGATCGGGCTGTAGGGCTCCCTCGCGGTGAAGAAGCGGGGCGCGTCCGGGTCCCCGTTCGCCACGGGGGCCAGGATCATGCTGATTTCGTCCACGAGTCCTCGTTGGACGAACGACCAGTTGATGGTGCCCCCGCCGCCGATCATGAGCCGTTCGACGCCGAGCTCGCGCAGCTTGGCCAGCATCAGCCCGTAGTCGACCTGCCGCTCACCGGCGATGATGTAGGAGATGCCCTGGCGGCGCAGGAAGTCCTTGTATCCGTTGCTCGCCGCCTCGGTGAGGACTTCGATCACGTGCGCGGGCACGCCACCGTAGCCGAAGCTGTTGAACTCCCAGGCCAGTTCTCCTCGCGGGTCGATCGAGACGTAGTACATCTCCGCATCCGGGGCCGCGGTGAAGTCACCGGCGGGCACCGGGGCGGCGTTCTCGTCGACGTCGGGGGTCCCGTAGTGGGTGATGTTGTCCTCGGTCGAGGTCTTCCCGTTGAGGTAGGCGTCGATGTCCAACTGCTGCTTACCAGGGGTCAGGGCGATCTCCTGGTAGTGCCGGCTGCCGGCGTGGAAGCCGGGCTGGTCGATGGTGTTGATGTTGCCGTCGATGGCCGTGTGCGTGTGGATGATGACGTAGGGGCGGGTCACCGATGCTCCTCTCTTCGACTGCTTGTGGACTGCGGACCATTCCTGGCCGCTGCGGTTTCACCAGGCGTAGGACTGCGGTGCTTCTCCCGGGCCCGGCCAGACGCGGTCGAGCTCGGCCGGCGTCTCGTGCTGCTCGCCCTGAAGCTCCCGGCGCTCCGTCCTCTCGCCCTCCTTGGGCTCGCCGGCGAGGCCGCCCATCGCATGCCTTCAACGCTAGGCGCGGGGCGGCCGGTGTGGGAGTCCCTCTCGGTACCTCCCCCGACCGGGACTCCCACGCGCATGGGAGCGATGGTGTAGTGGAAGGCAACAGACCGTAGGGAATGACCCTTCCCCTGCACGAAGGACATGAATTGCTCGACGCCGCCACCGGCCCCACCACCGATCTGTTCCACCCGCTCTCGCTGGGAGGGATCGACCTGGCCAACCGGGTCGTCATGGCCCCGATGACCCGGCTCCGCTCCGGGACGTCCGGAGTGCCGGGCGAGCTCCTCGTCGAGCACTACCGCCAGCGCGCCGGCCTGGGGATGATCGTCACCGAGGGCACCTACCCCAGCCCCGAGTCGCAGGCCTACGCCGGCCAGCCCGGCATCGCGACCGACGAGCAGGCCGCCGGATGGTCGCGCGTCGCCGACGCGGTCCACGCCGAGGGCGGGCGGATCGTGATGCAGCTGATGCACGGCGGCCGCGCCGCCCACCCCGCTGTCAACGGCGGCCGGCGCGTGATCGCCCCCAGCGCGGTCGCGGTCTCCGGCGAACTGCACACCGCCGACGGCAAGGTGCCGTTCATCGTGCCCGAGCCGATGACCTGCGCCGCGTCGTGCGGGGGCACGTCGCCGCGGCCCGTCGCGCCATCGCCGCGGGCATGGACGGCGTGGAGGTGCACGCCGCCAACGGGTACCTCCTCCAGCAGTACCTCTCCCCCGCGTCGAACATCCGAACCGACCATTACGGCGGATCCGCACAGAACCGCGCCCGGTTCGTCGTCGAGGTCGTGACGGCCGTCGCCGAGGCGGTCGGGGCCGACCGCGTCGGGGTCCGGATCTCGCCCGAGCACGACTACCAGGACGCCTTCGAGCCCGACCGCGACGACGTGCTCGCCACCTACGGCGGACTGCTCGACCGGCTCCGACGGATGGGCTTGGCCTACCTCTCGGTGCTGCACCGCGAACCGGCCGGGAATCTCGTGGAGGAGCTCGCGGCCCGCTTCGACGGCCCGGTGGTCGTCAACAGCGGCTTCGCCACCGTCTCCTCGCTGGCGGAGGCGGAGCAGCTGCTGCGGGCCCCCTTCGTCGACGCGGTCGCCGTGGGCCGGCCGGTGATCGCGAACCCGGACCTCGTCGAGCGGTGGCACGGCGGCCACTCGCTGAACGAGCCGCGGCCGGAGCTGTTCTACGCCGACTCCGCCGAGGGGTACACGGACTACGCGTCCCTGCCCATCGGCTGAGGCCGCCACAGGACGTCCAGCACGGAGAAGGAGGCATTCACGGCCTGGTCTCGCGCCCGCAACGCCGGTCGGCCTCAGGATCCGAGGCCGTTGCGGGCCCTCCTGCTCGGCTCCGCACTCATCGATTGACGGGACTCCTTCGAGGTCATGATCGGTGAGGACACCCCGACCCCACGCCCCGACGCCCCGACGCCCTAATCCACCACTTCGACTCTGGTCTCCTGACCCTCGAAGCGAGCCAGTTCGGCTTCCGTCGCGTCGTAGGTCCCCAGGTGGATGGTCTGGTCGGAATACCCGATCCCGTCGGCGTCGTAATAGAAGCCGATGTTGCCCCACGGCACGAAGAAGATGAGGTCGCCGTCCTCGGGGTCCGATCCCGGTGATCCCTCCCATTCGAGCTCGCGCGGCAGATCGGCGATCTTTTCGCGCCCGTTGAACTCTTCCAGGGTGAGCGTCATCGGGAGCATGCTGACGAAGTCGCGCGTGGCCGGGGTGTCCTCACCGATCGTGACATCCACCGTCTCGGCACCGACGGAGAGACGCACAATGGTGCCCTCGAAGCGGACATCCGACGATGACGGCGAAGAGGCAGAGCCGGAAGGGGTGGAAGTCGCCTCAGCGCTCTGGTTCGGCGGCGCGGTCGCGGTCTCGCCTGTGTCGGGGCCGTCGCTACAGCCGGCCAGTACCAGAGCGGAAAGAAGCCCAGCCGTCAGGGTGGCGAGGGTCGTCTTCTCCATCGAGGTGGGCTCCTTCATTCGGACCGGCATCCGGCTGCCGGGCGGACTGTGGACTACTGCGCGGTGTACGCGCCGTCGACGGGCAAGGCGACGCCGGTGACGTAGCTCGCGGCGTCGGAGCACAGCCAGAGCACCGCGGCGGCGATCTCCTCCGGGCGGCCCAGCCTGCCCATCGGGATCGCGGCGACCGCGCCCTTGGGGTCGAGCTCGCCGCCGGCGGTCATCCGCTCGACCATCGGAGTGGCGATCGTGCCGGGGCACACGGCGTTGACGCGCACGCCCCGCTGTCCGTACTGCAGGGCGACGCTCTTGGTCGCACCGAGCACGCCGTGCTTCGTGGCGTGGTAGCCGGCCCGCCCGTCGCCGCCGACCAGTCCGCCCAGCGAGGAGCAGTTCACGATCGCCCCGGAGCCCTGCTCGCGCATCTGCTTCAGCTCGTGTTTCATCGAAGCCCACACGCCGCGCAGGTTGACCCCGACGATCTTGTCGAAGGCCTCCGAGGTCTCGTCGGCCGAGTCCACCGGCGGCAGCATGACGCCGGCGTTGTTGAATGCCATGTCGAGGCCCCCGAAGGCTTCGACGGTTGCGCGGACGGCGGCGGCGACCTGGTCCTCGTCGCTGACGTCGCAGGTGACCGCGAGAGCCTTCAGGCCCTTCCCGGTGAGCTCGTTCGCGAGCTTCTGGGCGGCGTCGCCGTCGAGGTCGATGATGGCGACGGCGGCTCCGGCCTCGGCGAACGCGCGGACGGTGGCTGCGCCCATGCCGGCGCTACCGCCGGTGACGAAAGCGGTCTTGCCGGTGAAGTCGTAAGTGACAGTCATGGTGGAGGTCCTCCTTCTGCTCCGGTGTTCAGGATCAGTGGTAGGGCGAGTCGATGCCGGTGTGATGCGCGAGGGCGGCGAGCAGCTCGTCCTGGAACCGCTCGTCGTGCACCGCGGGATGGGGAACCTCGGTCCGCCGGTGGTGCCAGTAGCGGCCGCTCACGAGCGCCTCGCGTTCGTGGGTGGTCGCGAGCCAGGCCTGGGTGACGTGGCCGAGCGCGAGGTCGTCACTCGCCGACGGGCCGCCCATCTTCGTGGGCACCCAACCCGGGTCGACCGCGTGCGTGAGCACGCGAGGCCGGCGCCTGGCGGTCGCGGCCATGAGCGTCGTGACGAACAGCTTGCTGTCGGAATAGGAGGCCGTCTTCCGTACACCGGACTAGTCGGCGCGGGCGAGGTCCGACCGACCGCCGCGGTGCATGCTGCTGGAGAGATAGACCAGCCGCGACGCCGGGACCAGCGCGGTCAGCACATAGGGAGCAACGACGTTGACCGGCAGGAGCGCCGATCCGTCGATGATGCCTGCGTTGTGGATGACCGCATCGAACGGGCCGAACGCGTTGGCCTGCTCCGCCAGGCTGTGCACCTGGTCCAGGTCTGCGAGGTCGCCGACGACGCTCGACACACCTCGCGAGGTCAGCTCCCGGGCGGCGGCCAACCGCTGCGGCGTGCGGGCATGGACGACGACCTCGCGGCCCTCGTCCAGGAGCGCTGCGGCGGTGGCCCGGCCGACGCCGTCGGTCGACCCGGTGATCAGGATGCGCGACACGGATTCCTCCTTCCGGTTACGCCGTGGGGTCGAACCGCAGGACGCGGTCGTCGTCGGGGCCCGGGTCGCCGCGGCCGTCGGTGTTGTTCGTCAGCACCCACAACGACCCACCGGGGGCGAGGGAGGAGACTCTCATGCGGGCTCGTCGCCGACGAAGGTGCGGTACGCGCCGCGGTCCCGATGCAGCGCCCAGATGCGGTCGGCCAGGGCGTCCGGCTCGTGGTCGGGCTCGCCGCCCCCGATCCCGCGGGGGATGATCAGCTGCGCGACATGGATGCCCTCCGGTGCCAGCGCCTCGTGGAGCATCTGCCCGTATGCGGACTCCCCGGCGAAGGCGACGGATGTGCCGGCCACGCCACCGCTGGGGCGGACGGCACTTCCGCCGTTGATGAGCAGGATCGTGCCGCGGCCCAGCTCCCGCAGACCAGGTAGGACGTGCTGGATGGCGGTGACCGGCCCGTACACCGACTGCTCGACGGGGCCGACAAGGTCCTCGGCCGTCGTCTCGAGCACCGGCTTCATGAACTCCTTCGCGGGCACCGGGCTGTACTGGAGCACCTCGATGGGACCCAGGTCGGCGGCCGCGGCGTCGAGGGCGGCGCGCAGCGCCTGCGGGTCGCGGACGTTCGCCGCGTAGCCGCCGGCCGTGATGCCCACACCCTCAAGCTCGGCGGCGAGGGAGTCGACGTTCTCTTGGGTGCGGGAGATCAGCGCGACGGAGAATCCCTCGCGGCCGAAGCGGCGGGCGGTGGCCTGGCCGAGTCCGCGCCCGGCTCCGACGATGGCGATGGTGGTCATGATGATGCGCCCTCTCCTCGTGTCGATGCCGTCCACGCTAGGCGCGGACGAGCTCCCGAGGGAGACTCTCTCGATACCCCTCTCCCGAAGGACTCCCTGCCACTACGCCGTCTCGGCGGAGGCGATTCGGATCCGGGTGCCATCGGGCAGCGCGCGCAGCTTGTCCAGGGGAAAGTCGAAGCGTCCCACGCGGACCAGGCCCGGCCACCGGCCGGGGCTAGCGTAGAAGAGGACCAGGTACGCGCCCGAGGCGTAGAAGCAGATCTCGCCGGGTCGCGGCGCGTCTGCGCTCGGGACGCCGCCCAGGTCCAGGGAGCGTCCCAGGGGAGCGAGCTTTTCCTGGTCGTGGAAGTCATCGAAGTCGGCCTCGAAGGGAAGCAGCGCGGTGATCTGGTCGGCGACGGGGTTGTCGTAGAGCTCTCCGGCGACCAGCTCGTCGCCGATGTGCAGGGTGATCTTCACGAGATGTGTCCTCTCGTTCTCGGTGTGTCAGCTGCCCGACTCGGTGCGCTGCTCGTCGGCGACGGGCGAAATCGCCTCGCGCTCCTCGCTGGCCGCCCATGAGGCAAGCAGCTGCATGCGCTCGCCCGAGTCCGATCCGGGCTCGGCTGTGTAGACCGTGAGCGTCAGGCCGGGTTCGGCCTCCATCGCGAGACCTTCGTAGGCCAGCGTCATCTCCCCCACCACCGAATGGTGGAAGGTCTTCGTCCCGGTGCCGTGGTGGCGCACGTTGTGCGCGCCCCACAGCCGGCGGAACTCGTCGCTGCGGGTGGAGAGCTCTCCGATGAGGTCGTGCAGCTCCTTGTTGTGCGGGTCCCGGCCCGCCTCGGTGCGCAGGATCGAGACGGTAACCTCCGCGAACGCGTCCCAGTCAGGGTAGAAGTCGTGGGCGCGCTCGTCGAGGAACGTGAACCGGGCGATGTTCGGCGGCTGTCCCGGCATGTCGTAGACGTCCTTGTAGAACGCCCGGGCCAGTGCGTTCGCCGCGAGTAGGTCCATCCGACCGTTGCGCACGAACGCGGGGCCGGCGGTGACCGCGTCGAGCATCCACTGCAAGCTCGCATGCGGGATCCAGGACTTCGGGCTGCGCCGACGAGGCGGCCGGGCCACGGGGCTGGCGGCGTGGGCCAGGTCGAACAGGTGCGCCCGCTCGGCGTCGTCGAGCAGCAGTGCCTTCGCGATCGCGTCCAGCACTTCAGGGGACGCGCCGCTGATCGCGCCGCGCTCGAGCTTGGTGTAGTACTCGATGCTCACGCCCGCCAGAGTGGCGACCTCGCTGCGACGCAGGCCCTCGACCCGGCGGTTCGTCCCCGCGGGCAGACCGACCATGTCTGGGGTCACCCGCGCTCGGCGGGAGGTGAGAAACTCGCGTACTTCTCCCCGATTGTCCATGCCTTCAACGGTAGACCCGAGCCCTGGCCTCGAGGGAGTCCCTCGCGGTACCCCCATCGAGCGTGACTCCCTCCCGCGCGCGAACCGTGGTGTCGTTGATGGTGAACGAACAACGAGTACGAGGAGAAACCATGCGCGCCGTCGTCATGCACGCCCCCGGGGACGTCCGGGTCGACCAGATCGACAAGCCCACCATCGTCGAGCCCACCGACGCGGTCATCCGCGTCAGCGCCGCCTGCGTCTGCGGATCCGACCTGTGGCCCTACCGCGGCCTCGAGGACGTGGACGGCCCCACCCCCATGGGCCACGAGTACGTCGGCGTCGTCGAACAGATCGGCGACCAGGTCCGCGGCGTCGAGGTCGGCGACCTGGTCGTCGGCTCGTTCGTCGCCTCCGACAACACCTGCGAGATCTGCCGGGCCGGCTTCCAGTCCCGCTGCGTCCATCAGGTCATGATGGGCTCGGTCGGCACCCAGTCCGAATACGCCCGCATCCCCTTGGCCGATGGCACCCTGGTCAAGGTCCCCGGCGAGCCCACCCCCGCGCAGTTGAAGAGCCTGCTGGCGGCCTCAGACGTGCTCGGCACCGGCTGGTTCGCCGCCGTCGCCGCCGAAGCAGGGCCCGGCAAGACCGTCGCCGTCGTCGGCGACGGAGCCGTCGGCCTCCTCGGCGTCCTCGCCGCCAAGCGCCTCGGCGCGGAGCGGATCATCGCCATGTCCCGCCACGCCGACCGCCAGGCACTCGCCAAGCGGTTCGGAGCCACCGACATCGTCGCCGAGCGCGGCGACGAGGGCGTCGCGAAGATCAAGGAGCTCACCGGCGGCTACGGCGCGCACTCCACCATCGAAGCCGTCGGCACTCAGGAGTCGATGATGCAGGCCATCCACGCCACCCGCCCCGGCGGGCACGTCGGCTACGTCGGCGTTTCCCACGGAGTCGCGCTCGACGGCCTCGACCTATTCCTCTCCACCGTGAGCCTGCTCGGCGGCCCCGCTCCCGTGCGCCGGTTCCTCCCCGAGCTGATCGACCTCATCATGACCGACCAGATCGACCCCGGCGTCGTCTTCGACCTCGAGCTTCCCATCGAGCAGGCGGCGGAGGGCTACAAGGCGATGGACGAGCGCCGCGCCACCAAGGTCCTGCTCACTCTTTGAACGACTCTCCCCCATCGCGCACGGCGAGATTCTCGGCAACGAGCGGGACTACGGCGACTCCAGCGCGTTCCCGGTCTACAGCGGCAAGTGAGAGGAGCAGGACCATGGAGAAAGGGCCACATCGAGCGGGCCAGGACCGCGGTCTGCCCGCCACTCACATCACGTCGGTCAGGCCCGCGACCGCGGTGCCCGCTGGCAGGACGGGCAGCTGAACGAGGACCGGTTCATGAACGCCTCGCGCACGATCGACGTCCCACAACGCCCACACGGCCGGTCCCGCCGGCCGTACGCGTTCAGTCCACGCTCGAAGTAGCCGCTCTCGCCGTTGACGTCGACGTACAACCCGTCGAAGGTGGTGCCGCCCACCTCCAGCGCCTCCGACATCACCTCGGTGACGTGTCCGAGCAGCTCCAGGGCCTGGGCGCCGCTCAGTCCCCGGGTGGAACTCGCCCAGTGCAGCCGGGACCGCCACAGCGCCTCGTCGGCATAGATGTTTCCCACACCGCTGATCAATGACTGGTCCAGGAGGGCGCGCTTGACCTCGGTCCGTTTGGCCCGCAGCGACCGTACGAACGCGTCGGGGACGAACTCCGGGTCCAAGGGGTCCAGGGCGATGTGGTCCACCGACGCCGGCACGTCGATCCGCTCCCCCGGTTCGTCCACCAGGAGGTGGCCGAAGGTGCGCTGGTCGACGAAGCGCAGCTCCTGCCCGTCGGACAACGGAAGCCGCACGCGCAGGTGTTTCTCGTCCGGTTTGCCCTGCGGCTGCACCAGCATCTGGCCGCTCATGCCCAGGTGGGCCAGCAGCATCGCGCCGTTGTCCAGCACCAGCCACATGTACTTGCCTCGTCGGCGCACCGCCGTCGGGGCGCGTCCCGCCAACCGGCCGACGAAGTCGGCGGGTCCGGGCACGTGCCGACGGACCGAACGCGGGTGCAGCACCTCCACGGCGCCGATCCGGCGGCCCACCGCGTGCTCGTCGAGACCTCGCCGTACGACCTCGACCTCGGGAAGTTCGGGCATCGGTCAGTTCCGTCCCTTGGCCTTGTTGCTCGGGGCCCTGGCGGGGGCTTCCCCGCTCTGGGCGGCGGCCTCGTCCGAGCGGGCGCGGATAGCCTTCCACGCCGACTCCGCGGCCTGCTGCTCGGCCTCCTTCTTGCTGCGTCCCTCGCCCAGCCCGTGGCTCTCCCCCGCCACCCGCACCGTGGCGCGGAAGGTCTTCTGGTGGTCGGGGCCGCTCTCGTCCACGTGGTACTCGGGCACACCGAGCAGCTCGGCGGCGGTGAGCTCCTGCAGGGAGGTCTTCCAGTCCAGGCCGGCGCCCAGCCCCGACGCGGTCGCGATGAGCGGGTCGAAGAGACGGTGCACGAACTCCGAGGCGACCTCCAGGCCACGGTCCAGGTAGACCGCGCCGATGATGGCCTCCAGGGTGTCGGCGAGGATCGAGGACTTGTCCCGGCCCCCGGTGCCCTCCTCACCGCGTCCCAAGCGGATGTACCCGCCGATGCCCAGGTCACGGGCGACGTCGGCGAGGGCGCGCATGTTCACCACCGCCGCGCGCAGCTTGGCGAGCTGCCCTTCCGGCAGGTCCGGGTGCTTGCGGAAGAGGGTGTCGGTGACGACCAGGCCCAGCACGGAGTCACCGAGGAACTCCAGGCGCTCGTTGGTGGGCAGGCCGCCCTTCTCGTAGGCGTAGGAACGGTGGGTGAGGGCGCGGAGCAGGATCTTGGGGTCGACCTCGACCCCGATCGCCCTGTGGAACGACTTCGCCTCGGATACGGAGAGTTGACTGGCCACGCGAGTTCGCTTCCCTGGTTCGGGCGCGCCGAAGCGCGCGAGTGCTGTGGGGATCCCTCGGCCCGACCGGGACGCTCGAAAACGAGGTGATCGTCGCGGGAGCGTGCGCTCCCCCGGCGGCCACCACGATCTCGGGAGTCACCGCGAACCCGGAACCTCCGGTGTCGAAGTGCCACCGAAGATGACTTCCCCCGTCTGTGCGAGATCACTCTACAAAGACCGGGCGACACCGGGACTTTCGAATCCCCTCCTGGACATGACAACGGGGCGGACCCTCGATGGGTTCCGCCCCGCCTGAGTATTCGTCGAAGACCGGGGTCGGGCGCATGCCGCCCGGGGCCGGTACATCGTTACGCCGGGTTGATGACCTGGCGGTTGTTGTAGGTGCCGCAGCTGGGGCACGCGATGTGGGGCTGCTTCGGGTCACGGCAGCGCGGGCAGTTGACCAGCACCGGGCGCGACGCCTTCCACTGGGAACGGCGGGTCCGGGTGTTGCTCCGCGACATCTTCCGCTTCGGGACGGCCACTTCAATCCTCCTGGGTCACCCCCGCGCGGTCGCGGGAGGTCGCTTATCTGGTCACCCCGCGCGCGGTGGCGGGGAGGGTGTGCTCCGGTCGGTCGGTCCCTGAGGCACCGTGGGCGACCGGTTCACGAGCTCACTGCCGGCCGGGGTCCTCCGTGATGTCACGAAGCGCGTCCCAGCGCGGATCGATACCGTCGCCGTGCCCGTGGTCGGGTCCGGCTTCGGCGAGCTTGACGCCACACTCGGAGCACAGGCCGGGGCAATCCGGGCCGCACAACGGCGAGAGTGGGAGCGCGAGCACGACGGCGTCTCGGACCACCGGTTCGAGGTCGAGCAGGTCGCCCTCTAGATAGTAGTCCTCCTCCTCGTCGCCCGAGTCCTCGTCACCGGCCGCGGTGGCGTCTTCATCGTCCCCGGGGTAGCGGAACATCTCCTGGAAGCCGGCTTCCAGTTCCTCGGACAGGGGTTCGAGGCAGCGGGAGCACTCGGCGGTCAGACGCCCGAGGACGGTCCCGGTGACCAGGACCCCCTCCATGACGGCTTCCAGACGCAGGTCCAGCTCGATCTCCTGGCCCTTGGGCACACTCGCCATCGCCGTTTCGAACCCTTCGGGAAGGGTCACGATACGGCTGACGGTCCGCATCGACCCCGGCTGGCGGCCCAGCTGGCGGGTGTCGACCACGTACGGGTCACGGGCATCTAGACGAGACAGAGTGATCGCGCTTTCAAAAGAGGTTACGGAGGCCGGGCACGAGCTCGCCGGCGCTTGCGCGCCGGTCGTTCACGGTGGTGCTGACCGGCCTGAGCGCACGCCGAGAACCGGCGACGCCCATGGTCGAACCACGATTCTACCTACCATGTCCCCGAGCACCCAAATCAGGAGCCGGAGACCTTACTCCCCGTGCTTCTCCAGGTACTTCTCCTTGAGCCTGTCCTGGACGTAAGGAGTGACCAGACTGGAGACGTCACCGCGGTGCTGGGCGATCTCGCGGACCAGGCTGGACGACAGGAAGGAGTACTGCGGGTTGGCCGTCATGAACACGGTCTCCACCCCGGAGAGCCGGTAGTTCATCTGGGCGATCTGCAACTCGTAGTCGAAGTCGCTGACCGAGCGCAGGCTTCGCACGATGGTCTCGATGCCGTTCTCACGACAGAAGTCGACGAGCAGCCCGTCGAACTCGCTGATCCGCACGTTGTCGAACTCGGACGTGCCCTCGCGGAGCATGTCGAGCTTCTCGGGGACGGTGAACAGGCCCCGCTTGTTGACGTTGTTGAGTACGGCGGCGATGACTTCGTCGTACTGCTTGGCGGCTCGACCGATGATGTCGATATGGCCGTAGGTCACCGGGTCGAAGGAACCCGGACAGACGACTCGGCGCACGGTGGATCGCCCCTCTCCTATGACTACTCGCGGGTACCGCGATGGTAGGGGTTGGGTTCCACGCAGATTCGGGCAACTCCCCCTTAGTGTCCACATTCACACCCAGCGCGGACTCGGGGAACACGTCCCCATGACCCTCCCCTGACCCGCCGACCGAGTTCTGCTCCTGGACCATGGGGGGTTCCGTTCGGGCGCCGTCAGGCCCTGTTCTCTGAAAAACCCGGGGAGGTGCCGGAGGTGGGATTGCGAGGAACGAGCCATCACACCGTAGGTGCCACAGCGTCTCCTTCAACCCATTCCCGACTCCCAGGCGCTAGACAGCGCTGCGGGCGTACCAGAGGATCGCCTCGCCGTACTTGCGGCTGCGGTCGAGTTCGAGCCCCTTCGGCCAGGTCGGTTCCGGGCCGCGCTTGGAGCGCTCCAGCACCACGATCGCGTCCTCGGCCAACCAACCGTGATCGACCAGGTCGGTGAGGACCGCGGTGACCTCCTCCTCGGTGACCGGGTAGGGCGGGTCGGCCACCACCAGGTCATAGGCGCCACCGGTGTTGCCGCGCGCCAGCAGACGTTCCACCCGATCCGCGACCAGTTCGGCCCCGGGCAACCTCAGGGTCGCGATGTTGCCGCGCACCACCTGCCCCGCCTTGCGGTCGGCCTCCACCAACAGGGCGTGGGACGCGCCGCGCGAGAGGGCTTCCAGACCGATGGCGCCCGACCCGGCGTACAGGTCCAGCACCCGGATCCCGTCGAGGGATCCCAGGTCGGACTGGACGGAGGCGAACAACGCCTCCCGGGTGCGGTCACTGGTGGGCCTGGTGGTGCGGCCGTCGGGGGCGTCGATGCGTCGACCGCCCGCCGCCCCGGCGATGATGCGGGTCATGGCCACCACGTTAGTGCGCTCACGGAGTCGGGTGAGGGGACCAGTCGTTCGGGCAGGCCGAAGTGGACGGGAACCGAAGGTCCCCGATATCGAGTCGACACCGGGGGACCCTCCTCTCACCAGAGGAAACGTGTCGCCTGTGGACAACCTCCGGCCGGACCGAAGGTCAGGTCTTCTCCAGGTACTCGGCGCGTTCCTCCGGGAGCAGGGCTGCCAGGGCCTCGGCCAGGGGCGGGTGGTCGGCCAGCGACGCGTCCCGCGCCACGTACCGGGTCGCCGCTTCCCGGGCCTGGCCGATGAGTTTCTCGTCGTAGACCAGGGTGAGCATGCGCAGGCTGGAACGGGCGCCCGACTGGGCGTCGCCCAGCACGTCGCCCTCGCGGCGCATCTCCAGGTCGGCGCGGGAGAGCTCGAAGCCGTCGGTGGTGGAGGCCACCGCGGCCAATCGTTCCCTGGCCGGGCTGCCCTCCTCCGATTCGGTGACCAGCAGGCACAGGCCCGGCAGCCGGCCACGTCCGACCCGACCGCGCAGCTGGTGCAGCTGGGAGACACCGAACCGGTCGGCGTCCATGATGGCCATGACGGTGGCGTTGGGCACGTCCACGCCCACCTCGATGACGGTGGTGGAGACCACCACGTCGGTCTCCCCCGCGTTCAGCCGGCGCATGACCGCGTCCTTGTCCTCGGGCACCATCCGGCCGTGCAGGGCCTCCACCCGCACGTCCGCCATCGGCCCCTCCTTCAGACGGGCCAGGACGTCCAGCACGGCCAGCGGTGGGCGGGCGCCCCGGGGTGATTCCTCCGGTGGCGCGTCCACCTCGTCTCCGGTCTCGCCACCACCGGAACCGTCGGTGCCGTCGCCGATCCGGGGGCACACCACGAACGCCTGCCGCCCCTGGCCGACCTCCTCGCGGATGCGTTCCCAGGCACGGGTCAGGAAGTGGGGTTTCTCCGCGGCCGGGACCACGTGCGTGGACACCGGGGCGCGCCCCTCGGGCAACTGGGTCAGCGCCACCACGTCCAGATCCCCGTACACGGTCATCGCGACGGTGCGCGGAATGGGTGTGGCGGTCATCACCAACACGTGCGGGCGACCATCGACGGCCTTCTCCCGCAGGGCGTCACGCTGCTCCACGCCGAAACGGTGCTGTTCGTCCACCACCACCAGCCCGAGGTCGGCGAAGGACACGTGCTCCTGGAGCAGGGCATGCGTTCCCACGACGATCCCGGCGGCGCCCGACGCGGCGTCCAACAACGCCTCCCGGCGGGCGGCGGCACCCATGGAACCGGTGAGCAGCGCCATCCTCGTGGCGTGTTCGGCCCCGTCGATCTGCCCCGCCCGCCCCAGGGCGCCGAGCATGGCGCCGATGGAACGGTGGTGCTGCTGGGCGAGGACCTCGGTGGGGGCGAGCAGGACGGCCTGCCCTCCCGAGTCCACGACCCGCAGCATCGCGCGCAGGGCCACCAGGGTCTTGCCCGAGCCCACGTCGCCTTGGAGGAGGCAGTGCATGGGGTTGGTGGCCGCCAGACGCTCGGACAGGGCGTCGCCGACCTCGCGTTGCCCGTCGGTGAGGGTGAACGGCAACCGGGCGTCGAACGCGTCGAGGATGCCCTCGCTCGTGCCGGTGCGGGGCTTGGCGGGCAGCTCCCCGGCCTTGTGTCGACGCTGGGCCAGGGCGATCTGCACGACGAACGCCTCGTCCCACTTCAGCCTGCGCCTGGCGGGTTTGAGCTCGTCCATGTCCTTGGGCCGGTGGATGCGGGTCAGGGCCTCGTACACCCCGAGCAGCCGTTGTTCGGAGCGCAGCTCCGGCGGGAGCGGGTCGGGGATGTCCACGGCGTAGTCCAGGGCCACGCCCACCGACCGGGCGATGGTGGCCGAGTCCAGCCCCTTGACCGCGGGGTAGATCGGGATGACCTCGTCGGCGTAGGCTCGGGCGGCCTCCCCGTCCAAGCCGTCCTCTTCGAGCAGCACGTACTCGGGGTGGTCGAGCTGACGGCGCCCCTTGAAGGTGGAGACCCGGCCGGAGAACATGGCCAGCCGTCCAGGGATCAGGGCGCCCTGGTGGTAGGAGCCGCGGTTGAAGAAGGTCAGGTGCAGGCGGCCGGTCCCGTCGGTGACGGTGGCCTCCATCATGTCCATGCGGCGGCGCCCCTGGCGGGCCGGGATGGTCTTGCGCCGGGCGTCGAGGACCTTGGCCTGCACGGTCACGTCCTCGCCCTCACGCAAGAGCGCCAGGTCGGTCAGGTCACCGCGGCGGTCGTAGCGGCGCGGGTAATAGCGCAGCAGGTCGCCGAGGGTGTGCAGGTCGAGTTTGTCGGCCAAGGCCTTGGCCGTCCTGCCACCGAGCGGTCCCTTGCGCAGCGGCTCGTCCCAGGTGCTCACTGTCGTCCCCGTCCTGGACTCGTGCGTCGATCCTCCCGCCACGTTAGACCTCGGGTGTGACGGGTGGGGCCCGATGAGGTCGGTCGCCGGCCGCGGAAGGTGCCGACCCCAGGAGATGCCGCCCGGGAGCGACGCGAGTGGCCGAGCGGCACTCCCAACCGGGGTATACTCGTCAGAGTTCATCGCGTTTTCGCCATGCCCGCGTGGCTGATCTCGATGCTCCGGTGGTGGTGCTCCCGTTTCGGCCGCATCATGTTCCACCGTTGCGCGAACGGGTGCCGTCCAGTGGTCTTGTTCCACTTTCGGTCAGTTCCTTCGTGTACTCTTCCAAGGTTGGCGTCCGCGTCAGCCTGTCCGCCCGACCTCTCCCGGTCGGATGAACCTTCGCGTGCGGCGACGTGCGCGATCCCGAGCGCTTGAATGGAGTTACCGTGGCTTCCGTCTGCGACGTCTGCGGCAAGGGACCAGGGTTCGGTAACAGTGTTTCCCACTCGCACCGTCGCACCCGCCGCCGCTGGAACCCCAACATCCAGACCGTTCGCACCCGCCTGGGCGGTACGCCCAAGCGTGTGAACGCATGCACCTCGTGCATCAAGGCCGGCAAGGTGACCCGCTAGGGAACCCGCCCCTGTGTCTGTTTCATCGAAGGCCCTCCGGCTCCGGTCGGGGGGCCTTCGTCATGCGCCGGCCGCCTCGGGCACGGTGACCAGGGTCGCTCATGGGGGCTGTGGGAGCGGTGAGGACCGAGTGGGTCCCGGGGTCCGCGGTGCGTCAGGACCGCTCAGAGTTGGCAGACGTGCCCGTTGAGCGAGCAGCGGATCGGGCTCTGGGAGACACCGACCGCGTCGAAGGTGAGCGCGACCGACTCCCCCGGCTCCAGCGCCGCCTCGGCACCGGACCTTCCGGCCAGGATGCCGTCGTCCATGGGTTCCCAGTCGGCGTCGCGGACCTCGGTGATCTCGGCGCTCTCGAACGCCAACGCCAGTTCCCAGGCCTCCAGCGTGCTGGTGGAGGTGTTGGTGACGGTGATCTGTCCGGTGAACCTCAGGGATGAGGACTCCAGGATCCGGTAGACGACCGTGGTGGGTTCGCTCCCGGCCTGGGTCTGCGGCCCCGACCCGCCCTCCTCTGGGGTGGCCCCCTCCGGTTCGGCGGAGGCCTCTTGGCTGGGTTCGCTCCCGTCCTGGGGTCCGGGCGCATCGGTCGCGCCGGGCGCGCCGCCGAACTGCAGGTAGATCTGGGTGGTGCTGTACCCGAACAGGAGCAGCCCGAGGATGACTCCGGAGACGACGAGAACGTTCAGCAACCTCGGGGGTTCGACACGTTTGGGAACCGTGCTTTCGAGAAGGCCGCCGAACCTCCGCAGGGGACCGGCGTTCTCCGGTTCGCTGCGGTGGGCTCCACGGCGGACACCATGCCGCCTAGCCATACCGCCTCATCAACCGCCTCTCGACACTGCTCCGCTTCCCTGCCGTGACCCCCGGTCCGCTTCCCGACCGGCCGCTGGGACGATGCCGGCCGCGATGGCAAAGCCTAGCGTGATCACCAAACAGGACAAATTCTTCGGGCTCACTCCCGACGGAAATGATCCCATCCGCCGCCCTCCACCATGTCTCCGTCCACGGTGACGGAGGGACCGTTTTCCTCCCCCGCCGGGTTCGAGGACGAGATGACGGACCCCACCATGTGCCAGTGTTCCGGGAGGTCCACTTCCGGGGGGAAGACCGCGGCCAACGCGTGGTCCTCCCCTCCCACGAGCATCAGCCGACGGGCGGCCTCTTCGATCTTCCCCGTCGCGACGCCGAGTACTCCCATGGCTTCGAGGAGTGCGGGATCGGGGCTCAGCGCGTTCGAGTCCAGATCGATACCCACCCCGCTTCGCACGGCGATGTGTCCCAGGTCCTGCACGAGGCCGTCGCTGACGTCGAGCATGGCGGTGGCACCCAGCCTGGCCGCCTCCGGGCCCGCGGCGTAGGGAGGACTCGGCCTGCGGTGTTCGTCCAGGCAGGCGGCGGGACCGTCGATCCCCCGCTCCAGCAGGGCCAGGCCGGCGGCGGACAGTCCCAGGTTCCCCGAGTAGGCGACCACGTCACCGGGCCGGGCCCCGTCGCGCCGCACGGGCGCCCTCCCCTCCAGGTCGCCCAGGGCCGTGACGGCGATGGTCAGCACGTCCGAACCCACCATGTCGCCGCCGACGACGGCTCCCCCGGCGAGCGCGCACTCGTCGCGCACCCCCGCGGTGAACTCCTCCGCCCACGCGACCGGCAGGTCGGGCGGGGCGGCGAACCCGATGAGCATGCCGGTGGGACGCGCGCCCATGGCCACCACGTCCGCGTAGTTCTGCGCGACGGCGCGGTGCCCGACATCACGAGCACTGGACCATTCCCGTTTGAAGTGGCGCCCCTCGACCAGCAGGTCCGTGGTCGCGACCGTACGCCCGTCGGGCGCGGCAACGATCGCGGCGTCATCGCCGGGTCCGAGGATTACATCGTCCGTCCTGGGGAATTGGCTCGTCACGCGTGTGATCAGAGCGAACTCACCCAGGCCCCCAATGGTGTTCAACACGAAGATCAGGGTACGGTGACGCACCGACTCAGTGGTCTAGACCCGGTGGTCGAGCCTCACGTTCGTCATCCGTTCGTCATCAGCTGTGCCCCGGCTCGGGCGACGTCCACTCTTGGTACACACCAGCACGGCACGAAGGAGTAGACACATGGTGCAGGCGTACATCCTGGTGCAGACGGAGGTCGGCCAGGCCGCCAAGGTCGCGGAGCGCATCCGAGGGATCGACGGGGTGGAGAAGGCGAACGACGTCACGGGTCCCTACGATGTGATCGTTCAGGCCGAGGCCGACGACATCGACGCGCTGGGCACCCTCGTGGTCGCCCGGATTCAGCGGCTCGACGGTATCGCTCGTACCCTGACGTGCCCCATCGTCAATATCTGAGTGTCGACCGCGTCGACGGAGCGAGGAATCTTGTGCTGAAACGGTACCTGGGGGCGGCCGGTGCCGTCGTCCTCCTGACTGCCGGCTGTGGACAGTCCGTCCAGATGCAGGCCTTCGAAGCACAAGAGAACACCGCCGAGCCCTGCGCCGCCCTCGTCGCGGACCTTCCGGACACCCTCCTCGACGCCGACCGCGCCACGATCAGCCCCGAATCGGACGTGATGGCCGCCTGGGGTGATCCGCCCATCGGTCTGCGCTGCGGTATCCCCCGTCCCTCCGGTCTGGAGATGGACTCGCCGCTGACCGATATCGGTGAGGGCGAGGACACCGTGTCCTGGGCGCAGCCGGAGGGCGTTCCGACCGTGTTCGTCGCGCTCTACCGTGAGGCCTACGTGGAGCTGAGCGTCCCGAGCTCCTACGGCAACCCCGCCGCCGCGCTGTCCCAGGTGAGCGAACTGATCTCCCAGCATCTGGAAGAGCACGCCGAGAACGGCGTCTGAGACCGAAGCCCTCGGGGGCGCGGACGACGGTGAAACCGCCCTCCGCGCCCCCGTTCGCGTGCTGCCTCAAGCGAGGTTCGGCGCTACTCGGACTCCTCTTCGGAGCCCTCGGCGCCTTCTTCGCCACCGCCCTCGGTGGTGTCCTCGTTCTCGGGGTCCGCACCCTCCTCGTCGCTCTCCGCGCCTTGGACGGCCTCGGCCTGCTCACCCTGCGCGTCGATCTGCGCCTCGACCTCGGCGGCGCTCTCGGCGATGCCGCCCGAGCAGGCGGCGCCCGGCTCGGGGACGTCGGTGCCGCGCTCGTACGTCTGCACGTAACGGCTCAGGTTCTCGTCGTCGGAGGACTCGACGTTGATCTGACGCTCCCAGCTGGAGGCGACGATCGGTGCGTCCATCTCACCCTCGTAGGGGGTGACCAGGACGTAGTCGCCCGGGTTGTAGAAGCTCTCCAGGGCGTCCACCTCCTCCTGGGGCAGCTCCGGGTCGTAGGTGATCCACACGGCGCCGTGCTCCAGGGCGTGGACACCGAACTCCGGGGTGATGGGTTCGGGGTAGACCCCACAGTTCTGCCACTGCGGCCAGTGCTGACCGCCGACCGGCGGGGACTGCTCGTAGTCCACCCGCTCGCCGACCGTGACGTGGCTGTACTCGTCGATCGTGTACTCGTCGACGCCCTCGATGTTGTGGCTTCGCAGTTCCATGAAGATGGCCGTGCCCAGCAGTCCCAGGACCGCGGCTCCGGCCACGGAGACACCCGTGACCTTGAGGGCTTTGCTGCGTCGTTCCTTCTTACGCTGCTCCTCACGCAACGCGGCCGCTCTGGCGCGGCGCTCCTCCGCCTTCGACTTCTTGGCCACTGGGACTCCTGGAATGCGAGTGGTCGAACAGGACTTTCCTATCCTCTACTTTGTCAGCAGAGTTGGGCGATTTGACCAAGGTGGTTCAAATGGGGCGAGTGACCGGGGCTGCCTCCGGCGACGGCGGCGACACCGAGGCGGACGAGTACGAGGACGAGGGGGCGTTGCCCGAGGGGTTCTCGCGCGCCTCCGAGCGCACCGGATCCACACCCTTGGCACGACGGTCCGTGCCACTGTGGACTTCGGTGATCTTGGTCGCGTTGGCGCTGGTCGCGGGCTTCCTGTTGGGGCGTCCCTCCTACCCGTTGGACACCGGGGCCGACGCCGGATTCCTGCGCGACATGAGCGCCCACCACGCCCAGGCCGTGGACATGTCGATGGTCGTCCTCGACAAGACCGAGGACGTGGAGCTGCACACCGTGGCCATGGACATGGCCCGTACCCAGCAGGCGCAGATCGGCATGATGCAGGGCTGGTTGGCGGCGTGGGGGTTGACCGCGCGCGCCTCCGAGCCGCCGATGAGCTGGATGGAGGGCCACGACCACGGCGGTGGCGAGGGCGAGGTTCCCGAGGCGATGCCGGGACTGGCCACCGACGAGCAGATGGTGGAGCTGGACGACGCCGAGGGCGAGGAGGCCGAGGTCATGTTCCTGGAGCTGATGATCGCCCACCACCTGGGCGGCATCGAGATGGCCGAGGCCGAGGTGGAGTTGGGTCGGGAGGACCTCGTGGTCCAGTTCGCCCAGGGCATGGTCGACGCCCAGACGACAGAGGTGGAGAACATGGAGCGGATGTTGGAGCGGTACGGCTGACGCGCCCCCGGTGAATGTGGTGGAGGACACCGGAGGTCGAGGAGACCGACCTCACCCCTCCCCCGCACGCCATCTGTGAACTGCGAGAACGCCCTCCTCACCGAAGGAACCACAGCACGGCGGCGCGCCCCGACCCGGGGCGCGCCGCCGTTTCGCGTGTGTTCCGCGCGAGGCGCCGACCGTCGTGAGCGCCGTTTCACAGGGGGCCTCCCGCATGACGACGACAAGTAGCACTACAGTTCGTAGTACTACCGACGGTCGGTCTTTGTGAGAGGCGTACATGGAAGCTCTAGACCTGGCGCGATGGCAGTTCGGGGTCACCACGATCTACCACTTCCTGTTCGTGCCCCTGACCATCGGGCTGTCGTTCATCGTGGCCGTGCTCCAGACGTTCTGGTACAAGACCGGACGGCACGAGTACCTACAGGCCACACAATTCTTCGGCAAGCTGTTCCTGATCAACTTCGCCATGGGCGTGGTCACCGGAATCGTGCAGGAGTTCCAGTTCGGCATGAACTGGAGCGAATACTCCCGCTTCGTCGGTGACGTCTTCGGCGCTCCCCTGGCCATGGAGGCGCTCCTGGCCTTCTTCCTGGAGTCCACCTTCATCGGACTGTGGATCTTCGGCTGGCATCGTCTCTCGCGCCGGGTCCACTTGGCCTGCATCTGGCTGGTCGCCATCGGCACCAACCTGTCGGCCTACTTCATCCTCGCCGCGAACGCCTGGATGCGCCGCCCCGTCGGCTACGAGATCAACCCCGAGAACGGCCGCGCCGAACTCAACGACATCTGGGCCGTGCTCAGCAACGACCAGGCCTGGTCCACCTACCTGCACACCGTCTCGGCCGCCTTCATCACCGCCGGGCTGTTCGTGGTGGCGGTCAGCGCCTTCAAGCTCTGGCGCAACATGCGACACGAGGACACCGGCGACGTCGGTGTCACCCCTCCCAAGCGGGACTTCGCGCTGTTCCGCTCCACCCTCAAGGTCGGTCTGGTCTTCACCCTCCTCGCCGGAGCGCTCACGATCTTCTCCGGCGACCACCAGGCCAAGCTCGCCGCCGAGTACGAACCCATGAAGATCGCCGCCGCCGAGGCACTCTGGGACACCGAGGAGGGTGCCGCGTTCTCCACCTTCGCGGTCGGCGACACCGAGGCCCGCTACAACCCCATCGACGTCACCGTCCCCAACGTCCTCAGCTTCATGGCCACCGGGCACTTCGACGGCGAGGTGCACGGCATGAACGACCTCCAGGAGAGCTACGAGGAGTTCTACGGGCCGGGCGACTACATCCCCAACGTGTTCGTCGTCTACTGGTCCTTCCGTCTCATGATGGGCCTGGGCCTGTTCGGTGTGGCCGTGGCGGCCCTGGGGCTGTGGCTCACCCGCGGACGGGAACGCGTGCCCCGGAAGAAGTGGTTCTACTTCGCCGCCATCGCCGCGCTGCCCGCCGCCCTGCTCGCCAACATCTTCGGCTGGGTGCTCACCGAGATGGGCCGCCAGCCCTGGACCGTGCACGGTGAACTCCTGACCGCCAACAGCGTCTCCCCGGGGGTGAGTCTGGGCACCGTGGCGATGAGTCTGGGCATCTTCACCGCCGTCTACGGATTCCTCTTCGTGGTGGAGGTCGGGCTGCTCTGGAAGTACGTCAAGAAGGGCCCCTCCCACCTCGTTCCCGACCTGGAGAACGACGAGGACGAGTCCCAGATCCCACACTTCAGCTACTAGGAGCAGCAAGACCATGGAACTGGCCGTCATCTGGTTCATCGCCATCGCCGTCCTGTGGATCGGCTACTTCGTCCTGGAGGGGTTCGACTTCGGGGTGGGCACCCTGCTGCCCTTCATGGGTGGGCGCAACTCCGTCGACCGCCGGGTCGCCATCAACTCGATCGGCCCGGTCTGGGACGGCAACGAGGTGTGGGTCATCACCGCGGGCGGTGCCATGTTCGCCGCCTTCCCCGCCTGGTACGCGTCCCTGTTCAGCGGGTTCTACGTGCCGCTGTTCCTCATCCTCATCGCGCTGATCCTGCGCGGTGTGGCGTTCGAGTACCGGAGCAAGCGCGACGACCCGCGCTGGCAGGACTGGTGCGACCGGGCGATCTTCTTCGGCAGCGTCGTCCCCGCGTTCCTGTGGGGCGTGGCCTTCGCCAACATCGTGCGCGGTGTGGCCATGGACGCCGACCAGATCGTCACCGCGTCCCTGTTCGACCTGCTCAACCCCTACGCCCTGCTCGGCGGGCTGACGACCCTGTCGCTGTTCACCCTGCACGGCGCCGTCTTCCTGACCCTCAAGACCGACGGGCCGGTCCGCGTCCGCGCCCGGCGAGCCGCGTTGTCCGCCGCCTACGTCGCCGTTCCCGCCGGGGCCGCCTTCCTGCTGTGGACCCAGTTCGCCTACGGGAAGCCCTGGACCCTGCCGCTCGTCCTGATCTCCGCCGCCGCCCTGGTGGGCGGGGTCGCGGCGGTCCACCTCCGTCGCGAGGGGTGGTCCTTCGTGGCCACCGCCGTCACCATCCTGACCGCGGTGACGGTCCTGTTCGGGTCCCTGTTCCCGAACGTGCTGCCCTCCACCACCGACCCGGCGTTCAGCCTGACCGTCGCCAACGCCTCCTCGGCCGACTACACGCTGACCGTCATGTCGTGGGTGGCCCTGGTGGCCCTGCCCGTGGTCATGGGCTACCAGGCCTGGAGCTACTGGGTGTTCCGCCAACGCGTCACCGGCGAGCAGATCACCCCGGCGTCGGTCGGCGGAGGTGAACCGGAGCCCGAGAAGGCCGCCTGAGTGGCGGGGTGCCCCTCGGGGCCTCCGCCGACCCAACGACGTCCGTACCCCCCGCCCCCGCATCGCCCCGGGAACGGGGGGTACGGCGCTGCCCGGACCCACCACCGGGATACTGGGGCCAGACCGTGCCCCGTCGTTTCCCGGCCGACCACGGTCCCGACCACCCGGGGCCGCCACGACGACCACACGAGGTCTTCCGCGCATGAAACCGCTCGATCCGCGCCTGGTCCGCACCGCGAGCGCGGTCCGTGTCCACCTGGCCGTCACCGTCGTCAGCGGTGTGCTGATCACCGGTCTGATCCTCGTCCAGGCCTGGCTGCTGGCCCGCGTCATCACCGGCGCCTGGGCAGGCGACGGCATGGACGTCCTCGGACCGATGATCGCCCTGGTCGCCGCCGTCGCCCTCACCCGCGCCCTGCTGTCCTACCTCGCCGAGACCTCCGCGCTGCACAGCGCCGCCCGCACCAAGTCGCAGCTGCGTCGCAGGCTCATCGCGCACGTGACCGGCTCCGGCAAGGTATGGCTGGCCGAGGGCGGCGACGGGCGGGACGATTCACCCAAGGCCGGTGAACTCGTCACCCTCGCCACCCGCGGTCTGGACGCCCTCGACGAGTACTTCTCCCGGTACCTGCCCCAGCTGGTGCTGTCGGCGATCGTGCCGCTCGCCGTACTCTCCGTGGTGTTCTGGGCCGACTGGATCTCCGGGATCGTCATCCTGGTGACGCTGCCGCTCATTCCCGTCTTCATGGCGTTGATCGGTATGCACACCCAACAGCGCACCGACCGGCAGTGGAAGCTGCTGAGCCGGTTGGGCGGCCACTTCCTCGACGTGGTGGAGGGCCTGCCGACCCTGGCGGTGTTCCGTCGCGCCAAGGCCCAGGCCGCCATCATCCGCGAGGTCGGCGACGACCACCGCAAGGCCACCATGGGGACGCTGCGGGTCGCGTTCCTGTCCGCCTTCGCCCTGGAACTGCTCGCCACCCTGGCCGTCGCCCTGGTCGCCGTCGAGGTCGGGTTGCGGCTGCTGGGCGGCCACATGGACTACCAGACCGCCCTGCTCGTGCTGATCCTGGCCCCCGAGGCGTACCTGCCACTGCGCGAGGTGGGGGCCCGCTTCCACGCCAGCATGGAGGGGGTCGCCGCCGCCGACCAGGTCTTCACCGAACTCGAACGCCGGCGGGACGAGGGATCCGAACGCCCGGCGCCGGCTCCGACCGGTCGGCCCTCCCCCACCACCGGCGGCGACCTGCGGCTGAGCGGCGTCGAGGTGCGCTACCCCGGCCGGGACACACCCGCCCTGTCCGACCTGGACCTGACCCTCCACGCCGGCGAACACCTGCTGCTCACCGGTCCCAGCGGTTCGGGCAAGACCACCCTGTTGTCCCTGCTGCTGCGCCTGCGCGAACCCACCGAGGGACGCGTCGAGGTCCGCGCCCCCGACGGAGAGTGGACACCGCTGCGGGACGTGCCCGTCGAGGACTGGCGCGCCGGCATCGCCTGGGTGCCCCAGCACCCCTACCTGTTCGACGTGTCGGTGGCCGACAACATCCGCCTCGGCGCACCCGACGCCGACCTCGACCGGGTCCGAGAGGCCGCGCGGCTGGCCGAGGCCGACGGGTTCATCGACGCCCTGCCCGACGGCTACGACACCAGGCTCGGTGAACGCGGCGCCCGCCTGTCCGCCGGCCAGCGCCAACGCATCGCTCTGGCCCGCGCCATGTGCCGTGACGCCCCGTTGGTCCTGCTGGACGAACCCACCGCCCACCTGGACCCGGAGAACGCCACGGCCGTGCGCACCGCCGTGGCCCGCCTCCTGGAGGGGCGCACCGCCGTGATCGTCGCGCACGACACCGGTTGGGCCGAGTCCGTCTCCGGTGCCCGCCTGCGCACCGCCCACCTGCCGCTGCTCACCGAGAGGGTGTCCCGATGAGTGCCCCCGCCACCCGACCCGGCGTCGGCCCCGAGGCCGACCCCGTGATCGAGTCCGTCGTCGCCGAACGCGAGCGCCGCAAGGACCCGCTGCGCCGGATGATCGCACTGGCCCGGCCGCGCAGCGCCCGCTTCGCCCTCGGTGTGCTGCTGGGCGGCGCCGCCACCGGCTCCGGGGTGGCGCTGCTGGGCGTCGCCGCGTGGATGCTGGCCACCGCCGCGAACCACCCCTCCATCACCGCGCTGAGCGTGGCCGTGGTCGCCACCCGCGCCCTGGGCGTGAGCAAGGGCGTGACCCGTTACCTGGAACGCCTGGTCACCCACGACGCCGCGTTCCGCACTCTGGCCCAGGTACGGGTGCGGGTGTACGAGCGACTGGCCCGGACCGAACCGTTCGGCCGGTTCCGCTCGGGCGACCTGGTGTCCCGCCTGGTCAACGACACCGAGGCCACCCTCGACCTGCTGGTGCGCGGACTCACCCCGCCGCTGGTGTCGGTGGTGACCGGCGGCGCCACGGTGCTGGTCCTGACCGTGGTGTACGCGCCGGGCGGGCTGCTGCTCGCCGCGGGCCTGCTGCTGGCCGGACTCGCCGTCCCGCTGATGGCCGCCGCCCTGAACAGGAAGCCCGGGCAGCGCGAGGCCGAGGCGCGCGGAGCCCTGTCCACCGCCCTGGTCGACACCCTCCAAGGCGCTCCGGACCTGGTGGCCTACGGGGCGATGGACCGTCACGTCGCACGGGTGAACGAGGCCGACGCCGAACTGACCCGGGTGGCCCGCCGCGACGCCGCCACCCTGGGGCTGAGCGAGGGTGTCAACGCCCTGATCACCGGGCTGACCGTGTGGGGCGCCCTGTTCCTGGGGGTGCTCGCCGTGGAGGAGGGCACCATCGGCCCCACTGCCTTGGCCGTGCTGGTGCTGACCACGCTCGCCGCCTTCGAGATCGTCGCGCCGCTGCCCGCCGTCGCCTCCCGTCTGGGGGCGATCCGGGCGAGCGGCGTCCGCCTGTTCGGTGTCCTGGACACCCCGCCGGCCATCGCTCCCCCCGCGCAGGAGGGTCTGGAGATCGACCCGGACGCCGACGCCCCCGTCCACGTCCGTGGCCTACGGGTGCGGTACGGGCCCGAGGAGCCGTGGGCCTTGGACGGGGTGGACCTGGAGATCCCCGCCGGGGCGACCGTGGCCGTGGTCGGGCCGAGCGGGGCCGGCAAGAGCACACTCGCCTCGGTGCTGCTGCGCTTCCGCGACCCCGACGAGGGCCGGGTGGAGATCGGCGGCACCGACATCACCGCCTACCCCGCCGACGAGGTGCGCCGGGTGGTGTCCGGGGTGCCGGAGGACCCGCACGTGTTCGGGTCGACCCTGCGCGAGAACCTGCGCCTGGCCAAGCCGGGGGCGGAGGACGACGAACTGTGGGCGGCGCTGCGCGGCGCCCGGCTGGCCCATGACGTCGAGGCGATGCCCCACGGGTTGGACACACGGGTGGGGTCGCACGGGCTGGGACTGAGCGGGGGCATGGTGCAGCGACTGGCCCTGGCGCGCGCGGTGCTGGCCGCTCCCCGGGTCCTGGTGCTGGACGAGCCCACCGCGCACTTGGACCCGGACACCCGCGACGCCGTGGTGGCCGACCTGCTCGCCGCCGCCGAGGGGTTCTCCACGTTGCTCATCACCCACGACCTCACCGGGCTGGACCGGGTGGACCGGATCTACGTGGTCCGCGACGGCCGTGTACTGCAATCGGGCACCCACACCGAGCTGCTGGCGGAGGACGGATGGTACAGAGACGTGCACGACCGCTAGATCGGGTTCCGTGGACGCCGGCCGTCGCTATGAAGGCCACTGCGCCGTAGGCGTCCGTTGAGGGTGGTGGCGGGCGACGCGCAGCAGGGCGTGTATTCGTGGAACATGCTCTAGTGTTCGCCTGTGAATCCCATACGTGAGGCCCTTTCCGGGGTCGGCACCCTGTTCCGCGGTCTGGCCATCGTGCTGCGCAGACCCCGCCTGTTCTTCCTCGGCGCCCTTCCGGCGTTGATCACGTCGCTGCTGTTCCTGGCGGCGCTGATCACGCTGATCCTCAACATGGAGGATCTGGTCGCCTGGGCCACGCCCTTCGCGGCCGACTGGGGCAGTACCTGGCGGGGGTTGCTGCGCGGCTCCCTGGCCCTGGGGCTGCTGGTCGGTTCGATCCTGGTGATGGTGGTGGCCTTCACCACAGTCACCCTGACCCTGGGCGCCCCGATCTACGACAAGATCGCCGAGATGGTCGAGGAGGAGATGGGCGGCGCGCCCGAGGCCCCCGAGGAGTCCGTCCTGGCCTCGATGGCCCGCGCCGCCGGCCAGGCCATCGCGCTGGTGGCGATCACCCTGGTCGTGACCATCGGCGCGTTCCTGCTCGGTTTGATCCCCGTGGTGGGCTGGATCCTGGGCCCGGTGCTGACCGCGGTCATGGGCGGCTGGCTGCTGGGGATCGAACTCACCACGAGCGCCTTCGATCGCCGAGGGCTGTTGCGGATTCGGGACCGCCACAGCCACATGCGTCATCGACGCTGTCGCGTGCTGGGGTTCACGATCCCCACGTACTTCCTGATGGCGATACCGTTCGTGGCCATCGTGGTGTTCCCCGCCGCCACCGCCGGCGGCACCATCCTCGCCCGCGAACTCCTTCCCGAACAGCCCGAGTCCCCGCAGACGCCGGTGCCGCAGGTCCCCCCGACGACCACCCCCTGAAAATGACACGAAGGGGGCGGGCGACCACGTGGTCGACCGCCCCCTTCCACACATCCTTGTTCTCGCTCAGGTATCCGAGAGCAACAGATCAGCCGCGTCCAGTTTCAGATCGAACGGCTTCGGGAAGCGAACCGATCCGTTCTTTTGAGTTCGAGTCACTTCCTGGTACTCCGATCCCTCCGGGTCCTGGAACAGAGCGACCTCCTCCCGTACCGGATCGATCACCAGGTATAGGGGGACCCCGGCCTGCGCATACCCCTTCGCCTTGTCGATCCAGTCAGCGTGCCTACTGCTCGGAGAGACGACCTCCACGACCAGCTCGACCTCCTCGGCAGGACGTGTCCATTCCGGACCATCCCACCCCTCCCCCCTCGCCAGGGGGATCGGCATGACGACCAGGTCGGGAACATAACGGTCACCCGTCTTGGCGATCTCCAGAGTGATCATCTGCATCGCACGTAGACCCTGGCCCTTGAGACCGACTTCTAGTAGCGACTCGTGTACCTCGGTGAGAATGTCGGCATGCCTGACCGTGGGCGTAGGCGACACGATGATGCTCCCGTTGATGATCTCCGTGCGGTAACCATCCGGGAGTTCGATGCTTTCGGCCAGTGCGTGGAGGTCCATCTCAGACTTCTCCGTCCGCTCCTGCACAGCACACGTCATGGGCGGCTCCCTGCGGTATCCAGAACGTTTCCGAGCGTAGCGAGAGCACTCTGCCAGCGTACGCCTTTTCTCGAAGGATCCCCAGGAATTCGACGTGCGGGCAGCGCGAAGTGGGAGGAGTTCCAGGCTCCCCCGAATTCGAGGGGACCACACGCCACAGGCCCGGCGCCACTGTGGACGGCCGGGCCTGTGGACAACCTCTGTGGTCAGTACATCTAGCGCAGGCCTGGGTCGCGGCGCAGGGCGGTGGTGATCATCCGCTCCACCAGAGTCGCGTAGTCCACGCCGGTGGCCTCCCACATCTGCGGGAACGCCGACGCCGGCGTGAAGCCGGGCATGGTGTTGAGCTCGTTGACGAGGACCTCCCCGTCCGCGGTGTAGAAGAAGTCCACCCGGGCCAGGCCCTCGCAGCCCATGGCCTCGAACACGTCCGCGGCCATCTGGCGCAGGCGGGCCGTGGCCTCCTCCGGGATCTCCGCGGGGATGGTCAGGCTGGACGTGGACAGGTACTTGGCCTCGAAGTCGTAGAAGTCGAAGCCCTCGGCCACGTGCACCTCGGCGGGGAACGACACGTCGGGGGTGCCGCCGTCCTCGGACTCCAGCACGCCGCACTCGATCTCTCGGCCCACGACCTGGGCCTCGACGAGCACCTTGGGGTCGTGTTCGCGGGCGGCCTCGACGGCGGCCACGACGGCGTCGGCGTCGGAGGTGTCCCGCACCCGGGTGATGCCGACGCTGCTGCCGGCGCGGGCGGGCTTGACGAACACCGTCGTGCCCAGCTCGGCGACGTCGTCCAGGACCTTCTTGCGCTCGTTGCGCCAGGTGCGGTCGGTGATGGCCACGAACGGGCTGGTGGGAATGCCGTTGCCGACCAACAGCGCCTTCATGAACACCTTGTCCATGGCGGCTGCGCTGGAGAACACCCCGGCGCCCGCGTAACGCACGCCCATCATCTCGAACAGCCCCTGGATGGTGCCGTCCTCGCCGAAGGGTCCGTGCAGCAGGGGCAGCACCACGTCGACCTCGGCCAGGCGCTGTGTGCCCTGGTCCGGGGAGACGGTCATGAGTCGGCCCGGGCCGTCGAACGGCAGCACCAGCTCGGCGCCCTCCTCGGAGACCGACGGCAGCGCCTTGGTCGCCGCGTCGATGCGCAGCCCCTCGGGGTCGCCCGAGGTCAGCACCCAGTTGCCGGACGGGGTGATCCCGACCGGGACCACCTCGTAGCAGTCGGGGTCGATGACGGACAGGACACTGCCCGCGGTGACGCAGGAGATCTCGTGTTCGGAACTACGACCGCCGAAGACGACGGCGACCCGAATCTTGCGCTGCTCGGACGACATGCTGCCAGACCTTATCTCGCCTACCGATGGAACCGGAACGTGTGGGATTCGCCCCGTGTGTCACTTTCCCCCGTCGAGCGCCGCCAAAGCGTCGTCGATGAGGTCCTGGGGATCCTCCAAGCCGATGGAGAACCGTACCGCGCCCGGGGAGACGCCCGCGGCGGCCAGTTCGGCCCCGCTCATCAACCGGTGCGAGGTCGAGGCCACGTGTCCGGCCAGGGTGTGGGTGCCGCCCAAGGAGGCGGCGATGGTGGCCAACCCCAGTCGGTCGACGAAGGCCATGCCGTCGTCGCGCCCACCCTTGAGGTGCACGGTGACCACGGCACCGTAACGGCCCGCGTCGAACAGCTCGCCCGCGAGGACGTGCTGGGGGTGGGAGGTCAGCGACGGGTGGTCGACCCGCTCCACGGCCGGGTGGCCCTCCAGGGCGGCGGCGAACGCCGAGGCGGTCTCGCATTGGCGCCCCACCCGCAGCGGCAGGGTCTCCAGACCGCGGTGCAGCAGGTACGCCTCGTCCGGGGCCAGGCACGGGCCCAGGTCCACGCGGGCCGAACGGATCCGCTCGATCAGCGTGGGCGAGGCCACGGCGACACCGCCGGTGGTGTCGCTGTGCCCGCCCAGATACTTGGTGGCCGAGTGCACGACCACGTCCGCGCCGGACTCCAGGGGGCGGCAGATCGCCGGGGAGGCG
Source organism: Nocardiopsis sp. JB363 (assembly GCF_900143625.1). Lineage (GTDB taxonomy): Bacteria > Actinomycetota > Actinomycetes > Streptosporangiales > Streptosporangiaceae > Nocardiopsis. The sequence goes on from NZ_FRFF01000021.1 coordinate 54,090, forward strand.
AACGTGGAGTCCACCACCAGAGCGGCGCCCGCCGAACGGGAGATCCGCGCCAGTTCCGGCAGGTCGGAGACGGTCATGGTGGGGTTGGAGAGCGTCTCGGTGAACACCACCCGCGTGTCCGGGGTGATCGCCGCGCGCACCGCGTCCAGGTCGGTGATGTCCACGAAGTCGGTACGCACACCGAACCGGCGCATCATCCGGTCCAGCAGCGAGTAGGTGTTGCCGTAGATCGAGCGGGCCGCCACCACGTGCGCCCCGGCCTCGGTGAGGGCCAACAGCACGGTGCTGATCGCCGCCATCCCGGAGGCGAACGCCTGGCCGTGCACCCGGTCCGGGAGCCCCACGCCCTCCATCGCGGCGACCGCCTCGGCGAAGGCGTCCACGGTGGGGCTGTCGATGCGAGCGTAGGAGTAACCGTCGCTCTTTCCGTCCAGCACGTCGGCGAACCCCTGCGAGGTGTCGAACGCGTACGTGGTGGCGCGGTGCACGGGCATCCGCATCGGGCGTTGGGTGGGGACGGGCGCCTCAGGAAGGGAGACGGCCCTGGTGTGCTCGCCCGCGCTTCCGGTCCCGGGTGTGTATGACATCGTGCTCGCTCTCAGACCCCGTACCGTTCCGGCTTACTGCTGCGGGACATGAACTCCGCGAGCGCCTGGGCCGGACCCAGATCGTGGTGCATCATCTTGACGACGGCCTCGGTGATCGGCATGTCGACCCCGTGGGTCCAACCGAGTTCGAGGATCGACTCGGAGGACTTGACCCCTTCGGCCGTCTGCTTGGTCTCCTCGACGACCTGCTCCAGGGTCTTACCCGCGCCCAGTTTCTCACCGAAAGTCCGGTTCCGTGACAACGGGGAGGAGCATGTCGCGACGAGGTCGCCCATCCCGGCCAGGCCGGACAGGGTGTGCTCGTCGGCACCGAGTGTCACCGCCAGGCGGGTGGTCTCGGCCAGACCCCGGGTGATGAGCGAGGCCTTGGTGTTGTCACCGAAGCCCATGCCCTCGGCCACGCCCACGGCCAGACCGATGACGTTCTTCATGGCGCCGCCGATCTCCACACCCACCAGGTCGGTACTGGTGTAGGGGCGGAAGTACGCCGACTTGAACAGCGACTGCAACCGGACGGCCGTGGGCTCGTGCGGGCAGGCCACCACGGCGGTGGCCGGCTGGCGTTCGGCGATCTCCCTGGCCAGGTTGGGGCCCGAGACTACGGCGATCTGCTCCTCGGGCAGCTCCAGGACCTCGCCGATGACCTGGCTCATCCGCAGGAGGTTGCCCAGTTCGACGCCCTTCATGAGGCTGACCGCCACGGCGTCCCTGGGGAAGGCGTCCTTCCAGGCGGTGAGGTTGGCCCGCAGCGACTGGGAGGGGACCGCCAAGACCACGACGGAGGCGCCCGCCAGCGCCTCGTTCACGTCGGTGGTGGCCCTCAGCCCGGCGTTGAGCATGAGGCCCGGGAGGTAGTCGGGGTTCTCCGAGGCCTCGTTGATCGCGTCCACGATCTCGGCCCGGCGCGCCCACAGGACCACCTCGGCGGTGTCCTCCCGCCCCGACTTGCGGGCGAGGTCGGCGGCGTCGGCGACGACGTTGGCGAACGTGGTCCCCCAGGAGCCACCACCCAGAACCGCGACCTTGACCTTGTCATCACTCATGTACTCGGTCATGCCCCCGTGTTGTTCTTCGCGTTGTCACTGTCGGCGGCCTCGGCCTGCGGAGTCTCTTCCCGCGGCGCCTCGGTCTCGGCGCCCCCATCCTCCGGGGCACGATCCTCCAAGGCGCGCTCGGTGCGCTTGGCCTCGGCCTGCTCCCGGCGGGCCTTGGCATAGTCGAAGGGCTCCGCGGGCGGCTCCTCACCGCGGATCTCGGCCTGCAACGCGGTGATGTCGGCCATGATCGCCTTGGTGGCGCCGTCCAGGACGGTGGGCGTGATCGGCTCGCCCAGGTACGCGGACAGGTCCACCGGCGGGCCGGCCCTGAACTGGATGCGCTTGCGTGGCGGCAGCAGTCGGGGCTTCTTCGAGCCGTAGGGCAGGAGGTTCTGCTCGCCCCAGTGCGCCACCGGAACGACCGGGACGCCACTGGTCAACGCCAGGCGCGCCACCCCGTTCTTGGCGGTCATCGGCCACAGATTCGGGTCACGCGTGCAGGTGCCCTCGGGGTAGAAGATCACCGAGGAACCGTCCTGGGTGAGCGCCTTCTCCGCCTCGCCCAAGGCCTTGACCGCGTCGGAGCTGCCGCGCTTGATCGGGATCTGTCCCGTGCTCCTGGCGACCGAGCGGACCACCGGAATCTTCATGACCGAGTCCTTCATGGTGAAGGTGGGCCAGCGCCGGGTACCGATGTAGAGGAAGTGGGCGACCGTCAGCGGGTCGGTCACGGACAGGTGGTTCGCCGCGATGATCACACCACCCTGCGCGGGGACGTTCTCGGTCCCCTTCCACTCCGGTTTGGTCAACATCCAGAGCACGATGCGCACGATCCGGGACACGACCCACTTGACCCATCGTGATTCTCGTTGCTTGGCCACGGGACTCCTCACTTCGACACAACCGATTCAGTCTAGGGTGTCCGCGCCGCGCCGTTCCCCGAACATCTACCCTCGTCACTGTCGTCGCCGTATCAAGTTCCGGGGGAACCGTGACCGGCTGTGGAGAGCGAGACGGGTCCGTCCGTCCCGGGGTGCGCTGGTCCCTGATCGTCCCAGTCAAGCACCTCGGTCTGGCCAAGAGTCGACTGGCCCGGGCCGCCGGGGGGCTGCGCGAGGAACTGGCGCTCGCGATCGCCTGCGACACGGTGGCCGCCGCGCGCCTGTGTCCTTCGGTGGGGACGGTGTTCGTGGTGACCGACGATCCCCGTGCGGACGCCGCCCTGTCGGCCCTGGGAGCCGTGGTGGTGTCCGGAGAGCCCGGGGGCGGGCTGAATCCGGCTTTGGAGCACGGGGCGCGCACGGCGCGGACCCTCGCGTCCGGTCTCGGGGTGTGCGCACTGTCGGCGGACCTGCCGGCGCTGCGCCCGGCGGAGTTGGAGCGGGTCCTCACGGCGGCGGCCACGTACGAGCGGTCGTTCCTGGCGGACTCGCCTCGTGTGGGGACCACCCTGTTGGCGGCGGCGCCCGGCCGGCCGTTCGCCCCGGCCTTCGAGGGGGCCTCGCGCGCACGGCACCTGGCCGGAGGAGCGCGCGAGCTGTCGCCGCCGGGGGTGGAATCGGTCCGTCGTGACGTGGACACCCCCGAGGACCTGAAGTCCGCGACCGCCTTGGGCCTGGGTCCGCTCACACGCGCCTTGGTGGGGCGCATGGCAACCCGAGAGTCACAGAAGACCCCGTGAAGCGCTCTGCGTCCACCTGAGCGCCGTCCAGAGCACAAGGGAACCGTCTCCTGGCCGAGGCTGGCCCCGAATCAGGGAGCAACGACCCTGGACAGCACTCCGCCCGGGCCCCCTTCGGAGGGAACCCGGGCGGGTACGTCCACTCGCCTGAGGCGAGAGGGCTACTTCTTGTCGCCGTTGACCAGGGCCTTGAAATCAGCGCCCGCGCGGAACTTCGGAACGAAGCTCGCGGGGACGTCGATCGTGGCGCCTGTGGCGGGATTGCGAGCGGTACGTGCCGCTCGCTCGGACTTCTCGAAAACGCCGAAGCCCGTGATGGCGACCTTGTCGCCCGACGCCACGGTGGCCTGAATGGTCTCAAGCACAGCGTTGACCGCTTCGGTCGCGGTCTTCTTGTCTCCGAGCCGGTCGGAGATCGCGTCGATCAGGTCACGCTTGTTCATAAGGTTCCTCCGGTTCCCCCTTGCTCGCACGAAATTAGGGGAAGCAGCGGCCCTTACACAAATACAAACGCCCGTGGGCAAGGCGTGTCGGGCCCTTTCCGACCTGCAAAGTCACGCTCCGCAACGAGTGGGGCGAAGGAGCCCGCACGGGAAGCGAGTCCTTTTTGCCCCCTTCTGTGGGCCTCAAAAGCCTACGTATAACCGGATTCCGGGCTCCATGGCCACCCACCTTAAGGACACAAAGTCTGTAAGCGAATGCTCACGTCAAGTAAAGGTAAAATTATTCGGGACCGAGGGTGCGCTGCGTCACAACGACCCTCGATCCCGTGTTTTCGTGGGGCTTTCGGCCCGGGCCGCGACTAGAGCGTGGCCGGCTTCCAGGCCGGTCGGGTGCCCTCGAAGACCGTGATGTCGTCCGTGTGACGGAGCGTCAGAGCGATGTCGTCCAGACCCTCCAGCAGCCGCCAGCGGGTGTAGTCGTCCAGCTCGAACGGCTCCACCACGTCAGCGGCCGGCACGCGCACCTGACGCTCCACCAGGTCCACGGTCACCTCGACGGTCGGGTCGGCCTCCACGGCCTCCCAGATCCGGTCGATGACCTCCTGGGGCAGCAGCACGGTGAGCAGACCGCCCTTGAGCGAGTTGCCGCGGAAGATGTCGGCGAAGCGCGGGGACAGCACCGTCTTGAAGCCGTAGTCCCGCAGGGCCCACACGGCGTGCTCACGGGACGAACCGGTGCCGAAGTCGGGGCCGGCCACCAGCACGCTCGCGCCCTCGTACTCGGGACGGTTGAGCACGAAGTCCGGGTCGGTCTTGCGCCACTCGGCGAACAGGCCGTCCTCGAAACCGGTGCGGCTGACCCGCTTGAGATAGACGGCGGGGATGATCTGGTCGGTGTCGACGTTGCTCGCGCGCAGCGGCACGGCCCGACCGGTGTGGACGTCGAACTTCTCCATGGGAGGACTCTCCTAAACGGGTCGGGGCGACTACAGGTCGGCCGGGGAGGACAGGGTGCCGCGGACCGCGGTGGCCGCCGCGACCTGCGGCGAGACCAGGTGGGTACGCCCGCCCCGGCCCTGACGGCCCTCGAAGTTGCGGTTGGACGTGGAGGCGCTGCGCTCTCCGGGCTTGAGCTGGTCCGGGTTCATGCCCAGACACATCGAGCAGCCCGCCTCGCGCCACTCGGCGCCGGCCTCCTGGAAGATCACTCCCAGGCCCTCCTCGTTGGCCTGCTCCTTGACCCGCATGGAGCCGGGCACGACCAGCATGCGCACGCCGTCGGCGACCTTGCGACCGCGGATGATCTCGGCGGCGGTCCGCAGGTCCTCGATGCGACCGTTGGTGCACGAGCCCAGGAAGACCGTGTCGACGGCGACCTCGCGCATGGGCGTGCCGGCCTTCAGGTCCATGTAGGCCAGCGCCTTCTCGGCGGCGGCACGGGCGGAGGGGTCCTCGTAGGAGGCCGGCTCGGGCACGGTGTCGTCCAGCGACACGCCCTGGCCCGGGTTGGTGCCCCAGGTGACGAACGGGCTGAGGTCGTCCGCGTTCAGGGTCACCTCGGCGTCGAACTCGGCGCCCTCGTCGGTGCGCAGGCTCTTCCAGTGCTCGACCGCCGTGTCGAAGTCCGCGCCCTGTGGGGCGTGCGGGCGGCCTTGGACGTAGTCGAAGGTGGTCTGGTCCGGGGCGATCATGCCGGCGCGGGCACCCGCCTCGATGGACATGTTGCACACCGTCATGCGGGCTTCCATGGACAGGGCCTCGATGGCCTCGCCCCGGTACTCGATGACGTAGCCCTGGCCACCGCCGGTGCCGATCTTGGCGATGACGGCGAGGATGATGTCCTTGGCGGACACACCGGGCCGGAGGCTGCCGTCGACCGTGACGGCCATCGTCTTGAACGGCTGCATCGGCAGGGTCTGCGTGGCCAGGACGTGCTCGACCTGACTGGTGCCGATACCGAAGGCCAGCGCACCGAACGCACCGTGGGTGCTGGTGTGGCTGTCACCGCAGACCACGGTCATGCCGGGCTGGGTGAGGCCGAGCTGGGGACCGACGACGTGGACGACGCCCTGGTCGATGTCGCCCATGGGGTGCAGGCGCACTCCGAAGTCCGAGCAGTTCTTGCGCAGCGTCTCGACCTGCTTGCGGGAGACAGGGTCGGCGATGGGCGCGAGGAGGTCCATCGTGGGGACGTTGTGGTCCTCGGTGGCGATGGTCAGGTCGGGACGTCGAACGGGGCGACCGGCCATGCGCAGGCCTTCGAAGGCCTGGGGGCTGGTCACCTCGTGGACGAGGTGGAGGTCGATGTAGAGCAGGTCCGGCTCGCCTTCGGCACGTCGAACGACGTGCTCCTCCCAGACCTTCTCGGCCATCGTGCGTGCCATGGGAGATCGCCTCTCTCGTGTCTTCTCGGTCTTCGGTCCCGCCGCGTCTCGTACGTTTCCGGAACCTTCGCGCGGATGATCGGCCCGACTTGCATTCCATATATCGAGACGGCAATATCAAGCCATGGACAACTCTAGCTCATCCAGCGGTGTCGGTGTCCTGGACAAGACCATGTCCGTCCTCGACGCCCTGGAATCGGGGCCCGCGTCCCTGGCCCAACTGGTCCAGATCACCGGCCTGGCCCGCCCCACCGCCCACCGCCTCGCCGTCGCCTTGGAACGTCACCGCATGGTGACCAGGGACAGCCAGGGTCGCTTCGTGCTCGGGCCGCGCCTGGGCGAGTTGTCGATAGCCACCGGCGAGGACCGTCTGCTCGCCGTGGCCGCCCCGGTCCTGGTCCAGCTGCGCGACCTCACCGGCGAGAGCGCGCAGCTCTACCGCCGCCAGGGCGACCTGCGCGTGTGCGTGGCCGCGTCGGAGCGCAGTAGCGGTCTGCGCGACACCGTTCCGGTGGGAAGCGAACTGCCCATGAACGCGGGTTCGGCCGCCCAGGTGCTTCTCGCCTGGGAGGACTCCGACCGCATCAGGCGCTCACTGGTGGGCGCGCGCTTCACCGCGGCGAGCCTCGCGCAGGTACGCCGCCGCCGCTGGGCGCAGAGCGTCGCCGAACGCGAGCAGGGCGTGGCCTCGGTGTCGGCGCCCGTCGCCGGACCGGGCGGCCGGGTGATCGCCGCGGTCTCGGTGTCCGGCCCGATAGAGCGTCTGACGCGTTCGCCGGGACGCATGCACTCCCAGGCGGTGGTGTCGGCGGCGGAGAAGATCAGCGAGTCCCTGCACACCTACGAGGGAGGACACTAGCGGCCCCCACCCTCTATCCCCTTTGATCCCCTGAGGGCGGCACCCGATCCGGGCGTCGCCCTCGACGCGTCCTACCGCACCAGAAGGCGTCGACCCCGGACAACCCCCGGAAACGACGAAAGGCCCCATCCGTATGGATGAGGCCTTCACTACTTGTACCCCCGAGCGGATTCGAACCGCCGTTACCGCCTTGAGAGGGCGGCGTCCTAGGCCACTAGACGACGGGGGCAGGACATGATCCGTGTGGACCGTGAAAACCATGATAACCACACGAACCGGACACCGATGGCGAGCATCGGCTCAGAAAGAAGGCTTCCACATCGTGGAAGCCGCTCCCTGCTTGTACCCCCGAGCGGATTCGAACCGCCGTTACCGCCTTGAGAGGGCGGCGTCCTAGGCCACTAGACGACGGGGGCGCACTTGTGGATCCGAGGATCCGTGCGTTCGACACCGAGACATCGAACTCGCTGGCCTACCAGGACTCGAACCTAGACTAACTGAACCAGAATCAGTCGTGCTGCCGATTACACCATAGGCCAATGCTTTGGGAGGACCCGGTCGCTTTCGCGTCCCTGTCCCCCTCGGCGACGTTGACAACTCTAGCGGACATTCGGAGTGCTCGCGAACAGGATTCGGGGTGGTGGGCCCCACAGGCCCCACCACCCCGGGGGTCAGCCCTCCTGGGCGGCCTTCTCCTCGGTACGCAGCTTCTCCAGCGCGGCCTCCAGACGCGCCTGGACACGCTCGCGGCCCAGCAGTTCCAAGGACTCGAACAGCGGCAGCCCCACGGTCCGACCGGTGACGGCGACCCGCACCGGGGCCTGGGCCTTGCCCAGCTTCAGCCCCAGGGCCGCGCCGGTCTCCTCGGTGGCGATCTTGAGGTCATCGGTGGTCCAGGACAGCTCGGGGTCGGCGAAGCGCGCCAGGGCGGCCTCCACCATCTCCTTGCCCACGCCCGGCTTCATCGCCTTCTTCCAGCTCTTCTCGTCCTCCACCGGCTCGCTCAGGAACAGGAAGTCGACGTTGGGGACGATCTCGCTCAGCACGGCGACGCGGCTCTGCGCCAGCGGGGCGACGGCGGCGAAGACCTCGGCGTCGTAGTCGTCGGCGTTCCAGGGGGTGTCCTCCCCGGTGAGCCACGGCTGACAACGCGCGACGAAGTCCTCGACCGACAGCGCGCGGATGTACTCGCCGTTGAAGGCGCGCAGCTTCTTCTCGTCGAAGAACGCGCTGGAGCTGTTGACGTCCTGGATGCGGAAGAGCGGCATCATCTCCGACCACGGCATGATCTCGCGGTCCTCACCCGGCGCCCAGCCCAGCAGCATCAGGTAGTTGACCATCGCCTCGGCCAGGTAGCCCTCCTCCTGGTAGGACTCCAGGGCGACCTTGTCGCGGCGCTTGGACAGCTTCTTGCGCTGCTCGTTGACGATGACGGGCAGGTGCGCCCACACCGGCGGGGTCAGGTCCAGTGCCTGCCACAGCAACTGCTGCTTGGGGGTGTTGGACAGATGCTCCTCGCCGCGGATGACGTGCGTGATACGCATCTCGACGTCGTCCAGGACGTTGGCCAGGACGAACAGCGGTGAGCCGTCGGCTCGGGCGATCACGAAGTCCTCGATGGCGGCGTGGTCGAACTCCACGTCGCCGCGGATCTGGTCGCGCACGATCGTGGGGCCGCCGGCCGGCACCTGGAAGCGCAGCGCCCGACCCGGACCGGCCTCCAGACCGCGGTCACGGCAGAAGCCGTCGTAGCCCAGGTTCGGGTTGTCACGGCGTTCCTGCACCTGCTCACGGGTGCAGTCGCAGTAATAGGCGCGGCCGGAGCGGTACAGCTCCTGCGCGGTCTCGCGGTGCTTGTCGACGTAGGCCGACTGGAAGTAGGGGCCCTCGAAGTGCGGGTCGTTCTCGTCGATGCCGATCCACGACATCGCTCGGATGATGCCCTCGGTCCACTCGGGCCGGTTGCGTGCGGCGTCGGTGTCCTCGATGCGCAGCACCATGCGGCCCTCGGGCCGCTGCTGGGCCAGAGCCCAGTTGAAGAGCGCGGATCGGGCGCCACCGACATGGAACATGCCCGTCGGGGACGGGGCGAAGCGGGTACGAATCGGAGTCTCAGTCACGGGCCCCAGGGTATCGGTGGCCCGGTCGCCCGATCGCGGAACGCCGATGCTCCCCGGCAGCCGGACACCACGGGACCGCCTCGGCGGTACGGGTCCGCTCAGGGAGTTTCGGTCCGCTCCCCGGGAGCGATGGGCAACGGCCTCGGGTATCCCGTCCCCAGACCGAAGACGCTCGACAACGCGTCGGCGAACCCCGCAGCGATCTTGATCTCACCGCCGTCGTTGGGATGGGTGCCGTCGTAGGTGTCGGCCTCCACGTCCCAGGACTCCGCCTCGGCCAGGTCGAGACTCACCACCGGAGAACGTTCGCTCGACAGTTCCAGGGCCAGCTTGCGGACCAGCTCGTTGTACACGTACAGACGCAGCGCGAGCCCCTGGTCCTGGGTGGCCATGGTGATGGGCAGGGCCTTCGCGAACAGGATGTGAATGTCCGGGTTCGCCTCGCGGGCGTCCCGAACGTAGGCGCGGATGTTCGTCTCCATCGCCTCGGCGGTGATCGGGTACAGCAGGTCGTTGAGACCGATCAGCACGCACAGCACGTCCGGTCGGTGTTCGGCCACGTCGGCACCGATCGTGGTGGCGGCGTCGGCCAGGGTGCGGCCCCAGCGGGCGTTGTGGTCTTGGTCGAAGTCGGGGTCCCGGTACTCGACGCCGTCGGTGTCGCCCCCGGCGGGCTCCGTGGGCTCGACCCCCATCATCTCCGGCGGGATGATCTGCTCCGGGGTGGCCGGCGCGTTGTAGGGGCCCACGAAGTTCAACCCGTCCACGTGCGGTTCCAGGTGGTTCCACAGGTGGTAGCGCCAGGTCCGGTCCCCGTCGGCGCCGTGGGTCATCGAATCTCCCGCGAGCATGAGCCGCACCAGGGCGCCACCGTCACCTTCGGGCTCTTGGTCGGGCTCGCCCGAGCTCCTGCCGAACATCCACAGTCCGGAGCCGATCAGGGCCAGGACGAGGGTGAGGGCACCGGTGAGGGCGAGGGGCACGATGCGGCGCTTTCGGGGGACCAAGGTCGGACCTTCCGCTCGGTCGGGGCACGTGGCTCCGACGGGTGGTCCGTGCGCGGGCGCCCCGCCCGCGCACGGTTCGCTCGGAGTCAGTCCCGATCGACCACCCGGTTGCTGATGGTGCCCAGACCCTCCACGGTGACGGCCACTTCCTGGCCGACCTGGACGGGACCCACACCGGCGGGTGTGCCGGTCAGGATCACGTCGCCCGGGAGCAGGGTCATGAACGAGCTGACATAGGAGATGATGCCCGGAATGTCATGGATGAACTGTGATGTACGTCCGTCCTGGCGCGTCTCACCGTCCACCGTGGTGGTGACCCGCAGATCCTGGGCCTCCTCGACGCTCAGCCCGGTGGTGATCCACGGGCCGATCGGGCAGAAGGAGTCGAACCCCTTGGCCCGCGTCCACTGCTTGTCCTTCTTCTGCAGGTCCCGTGCGGTCACGTCGTTGGCGACCGTGTAACCGAAGATGACGTCCTTGGCCCGCTCGCGCGGCACCTCGCGGCAGGGGCGGGAGATGACGATGGCCATCTCGCCCTCGAAGTCCACCCGTTCGGACACCGCGGGGTGGAAGATCGGGTCCTGCGGGCCGGTGACGGCCGTGGACGGCTTGAGGAACACCACCGGCTCGTCGGTGGTCTCCCCCGTGACGTCCTTCATCTCCTCGACGTGCTCGGCGTAGTTCTTGCCGATGCACACGACCTTGGTCGGCAGCACGGGTGACAGCAGACGTACGTCGGAGAGCTTTGCGCGCTCACCGGTGAGCTTGATGTCCCCCAGCAGCGGGTGGCCGCTCAATCGGGCGATGAAGTCCTCTCCACTGTCCGTGTCCGTCTCGACCAGACCGAAACCGACCTCGTCGCCGGACGCGAAACGTGCGATACGCACCTGAATCCTCCAAGCAGCCCACTTCGACTCACTGTCCGAGTGAAGCGTAACCGCGCCGGAGGATCGATCGTGTCCGCAAGGCCTCACCCTTGCCAGGCCGGAACTCTGGCATGCTGGGGTCCGACGACCGTCGAGAGGTGGAGGGACCATGGGTTCACGTGGCACCCGTGCCCGGCACCGCCGGCGTAAGAGCCCCATGGGGCTGGCGCTCGGCCTGTGCCTGGTCTCCGGCGCCTCCGCGGTGTTGATGCTGAGCGTCCCCGAGCCCGGAGACGAACTCGACACCACCGCGGAGACCGCCGCCGAGGGACCCGTCGGTGACGGTGACCCGGAAGGCAGCCGCCGACACCCCGCCGCGTCACCCTCCGAGACCGAGGATGCGGATACCGGCGCCGAATCCGACGCCTCACCCGACCCCGAGTCCTCCCCCGATGAGGAGGAGACCCCGGTGCTGCTGCGCTCGGTCGAGGACGAGGTCGACACCGCGGACGGCGACATCCGGGTCATGAAGGGCGAGAGCGAGGTATTGGGCGAGGGCCCGCTCACCACCTTCGCCGTGGAGGTCGAGAAGGGTCTGCCCGGCGATGACTCGGACTTCGTCGAGGCCGTCGAGCTGATCCTGGGCGACCCCCGCAGCTGGGGCGAGGAGGGCGATCGCTCCCTGCAACGCGTGGACGGCGACGACGCCGACATCCGGGTGCTGCTGGCCGCGCCCGACACGGTGGACAGCATGTGCGCGCCGCTGAACACCAACGGGTTCGTCTCCTGCGCCAACGGCAACCGCGCCATCATCAACCAGAACCGCTGGGTCGCGGGCGTGGAGGACTTCGAGGACGACCTGGAGACCTACCGCGTCTACGTGATCAACCACGAGGTCGGCCACACCCTGGGCCACGGGCACGTCGACTGCCCCGGCGAGGGCGAGGTGGCCCCGGTGATGCAGCAGCAGACCCTTGGCCTTCAGGGTTGTGAGGCCAACGGCTGGGTCGACCCCGAAGCCGACTGACGCCGCACGACCTTTCGATCACCTCGCGTGGTTTCGCTGACACGGAGCGTCTCGACCGTGTTCGATGGTCCCGGCCCCTCTCAGGGGGCTGTTCGACGTCGAGAGAGCGAGACCATCATGTGCGACCGTCGTGGGTCCACCACCGATACCGTCCACCCCGAGGTGTCCAGGCGATCCGTGTTCGGGGCCGCCGGGGGCGGCGCCCTGGCGGGAATGGTCACAGCCTGTGGTGGTGACGAAGGCGACGACGCCGGTTCCGGCGGCGAGCAGGCCACCGACACGCCCCTCATCACCACCGGCGAGGTACCGGTCGGCGAGGGCACGATCATCAGCGAACACGAGGTGGTCGTCACCCAGCCGGAGGAGGGTGTCTTCCGGGCCTTCTCCACCGTCTGCACCCATCAGGGATGCGACGTGGACGAGGTCTCCGGCGGGGAGATCCACTGCCCCTGTCACGGCAGCCGTTTCTCCATCGAGGACGGCGCCCCCGTGGAGGGCCCGGCGGACGCGCCCCTGGAGGAGCTGGAGGTCCGGGTGGACGGCGACGACATCGTGCTGGCCTGACCCCGTGCCGGCCCGGCCCCGGAACGCGGGCGGGGCCGCGGCGTCCTGCCGCGGCCCCGCGCCTCTCACCGGGCGGACCCGGCCGATGGTCAGTCCTCCACGGACTCGTTGTACTCGTCGATGGTGCCGCTCACACCCCGAGCGGCCTCGGACATGGCCTCCTCGGCGGTCGCGTCACTGGTCAGAGCGGCTTCCCAGCCCTCCTCGGCGGCCACGCGGGCCTCGGACATCACGCCCATCATGCAGCCGGCGGTGTTCTCGTTGATCTCGGAGTCGGCGAGCTGGCTCGCGGCCACGGAGAACTGCGGGGACTCCTCGGCGCGTTCCTGGGCCTCGGGGCCGTCGTATCCCTCGGTGTTGACCGCCAGGTAACCGGTGCCCGCGTGCCAGACCGACTGCGCCTCGGGGGTCAGCAGGTACCGCACGAACTCCCAGGACCCGCGGACCTCCTCCGGGGAGTGGCCCTCCCCGTTGACCCACAGGGAGGCGCCGCCGATGATCGAACCGCCCGGGTCGTCCGGGCCGACCAGCGGGAAGTAACCGGCGCCGACCTCGAAGTCGGACTGCTCGATGAAGCCGCCCAGGGAACCGGTGGACTCCAGGGTCATGGCGGCGCGACCGGAGGTGAAGGCGGCCTGGCCGTCATCGGTGTTGCGGCCGATCTGGACGGCGAGGTCGTCCTCGATCATCTGGTCCCACCACTCGACGAGCTCGATGACCTTGGGATCGTCGAAGAGCACCTCGGTGGCGCGGCCGTCGCGGCCGTTGGCGCCGTCGCAGTAGGGCACGGCGGCGCGCGCCATGAACTGTTCGATGAACCACCCGTACACCGCCGCGCCGAACCCGTACTGGACGACGGTGCCGTCGTCGTCGGTGACGGTGAGTTCCTCGGCCGCCGCACGGATCTCTTCGAGGTCGGTGGGCGGGGAGTCCGGGTCCAGGCCCGCCTCCTCGAACGCGTCCCGGTTGACGTACATCAGCGGGGTGGAGTTGTTGAAGGGGAAGGACCGCAGTTCGCCCTCGACGGTGAAGTAGTTGAGGAGGGCCTCCTCGACCGTGGAGGTGTCGTAGTCGTCCTCGTCGAGGAAGGACTGGGCGGGCACGGTCTGCCCCGAGTCGATCATGAACTGGGTGCCCAGGTCGTAGATCATGATGAGTTCGGCGGTCTCGCCCTGCTGGATGGCGGCGCGGTGACCGGCCAGCGCGGTGTCGTAGTCGCCCTGGAAGGAACCGGTGACCTCGACCCGGCCCTCGTTCTCGGCGTTGAAGCCCTCGATGAGCTCGTCGAGGACCTGACCGTTGGTGGCGTCCATGCTGTGCCAGAACTCGACCTGGACCGCCTCGTCGAGTCCGTCCAGTACGTCCGGGCCGGGTGCGGTGAGGTCGGAGCCACCGCCGCCACCGTCTCCGGAACAAGCGCTGAGCAGCAGGCCCAGGCTCGCGAGCAGGGCGGCGGCCTTGATGCCGCGCCCTCGGGGGAAGGTTGTCATCTCTCTCGTCTCCACTAGGTGTTTCGCGCCCTACTTGACCGCGCCCGCGGTGAGTCCCCGGACGATGAAGCGCTGTCCGAAGATCACGAGGGCGAGTGTGGGGAGGACCGACAGCGCGGCGCCGGCCAGGAGGAGTCCGGGGTTGGAGTACTCCCCCACCTTGAGGCTGTTGAGGCCGATCTGCAGGGTCTGCATCTCGGTGCTGCGGGTGATGATCAGCGGCCAGAAGTACATGTTCCAGCTGGTGATGAACACGTACATGCCGACGGCGGTCAGGGCCGGTTTGCTCAGCGGCATCAGGATGGTCCACAGGAACCGGAGGTGGCCCATGCCGTCGATGCGCGCGGCGTCGTACAGCTCGCGGGGGAACTGTTTGAAGCTCTGCCGCAGCAGGAACGTGCCGAAGGCGTAGGCCAGGAACGGCATGACGAGACCGGCGTAGGTGTCGCCCATCCCCCAACCGGTGATGGTGAGGTAGTTGGGGATGAACGTCGCCTCGGCCGGCACCATCAGCGTGGAGAGGAACAGCGCGAAGACGATCGCGTTGCCGCGGAAGCGCAGGAACACGAACGCGTACGCGGCCAGGGCGGAGGTGAACAGCTGGCTCACCGTGATGATGCCCGCCATGACCAGCGAGTTGCCGTACATGCGCAGTAGCGGCACCGCGTCCAGGGCGCCCTGGATGTTCTCCAGGTGGATGCCGGAGGGCAGCAGCCGCGGCGGGAAGGCCGACAGCTCCTGCGATCCCATGAGCGCCCCCGCGAACACGTAGTAGACGGGGAACATCACCGGGATCAGGAAGACGGCCAACATCAGGTACAGCAGGACGCGGCCCGCGATGTGCCCGGGTGTGTGCCGGTGCCTGGTGCGGCCCGACGCGGTACGGACGGGCGCGGTGTCACGTTCGACGGTCGTCATGAGTAGTGCACCTTCCGCTCGATGACACCGAACTGGAGCGCGGTGCACACCAGGACCACCAGCAGCAGGACGAGCGCCTGGGCGCTGGCCCGACCGAAGTCGCTGGTGCCGTAGGCGAAGGCGTCCTGGAAGATGGAGTAGACGAGGGTGGTGGTGGAGCCGACCGGCCCTCCGCTGGTGAGGATGTGGATCTGGCCGAAGCTCTGCAACGCGTTGATCGTGGAGATGACGATCAGGAAGAAGAGCTGTGGGCCGAGCATCGGGATGGTGACGTCCCAGGCCAGGCGCGGCCCGGTGGCGCCGTCGATGCGGGCTGCCTCGTTGACCTCCTTGGGGATGGAGCCGATGCCGGCGGCCAGCACCAGCACCCCGTAGCCCAGGTTCATCCACACGGTGGTGATGACGATGGACCACAGGGCCATCTCCTGGGAGGTCAGCCAGGGCACCTGGTCCAGGCCCATGCGGTACAGGATGCCGTTGAGCACGCTGTTGCCCGGGCTGTAGAAGACCGCGAAGATCACCGAGGCGCTGGCCACGGAGAAGGCGAACGGCACCGCGAAGGCTCCGCGCAGGAACTTCTGTCCACGGATCACGCCCTCCAGGAGGAGGACGATGACCAGCGCGCCGACCACCCCGGGCACGACCACCCCGACGCTGAAGACCACGGTGGTGATCAGCACCTGGACGTACTCGGGGGAGGCCATCTCGGTGAAGTGGCTCAGGCCGACGAACCGGTTGGGTCTACCGATGATGTCGTTGCCGTGCAACGACAGGTAGACGGTTCGACCCAACGGGTAGACGAGGAAGAGCGCGAAGATCACCACGGAGGGGCCGAGGAAGCCCCAGGCCATCAGGGCGTCTCTTCCGGCTCGGGCTCGTTTTCTGGGGGACTTGGGGGATGGCGGTGACACGACCGGTCGGTCGGTCCCCGAACCGGTGGTCACGCCGTTACCTCCACCCCGTGTGCGAATCGTGGGTGAGGACACGTCTCGAAGTCTTCAGGTGAGGGATGACCTGTGCTTCGCGGGAAGACGAACAGCGTGCCAACGGAGGGGCGCACCACGGTTTTGTTCGACATCTATCACCACTCGTCCATCGCGAACTTGCTGAAAGTTCGCAGTATCGAGTGGCCCAGGTCACGGTGGCTATGACCCGCCGGACAGGTCTTTATTACCTGTAAGTAAGTTTCAAGGCGATGACCTGCGCGGGAAGTCGAATCGGATCGGGTGGGTGACGGAGAACGTGACGATTCCGTCACCCACCCGATCGTCGAAACCGAGCGGAGGGGCTAGGAGGACACGACCTCATCCCGCGGGTAGCCCTGGCGCAGCAGCCCGTAGGTGAGGGCCTGCTCCAACGCCACCCAGGAGGCGTCCACGACGTTGGGGCCCACGCCCACCGTCGTCCACTCCCCCGAGCCGTCGCCGAAGGTGATGAGGATCCGGGTGATCGCGTCGGTGCCCGAAGCGCCCTCCAGGATGCGGACCTTGTAGTCGGTCAGCTCCAGGCCCGCCAACGCGGTGTAGGCGTTCTCCATCGAACCGCGCAGCGCCCGGTCCAGGGCGTTCACCGGGCCGTTGCCCTCCGCGGTGGCGATCACGCGCTCACCCTTGACCTTCAGCTTCACGGTGGCCTCGGTGAGGCTCACGTAGTCGCTGGACAGCGGGCTGGACCCGGCCGCCGGACGGCGTTCGGTGATCACCCGCCAGGACTCGGTCTCGAAGTAGCGGACGGGCTCGCCCAGCTCCTCGCGCATCAACAGCTCCAGGGAGGCGTCGGCCGCCTCGAAGCTGTACCCGGACAGTTCCAGGCCCTTGACCCGTTCCACGACCCGGCCGGACAGGCCGCGGTCACCGGACAGGTCCAGACCCAGCTCCTGGGCCTTGAGCTCCACCGAAGCGCGCCCGGCCATGTCGGAGACGAGCATGCGCATCCGGTTGCCGACCAGCTCGGGGTCGGTGTGCTGGTACAGGTCGGGGTCGACCTTGATCGCCGAGGCGTGCAGCCCCGCCTTGTGCGCGAACGCCGACACCCCCACGTAGGGCTGGTGGGTGTCGGGGGCCAGATTGACGATCTCGGCGATCGCGGTGGCCACCCGGGTCATCTCGCCGAGGCAGCCCTCGGGCAGCACCTCACGGCCGTACTTGAGGGTGAGCGCGCCCACCACGGAGAACAGGTTGGCGTTGCCCACCCGCTCGCCATAGCCGTTGGCGGTGCACTGCACGTGGGTGGCTCCGGCGTCGACGGCGGCCAGGGTGTTGGCGACCGCGCAGCCGGTGTCGTCCTGGGCGTGGATGCCCAGACGCGCACCGGTGGCCTCCAGCACCTCGGTGACCACGCGGCGGATGTCGCCGGGCAGCATGCCGCCGTTGGTGTCGCACAGGACCACCACGTCGGCGCCCGCATCCGCGGCGGAGCGCACCACGGACAGGGCGTACTCGGGGTTGTGGTGGTAGCCGTCGAAGAAGTGCTCGCAGTCCACGAACACACGCTGGCCGTGTTCGCGCAGGTGCGAGACGGTGTCGGAGACCATGGCGAGGTTCTCGTCGAGGGTCGTGCGCAGGGCACGTTCGACGTGGCGGTCGTCACTCTTGGCGACAAGGGTGACGACCGACGCGCCGCTGTCGCGCAGTGCGGCCACCTGTGGGTCGTCGGCGGCCTTCACACCGGCACGGCGGGTCGCGCCGAACGCGGTGAGTCGCGCGTGTTCCAGCTGGAGCTCTTGTGAAGCCCGCTGGAAGAACTCGGTGTCCTTGGGGTTGGAGCCGGGCCAACCGCCCTCGATGAACGCCACCCCGAAGTCGTCCAGCTGCTTGGCGATGGCCAGCTTGTCGGAGACCCGAAGGTTGATCCCCTCGCGCTGGGCTCCGTCGCGCAGCGTGGTGTCGAAGACGTGGAAACTGTCGTCCCTCATCAGTGGAACTCCCGAAGGTGGATGTGCACGGCGGCCCCGGCCAACAAAAAAGACCCCTCGTGGACACGAGAGGTCAGCGCGCTGGCAGGGTCCGGATTCTCTTCCCTGCGTCATCGCGGGAAGTCGTCAGCCAGCGCGCCCCTGAATAATCACGACCTGGGACGGCATGGGGCCAGTGTGCCATACCGACCCCGAAGAGTCGCACTTCGGGGCCGGTTTGTCTCAGTCCGCAAGACGGGAATTTCCCACTACGGACATCTTGGA
Organism: Nocardiopsis sp. JB363; assembly: GCF_900143625.1. Taxonomy (GTDB): domain Bacteria; phylum Actinomycetota; class Actinomycetes; order Streptosporangiales; family Streptosporangiaceae; genus Nocardiopsis. Next base: position 72,272 of record NZ_FRFF01000021.1, read on the forward strand.
CTTAAGGGTTCACGGGGTCCGGGGTCTGCGGAACCACGGCGGACTCGGCCTCTTGGGTCATGGCGTCAAGCTCCTCCCGGGTGATGAGGGGCTCCATCGGCGGGCGGCCCTGCGGTGTGTTGAGGATCTCCCCGCCCGGGCCGCCCGGGACGCCCGGGACGCCCCTGGCGGCCCTCACCCGACTAGAACTTGGTGATCCAGCCGTACTTGTCGGTGCGCAGACCCGTCTGCAGGCCGACGAGTTCCTCGCGCAGGCGCATGGTGATCGGGCCCGGGGCGCCGTCGCCGATGGTGAACTCACCGTCGTCGCTCTTGACGTGACCGACCGGGGTGACGACCGCGGCGGTGCCGCAGGCGAACACCTCGGTCAGCTCACCGGACTCGGCGGCGGTCTTCCACTCCTCGATGGACAGCGGCTTCTCCTCGGCGGGGATGCCCAGATCCGGGGCCAGCTTGAGCAGCGACTCGCGGGTGATGCCGGGCAGCAGGGTGCCGGTGAGCGAGGGGGTGCGCAGGCGCGCGTTCTCGCCCTCGCCGAACACGAACCACAGGTTCATACCGCCCATCTCCTCGACCCAACGGTGCTCGCGGGCGTCCAGCCACACGACCTGGTCGCAGCCCTTCTCCACCGCCTGCGACTGGGCCAGGAAGCTCGCGGCGTAGTTGCCGGCGACCTTGGCGGCGCCGGTGCCGCCCGGGGCGGCGCGGGTGAAGTCCTTGGACAGCCAGACCGTCACCGGCTTGACGCCACCGGAGAAGTAGGAGCCCACCGGCGAGGCGATGATCAGGAAGACGTAGCTGCGGGACGGGTTGTTCACGCCCAGGCCGACGTCCGTGGCGATCATGAACGGGCGAAGGTAGAGGCTGAAGTACTCCTTGTTCGGAACCCAGTCGCCATCGTGTTCCAGGAGCAGCTCGATGGATTTGAGGAAGAGTTCCTCGGGCAGCGCCGGCATGGCCATGCGCGCGGCGCTCCGGTTGAAACGAGCGGCGTTGGCCTCGGGTCGGAAGGAGGCCAGCGAACCGTCGGGGTGACGGTAGGCCTTGAGCCCCTCGAAGATCTCCTGCCCGTAGTGGAGCGCGGCCGTGGCCGGGTCCAGGGACAGAGGCCCGTACGGTTCGAGCTTGGCGTCGTGCCAGCCCTCACCCTCGGTGTAGCGGATGCTCACCATGTGGTCGGTGAACACCTGACCGAACCCGGGGTTCTCCAGCAATGCCTCACGCTCCTGCGGGGTCTTCCGCCGGTCGGAGAGCTGGATGTCGAACGTCAACCCAGTGGTGGTGGTGTTGTTGTTCATGTTGTCGGTGGTCCTCTCGGGTGCATCGGGTCGGCAGCGCCGCCGACCTGGAATCCAGTGTGTCGGAAGAGCGCACCCGGTGCCAGAGCCGGCCTTGGACGACCGAACGGGCGACGGGCGCGCCGGATGTTCCGGACGCGCCCGTCGTGGGTCGTGAAGTGGCTGAATATCCCGCTACGGCCGCGCCCGCTGTTCGAGGCAGGGCCGAAAGCGGTCGCCTCAGCCCTGCTCGGCTACTCGCGCGGCGAGGTCGTCGCCGATCTGGGAGGTGGACCGGACCGCGTCGTTCTGGGCGCGGGTCTTCAGGTCCTGGGAGACCGCCTGCTCGATGCGGCGAGCGGCCTCGGGAACCCCCAGGTGGTCCAGCATGGTGGCGGCCGACAGCACGGTGGCGGTCGGGTCGGCCTTGCCTTGGCCCGCGATGTCGGGCGCCGAGCCGTGGACCGGCTCGAACATGCTGGGGAAGGTGTTGCCGGGGTTGATGTTACCGCTGGCCGACAGACCGATGCCGCCGGTGATGGCGGCGCCGATGTCGGTGATGATGTCGCCGAACAGGTTGTCGGTGACGACCACGTCGAAGCGGCCCGGCTGGTTGACGAAGAACATCGACGCGGCGTCGACGTGGCAGTAGTCCACGGACACCTGCGGGTACTCGGCGCCGACCTCCTTGACGGTGCGCTGCCACAGCTCACCGGCGAAGGTCAGGACGTTGTCCTTGTGCACCAGGGTCAGCTTCTTGCGGGGGCGCTCGGCGGCCTTGTCGAAGGCGTACCGGACGACGCGCTCGACCCCGAAGCGGGTGTTGACGCTGTCCTGGGTGGCGATCTCGTGCGGGGTGCCCTTGCGCAGCACGCCGCCGGCGCCCGCGTAGGGGCCCTCGGTGCCCTCGCGCACGACCAGCATGTCGATGTCCTCGGGGGACACGCCCGCCAGGGGGCTGTCCACGCCGGGGTAGAGCCGGACGGGGCGCAGGTTCACGTAGTGGTCGAAGTCGAAGCGCAGCCGCAGCAGCAGGCCGCGCTCCAAGACGCCGCTGGGGACGGAGGGGTCGCCGACCGCACCCAGGTAGATGGCGTCGTGCCCGCGCAGTTCGTCGGCGACGGCGTCGGGCAGCGTCTCACCGGTGCGGTGCCAGAGCCGGGCGCCGAGCTCGTACTCGGTGGTCTCGATGGCCAGGTCGTGCTGGGCGGCCACGACCCCCAGCACCTTGAGGCCTTCGGCGACGACCTCGGGGCCGATTCCGTCACCGGGGATGACGGCCAGTTTCACGGTGCGCGCTGCCATACGGACTGCCTCTAACTCAGACGTGACCGCGCCCGTGCTTCTCACATGACGAGATCAGATGAACAGTAGGTGAGACAACTGTACCGGCCCGAACGACCGGCACAGTCCCCCACCCGCGAATTCGTTCAGGCGCGACGGTTGATCGCGTCCTGGAGGGCGCGAGCGATCTCGTCGTCGGTGTCGGGCGTGGACGGGTACTCGATCATGTCGTACATGTGATCCTCCGGATGCGTTGTGTGACGACACCCGAGTGCGACGGGGCCATCACCGCGGAACGGCGTGGGCGACGGTGTCCACGAGACATGTGGGGGACAAGGAGTTCGCCCCGGCGGGATCGCCTACCGGATTCGCCGGAACGGGCCCCGGTGGGGGCGGGTTCGGCGTGGATCGTGGCGCTGGGCAGTGTGCCTACACCACTGACTCCTAGGACTTCAGACTATCGGATGTCCAACTATATGACCAGAACTTCTCACCATGTGAGACGCATATTGCATCAGTCCTGGTCAGGCGAACCTTCCATGTAGGGGGTCAGCTCCTCCATCAACGGTTCCAGGTCCTGATAGGCGGCCTCGGAACGGGTCTCGTCCCCGCTCTTCCCACTGAAGCGCCGCGAACCCTCACAGTTCCCGCCCACCGGATCACCGGTGGCCGACACCGTCGCCACGTGCCGGTGCGTCGCCGCTTCGTAGAGCTCGAACGTGTACCGCATCGCGTGGAACTCGGTGGTGAGGTGATCCCCCTTGGGGACCGGGCCGTCCGGCCCGGTCTCCGAACGGACGCACGTGTCGAAGACCTCGTCCTCGTACTCCGCGCTTCCGCAGGCGATCAGCGACGCGTTCGCCATGTCCGTGGGGAGGCCGCGTTCCCTCAGATACGGCTCCAGCCCCGGCTCCCCCTGCTCCTCCGTCTCCATGCCCCGCAGGACCTCGTAGGCCAGACCGTGCGGCCCCTCCCCCTCGTAGCGCGGAGCGTCGACGAAGGTCCTCTCCTGCTCGGCACAGAACCACGCGATGTCCGCTTCGTTCTGGGGCACCCCCGGCGGAGGTTCCGGCATCATCAGCGACACGTACAACACCCCCAGCAGCGCCACGTATCCCACGACGGCCGCTGATCGACGCAGCGTCGGAGCCCGGGTGGCGTCGCCCAGGAACAGAGCACGGCGCAGGGTTTCCGAGGAGCCGAAGTAGGTCAGGGGCACATCCCCCAGTAGGGAGTCCTCCGGCCGGAGCGGCCAGACCAGGTGGACCGGGGTCAGCGGGTCGGCCGGGTCCTCTCCCTCCGGCCAGGCCAGTGACGCGGGCACGCACACCACGGGGTCGCCCATTTCCGGCCTGATCCGCACCCCGTGTTCGTGCAGGTCCAACCGAACCCGACCGTAGTACGCCTCCACCGACTCCGCTTCCTTGGAAGCGTGCATGTACAGCATTGCGGGCAGAGCGGCGCAGAGGGGCACCACCACTGGGGCGACGTAGAGGAGCACCATCCCGAAACCGAATTCGGAGTTGCCCCATATGACAGCGGCGAAGAGGAGCGAGCTCAAGGCACCGCCCAGCCCCCCGACCTGGAGGATGTGGAGGAGTCGCACACGCGGCCGGTAGGTGCGTATGCGAGGGCCCGGATCAGCCTCCGTCCCGGCCCCGAAGAGGTCCGGATCCTCGGGCACCGCGCTCCGGTCGTACTCGAACACGGTCACCCTCGGTATCCACTCGGGGACAACTGGACCCGTGCACCTTAGTGTCCCAGGTCACTCCCTCACAAGCGGTCTACGCGCAAAGGGGCCGCGCCACCCGTCGGTGACACGGCCCCTGGGAGAAGAACCCGACCCGCTAGTTCTCCAGGTCGATCTGACGGACGATGTCCGCCTCGATCCCCGTGCCGATCGAGGCGAGGATCTCGTCCGGCACCGCGGAGTCGACGGTCAGCGCGATCAGCGCCTTGCCGCCCTCCTTGTCCCGGATGACCTGCATGCCGGCGATGTTGACGTCGGAGTCGCCGATCAGCGCGCCCACCTTGCCGATGATGCCCGGGCGGTCCTCGTAGGAGAGGAACACCATGTGCTCGTCGAGGCTGATCTCCATCGTGTAGTTGTTGATCTCCACCAGCTTCTCGGTCTGGCGGGGGCCGGTGAGCGTACCGGACACCGACACCCGGGTGCCGTCCGCCAGCACTCCGCGCACCGAGATCAGGTTGCGCCAGTCGCTGCTGTCGTCGCTGGTGACGAGGTTGACCTCGACCCCACGCTCCTTGGCCAGCAGCGGCGCGTTCACGAAGGTCACGGTGTCCTCGACCACGTCGGTGAACACACCCTTGAGCGCGGCCAGCTCCAGCACCTTCACGTCGTGCTGGGCGATCTCGCCCCGCACCTCGACGTCGATGCGGGCGGCGAGCGCGCCGGCCAACGACGTGAACACCCGGCCCAGCTTCTCGGTGAGCGGCAGCCCCGGCTTGATCTCCTCGGCCACGCCGGTGCCCTGCACGTTCACCGCGTCGGGCACGAACTCGCCGGACAGGGCCAGCTTCACCGAACGGGCGACCTGGGTGCCGGCCTTCTCCTGCGCCTCGGAGGTGCTGGCGCCCAGGTGCGGGGCCACCACGACGTTCTCGAACTCGAACAGCGGACTGTCGGTGGTCGGCTCCTTGGCGAACACGTCGATGCCCGCGCCGGCCACGCGCCCCTCCTTGATGGCCCGGTACAGGGCGTCCTCGTCGAGGATGCCGCCGCGAGCGGCGTTGATGACCCGCACCGAGGGCTTGACCTTGGACAGCGCATCGTCGCCGATGAGACCCAGGGTGTCCTTGTTCTTGGGCAGGTGGATGGTGATGAAGTCGGCACGCGCCAGGAGGTCGTCGAGCGTGGTCATCTCCACGCCGATCTGTGCGGCGCGGGCCGGCTGCACGAACGGGTCGTAGGCGATGACCTTGGTGCCGAACGCGAGCAGACGCTGGGCGACCAGCGCACCGATGCGGCCGAGGCCGACCACGCCGATGACCTTCTCGTACAGCTCCACACCCGTGTACTTGGAGCGCTTCCACTCACCGTTGATGAGGGCGTTGTGCGCGGGGGCGGTGTTGCGGGCGCTGGCCAGCAGCAGGTTGATGGCCTGCTCGGCGGCGCTGATGATGTTGGAGGTGGGGGCGTTGACGACGAGCACGCCGGCCTTGGTGGCGGCGTCCACGTCGACGTTGTCCAGCCCCACACCCGCACGGGCCACGACCTGGAGGCGGTCGGCCGCACCGACGGCTTCGGCGTCCACCTGGGTCGCGCTGCGCACGATCAGGGCGTCGACGCCGGTCAGGGCGGGAAGCAGCTGGGACCGGTCCGCCCCGTCCACATGGCGTACTTCGAAGTCCTCTTCGAGCAGCGCGATTCCGGCGGGCGAGAGCTTTTCCGCGACGAGTACGACGGGTTTGGGCACAACGGTTCCTTTTCGGGTGGTGCGACCCGATCGCGCAGATGGAGGCGCTGCCCGAATCGGGTGTGACGGCCGGACCAAAGTCTACCTGTGGGGTAGGGAAGCCCACTGGGCGAGGGGCAGAAAAAGGGGGGAAAGATGTCTCACCTTCCCCCCTCACTCACGAATCCCGCGAGCTTCAGGCCTTGAGCCAGCTCATCAGCGGACGCAGTTCGGCGCCCACCTTCTCGATCTGCTCGTTCTGCTCGGCCTCACGACGCTTGCTGAAGGTCGGCTGGCCGTTGTCGAACTCGTCCATGAGCTCCTTGGCGTAGCTGCCGTCCTGGATCTCGCCGAGGATCTTGCGCATCTCCTCGCGGGTCTGCTCGGTGATCAGACGCGGACCACGGGTGTAGCCGCCGTACTCGGCGTTGTCCGAGATCGACCAGTTCATCTTGGAGATGCCGCCCTCGTACAGGAGGTCGACGATCAGCTTCAGCTCGTGCAGGCACTCGAAGTAGGCGATCTCCGGCTGGTAGCCCGCCTCCACCAGGGTGGCGAAACCGGCCTTGACCAGCTCCTCCGTGCCACCGCACAGCACCGTCTGCTCACCGAACAGGTCGGTCTCGGTCTCCTCGGTGAAGGTGGTCTTGATGGCGCCGGCCCTGGTGCCGCCGATGCCCTTGGCCCAGGACAGGGCCAGGTCCCAGGCCTGTCCGCTGGCGTCCCTCTCGACCGCGACCAGGCAGGGCACGCCGCGCCCGGCCTCGTACTGGCGACGGACCAGGTGGCCGGGGCCCTTGGGGGCGACCATGGCGACGTCGACACCCTCGGGGGCCTCGATGAGGCCGTAGCGGATGCTGAAGCCGTGCGCGAAGAAGATCGCGTTGCCGGCCTCCAGGTTGGGGGCGATCTCGTTGGCGTAGAGGTCGCGCTGGATGTGGTCGGGGACCAGGATCATGATGACGTCGGCCTCACGGGTGGCCTCCGCGGGGGTGAGGACCCGCAGGCCCTCCTCCTCGACCTTGGCGCGGCTCTTGGAGCCCTCGGCCAGACCGATCCGGACGTCCACGCCCGAGTCCCGCAGCGACAGCGCGTGCGCGTGACCCTGGCTACCGAAACCGATCACGGCGACCTTCTTGCTCTGAATGAGCGTGAGGTCCGCGGTGTCGTCGTAGTACATCTGTGCTGCCACTTGGGGTTACTCCTTGTTTCTGCGTTCTTGAGGGCTCAGGCGCTGCGTTCGATCGCTCGTAGCGAGCGGTCCGTGATGGAACGCGGGCCCCGGCCCAGGGCGACCAGCCCTGACTTGACCAGTTCCCTGATTCCGAAGGGTTCCAGATTCTTCACCAGGGCATCGAGCTTCTCGGGGTCACCGGTGGCCTCGATGACGACGACGTCCGGGCTGACGTCCACGATGTGCGCGCGGAAGAGCTCGGCCGTCTGAAGCACATGGGTGCGGCTGGACGCGTCGGCCTTGACCTTGACCAAGAGCAGCTCGCGCTGCACCGACGCGGTGGCGTCCATCTCCACGATCTTGACGACGTTGATCAGCTTGTTGAGCTGTTTGGTCACCTGCTCCAAAGGGTGGAGGTCGCAGTTGACCGCGATCGTCATCCTGGACAGACCGGGGTACTCAGTGGTGCTGACACTGAGTGAGTCGATGTTGAACCCACGACGGGAGAAGAGTGCGGAGGCTCGGGCGAGGATGCCCGGGGTGTCCTCCACCAGAACGGAAAGCGTGTGACTGCTCATGCTTGTTCGGCCTTCTCCTAGTCCTGGTGTTCCCAGTTCGGCGCCATGTCCCGCGCGTACTGGATGTTGTCGTTGCTGACACCGGGGCCGACCATCGGCCAGACCATGGCGTCGTGGTTGACGGTGAAGTCGACGACCACGGGGACGTCGTTGATGGACATCGCCTTCTCGATGGTCGCGTCGATGTCCTCGGGACGCTCGCAACGCAGTCCGACACAACCGTAGGCCTCGGACAGGCGGACGAAGTCCGGGATGCGGACCTTCTCGTCCCGCGGTGAGGTCTGCAGGTTGGTGTTGGAGTAACGGCCCTCGTAGAACAGGGTCTGCCACTGGCGGACCATGCCGAGGTTGCCGTTGTTGACGATCGCGACCTTGATCGGGATGCCCTCGACGGCACAGGTGGCGAGTTCCTGGTTGGTCATCTGGAAGCAGCCGTCGCCGTCGACCGCCCAGACCACGCGGTCGGGGTCGCCGGCCTTGGCGCCCAGGGCCGCCGGGACGGAGAAGCCCATGGTGCCCAGACCACCGGAGTTGACGAAGGCGCCGGGACGCTCGTACTCGATGAACTGCGCGGCCCACATCTGGTGCTGACCGACGCCGGCCACGTAGGTGGCCTCGGGGCCCACGACCTGACCCAGGCGCTGGATGACGGCCTGCGGCGACAGGGAGTCGTCGTCGGGGACGTCGAAGCCCTTGGGATAGGTGGAGCGCAGCTGGTTCAGCCGGCGCCACCAGGCCTCGTAGTCGCCCTGGCGGTCCTTCTCCTGGTCGGCGCGCACGGCCACGACCAGGTCGGCGAGGACCTCGCGGGCGTCGCCGACGATGGGAACGTCCGCGTGCCGGTTCTTGGAGATCTCGGCGGGGTCGATGTCGGCGTGGACGATCTTGGCATCGGGCGCGAAGCTGTCCAGCCGGCCGGTGACGCGGTCGTCGAAGCGTGCGCCGAGGGCGACGATGAGGTCGGCCTGTTGCAGGGCGCCGACGGCGGCGACGTCGCCGTGCATGCCCGGCATGCCCACGTACTGCGGGTGGGACTCGGGGAAGACGCCACGGGCCATCAGGGTGGTGACCACGGGAACGCCGGTGAGTTCGGTCAGGACCCGCAGTTCGGCGGCGGCCTTGGCGCGCAGGACACCGCCGCCCACGTACAGGACGGGGCGCTTGGCATCGGCGATCATCCGGGCGGCCTCACGGACCTGCTTGCCGTGCGGTTTGGTGACCGGACGGTAGCCGGGCAGGTCCAGACGCTCGGGCCAGACGAACTCGGCGGAGGCCTGGAGGGCGTCCTTGGCGATGTCGACCAGGACGGGACCGGGGCGACCGCTGGAGGCGATGTGGAAGGCCTCGGCGATGGTGCGCGGGATGTCGCGCACGTCCTTGACCAGGAAGTTGTGCTTGGTGATCGGCATCGTGATGCCGCAGATGTCGGCTTCCTGGAAGGCGTCGGTACCGATCATCGGGGCGGCGACCTGCCCGGTGATGGCGACCATCGGGACCGAGTCCATGTGGGCGTCGGCGAGCGGCGTGACGAGGTTGGTGGCACCGGGCCCGCTGGTGGCCATACAGACTCCGGGGCGTCCCGTGGCGTAGGCGTAGCCCTCGGCCGCGTGCCCGGCCCCCTGCTCGTGGCGCATCAGGACGTGGCGCACCTTGGCGGAGTCGTAGAGGGGATCGTACGCGGGGAGGATGGCGCCGCCGGGAATCCCGAAGACAGTGTCAACGCCGACGTGCTCCAGCGACCTGATCAGCGATTGGGCGCCGGTCATCTGCTCGGTCATCTCAAGATCCTTCAGCGATGTCCCAGAGCGGCGGTGGGGCTCTGGAGGTGGTGGTTTCCGGACTCGTGGCCTGGTGCGGCAATAAAAAAACCCCCACCGCCCTGGTGGCGGTCGAGGGGTGGCGCGCAGCAGAAGAAACTCAGTGGGCTGCGCGCCGACCAAGTACGAGAATCAGGAGGTTGTTCTGCACGCTCACAACATTGGCCGAAAGAGCCCACGCGCGTCAACCGGTTCCAAATATTGTCTCACCATGCGAGACGTTGATTTCAGCATCCGGCGAGACGTCCACCAATGAAACCGCCCTGACCTGCATGGACATGAGCAAGGCCCCGACCGCATGTAACGGAGAACACGCAGCGGGGCCGAGGGAAACCACCCATAGCCGCACTCCACGGCCCATCCCGGACTACTCCTCGAAGAGGTCCTCGACCCGCTCGACATGTGCCGCCTTACGCAACATCACGTCCAGAACGGCGATGTCGGTCGTACCGGTGATCCGTTCCCGAGCCGCTTCGGACACCTCGATCTCGCGAGCCTCAAGGAATCCGAGCAGCGCCTCGACACGTCCCTCGATGCGGCCCTTCTCCTTCCCTTCCCGGAAGGGGCGCCCGATCAGTTCGGTCTTGAACTCGTAGTCCTTCAGCATGATGAGCTTCTCCAATACTGCGGGAGCCGCGACAGAGAGGGCCGCGAGCACATAGTCAGAGTACAGCGAACTGGACGAGTCATCGAGGCTGTTCAACGCCGCTACCAGCGCGTTCAACGCCGCCTCGTCCTCGGTCGGGTTGTTGGCCAAGGCCAGAATGGTCAACACCGGTCGGGCCGCGGCCGCCTCTGGATCGGTGACGGGGGTGAGGGTGTCCAGTGCCAACGCCAAGGGACGGACCTCGCCGCACCCCAGTTCGATCGGTTCGGTGAACCGCCGCGCCAAAGACGATGTGGGCGTGAGTGCGAGCAGAACCACCGGGCATTCCAGGCGTAGCCGGGTGTTGGCCACGTAGGCGGGCCATCGGTAGTACTTGCGGGCGTCCGGCCGGTTCTGCGGTTCGACGATGATCCCCAGAACCGGAACCGGGTCGTCCGTCTTCTCGTGAGGGTAGGGCGGCCGTTCGCAGACCACCACCGAATCCGAGGTCAGGTGGGTCAGCGCCGTGCTCGTGGCCTCGGCGGAGTCGCATCGGACACGGGTGTACTCCGGCAACGGTTTTCCGGTGATCTCCTTGAGGAGTTCGACCACCGACGCGGGATCGTTGCGGATCAGGTCGAGTGGGAACTCGTGCTGATGAGAGGGCATGTCGGAAAAGTAGCGGGCATCCGCGCATCTGCGCAGGTGAACGGCGCTATGTCCGGGTTGGGGATGCTTCGATCAGGGCTACAGGTTGACGCCGGCTTCGCCGCCGACGAGGGACTCCACGCCGCTCGCGGGCATGGGGCGGGCCACCAGGAAGCCCTGACCGTGGTCGCAGCCCATCACCCGCAACTGCTCCAGCTGCTCGGGGCGTTCGATGCCCTCGGCGACCACCTGGACGCCCAGGTCACGGCCGAGCTGGACGATCGTGTGCGTGAGCAGCGTGACCGTGTCGTCCCGGCCCAGGTCGGCGATGAACGACGGGTCGATCTTGATGGCGTCCACGCTCAGCTCGCGCAGGTGCGCCAGGGACGCGTAGCCCATGCCGTAGTCGTCGATGGCCAGCCGCACGCCCAGGGCGCGGAGCTCGCCGAGGCGTGCCACCGCGTCGCCCTGGTCGTCGAGAAGGACCTCCTCGTCCACCTCCAGGGTCAGCACCTCCGCCGGCAGTCCCGTCTCGGTGAGCACGCCCTCGACGGTGCGCACGAAGCGGGGTGAGAGCACCTGCTTGACCGAGAGGTTCACCGACAGGCCGATGTCCCAGTCCGAGACCCGCCACACGGCGACCTTCTCGCAGGCCTCCCGCAGGATCCACTCCCCCAACGGCACGATCAGCCCCGACTCCTCGGCCGCGCCGATGAACGCGTCCGGGCCGATGGTCTCGCCGTCACGGTCCCAGCGCACCAACGCCTCCACCGCGGTGACCTGGGACGTCCCCAGGTCCACGACCGGCTGGTACTCCAGGAAGAACTCGCCGCCGCTGAGCGCCCGACGCAACCGGATCTGCAACTCCAGCCGGGACACGACCATGTCGTGCATGTGGGCCGCGTACACCTCGACGTTGCCGGCGCCGCGCTCCTTGGCACGGGTCATCGCCACGTCGGCGTTGCGCAGCAGCTCACCGCTGTCGGTGGAGGGTTCGGCGAAGGCCACACCGATGCTCGCGGTCAGCAGGATGTCGCGGTCGGCCACCTGGAAGGGCTCGGAGGCGATCACCCGACCCAGACGTTCGGCCAGGTCCACCACGCGTTGGGCCTTGGGCACGTCCTCGACCAGTACCGCGAACTCGTCGCCGCCCCAGCGCGCCAGGGTGGCGTTGGAGCCCAACTCGCCGCGCAGTCGGCGCGCGGCCTGCCCCAACATGTGGTCGCCCCGTACGTGTCCGGCCGAGTCGTTGACCGCGGTGAACCCGTCCAGGTCCAGGAAGATCACCGCGAGGTCGCCGGTGTGCTCGTCGTTGATGGCCCGGTGCGCCAGCACGTCGTTGGCCCGCTCCTCCAGGTAGGACCGGTTGGGCAGACCCGTCACCCCGTCGTGGAAGGTCAGGTGCTCCACCTGGTCCTGTAGGGCCACCTGGGCGCTGATGTCGCGGGTGGTCACCAGCAGCCGGTCGGGTTCACCCGGCTGTTCGTACAGGGAGACCGTGGACTCGGTGTGCCGCCAGGTCCCGTCGGCGGCCCGCACCCGCAGTCGCAGGTGCACCCCCTGTCCGCTGCGTTGACCGAACAGGTCGAAGACGGCGTTGGTGCGCGACAGGTCCTCGGGGTGGATGAGTGTGGTCACGGGCGCGGCGAGCACGTCGTCCAGCCGGTAGCCGAACGCCTCGGCCGTCCCCGGACTGACGTAGAACACCCCGCCGTCGCGGTCCAGCACCAGGATGACGTCGCCGCTGTTGCGGGCCAGTTCGTTGAAGTGGCCCTCGCGGTTGCGGACCATCCGGCTGAGGGTGGCGTTCTCCTCCAGCATCCCCAGCACGCGGACCACCAGCACGACCACGGCGGTGCCCGCGGCGATCGGCAGTACCGCCGCCACATCGGACAGGCGCAGCGATCCCACGGTGAGCGCGGCGGTGGCGACCAGGACCGCGCCCAGGGCGGCGAATTCGGGGGCGAACCGGTACAGCCCGCGTCCGGTGATCCGACGCGGATCGGCGCCGGGCCGATGCTCCACCAGCCACGGAAGCGCGCCGAGTAGGGCGAAGCCGAGGAACCGCACCGGCTGATCGATCCCCCCGGCCACCGGCGGACCGGTGAGACGGGTGACCGCGCCGATCATGTCGGAGGCGGCGATGGCGATGAGCGCGCCCGTCGCGACCAGTACCGCGCGCCGAGTGCTGTGCGGCGACATGAACACCAGCGGTATGAGCAGGCACAACACCACGATGTCGGCCACCGGGTACACCAACGCGAACCCGAGCAGCCCCGCGCCCTCGCCCAGCTCCTCGTACAGCGGGGAGAACAGCAGGAGCCACACCACGGAGAACACCGCGGCGGCGCACACGTAACTGTCGGTGATGTGCCGGATGGCCGTGCGCAGCCCACCGGGCCAAGGCGCGAATTTTGTGAACCCGATCACGAAGAGCGGCAGCGCCGCCAAGGCGAACAGGTCCCCGAGGGTGAGGGAGAAGACCGAACCCGCGCTGAACGTCCGGGTGATGGCGTGGGTCAACGCGCCCGCGCACCAGCTCAGGGCCGCGAATCCGAGGAATCGCAGCGCGGCCGGGCCGTCCGCCCCGTCGACGTGCGCCTCCCGGTCGGCCCCGGTCCGAGCCCACCGCTTGGAGGCCAGCAGCAGGGACGCCCCCGCGGCGCCGGCGACCACGGCCCCGGGCCACTCGCCCAGGGTTGCCGCCAGTGTGTTCTCCCCCGCCGGAATCAACGTTCCCAGGAGGTAGAGGAGGAAGAGCGCGCCCAAACCGAACACGGCAAGCCGGCGTGCTTTGAGGCCCATCAGGTGCCTCCCCTACGCCTGGCTCTCTCCTCGGACATGGAGCACCCACCTCGTGTATTACTCGACTCAGGACGCGGTGGACCGCACGCACCCCCATGCGGGAACACCCTACGCAACCAAGGTCACACGGCGATTGAGGACCGGCTGAGAGATGGCGACGAAGCGACTACTCCCCGTCATCTCGGTTTCAGGTTTTCCCAGCTCCTGAAAAGGCACCGGCGTCGCGGGGCCGTCTTCTGCCCCACGACGCCGTACGGAGCCTGGAAGACCCCGGCTGAGCCATGGCTCAGCCGGAGAGCTTCTCCAGGATGAGTTCGCGGGCCCGTCCGGCGTCGGCCTGGCCACGGGTGGCCTTCATGACCGCACCGACCAGGGCGCCGGCCGCGGCGACCTTGCCGCCGCGCACCTTGTCGGCCGCGTCGGGGTTGGCGGCGATCGCCTCGTCGACGGCCGCACCGAGCGCACCGTCGTCGCTGACGACCTTGAGGCCACGGGCCTCGACCACGGCGTCGGGCTCGCCCTCACCGGCCAGCACACCCTCGACCACCTGGCGGGCGAGCTTGTTGGTGAGCGTGCCCTCGGCGACCAGCGCGATGATCCGGGCGACCTGAGCGGGGGTGATGGGCAGCGCGCCCAACTCCACCTCCTGCTCGGTGGCACGGCGCGAGAGCTCGTTCAGCCACAGCTTGCGGGCCTCCGCCGAGGGAGCTCCCTCGGCGACGGTGGCCTCCACCAGGACGATGGCGTCGGCGTTGACCAGGTCGCGCAGCTCGGTGTCGGTGAGCTTCCACTCGGTCGTGATCCGGGCGCGCTGGGCCGCGGGCAGCTCCGGCAGGGTGGCGCGCAGCTCCTCGATCCACTCCTTCGACGGAGCGACCGGGACCAGGTCGGGGTCCGGGAAGTAACGGTAGTCCTGGGCCTCCTCCTTGGAGCGGCCCGAGGTGCTGCGGCCGAGGTGCTCCTGGAAGTGGCGGGTCTCCTGGACCACGCGCCCCCCGTCGTCGAGCACGCCGGCCTGACGCTCGATCTCCGAACTCACGGCACGTTCCACCGAACGCAGCGAGTTGACGTTCTTGGTCTCGCTGCGGGTGCCCCACTCCGAGGCGCCGATCTCGTTGATGGACACGTTCACGTCGCAACGCATGGAGCCCTCCTCCATGCGCACGTCCGAGATGCCGAGGGAGCGGACCAGGTCGCGCAGCTCCGCGGCGTAGGCGCGGGCGACCAGCGGAGCGAGCTCACCGGTGCCGGGGATGGGCTTGGTGACGATCTCCAGCAGCGGAATGCCGGCGCGGTTGTAGTCCACGTTGGAGTGGCTGGCGCCATGGATCCGACCGGTGGAACCACCCACGTGGGTGGACTTGCCGGTGTCCTCCTCCATGTGCACGCGCTCGACCTCGATGCGGAAGTCGCGCGGGCCGTCGGGGGTGTCGACGGTGACGTCCAGGTGCCCGTCGACGCAGATCGGCTCGTCGTACTGGGAGATCTGGAAGTTCTTCGGCATGTCCGGATAGAAGTAGTTCTTCCGCGCGAACCGGCCCCACGGGGCGACGGAGCAGTTGAGTGCCAGCCCCAGACGGATCGCGCCTTCCACCGCCTTCTCGTTGACCACCGGCAACGAACCGGGGAAGGCCAGACACACCGGGCACACCTGGGTGTTGGGCTCGGCACCGAACGCGGTCGGGCATGAGCAGAACATCTTGGAGGCGGTGCCCAGTTCGATGTGGGTCTCCAGGCCGAGCACAGGTTCGTACTTGGTCAGTGCCTGCTCGAAGCTAGGAGTTACCGCGTGGGCCATCGCCGCAAACCCGTTTCAGTAGAGGACATACCTTCCAGGTCAGCCTACCGAGGTCGCGAGGCCCTCTGTGCCCGTTCCCGATCCTTGTGCCACCGACGGATGTCACAGCGAGCGCACGATTGGGCCGCTAACGAGGAGATCTACCGTCACTCAGGGTACCGGACCGTTAGTCTTGGTTGCCCGGGAACACGAATTCGCCGGTCGGGGCAGGGTCGCCCCAACCGCCCTCCGTACGGGAGAGCCTGAGCATGTCCGGCATCCTGCGTCGGTGCGCCGCGTTGCTGAGCGCGACCGCACTGATCGGCACCCTTTCCACTTCACCCGTCCACGCGGACGACTTCTCCCGCGTGGACCGCGACCCCATGGCGGGTGCCCCGGTCCTGCTCGAAGACGGGCAGGAACTGGAGACGGCCCTGTTCAGTCTGCGTGTGGCCGATGAGGACTCCGTCCGCGCCTACGCGATGATGGCGGACGAGGAGGTGCGTCCGCGCACCGCCTACGTCGAGTCGGCGTGGGCCGACCGCCCGGAGTGGACGGACACGACTTGGGCCACGGACCCGGCCGACCGCGCGAACTGGATCGTGCGTCACTCCTACCCGAACCTGCCGTTGACGTCGTTGGCGTCGGTGTCGGGACTGCCGGTGTTGGAGGAGCACACGGCGATCGCCGCCACCCAGGCGGCCCTGTGGCACGTGTTGGACGAGGTCGACCCGAGCCCGGAGGGCAACTCCGAGGAGCTCCTGCACCTGTTCGAATACCTGGTCCAGGGCAGCGCCGCCGCCGAGGGCGGCACGACCGCACGGTCGTTGGAGCTCTCTCCCTCCCATGTGGAGACGGTCGCGCCCGAAGGGCCCCTGGGCCCGTTGACGGTGGCCAGCTCGGGTGAGGTTCCGGTGCGGGTGTCGGTGCGCGGCGCGCCCGCGTCGTGGCTGGTGGACGCCGAGGGCCGGGAGGTCTCGCGTATCTCCGACGGCGACGAGGTCTACCTCGCCGTGGACCCGTCGGTGCCGGCCGGGGTGGCCACCCTGCACGCGCGCGGGGCGGGTGTGCCCCTCCCGGAGGGACGTCTTTTCACCGGCCGCGAAGGGGTGCGCACCCAGCCGCTCATCACCGCGGAACCGGGCACCGCCATCAGTTCCACCACCGCGACGGTGACCTGGCACGCCGAGGAGACCGCCGAGGCCGGCACCGAGGACGAGCCGGCGACCTCCGAACCGGAGCCGACGACCGCGCCCGCCGAGGAACCCGCGGACGAACCGGAAGTTGTGACAGAGGTCCCGAAAAGCGAAGACCGAAACCAAGGGTCCGGTTTGGCTCTCACCGGCACCTGGCTGTCAGGACTCCTGGTCATCGCGGGTGCCCTGGTGGTATCCGGCCTGCTCATCCTGGTCTTGGGCCGTAAGCGTCGGAATTAGGCACCCGGAACGGCCCCACCCCACCGACCTCGATCTATAACATCACGCCATAATCCGGGTCTGTCCTGCTCAGATTTGGACTTGCCCGTAATCGGCCACATTTTTCGCGAACCGGGTTGGAAAGCACGAACCGTCTCGCTAGTATCGGCCGGGCGATCGGCGACCCAGGGCTAACGCGGCCCGCTCCCGCGTCTGACGGCCCCCTCGGAGAGATCGCTCCCCCCAATGGCTCCACGCCCCCTGACCCCGACCGTGGCAGCCATTCACTTCCGCACCGGCGGATGATCCGGTTCACCCCTAATAAGACACCGGGAAACAACTTGAGTAACTTCTCCCTCCCCCGCATCGCCGGCCGCGCCGGTCTGGCGGCCTCAGCGGCCGCCTTCCTGGCCTTCGGCCTGGCCGCCCCCGCGGCCGCCGACGAGGTCGAGACCTACGAAGGTTCCGCCGAGGGCACCTACGTCGGCAACGCCGAGAGCGGCCCCAAGGTCCACATGGGCGGCAGCTCGGTCCCGACCAGCCTGTTCAACCTGCAACTGACCGACGGCAGCACCCTGACGATGTACTGCATCGACTTCCGGACCAACATCGTCGGTCAGGCCGAGTACAAGGAGGACGACTGGGCCGACTACCCGGGCAAGGGCGAGTTCGCCGAGCCCGGCAAGGTCCTGTGGATCCTGCAGAACGCCTACCCGAACACCGACGCCGCCGCCCTCGGTGAGGCCGCCGGTGTCGAGGGTCTGAGCAACGAGGACGCCCTCGCCGCCACCCAGGCCGCCATCTGGCACTTCAGCAACGACATGGAGCTCTCCGAGGGCAACAGCGAGAGCGTCGTCGCCGTCTACGAGTACCTGACCGCGAACGCCGAGAGCATCGAGGAAGAGCCCGGCGCCGCGCTGAGCATCACCCCGAACTCGGCCGAGGGCACCGCCGGTTCGACCGTCGGCGAGTTCGAGATCTCCACCAACTCGGCGGAGATCCCGGTTACCCTGGACGCCCCCGAGGGCGTCGAGCTGGTCGACGTCGAGACCGACGAGGCCGTCACCACCGTCGACAACGGCGACAAGGTCGGCTTCGCCGTGCCCGAGGGCACCGAGCCGGGCGAGGCCTCCTTCTCCCTGGAGGCGACCTCCTCCGTGGAGACCGGCCGCCTGTTCCAGGGCAAGTCCGCCAGCGTCCCCACGCAGACGCTGATCACCGTCGACGGTGACGAGACCTCGGTCACCGCTTCGGCCTCCGCCAACTGGGTCGCGGGCGACGAGCCCACCCCCGAGCCGGAGCCCGAGCCGGAGCCGGAGCCCGAGGAGAGCGACGAGCCGGAGCCGACCCCGACCGAGGAGCCGGAAGAGGACGACAAGCCCGCCCCCGGCAAGGAGGACGAGCCCACGCTGCCGGTGACCGGTGGCGCGCTGGCCGGCCTGGTCGCCGCGGGCGTCGCCGCTCTGGGCGCCGGTGGTGGCGCCATCTACCTGAGCCGCAAGCGCAAGGCCGACGCCGGTGACAGCGGTGAGGACGCCGACGCCTAACCGCCGACGCATCCCTACCAGTCGGTAGGCAGGAGGGGCCCGTTCCAAAGGACGGGCCCCTTCGGTATTATCGGACAGGAACAAACAAATCGGTACTGTTGTGTCACGGGGTTCAGCCGAGCCCAAATCCTCTCCGCCCACTCGGGCACCGCTTTCCCTCCCTCCCCGCTGTCGTATTCACGTGGCACAGCACCTAGCGACAGGACACGACTTGAAGCTCTCCCCCACTCCCCGCGCCCTCTCCCGCGCGGGTGTCGCGGCCTCCGCCGCCGCGTTCCTCGCCCTCGGCCTGGCGGCTCCCGCCGCCGCCGACAACGGCGACGTGGTTCGTGCCCAGCACGCCGGCAGCCACCAGTCCGGTACCACCGTCCACATGGACGGGCGCACCATCGGCACCAACCTGTTCAACCTCGACATCGAGGCCGGCGGTGAGCTCATCACCTACTGCATCGACATCGAGACGGGTATCCGTTCCGGCGCCTGGTACAACGAGGACGACTGGGCCAACTACCCTGGTCAGGGCGACTTCGCCAGCTCCGAACCCGGCAAGGTCCTCTGGATCCTCCAGAACGGCTACCCGGCCCTGTCCGGCGCGGACCTGGCCTCCGCCGCCGGCACCGACGTCCGGGTCAGTGACGAGGAAGCGCTGGGCGCCACCCAGGCCGCCATCTGGCACTTCAGCAACGGCGCCACCCTGGACAAGCGCAACAAGCCGGCCGTGAAGGCCGTCTACGAGTACCTGATCGAGAACGCCGAGGAGCTGGCCCAGACGCCGGCGTCCCTGAGCGTCACCCCGGACTCGGCCACCGGCAACGCCGGCGAGACCGTCGGTGAGTTCGAGGTCTCCACCACCGCTTCGGAGATCCAGGTCACCCTGGACGCCCCCGAGGGCGTCGAGCTGGTCGACATCGAGACCGGCGAGGCCGTCACCACCGTCGACAACGGCGACAAGGTCGGCTTCTCCGTCCCCGAGGACGCCGAGGACGGCAGCGCCTCCTTCTCCCTGGAGACCACCTCCACCATCCAGCGTGGCCGTCTCTTCAAGGGTGAGGACGCCCACAAGGCGACCCAGACCCTGATCACCGCCCAGGACACCGAGACCTCCGTCCAGGCCGGTGCCGGTGTCGAGTGGGCCGCGGTCGACCAGCCCGAGCCCGAGCCGGAGCCGGAGCCCGAGCCGGAGCCGACCCCGGAGGAGACCGACGAGCCGGAGCCGAAGCCGACCCCGGAGGAGACCGACGAGCCGGAAGAGGACGACAAGCCCGCCCCCGGCAAGGACGACGAGCCCACGCTGCCGGTGACCGGTGGCGCGCTGGCCGGCCTGGTCGCCGCGGGCGTCGCCGCCCTGGGCGCCGGTGGTGGCGCCATCTACCTGAGCCGCAAGCGCAAGGCGAACGCCGGTGACACCGGTGAGGACGCCGACGCCTAAAGGTTTTAGGTAGGGCCTACGGCCCGAAGTCGACAGGGGTCCGTTCCCGTGCACGTCACGGGGGCGGACCCCTGTGGTGTACCCGTGGTTGTCCGCATGGCTGATACCGGCCAGTTCGTGATGGATCCGTTGTCCTGTGTGACGCTGTGTGAAAGCCTCTCTCCGCCCCCTCCCAGGAAGAGAAGTGACGCACGTGTTCCGCCGCGCATCCTCCGTTCTCCTCGCTCTCGCCCTGCCTCTCGTCCCCCTCTCCATGACCGGCTCCGCCTCCGCCGAGCCCGCCCCCTACCGCGGCTCGGTCGAGGGGCAGTACACCGGCGTCGTCGAACACGGGCACGCCGTCACCATGGCGGGCGAGCCCTACACCACCACCGCGACCTTCGACGTCCACCTGGAGGAGAGCGACCAGCGGCTCACCACCTACTGCATCGACGTGCGCACCGGACTGGTCGAGGACGCCTGGTACCGCGAGGACCAGTGGGAGAACTACCCGGGGCAGGGCGACTTCGCCGACCCCGGCAAGGTGCACTGGATCCTGAAGAACTCCTATCCGGTGGTGGACGTCGCGGACCTCCAAGAGGAAGCGGAGATGGCCCGACTCACCGAGTCCGAGGCGGTCACCGCCACCCAGGCGGCCATCTGGCACTTCAGCAACAGCGTGGACCTGGACCGGGTCGAGCAAGGCCCCGAGCTGGACACGAACGTCAACGCCGGCAACGTCACGCACCTGTACCACCACCTGACCGAGAGCGCCGAGGAGCTGCCGAACGAACCGGCCTCGCCCCTCACCATCAGCCCCGACGTGGACTCCGGTCTGGCCGGGGACACCATCGGCGAGTTCACGGTGGAGACCAGCGGCGAGAGCATCCCGGTGACCGTGGAGGGCCCCGAAGGGGTCGAGGTCGTGGACGCCGACAGCGGCGACACGGTCGAGGAGGTCGTCGACGGGGACGTGGTGGCGTTCTCCGTGCCGGCGGACACCAGCGCCGGCGAGGCCACGTTGGTTCTGGAGACCACGGCGGCGGTGGAGACCGGCCGCCTGTTCAAGGGCGAGGACTCCGATGAGCCCACCCAGACCCTCATCTCCGCCGAGGACAGCGAGATCGTCATCGGTGAGACCGCCACGATCGCGTGGGACTCCGCGGGCGGCACCCCGCCGGAGGTGGAGTCCACCGTCGACCCCAGCCCGTCGCCGGTCGCCGACCAGGCCGCCGCACCCACCGACGGCGGTCTGGCCTTCACCGGCAACGCCGTGATCTCCCTGGTCGCGGCGGCGTTGGTCGCGATCGCCGGTGGCGCGGCCGCCGTGTACCTGACCCGCCGCCGCAGGGCACGAACAGGCGAGTAGGTCGTACTCGTTCGGCACACGACGAGGGCCCCGCACCGTTGAACGGTGCGGGGCCCTGGTCTGCCCGACCGGGCGCCGGGCCCTCTTGCTCGGGTCTTCGTTACGCGACCGCGTAGGGGCTGCGGGCGATCAGGGAACCGTCCCGCTCGGTCAGGGCGCGCTCGACGGCGGCCGCGACCCGGTAGGTGCGGTCGTCGGCCAGCGGCGGCGCCATGATCTGGAAGCCGACCGGCAGGCCGTCCTCCGGGGCCAGGCCGCACGGCACCGACAGCGACGCGTTCCCGGCCAGGTTGGACGGGATCGTGCACAGGTCGGCCAGGTACATCGCCATCGGGTCCTCGGAGCGCTCACCGATCGGGAACGCCGTGGTGGGCGTGGTCGGCGATACCAGCACGTCCACCTTCTCGAAGGCGGCCTCGAAGTCGCGCTTGATGAGCGTGCGGACCTGCTGTGCGCTGCCGTAGAAGGCGTCGTAGTAGCCGCTGGAAAGCGCGTAGGTGCCGAGCATGATCCGGCGCTTGACCTCCGGACCGAAGCCCTGGGCCCGGGTCAGCGACATGACCTCCTCGGCACTGCGCGTACCGTCGTCGCCCACCCGCAGGCCGTACCGCATGGCGTCGAAGCGGGCCAGGTTGGAGGAGGCCTCGCTGGGCGCGATGAGGTAGTAGGCGCTCAGCGCGGCGTCGAAGCTGGGGCAGGACACCTCGACGACCTTGGCGCCCAGGGACTCCAGCGTCTCCACGGTCTCGCGGAAGCGCTGGTGCACACCGTTCTGGGTGCTCTCCTTGTGGTCGAGTTCCTTGACCACACCGATCGTCATGCCCTGGATCTCTCCGGACCTGGCCGCTTCCACGACCGGGGGCACGGGCGCGTCCACGGAAGTGGAGTCGCGCGGGTCGTGGCCGGAGAAGGCCTCGTGGAGCAGGGCCGCGTCCAACACGTTGCGCGCGAAGGGGCCGGCGGTGTCCAGGGAGGAGGCGAAGGCGATCATCCCGTAACGGGAGGAGCCACCGTAGGTCGGCTTGACCCCGACCAGACCGCACAGGGCGGCGGGTTCGCGGATGGAACCACCGGTGTCGGTTCCGGTGGCCAGGGGGGCCTCGAACGCGGCGACCGCGGCGGAGGAACCACCGGAGGAACCGCCCGGGATGCGGTCGGTGTCCCACGGGTTGCGGGTGAGCTGGTAGGCGGAGTTCTCCGTGGAGGAGCCCATCGCGAACTCGTCCATGTTGGTCTTGCCCAGGATGACCATCCCGGCCTCGCGCAGGCGCGCGGTGACCGTGGCGTCGTAAGGCGGCTGCCAACCCTCCAGCATCTTGGAGGCAGCGGTGGTGGGCATGTCCTTGGTGGTGAACACGTCCTTGTGCGCGACCGGCACCCCGGCCAGGGGACCGAGTTCGGCGCCCTCGGCACGCTTGGCGTCCACCGCGCGAGCCTGCTCCAGCGCGGCTTCACGGCCCACGTGCAGGAAGGCGCCGATGTCGCCGTCGACCTTCTCGATCCGGTCGAGGTAGGCGGTGGTGGCCTCCACCGAGGAGACCTCGCCCGCCTTGATGGCCACGCCGAGTTCGGCGGCACTGAGACGAATGACGTCGCTCATCTACTCTTCCTCCCCAAGGATCCGCGGGACCCGGAATCGCTGGTCTTCCACCGCGGGGGCGCCGGCCAGGGCCTGCTCGGGGGTGAGGCCGGGCCTGGCCTCGTCGGGGCGGTAGACGTTGGTCAGCGGCATGGCGTGCGAGCTCGGCGGGATGTCGCCCTTGGCGACCTCCTGCACCTTGGCCATCGCGGTGAGGATGTCACCGAGCTGGGCAGCGAGCGTGTCGTACTCGCTCTCGTCGAGCGCCAACCGTGACAACCGGGCGAGGTGCGCGACCTCATCGCGGGTGATGGCGGTCATCAGTTGAGAACCGTTTCTTCGGCGGACGGGTGATCAGCACAATCCTATTGGCCCGCGCCCGTGTCACGGCCCCGTTCCCCCTCACCTGAGTCCCATGACACCCGGTTCGCCGTCGGCCGTGTAGGAGACGGCCACCGCTCCGGGAACGTCCAGCGCCTCGTGCACGCTCAGCTCCTCCGCCTTGTCCCACACGAAGGTGGAGTCCCCGTCGAACCCGTCGAATCGTCCGAACCCCTCGGAAGCGGAGGCGTCCTCCGTCCATTCGTTCAGGTAGAGCACTCCGTCCTCCAGCCCGACCTTGTGCCCATCGACGACCATGTCCTCGCTCATGGAAACTCCGTCGCGCTCCAGAGTGCGCTCGACACTGCCCGAGCGGTCCTGGACCCGGTACTCACCGGTCTCGGTGTCCCACAGACCCAAACGGGAACCATCCCGAGAGGTCCACAGAAGGCTCTGCGCATCCGAATATCTCACCTCTCCCGTATCGATATCGAGCAGGGAAATTCCCAGATCATGGGATTCGGGGTAATTGACATATATGAGCCCACCTGGACGTGAACTGATGGTGCGCTCCAGGGAGTCGATGGGCATCCGCCCGATGGTGTGTTCGACGCGCCAGAGCTCCTCACCCGTCTCGGGGGAAAGCCCTACCAGCTCCGATGTGAAATCCCATCCCACTGTCCAGGCCACGGTCTCCTCGTCCTCAGGATGTTCGAAGCAGGTGGTGGCCGCCACCACAACATCCTTCCTCACCGTCAAGTCATCCACCTGACCCACATCGGAACAGTTCGGCACGTTCGACACGGACCACAGTCGTTCCCCGGTTGACAGGTCATAAGAGCTGGCCGAGTCCTCCCAACGAACAATCCAGGTGTCATCGGTGATGCCGGCCATGGCAGGACGCAAATGGCCGAAAGAAGAATCATGGGTATAATCGATACCCGTCAATTCTTGCGTGTACTCATATGCAATCCTCCCCGTATCGCTCTCAAAGAGCACTACCTGTGACTCCTCTTGGTCGTAAAGGACGACATACTCACCCCCACTCGCGACATTTCCAATGAACTCCCGGCTTCGATCATGGTAAGACCAGAGCTCCTCGCCCGTTTCACCGGATAGAGCGACGGCACCAGTCTCGAAAAGAACCACGACTCCCTGATCTATGCTGCGGACGACCAGACCATCTACACCCCGGGGAGGCTCCCAGGTCCAGGCGACCTCACTAATCGAATCCCTGAACTCTGGAGACCGCCCCGGCTCATGGATACTGTGGGAGGGACCAAGAACAGAACAGCCGCACACAATGGCCAATACAACCAGGAAAGAGGCGTGATGCAATATAAGTCGCCCAGGGCGCCCGCAAAGGCGATGCCAGGAAGGTTTATTCATCTTCCCCATTCACCTTTTCTCCAGATTCATCCACGATATGCTTTTCCCACTTCGACGCCGTGCGATCAAAGGCGCCAATAAAATCCTCAACGGCGTCTCTAGTGTCACTTTCACCGTCGGGCCAATCTCTTTCATCGATTCGATGATAATGGTCGGAAAGAGCACTTTCAGATCCAGAAATCTCCCAATCAACATGGTCAGGAGGGACATAAATATCTCCGGACCCATCCTTCTTCGCAATACCCTCTTCTTCGAGCACTGCCATGAGCTCTGGATCCTGCTCCGCCGCAACACCAAGGGCGTACCCCATCATACGTTCGGATTCCACCCACTCACCGTTCACTCCCACATGGGGTTTCCCTGACTCGTCAGAGACCGCAAACGCCTCACCCGCAATAGCCTTGCCGATCTCCACGATCAATCCGGAGGCTCCCTTATCGCCGGCGGCGCCGCCAATAAGGTTGATAGCGGCAGTGTTTACCTTGTTTCGATATTCGGCAAACTCCTGGTCATTCGCCTCACGCATTGTGCTCTCGTTCAACAAAGCAACCTCAACTAGCGCCTGGAGACTCGCAGCAGAGTGAGCCGGTCCGTGTGTCCTCTCTCCGGTGTTGGTTGCATACTCCTCCATAGCTTCAGCCGTGGTGAGCAGAGATTCTCCGTATATCTTGGCCGCCGCATCAGGATCTCCCACCGCGAACCGAGTAAAAGCCATCCGAGCTTCATCAGTAATTTCGATCCCCTCACCTAAACCTATTTCAACGTTACCTGGAATCCCATCAGTATTGGCGAAATCATCCTGGAAGGCGATGAATATATCGGCGAAACTATCTGCCAATTCTGAATTCAGATGACTGGCCGAAACATTATGCCAAGTGACATCGCCATCGTCTACGTGGCTTCCCGTGTTGAACAAAGAATCTTCGAATTCACTGTCCACCATAAGTTCCATCAAGGCCATCAGGGCTGTCTCACGATGCTCACCTTCGGTGTCATCATCACCGGCCGCAGGGCCATCTGCTATCCAATCGGTGATTTTACGGACCGCCGCCCCATCGTCCCCCCATTCATGGGTGTAAAGGTGCTCCAGTGCCTTTTCCCTTCTGCTATCCGCGGATGATCCTTCCCAAGGAAGATCAACATCTACGCCTTCGGGATACTCTCCTGTGAGGAGTGCATAGTTCGCATCATCATTGCGTGTAGCC
Organism: Nocardiopsis sp. JB363; assembly: GCF_900143625.1. Classification (GTDB taxonomy): domain Bacteria; phylum Actinomycetota; class Actinomycetes; order Streptosporangiales; family Streptosporangiaceae; genus Nocardiopsis. Next base: position 97,867 of record NZ_FRFF01000021.1, read on the forward strand.
ACATCAAGAAGTATGGACATATCATTGTCATCCTGCGTGTGGCTGGTCGCAAGATTACTAATACGATCCACTTCTCTTGAAACGGTATCGATCACACGAGCGGAGAACTCTGCCCCACCCTCCAATGTTTCATCAGAATGAACAAGCAACTCACCCAGCCCCTCGGCCTGGTCCCGCCAATTCTGGAGAATATTTAGGGCACCGCGCCCAGATTGATCGGTACTGAAATCCGGACCCTCAAGAACATATTGGATACTTGCAGGGACGGAATCGTACCCACCTCCGACAGCCTCATCGGAGAGCACCAGCAGACCGTCACCCAAAGTGCCGAGAGCTTGCTCTCTTTGCTCGTCACTCAGATTCTCATCATCGAACTGCCCAGGAAGTTCGACAACCCCACCCTCAACCTCCTCTTCTAGGGACGCGTAGAATTCCTCCAAATACTCGAGTTCATATCCCCGCGGATGCTCACCATTGCGTTTTGCTTCTGCAGCGAGAGCAGTGAGCGCCGCCAATTGCTCCAAGAGGCGATAGTATTCGTCATCCAACTCCTTTTCGCCAGTCAGATAATCGGCCATGTTCTCAGCGTCTCTCGTTCCGGTATCGAACGTGGACGGGTAGTACATGATCTGCCGGGTAGAGTTATAGGCCGCGAATCCTAGGACTCCGGAGTCAACCAGTTCACGAAGGTTGGATACTGTGGGACCACCCTTCAAGTTGTCAGAGTTATCCTCTGCTTCTCCTTCTAGAGTTTCCCAATGACCTTGTGCTCGATCGTTGAGGGCTCCTGCTAATGCTCTACGCGCTTCAATCCCACCGGCATCATCCTCTGGAAAACCGAAGTTGTTACCAACTGCCGCATCCCATTCTTCTTGGAGGGAAGCGATCCTGGCCTTATAGCGCTCGACGTCACCACTCCACTTGGTCACCACCCCCCAAACGTGCCAGCAGGTGGTCAAGGCAGAGGTCCACGCCGAATGGTTTTCATTCGCGGTGGACTGGAGGTTCTCGGCGATCAGATCAGAGAACTCTAGTGCGGCAGCTGTGAAGAGTGACTCCAGATCTCCACTTTTCCCGGTGATCCGGCCCACGATCTCAAGCATATCGTCAGCAGCTTGGTCGAGTTTTCCGGTATCGATTTCGCAAGGTGTGGGGGAAAAATACACAGGTCTTCCTTGGATTCAAAGAGACGGTGGCGAAAGAGGGGGCTATTTGATGTTGACCGGTCGTGCCATCGGCACGTCCGTGGAATTGTATACTTCTGATGCCTGGGAATCGACATTAGCCGTTTCGGACGCGCCGCCTTGGACATTTTCCGCCAGCGAAATACCGTGGTTCTCGACTCTGGCTATAGCCTCGGCCTGCTCTTCCCCGTAATCCGACCAACCACCGACCTTCGGATCGTCGGCGCAGGCGGCCGAAGCCGAAGAAAGGACATCGTTGAAGTCGTCGTGCAGACCATTGAACGCTGACGCGTACTCTTCGGCCGAGGCACCCGCTCCATAGGCGTCATGAACGTTGACACCCACCTCGTGCAGAGACATAGGGATAGTTCCTCAGTCATAACCAACAAAAGGGGACGCGGTTCAAGTTATCACCCGCGCACCCTTTGTGATCATGCTGCCCGCCCTCATCCCCGCGAGTCTGGAACCCATGTCCCACATGAGCTGGGGTTCCATTCGTCATCGGTTCCCATGGCCACAATTGGTCAGGGTCCTCAGTGGGGG